>JAZNRC010000064.1:0-2565 GCA_045590555.1 Lachnospiraceae bacterium | reverse complement strand
TAACACGGGGGAAGTAAACACTTCACCCACAGGGATATTTACGTCTGCCACGCAATTTTCGAATTTGGTCTGTTTGCCGGCATCCGTAAGCTTTGCAAGCTGTACATTTAAGTTAGTGCGATTGTTTCCGCAACCCTTAATATGCACGTATTCCGCCGTGTCCAGCGTATCAATAATCGTCTGCTGGATATTTTGATACAAAGTATAGTCCAACGTATTTAACGCAATAACTTCTTCAAAAATCGCAGGGAAGTTTTCACCGATTTCCGCTACCGGAAAGGCGATAATCGTAAAACTGCGCTCTTCTCTTTTAATATATGTGTTGGTAATCATACCTGCCTGAGAAATATATTCCACTACTAACTTCTGTTGCTCGTCGCTATAGTGTGGATTCTCTTTTTTCGGTATTGGCTCAAAAATCTCCTCTCCAAACACTTCCATACAGGCCGGTCCGGCGTGTTTTGCCGCCGCTTCCTTATATTCTTCATATGCCGCCGTTAGACATTCCAAACGTCTTGTTACCATATGCCCGTCTAAAAACAGGGCCATGTCCTCCCTATGATCATAATCATACTGTGGATTGGCTACCGCACCGTAATAACCGATTTTACCTGCTGCTTTACGATTAAAAATATCCGCAGCCGTACGATAAATGACCGGTTTCAGCCCCATGGCATTAAAATATTCAATCGACTTTTTGATAACACGTTCAAATCCCAAACGATAACGAATATTGACCGTATTTTTTTTGGATAAATCTTTTCCCGCCGCAACAAAGCCTTTACGGTATCCTTCCGCAAAAGTAAATGCCATTTTGTCAATGGTTTCCTCCGGCAACTCATGAATGAATTCTGCTGTCTTAATTTCATTCCCGGTTATCCTCTCACCGTATGCATACAGATATCTCACATCACAATAATCATTTTGCATAATAATATCCGTGGCAAAAGTAATTGAACTGTCCAATTGTTCTCTGACGCGTCTCTCCGTTTCTACATCAGAATAATCACTGACATACCAATACAACATATCCCGGAGCTCATCGTAAGCAGGTTTCACACCATCCTCATTCATTTTGCAGTCAAAAAAAGCATACACCTCAAGAAACAATTCCAGTCGAATAGTGATTTCTTCTATATTTCTTTCATATACAAAAGGAATCAGGCTTCTCATCTCGGTATATAGAACACTCAACAAAACCCCCGGTTCCGCGCCAAAAACCTTAGTCGTGTACGCGGGATTCGCATAACTCAACTCATAATTTTCTTTTAAAATATCCTGATATAAAATATCATTTTTAATCTGAAGTTCTTCTAAAGTCGCCTCATGCAAACCACCATTTTCTAACCACTGCAACTGTTCCACACACTCGCAGATAAATTTTGCCACACGACAAAAAAAGGGCTGATACTCCATCAGACCCTTGTCTTCCTCCTGAATCTGCGCGATTCTATACATTGCCAATTCGAAACGCTCTCTCATAAGATTACAACCCTTTCTTTCTGAACCATCTCAACCGATTCCCAGCACCAATACATAGCCTAAAAATACTAACATAATACCGTTTATGATAATCCCCAGATTAGCAAAAATATAATACATGTCTTTTTCTAATCTGGTCTTAATTCCCAACACCAAACCCGTTATTGAAAAAATCAATGACAGAATGGATGTCAGTCCATATCCCTGTTTTGCCACACCCATATTTCGAAACGTTAATATAATTGCCAAAAGCATGGACACCAATGTAACAGTTCCTAATATGGTTGACATAACACTCCACGGTGATATCTTTTTTATTGTAAATTTATATGGTTTTCTTCTTTTCATTTTGCTCCATACTGCTCATAATATGCATCAATTGCCGCTTTTAAGGTATCATCAATATATACTTCTCCCTTATAGGGCTTGTTATACAAATGTTCTACTACATCGCTCATATCAACGATGGCTGCGGTAGGGAATCCGTAAGTTTCCTTTACCTCATCCAAAGCACACTTATCGGAATTCAAACCTTTTTCCATGCGGTTTAATGAAACCATCAAGCCAACGATTTCTACATTGGCTGCACCTTTTACCTTGGGAACAGTCTCTTCCATAGACTTGCCGGATGTGGTAACGTCTTCAATCATAATCACTCTGTCGCCATCCTGCAATTTGCTACCAAGGAAGCTTCCCTTGTCCGCACCGTGGTCCTTCTCTTCCTTACGGTCTGAGCAATAACGAACCTCTTTGCCGTACAATTTGCTGTATGCAATTGCTGTAACAACGCTGATGGGAATCCCCTTATAAGCAGGTCCGAACAATACGTCGAAATCATCGCCGTATGTATCGTGAATTGCCTTTGCATAATATTCACCAAGGCCCATCAACTGGCTTCCTGTCACATACCCGCCTGCATTCATAAAGAAGGGTGATTTACGACCGCTCTTTAATGTAAAATCGCCAAATTTCAAAACCTTGCAATCTACCATAAATTCTATGAACTCTTTTTTGTACTGTTCCATTGTATTCACTCCTTATTTATATCTACATATATTCTGCAACATATCTGTATTCAGTTGC
>JAZNRC010000063.1:0-53015 GCA_045590555.1 Lachnospiraceae bacterium | reverse complement strand
ACTTTGGATGACGCGGCAAAAGTAGTCGGCGTTAATTTTATCGGCGGATATTCTGCGTTGGTTTCTAAGGGTATGACTCCGGCGGAAGAGCTTTTGATTAAGTCCGTACCTTTGGCACTTTCCACGACAGACAGAGTGTGCTGTTCCATTAACTTGGGTTCTACCAAGACAGGTATCAATATGGATGCGGTTAAAATGGTGGGTGAAATCATCAAAGAAACTGCAGAAGCAACCAAAGAAAAGGATTCCTTAGGTTGTGCTAAGCTTGTGGTATTTTGTAATGCACCGGACGACAATCCTTTTATGGCGGGTGCTTTCCACGGTGTGACCGAGGCGGATTGCGTGATTCACGTTGGCGTCAGCGGCCCCGGCGTTGTTAAAACTGCATTGGAAAAGGTTCGCGGTGAGAATTTTGAGGTTCTTTGTGAAACCATTAAGAAGACTGCTTTTAAGGTAACGAGAGTGGGTCAGTTGGTGGCAAAAGAGGCGTCTAAGCGTTTGGGTGTTCCTTTTGGTATCGTAGACTTGTCTTTGGCACCCACACCGGCGGTTGGCGACAGTGTGGCGGATATTCTTTGTGAGATTGGTTTGGAATATGCGGGTGCGCCCGGAACTACGGCAGCTTTGGCACTTCTTAATGATCAGGTGAAGAAGGGTGGCGTTATGGCGTCTTCTTACGTAGGCGGATTGAGCGGTGCTTTTATCCCTGTCAGTGAAGACCAGGGTATGATTGATGCGGTAACGGCGGGAGCCCTTACTTTAGAGAAGTTAGAGGCGATGACCTGCGTATGTTCGGTAGGGCTTGATATGATTGCAATTCCCGGCGACACCAAGGCAACCACCATTTCCGGTATTATTGCGGATGAACTTGCAATCGGTATGATTAACCAGAAGACCACAGCAGTGCGTATTATTCCCGTAATCGGTAAGGGTGTAGGTGAGACCGTAGAATTCGGTGGATTGCTTGGTTATGCGCCTATTATGCCTGTAAATCAGTTCTCTTGTGATGCTTTTGTAAATCGTGGCGGAAGAATTCCCGCACCGATTCACAGTTTTAAAAATTAATATTATGTTAACTATAAAGCCTGTAACTTCCCGTTATGGGCTTTTAAAATTGCTAAGGAGGCCCAAATGAAAGTCTTAGTTACCGGTGGAACCGTATTTGTCAGTAAGTATGTAGCGCAATATTATGTAAACAAAGGATGTGAGGTTTATGTATTAAACCGAAACAGCAGACCGCAGGTGGAAGGTGTACATTTGCTGGAAGCGGACCGGCATAATTGTAAAGAAGTTCTAAAAGGACATTATTTTGATGCGGTGCTTGATGTGACAGCCTATACGGCGGAGGATATTAAGGATTTGTTTGCAGGTTTGGAAGGTTTCGGGCATTACATTATGATTAGTTCCAGTGCGGTGTATCCTGAGACGAATGTGCAACCTTTTACAGAGGGGCAGAGCGTAGGGCTTAATAAGTTCTGGGGACAATACGGTACGGATAAAATCGATGCTGAAAAGGCACTTTTACAGGTTGTGCCAAAGGCATATATTTTAAGACCGCCTTATCTTTACGGGCCGATGAACAACGTATATCGGGAAGGATTCGTCTTTGAGTGCGCTGAAAAAGGGCGGAAGTTTTATATTCCGAAGGATGGCAGTATGCAGCTGCAGTTTTTTCACGTGGAAGACTTGTGCAAGGTGATGGATGCGATTCTCGAGAAGAAGCCTGCGGAACATATTTTAAATGTGGGAAATGAAGAGACGGTCAGTATTTTAGATTGGGTTAAAATGTGTTATGATGTGGTAGGAACACCGTTGGAAATTGTCAATGTAGACGGTGCAGTAGAGCAACGGAAGTATTTCAGCTTTTATGATTATGAATACAAGCTGGAGGTGAGTCGTCAGAAGGCATTGCTTGATAAGACAATGGATTTATACGCAGGCCTGAAAGAAGCTTATGAGTGGTATAAAAGCAATAAAAGTGAAGTGAGAAAAAAGGATTTTATTGCTTTTATTGATGAGAATTTAGTGTAAGGACAAGGGAAATGATTGAAATTATCGTAAGAAAAATATTAAATTTTTCACTGATTTTTATGGTGATTGGAATCTTTGTATTTCTAGGAAATATGGTTTATCAGCAGGAAACTTTGGGAATTGATCCTAAAATCAATTGGTGGTTTACGGCACCGATGATCTTCTTCTTTGGTATTGTTATTCTTTGCATTGTATTAATGTGTGTGTTTGAGATAATACATATGTGTAAGATGTCAGGAATGCCGAGGTATGGCATTGGAATTGTGCTTTGTTTGGTTGCAATTGTGGGTATTGTGGGATTTGTATTGTTCTGGAAGTTTGATTTTATGGGAAGTAAGGCTGTGATTACGGCATTTTCTTTGTCGGCTACGGGATTTACCATGAAGGCATATCATAGGATTGGGAACGAATCGAAGAGAAGAAAATAATTTTAGGAAGGAAAATAAATAAAATGAGTATTAAAGAGAAAAAGAAAAGATTATTGGTAGCAGGAGCTATTATTGTTGCATTTTTGTGCTTGGTTGGTTGGGTTGTGTGGTCGTTATATGCAGCAGATACCGGACTTCATAAGCCGGAGGCAATATCTTATGAGGAGATTGCTTTTACCGTAACGGATTATAAATCCATGGAATTTGCCTTAAACGGTCAGGTTTTAACGTTCCCGGTAACGGTGGCAGAGGTTGAAGCGGCAGGCTATAAACTGGATGAGGTTTACAGAAGTGAGGTTTTACCGGCTGCGAGCGGAATTACATATACAACGATTCTTTGTTCAGCAACATCGGATTCCGGTCATAAAATAAAATATATAGCTTACAATTTGACTGAGGAAAGTTTAAATGTATTGGATTGCGGAATTGAAACGATATATGCCAAAGATGAGAGTTTCATATTGTGCAATGGCATCAGTATATCCAGTAGTTATGAGGAAGTGATTGCTACAATGGGTGAGCCGACAGAATACGAAGAAGATTATAACTCGAAAACGCTTACTTATAAAATAGATGATAATTATTCAATTTACATTAAATATTTGTACGGTAATTTTGAGACAATGGAGACACTTATGATGATAGATATTTAGGATATAGAAGGGCAGTGTGACATGGAATTTATTTCAAAACAGAATATAGTTGTATTATCCAATCCCGGCGTCGTTTCTAGACAGTTACTAAATCCTGAGAACTCATCAAGTGAGAAAGTAACTTTAACCGAAGTACACTTGGAAGTGGGCGCAAGCCAGCCAAGACACATGCATGAGGCTTCGGAGCAGATTTGGTACGTATTAAAAGGTGCTGGAAAGCTGTTGTTGGCAAATGATGAAGAGAAGGAATTTTGTGCCGGAGATGTGGTCCGATTTGCAGAAGGGGATGTGCACGGATTGCGAAACGACGGAATCGAGGAATTTGTGTATGTTTCTGTGACGGCGCCGCCTATAGATTTTGGATATGCATATGAAGAGAGGAAATGAAAATGGAACCACGAACATTATTAGATGCATTAAGTGTAGCCGAACGATTAAAAGACACTACGCGCCATTGCTACACGGCCAAAGGCAGACATGAAAGTGTAGCCGAACATAGTTGGATGATGACGTTAATGGCATTTTTTATAAAAGATGAGTTCCCGGAAGCGGATATGGATAAGGTTATTAAAATGTGCATTATTCATGATTTGGGCGAAACTTTTACGGGAGATATTCCGACCTTTGAAAAAACGGAAGGGAATGAACAGACCGAAGAGAAATTGTTACATAATTGGGTAAAGACGCTTCCGGAAAATGTAGCCGATGAAATGCTTGACTTGTATGAAGAAATGGCTAAAAGGGAAACTGTTGAGGCAAAGATTTTTAAGGCAATTGACAGTCTGGAAGCCTTGGTTCAGCATAATATTTCGGATTTGTCTACTTGGATTCCGAAAGAGTATGAGTTGAATAAAACCTACGCGGATGATAAAGTGGTGTTTTCGGAGTATTTGAAAGCGTTGAGGGAAGAGATACGTAAGGATACATTAGAAAAAATAGGAGAGTAAATATTATTTTTTAGTGTAAGAGGAGGAAAAATGAAAGTAGCAATTATTTGTTCTTGGGGAGTGTTTGTGGTTTCAATTTTGGCATTTGTTATTTCTATTTTTACGGCAAGTACGCAGACTACTTGGACGGTATTTTCAATTACCATGCCTTTGATTGGTATTTCGTTCTGGGTAGCGGTGATTTTATCGATTATTCAGTTAGTTCGTTCAAATAAAGATAAGTAATTTTTAATGACATAACGGAGATTTCAATAGATGTGTGAAACAGTAAAAATTAATCCATTAAATCCAAATAATGCTCATTTGATTGCAGATTGGTGCAAGTGCAAAGATGAAGATTTCTTAAGGCAATGGGCAGGCAACGGATATAGTTATCCTTTAACCGGAAAGCAGATTTGTGACAGGCTGGAGGAAGGCGCAGAAATTTTTGAGGCGCATTTTGAAGACAAAATGATAGGAACCATTGAAGTAATCAGTAGAGATGAGCAGAAACATACTGCTTTGATTGGAAGATTTGTTTTAGACCAGGCCATTACACAAAGAGGTTTGGGAACGCAAATGCTTTCGGCATTTTTACAGTATTGTAAAGAAACGTTTGGTATATTTGAAGCGACATTATATGTATTTGACTTTAATGTGGCTGCATACAGATGCTATCAAAAATGCGGTTTTGTGGAAACCGGTATAGAAGAGCGTCCGAACGGCTGGAAGGCAATTCGTATGAGGAAAGTGTTGTAAAAAGATGATGTAGATACACAGGAGGAGCATTATGTTTGTACGCAGAAGTTTTTGGACTTTTAAAATTGGGGCCATCATTTCAGGTACAATATTTATTGTGGCTGCCGGATTTGGTATATATATGGGTATTAAAGAAGGAATGGATACTACAGGCTGGCTTATTAATATTTTTATGGCTGTGCTTGGCGTCGCTTTGATGGCGGGTGGCATTTATATTCATAAGGTGTTGGGTAATGCAAATGCCGGTAAAAAAGATGAAAATATACAAGTTGCCTATGCGATTAGCTATCAAGGGAAAACACAGGCTATGGAATCTTTGGATTTATTAAAAGTATATATGCAGACTTTAGTACCCGGAGAAGAAATATTGATTGAATTATCACCGGAATATTTTGGCCTTATGGAATGGAAGTTTATTAAGATTAAAAAACAGTATATTTCTTTTGTGCAAATACATAAAAGGGATAAAATGATTCCATATTTTATAATGCCACGTACAAGCGTAGATGAGGCGATAAAGCCTTTCGCAGAAGTGTTCGTAGAACATAAGGCGATTAATACAGCTAATTTAATTGATATGAAACGCTATCAGTCCGTGTTGGATGTATATAAATTAAAATAGTGTTTCGGAGGTGCCATATTATGTACAACTCCAAAGAACTAAAACTAACTCTAAACAACAAACAAATCAACTACATAACCTTCGGCAAAGGAACCAAGCCCTTGATTATGATTCAAGGGCTTAATACCAACGGAATCAAAGGTGCAGCGAATTCCTTGGCTTATATGTATCGTATCTTTGCCAAGGATTATAAGGTGTATTTATTTGACCGTCGGGCAGAAGTCTATGATGGCATTACAGTCCGGGAACTGGCAGATGATATTGCAGAGGCTATGGATGCTTTGGGGTTAGCGAATGCAGATGTGTTTGCGGTCTCTCAGGGCGGCATGATTGGACAATATCTTGCTATTGACAGACCGGATTTGGTGCATAGAATGGTGCTTGCCGTGACACTTTCACGTAACAACGACGTGGTAAAAGAAGTTCTATCCAACTGGATTGAGATGACAAGGCAGGAGCAATACAAGGAATTGGTTGTGGATATGGCGGTTAAAATGTACTCGGATGCGTATGTGAAGCGCTACAAACCTTTTATGCCCCTTCTGACAGCGGTGCAAAAGCCAAAGGACAAGGAGCGTTTTATCATATTAGCGAAAGCCTGCCTTACCTGTAATGCATATGAAGAGTTGGAGCAAATCAAGTGCCCCGTACTGGTGCTTGGCGGAAGACGGGACAAAGTTACCACAGGACAGGCATCAGTGGAAATTGCAGAGAAACTTGGCTGTGAGATTTATATGTATGAGGATTTGGGGCATGCTGCCTATGAAGAGGCGAAGGATTTTAACAGGAGAGTTTACGATTTTCTAATGAAGGAAGAGTTAAATCAGTGATATATTTTAGGAAATTGTTCATAAAAATACACGAATGTTAATGGAATACGAAGATGATATAGGGGAAAACGTATGAAAAAACAGAAAGATTTTGGAGCATCTAACATTTTACAGTGGATATTAGGGTTGATGATAATAGCAGCCTTTGTATTTTTCTTCATTGGAGAAGTAGTTTTACCGCCGGAGAATTTAGAAGACATCGGCGAATTCGGACTTTATGAAGGTGAGTGGGTTCAGGTCTTGGATGATGGTACAACAGAGGCGATAGAAGTGCCGGGAGAATGCATGGCAGAGCATGGCGAATGGGTTACGATTGAAACGGTTTTACCGGAAGATATTCGTGATATCAGTTTCGCAATCCGCAGTATGCAGCAGGATTTCAAAATCTATGTTGGAGATGAGTTGCGCAAAGAATATTCGACCATTGAGACTCAGCCTTTTGGTAAAACCAGTACGATTACCTATGTATTTTTTGAAGTGTACAAGGCAGATGGTGGCGAAACATTAAGAATCGAGTTTATGAGTGACTCGTCTTATGCGGGTTATGTAAGCGAAGTTTATATGGGCGACCATGTTGCGCTTTGGCAGAATATTATCAAAAACTATGCGCCGTCTTTGATAATTGCAATGTTTATGTTGCTGGTGGGAATCAGCGTTTCCGTATTAAGTATTATTGTCCGTTTTATGTATAAGACGGAAGTGGAATTGTTACATATGGGAAACGGTATTATTTTGGCGTCTTCCTGGATGATTGCGGAATCAAGAATGCGACAGTTTATATTCCCGAACAGCACGATGGCGGTATATCTGGGATTTTTTATGATTATGCTTTTACCTTATTCCATAGCTGCGTATATGAATAAGGTGCAAAAGTGTCGTTACCGCATCGCCTATCTGGCAATTTATATTGCGGTAGCCGTAAATTGTGTGCTTGGAACGACCTTGCAGGTTTTGCAGATAAAAGACTTCTTTGAAACGATGATGGTCTCTCACATTATCATCGGAACGTTGATTGTTATAATGACTGTAACGATTATTTTGGATATTATTCGTGGATATATAAAGGAATATTGGGCGATTGCAATCGGCTTTGTGGCTTTGATGCTGGGGGGAATCGGCGAGATTGTTATGGTATATATTAATAGTTCGCATTATAACGGAATTCCCTTATGTTTAGGGCTTGTGGTTTTTTTGATTGCAGCCGGAATGCGAACTGCCAAAAATGTCCGTGCGGTAAATCAGGAACGAAATCTTGCCCTTGCCGTCAGCGAATCCAAGTCGCAGTTCCTTGCCAGTATGTCACATGAAATTCGTACACCGATTAATACCATTATGGGTATGAATGAGATGATTTTGCGCGAGAGCAAGGAAGAGAATACAAGGGAGTATGCGGATAATATTCATAGAGCCAGTGAAATACTGTTAGGATTAATTAATGATGTATTGGATTTGTCCAAAATTGAGGCCGGGAAATTACAGATTACAGAGGCGGATTATTCTACGGCCGATATGCTGAAAGCAGCTATTTCCGGCATAGAAATGCGGGCTAAGCGTAAAAATCTGGAGATAAAAAAGGATATTGATGAAACACTTCCTGCTGTTTTAAGCGGAGATGAGATTCGTATTACGCAGATTTTAAATAATTTGTTATCCAATGCGGTAAAGTATACAGAAACGGGTTCTGTTACGCTGACGGCTAAGGGGAAACGCGCAGAAAACAGATTTTTCCTGCAGTTGGCGGTTTCGGATACGGGTATGGGTATTGCGAAGGAAGATATTGAACGTCTCTTTGATACCTTTGTGAGACTGGATTTAAAGAAGAATCAGAATATCGAAGGAACCGGTTTGGGACTCAGCATTACGAAGCAGCTTGTGGAGAATATGGGTGGTAGTATTACGGTTACCAGTGAAGTCGGAGTGGGCAGTTGTTTTACGGTAGAGATTCCGCAGACCGTTATTGACGAAACTGCTATGGGAAGTTTGGAAAGCAAAAACGTAAATACACCCACAGAGGCAGAAAGTCCGACGAAAACGTTCAAAGCACCGGATGCGAAGGTGCTTGTGGTAGATGATAATAAAATGAATTTAAAAGTAATCGGAAATCTTCTGAAACGTACGGAAATGCAGGTGGATTTCGCAAATGACGGAAATCAGTGCCTGGAAATGACCAAAGAGAAGAAGTACGACATTATTCTTATGGACCATATGATGCCTGAACCGGACGGCGTGGAGACACTGCATCTTTTACGGGCAGATCAGGAAAATAAGAATCTTGAGACCCCTGTAATTGTTTTGACGGCAAATGCGGTGGGGGATGTGGAAGAGCAATATTTGGAAGAAGGCTTTGACGGATACCTGTCCAAACCCATTGACGTGGAAAAAATGGAAAAAACCTTATCAAAATACGTCTAAAATGCATTATTTTCATTAAAAATCAAAAAATCCCCCTGCGTCACCTATTGCTTGTGACGCTGCGTAACGTCCTAAAATGGGCGTTGAAAGGAGGCGAGAGCGATGTCAAAATATACAACAGGAGAAATTGCCAAACTTTGCGAAGTGACGGTCCGTACCGTTCAATATTACGATACGAGAGGCATTCTTGTACCCAGTGAATTAACGGAAGGCGGAAGACGTCTTTATAATGATGAAGACCTTCGCAAGATGAAAATCATCTGTTTTTTACGTGAGTTGGATTTGCCTATCAACAGCATTGCCGACCTGTTAAAAGAAGAGGACCCGGGAAGCGTTATTTCCCTTCTTTTGGAACAGCAGAGGAAGATGCTGAAAGAAGAAATCGGTGAGCGTGAAGAACGGCTTAAGAAACTTGAGGAATTATCATCAGGGCTTAAGAATTTTGAGCATTTTTCGGTTGAATCCATAGGTGACATTGCTTATCATATGAAGAATAAAAAAGAATTAATGAAGATGCGTTGGAAAATGGTAGGGCTTGGTTCAATTATGAATGTGATTAAAATCGGAACTATTATTTTATGGATTAAAACAGGGATTTGGTGGCCTTTTGCAGTGGGAATGTGTATCGTTGTGGCAATCGGTGTCTTTATCAGCAGATATTATTATAAATCTGTCAATTACATCTGTCCGCAGTGCCATACTGTTTTTAAGCCGAAGTTTGGTCAGATGTTTTGGGCAAACCATACACCGAATACCAGAAAGTTGACTTGTACCTGTTGCGGACACAAAGGCTTCTGTGTAGAAACCTATGCACAAGAGAAAACGGAGGACTAAATTATGAAAATGGATAAAAAGAAGTTTACAATTTATATGATTTTTGCCTTTGGTCTTGCCTGGGTGATTCAGATTATAGCAAGTATATTTGCAAGAAACGGAAATTTGGCTGTATTTCAGCTCCTTTTGAGTGTTTGTATGTTTATGCCGTTTCTGGCAACATTTATTGCTAAAATTCCTTTAAAAGGTATGGGCTGGATTCCGAAATTAAAAGGAAATATCGGCTGGATATTGTTAGCATGGTTTGGGCCTATGGTTTTGGCCATTCTTGGTGCGGTGATTTTTTATATTATCTTTCCAGACAGATTGGATTGGTCCGGTTCCTATATGGCGATACAGATGGGTGAAGAAGCAATGGCAGAATTACAGGCCACCGGAATCACCATCCCCCTTTTAACAATTATTACCATCGTGCAGGCCTGTTCCTATGCACCAATCATCAACGGATTGTTAGGTTTGGGTGAAGAAGTTGGCTGGCGAGGCGTAATGTATCCTATGTTAAAAGATAAGCTCGGCAGAGTCAAAGGTATGATTCTTGGCGGTATCATCTGGGGGGCATGGCATTGGCCGGCTATGGTGCTTGCAGGATATGAATACGGCTTAGAGTACTGGGGCGCACCCTTTCTTGGTATGGCAATGTTTTGCTTGTATGCTACGGTTGGCGGTATTTTTTTGGATGTTTTATATGAGAAAACAAAGTGTATTTGGGTTCCGTCTGTGGGACATGGTGCAGTGAATGCAGCAACGGTTCCGGTGCTTATGTTAAATGCTGAATTTGCGGATCAATTGACAATAGGGCCGTTGCCCATTGGTATTGTTTCAATGATACCCTACATTATTGTTGCAATTCTGTTACTTGTTTTTACCGGGAAGAAGAAAGAGAATTAAAAGGTTTTTATAAAAGATAAAATGGAGTAGACCATGAAAAAAAGTAAAAAAATGATTGCCCCGATTCTGATATCTGTTATTATAATACTATATTATGTTTTATATTTTGGTATTTTAATCGCATTGTTGGACGGTATCTGGAAGTATGTGCTTGGCATTGTTCCGCTATTGTTTGCCGGTGTGATGATTAAGGTATGTGCGGAGCGAATCAAAGAAATTAAGGAAGGTGAAGAAGATGATCTTAGTAAATACTGATTACATTAGCGGAAAAGAGTTAGAAACCCTTTCATTGGTAAAGGGAAGTACCATTCAGTCAAAGCATTTGGGAAGTGACATCAGCCAGAGTTTTAAGACTTTGGTGGGCGGTGAGTTAAAGGCTTACAATGAAATGATGAACGATGCCCGCGCCCTTGCGACCAAGAGAATGGTGGAAGAAGCAGAAAAATTAGGAGCAGACGCTATTGTGAATATCCGTTATGCATCTTCGGCAGTTATGCAGGGCGCTGCGGAAGTAATTGTGTATGGCACTGCAGTGAAGTTTGTGAAATGATTTTAATGCGTTGAAATGATTATGTTATGTGTGTTTTTTGAATAATTAAGAATGAGTTTAGCAGGGGGATGACTTTATGGTTAGTACAGCTTCAATGATTGCAATTATTATCACGCTTTTTATTACATTGATTGCGCCGGTAATCGTTTGGATTATTTATGGTGTGAAAAATAAAGGAAAAGGTGTGTGGAAGGCGCTGGCTTTAGGTGCGGCAGGTTTTGTTCTGCTTCAGATGATTATCCGTATGCCGATTCTTAATATTGTAAGTTTGATTCCGGGATTTGGAACCTTCGTAGCGGAGTATTATGTGGTGTATTGTCTGATTCTTGCGATGACGGCGGCATTGTTTGAAGTGGTGGCACGTTTCGGTGTGGCTAAAATCCTACAAAAGAAGATTAATTATGAGCAGGGTGTTGCGGCCGGCTTGGGTCATGGCGGTATTGAGGCAATCTTGATTGTAGGTATGACATATATTAATAATCTGCTTTATGCGGTTATGATTAATTCAGGTGCTTTTGCCCAAACGATAGAAGCAGTTGCGGCTACGGATACTACAGGTATGGCGGAGGCACAGTTGCTGGCGATTCAGGCATCTTTGGTTGAGGCACCAAGTTATCTCTTTTATCTTGCGGGCTATGAGCGTGTGCTTACCGTTATTTTCCATACTGCTATGAGTTTGTTGGTTTGCTATCTTGTCTATAAAAAGAAAGCGGTTCTTGGTGTTGGTATTGCGTTTGTAGCACATTTTCTGGTGGATTTCATTGCGCCGTTGATTAACGGATTGGCAACGCCTTATCTTGGAAGCGTGATTTCAGAAGGAACGGCTTATGTGATTATTTACAGTTTTCTGACAGTGGTTGCAATTGCTTCGTTTGTTGTTATTGTGATGATTGGAAAGAAGTGGAAGAAAGAAGCGTAGTTTGACTTGAGGCGTAAGGTGGTGTATTCTTGATTAAAGCAATTGCTTGGGAGGGAATCAGATGTCTTTTTTAGAAATATTAAAAGGAATTGTTGGAATTATATTTTTCTTGGCGTTGATGGCTACTGTGGCGATTGCCATAGCGGCAGTGATTTTTAAGATTACAAACAAATTGGATAAAAAGAAAAACCGAAGCCTTACGATTGCTTTTTTGATTTCTTTTACCATAGGTATTTTAAGCTGGATAGGGCATTTTATCATTGCATTTCAGTTGTATAATATGTAGTAAATGGATTTGGTTTGTTGTAATAAAATAATATAAAAATAACAGGTCACCTAATGATAAGGTGACCTGTTTGCGTTATAGAAGAATGAATTATTTTTATTCCACAATCACAATTTCTCTGCTGAATTCACTCATCGGCTTATTGCCAAACTTCTCGGTAACGAGAGAGTCGTAGATGTGAGATGCCTGAATGTCGCATTCCAACATTTCCATACCGGTGGAGGTTAAGAATTCTCTTGCATCCGCCAACTTGGAAATCATAGGGATTTTGGACACTTTCTTAATGGTTGAAGTTAATTCGTTGGCACTCTTGCGAAGGCCCAACATTCTTGCGTAGAAGATGTAATCCTTATCAACGTAATGCTGAAGGGCATCTTTACGAAGGTTTAAGAGAATGTGCAAGAGACAACGGCTCACGCGGGCATAAGTAATGTCCTTGGTTTTTAACAAATCGCAGAATTGTGAGTAATTCTCGTAGTTCTTTAAGTTCTTCACAATTTTATCAGAAAAATCTTCCGAAATATCCACATATTCCGCGAAGCCCTTCGGTGCATCCAAGAGAAGCTTATATTTCAACAGACTGGAAATATCTTCGTGGAAAATGGGGAAGGTCTTATGGAAGTCTTTCTTCATCATTTTGTATACGTAATCGGGTACGGAGCTTTTGATCATATCCAAAGAATCAGCAGATTTCAAGGACTCTCGGATGGAGAGAGCAGAGCTCATTACTTCGGTCACCATACGGTCGTGATAACCGGCACCCATACGTCTTGTGGTCTGGGGCAGAATCTTACTGTCACGTTGGATAATTGCTTTAATGTATTCAATGCCCAAAATATTGTTAGGATAACTCATGGCGTCCACGTGCATAAAAGAGTTAGGCAGGGTTTCTTCGATTACCTGCATTCTTGCGCGGGGGTAGGTAAGTCCTTGTTTCATTTTGGACTTGATGGCGTTAGAGAATGCTTCATCTTCTTTAGATAAAAGAATCGCAATCTCAGTTAATGTCTTAATATCGCCGCATTCACTGCCAAAGCAGAGAGTATCTACCACGCCTAACTTATCAAGCAGGGCAACGGCACCGGAAGCAAAGTATTCCGCACTGCCCGCTGCGTAATAGAGCGGAAGTTCCAGTACTAAATCAGCACCTGCGTCCAAAGCCATTTTGGTTCTTGTATATTTATCGATCAGCGCAGGAACACCTCTCTGTGTAAAATTACCGCTCATTACTACTACGAGATAATCTGCGCCCGTTATTTCTTTTACTTTTTGCATATGATATGCGTGTCCGTTATGGAACGGATTGTATTCAGCTACAATTCCGGCTACTTTCATAGTAAGCCCCCTTTCCAAGAAATTTCCCCAGATTGTTTTTACCTTTCTTTTAAACTTAACATTTTTGAAAGATAGTGACAAGTTAATTTGCGCAAAAAATATATTATTTTTTATAAAAGTAATTACAGACGTTGATGTAATCGTTATAAATAAGACGAATTTTTGGAAAAAGCCACACACACCCTTGTAGATTTAAAAATTATTATGTATAATATTTGAGGATTATCGAAGATATACGATAATCACATTACTATCAAATATTGGAGCGGCCCCTTGTGTGTTACAGGGACAACCCCAAACATATAAAGGAGAGAAGCAAAATGGCATTCGTAGACAGAATCAAAGAAAAAGCAAAACAGTGCAAGAAGACAATTCTTCTTCCGGAAACAATGGACGACAGAACTTATTACGCAGCTGCTCAGGCAATCAAGGAAGATTTGGCTGATATCGTTTTAATCGGTAGCCAGGCTGAAATTGACGAGCATGTAAAGAGCACAGGCGTTGACATCAGTGCAGCAAAGGTTATTGACCCTGCAAACTGTGATAAGTTTGATGATTACGCAAATCTTTTATACGAAACAAGAAAAGCAAAGGGTATGACTCTGGAACAGGCAAAGGATATCCTTTTAAAAGATACAATTACTTTTGGTATCGTAATGTTAAAGGCTGATGATGCAGACGGTTTGGTAGCAGGTGCTTGCCACTCTACAGCAGATACTTTAAGACCTTCATTACAGATTCTTAAGACTAAGGCGGGCTGTAAGCTTGTATCCGCATTCTTCGTAATGGACGTTCCCAACTGCGAATTCGGTGCAAACGGTACTTTTATCTTTGCAGACAGCGGTTTGAACCAGGATCCCAATCCCGAAGAATTGGCAGCAATCGCAGCTTCTTCAGCAGAAAGTTTCGAAGCATTGGTAGGAGAGAAGGCAGTTTGTGCAATGCTTTCACACTCAACCGTAGGCAGCGCAAAGCATGCATTGGTTGACAAGATGGTAGAAGCTACAAGAATTGCTAAGGAACAGTATCCTGAAATTACTGTAGACGGTGAATTCCAGTTAGATGCAGCAATCGTTCCTTCCGTAGCAGCTTCCAAGGCACCGAACAGTGATGTTGCAGGTAAGGCAAACGTACTTATTTTCCCCAACCTTGATGCAGGTAACATTTCTTACAAGATTGTACAGAGACTTGCCAAGGCAGATGCATACGGCCCTATCTTGCAGGGTATCGCAAAGCCTGTAAACGATTTATCAAGAGGATGTTCCGCAGAAGATATCGTTGGTGTTATTGCAATTACGGTAGCACAGGCACAGTTAAACTAAATAACAACTATTGGATATACAGTCATCCGTGATTAACGTCACGGATGATTTTGTATAAGAGTAATTTAAAGTGGCAAGCTGATTCGTTAATAAGCTTGATGAATGATGAAAATAGAGGAATAAATGGATAGCCAACAAGAAAAGAGAAATAAGAAAAAGAGACGATTGTTAATAGCGATTATAATAATTTTTATTGTTCTTATTGCGGCAATCGCAATAGCAGTGGTTTTAAAAGTTCGTTCTGTCAAGAATGAAATCGAGAGAGAAATAATCGAAAGCGGTGATTTTGATCGAAACGGTTATCATGACGGGGATGAAGAAGCTTTGCAAGCGTTAATTGACCGGCAGAGAGAATTAGGTGCCAGTATGCAATCAATATATGATAAAGACCAGTATCGATGGGAGGATGGCAGATTAGTTGAAATTCATTGGTCATCCGTACGATTAAAGGGAGATATTTCATTTGCGGGTTTGGATGAACTTGAATATATCTTTTATGATGATAATAAACTGACAAGTATTGATACCGGTCAAAATCCAAAGCTTAAGGGATTGATCTGCAGTAAGGGAAATATTAATTCCCTGGATGTAAGTCAAAATACGGAGCTGATATATTTGTATTGTAGTGAGAATAATCTGTCGGAATTGGATGTCAGCAAGAATGTTTGCCTAAGCGATTTATATTGTGATTATAATAGAATTGAAGTTTTAAACATAAAAAATTGCAAACAACTTTTTACTTTGGAGTGCAGTAATAACAATCTTGCTGAGTTGGATGTAAGTGATGGGTCTGGTCTTAGGATACTGAATTGCAGTAACAATAATATCACGAATCTTAATTTGGATATTTGTGTAAATTTATTAACCTTTAATTGCAGTTATAATCCTATATCGGAACTGGATATCAGTCACAATCTTTTGTTGAGAGAATTGGATGTGAGCGGTCTGGGTTTGACGCAGTTAGATGTAACAAAACATGGACATTTGGAAGTTCTGAATTGTGCGGAACTTAATTTACAGCAGTTAGATCTGACATATAATGAAAAATTGAAAGAATTGCATTGTGAATACAATGCACTTACAACACTGGATATTCGTCAGAATTTGCATTTGGAAGTATTAATATGTCATGATAATATGTTGGAGGAATTGGATGTATCTAATAATGCTGCCATGGTGCTTTTGAACTGTGACGGAAATCAGTTGGAAACCATTGATTTTACGGGATGCGACAGTGGTTGCTATGTGGTATGTGATGCAGGGGTTGAAGTATTTGGACTAGACGCGGCGTGCATTACGTATATTGAACCGGAAGAATAAAATAAGGTGCTCGTGCTCAGAATAAACAAAAAATAATAAAAAACCATCGGTACAATACCGGTGGTTTTTTAGTTAACATATGTAAAAAATAAGACAGCAGAGCAATAAAAAAGACCTTCGTAACCGAAAGTCTTTTTGCTCTAAAATTAATCTTCAACTTTAACGATTTCTTTTTTGTTATAAGAACCGCAAGCCTTACAAACTCTGTGAGGAACTGTTAAAGCACCACACTTGCTGCACTTTACTAATGTAGGAGCGCTCATTTTCCAGTTTGCGCGTCTTTTATCTCTTCTACCTTTGGAAGATTTATTCTTAGGACAAATAGACATTGTGTTACACCTCCATATCATAAACCGATGCCGGAAATATTCGTACTTTTCAGATTATACAAGCAAGGAATTACTTTGTCAACTAAAATTTTGTTATTTTTAGTGCATTCTTTTGATTTGAACAGTTAAAATACAGAAATAAAGTCGAAATAGAAGCGCATGAGGGGAAGATTTGACAGAAATCTTGATTTTTGCTTGCAATTTTAGTATAGTATTAGACGAGTGTGGGTTTGTGTCCTTAAATGGAAATGTGTGTGTTTATACATAGTATAAAGGGCGCGTTCAGACCTGCGAAAGAATGGAGAAGCATTATGTCAGAATATGTCAAAGTTGTAGTGGATGCTATGGGCGGTGACAATGCCCCTATGGAAATTATAAAAGGTGCAATAGAAGCCATCAAAGAGAATGCTGAGGTACAGGTAATTCTTACCGGTAAGCAGGAATTGATCGAGGCTGAATTGAATCAGTACGAGTATAATAAGGAACAGGTTGAAATTGTAGATGCAAGAGAAGTGATTGAAATGGCAGAATCACCGGTGACCGCAATTCGTACCAAGAAAGATTCTTCTATTGTAAAAGGTATGGGTCTTGTAAAAGAAGGACAGGCAGATGCGTTTGTATCCTGTGGCAGCACCGGTGCGATTTTGGTTGGCGGACAGGTTCTCGTAGGACGTCTTCCCGGTGTACAGAGACCACCCTTGGCTCCTTTAATTCCTACGGCAAAAGGTATGGCGCTTCTCATTGACTGTGGTGCCAATGTGGATGCGAAACCTTCTTATCTTGTGCAGTTTGCAAAGATGGGTACCGTTTACATGAAGAACATTATGGGAATTGAGAATCCAAGAGTCGGCATCGTAAACAACGGTGCAGAGGAAGAGAAAGGTAACGCCCTTGTAAAAGAAACTTTCCCTTTGTTAAAAGCGTGTCCTGATATTAATTTTGTAGGTAGTGTAGAAGCAAGAGATATTCCAAATGGTGATGTTGACGTTATCGTATGTGATGCTTTCGTAGGTAATGTTATTCTTAAGTTATACGAAGGCGTGGGTACCACTCTTGTAAAATTAATTAAGGATGCCATGATGTCTACCACCAGAGGTAAAATCGGTGGTGCCCTTGTTAAGCCGGGTATGAAGCAGGTGATGAAGAAATTCTCTACCGATGCGTACGGCGGAGCACCCTTGCTTGGTTTAAAAGGCTTGGTTGTAAAGTCGCACGGCAGTTCAAAAGCGGAGGAAGTAAAGAACTCCATTCTGCAGTGTATCGAGTTTAAGGAGCAGGATATTAACCGCAAGATCAGTGAAAGCTTAAGCATGGTTTCGGAAACGGAAGAGTAGAAAGACGAAACAGATTTATAAAAGTACAATTTGTATCTTAATGCACTATGATAAGAGAAAGATTGGAGATAAAATGGAACTTGAAGTATTAAAAACAGCAATATCTAACATTCTCAAGGTTGATCCGAATGAGATTACGGAAGAAACCACATTTTTGGGGGATTTAGGTGCGGATTCTCTTGACGTTTATCAAATAGTAAGCGGTGTAGAGGAAGAATTGAATATTACCATTACCGCGGAGGACGTGGAACAGATTACCACGGTAAGAGAAGCGGTAGAGGTGATTACAAAAGCAGAGAAAAATGCATCATAAGAAAGGCCCGGCATGGGCTTTTTCTATGAAAAATAATAGGGAAAAATGTAACGGAGAACAGATATGAACGTAGATGTGAATATCGCGGAGATTGAAAAACGGATTTTATATGTTTTTACGAATAAGAATTTTATCAAATGTGCACTTACACACAGTTCTTACGTAAATGAATTAAAAATCAATAAATGGGAGAATTACCAGAGGCTGGAATTTCTTGGAGATGCGGTGTTGGAGCTTGTCAGCAGCGAATTTTTGTATGAAGGTAATTCTGTTATGTCTGAAGGTAAAATGTCTAAGGTGAGAGCTTCCATGGTATGTGAACCTGCATTAGCATTTTGTGCAAAAAAAATTAAGCTCGGCGAATTGATTTTACTTGGTAAGGGCGAGGAAGCCGGAGGAGGACGTGAACGTAATTCCATTCTTTCTGATGTTTTCGAGGCAATTATCGGTGCTATCTACCTGGATGGTGGCTTGGAAGAGGCGAGAAAATTCATTCACAAGTTTGTTTTGGATGACGTGGAAGAGAATCAGTTGTTTGTTGACAGTAAGAGTATTTTGCAGGAACGTATTCAGGCAGACAGCGACAAAATACTCCGTTACGAACTTGTTTCGGAAACCGGTCCCGAGCATGATAAAACCTTTGAAGTTGCAGTGTATATCAATGATGAACGTATGGCAACCGCTATCGGTCATAACAAAAAGGATGCGGAACAGCAGGCAGCTTATCTTGTCCTTAAGAAAATGAAGGAAGAATAATTTCACGTATTATGTAAGTGGGCAGATTTGGAAAGAAATGAATGTAAATTCATACGAAGGGTAATAAAATGTATTTAAAAAGTATTGAAGTCCAGGGCTTTAAGTCCTTTGCAAATAAAATAGTGTTTAAATTCACAAACGGTATCACCGGTATTGTAGGACCGAACGGCAGTGGTAAGAGTAATGTTGCCGACGCGGTACGTTGGGTTCTTGGTGAGCAGAGAATCAAGCAGTTACGTGGTGCATCCATGCAGGACGTAATCTTTTCGGGTACCCAGATGCGTAAGCCTGTGGGTTCTGCTTATGTTGCCATTACTTTGGACAATTCCGACCATTCCCTTGCAATCGATTACGATGAAGTAACTGTTGCAAGACGTATTTATCGTTCCGGTGAAAGTGAGTACTTAATTAACGGTACGGTTTGCCGTCTGAAGGATGTAAACGAACTCTTTTATGATACCGGTATCGGTAAGGAAGGGTATTCCATTATCGGTCAGGGTCAGATTGATAAAATCTTAAGTTCGAAGCCGGAAGATCGTCGTGAGCTTTTTGATGAGGCGGCAGGTATCGTAAAGTACAAAAGACGCAAGGTGGAAGCTTGCCGTAAATTAGAGGCGGAACAGCAGAACCTTGTGCGTGTAAGCGATATTTTATCCGAACTGGAGAAGCAAATCGGGCCTTTGGAGAAACAGTCCGAGAAGGCGAAGGTATATTTAAAGCATAAGGAAGAATTAAAAACATTGGACGTGAATGTTTTTCTTTTAGAGAGCAAGCGTGTCCGTGAACAGTTGGAAGAACTGGATAAAAAAGCCATTATTGCAGAAAATGACTATAATATTGCCAATCAGGCGAATGATAAATTAAAAGCTGAATATGATGAAATAGAAGGTATTCTGGCAGAGCTTGAAAAGGAGATTGAAGAGTCACGATCCAGCCTTGCCAATACTGATATTATGCGTGAAAAATTAGAGGGTGAAATCAAACTTTTAAAAGAACAGATTCACTCCGCAGAAGGCAATAAGGAACACATGAATGCCCGCCTTGCATCCGTGAACGAACAGATTACCGGAAAAGAAGCGGAAAAGGCAGTGATTTTGGAAGCTAAGAGTGAAATCGATGCCAAAACTGCTGAAGGTGTGTCTGCCAGAGATGCGGCAAGAGAAGAACTTCTTGCCTGCCAGACTGAGATTGAAACCTTAAATTTCAGTGTGGAAAAAAGCAAAAACTGCATCATTGAGCTTTTGAATGAGCGAGCTACCATTAAGGCAAAAATAAGCCGTTTGGATTCCATGACAGAGCAGAACAATATACGTCTGTCTGAATTGAATGCCCGTATTTTGAAGGCAAAAACGGAAGAGGCAGAGCAGGATGATGTGATTGCCAAGTTGGAAGAAGCATTTCAGGCAGTGACAAAAGAAATCGAAGAACGTAACCATGAAATACGTGTCATGGAAGAGCGTGCCGGTAAAATACATGATGAGCTGGGCGAGATGGACAAAAAACTTCGTGATACCCAGGTACTTTATCATCAGGAAAAGTCTAAACTGGATGCAATTACCAATTTAACCGAACGTTACGAAGGTTACGGAAGCAGTGTTAAAAAGGTAATGGAGCAAAAAACTTCTAATCCGGGAATCTGTGGTGTTGTGGCAGATATCATTAAGGTAGATGCTAAATATGAAACTGCCATTGAGACTGCGCTTGGTGGTAATATCCAGAATATTGTTACCGATAATGAGGCAACTGCCAAGAAAATGATTCAGTTCTTAAAGGACAATAAGCACGGCAGAGCAACCTTTTTACCTTTGACAAGCATTACCAATCCTCAGGAATTTAAGAATCCCGAAGCATTGGATGAACCCGGTGTTATTGGTATGGCGGATGCATTGGTAAATCTGGAAGCAAAGTATAAAGATGTTGCCAAGGCAATGCTTGGCCGTATTGTTGTGGTAGATACCGTTGACAATGCATTAAAAATTGCCAAGAAATTTGATTACGGCATCCGTATGGTTACTTTGGAAGGTGAACTTTTGGTGCCCGGCGGTGCCATCAGCGGTGGTGCTTTCCGCAATAACAGTAATCTTCTCGGACGTCGTCGTGAAATGGATGAACTGGAGAAGAAGGTTAAGGCCCTTTTAAAAGAAATCGATGTTGTTTTGGATGATATCGAGAACCTGAAGAAGGAACGTAACGAACTTCGTAAGAATATGGCAGATGCCAAAGACAATCTGCAGGGTGCTTTTATCCGTCAGAATACAGCCCGTTTAAATGTTATGCAGGCCCAGGAAAAGAAGGGTGATGTACAAAAAGGTTTCGATGAATTGAAGTTGGAAGAAGAGGATTTAAGAGAGTCCTTACAACACATTGCAGAAGAAAAAGATGCTATTCAGAAGGAATTTGCAGATTCGGAAAGTTTAGAGAAACGAGAAACGGAAGCAATCACCGTAAATCAGAAGAAGCTGGAAGAAGCCCGTGCGGATGAAACACTTAAGTTAAACAAGGTTGCGGAACTTGATGTGGAAGTAGAGAAGTTACTGCAGAGACAGGGCTTTGAACAGCAGAATTTGGATCGTGTGAACGGAGAAATTGCCCGTCACGAAGAAGAAAAGAAGGAAATTGTGGAAGGCATCAATTCCGGCACCAGCGATATTGCCAATAAAACCGAAAATATTCAGGAGATTGAGAAGACCATTGCAGCGTCTCATACCACCAAGTCCGATACTCAGGTGAAGTTGGATGCGGCGATTACCAAGCGCGATGAATTAAATGCAAAACAGAAGAGTTTCTTTGAGGAGAGAGATAAATTAAGCAAGCAGATTAATGATTTGGACAAGGAAATCTTCCGATTGAAGTCTCAGAAAGAACGAGCAGAAGAATCCATGGCCTCCCAGAGCAGCTATATGTGGCAGGAGTACGAAATTACCCTTCATGATGCCCAGGGACTTCGTAATGAAGAACTCAATGATTTGCCTACTATGAAGAAGGAAGTGGCTTCCTTAAAGGATAAAATCAAACGCCTCGGTGATGTTAATGTTAATGCCATTGAAGATTATAAAAATGTCATGGAGCGTTATACCTTCTTACATAAGCAACATGAAGATTTGATTGAGGCAGAAAAGAGCCTTCAGAAGATTATTGTTGACTTGGATGAATTGATGCGTAAGCAGTTCAAGGAACGTTTTGCAGAGATTGATCACGAGTTTGACAAGGTGTTTAAGGAACTTTTTGGCGGCGGCCAGGCAAACTTAGAGCTTATGGATGATGACGATATTCTGGAAGCAGGTATCAAGATTATTGCCCAGCCTCCCGGAAAGAAACTGCAGAACATGATGCAGTTATCCGGTGGTGAGAAGGCATTGACGGCGATTTCGCTTTTATTTGCAATTCAGAACTTAAAGCCTTCGCCCTTCTGTCTTTTAGACGAAATTGAAGCTGCATTGGATGAAAGCAACGTAGACCGCTTTGCAAAGTATCTTCACAAGATGACCAAGTCTACGCAGTTTATTGTCATTACCCACAGACGAGGAACCATGGATCAGGCGAACCAGCTCTATGGTATCACCATGCAGGAGAAGGGTGTATCTACTCTGGTCAGCGTAGATTTACAGAAGAACGAGAAGTAGGTTGTTTTTTAGTGCATATAATTGTAAAAGAGGCGAAGTGTAACAGAAAGGCAGGTCTTTTATGAGTGAGGAAAAGAAGGGCTTTTTTAGCCGGTTAAAACAGGGACTTACGAAGACAAGAAATAATATTGTGCACGGGATGGACTCGGTTTTCAAGGGGTACTCACAGATAGATGAAGATTTCTATGAGGAACTGGAAGAAGTGCTCATTATGGGTGATATCGGTGTAAATGCTACCGGTGAGATTATGGAACGTTTGCGCAAACAGGTAAAAGAGCAACGTATTAAGGAGCCGCAAGAGTGCAGAGAACTTTTGATTGAGAATATCAAGGAACAGATGAAGGTGGGGGAGACCGCCTATGAGTTTGAGAATACCCGGTCGGTTATTCTGGTTATCGGTGTAAACGGTGTTGGTAAAACAACTTCCGTAGGAAAGCTTGCCGGCAAGTTAAAAGACAAAGGCAAACGTGTGTTAATTGCGGCTGCGGATACCTTTCGCGCGGCTGCAGTGGAGCAGCTGGAGGAGTGGTCCAACAGAGCGGGTGTGGAGATTATCAAAGCAAATACCGGCTCTGACCCTGCCAGCGTTATTTATGATGCGGTTAGTGCGGCAAAGTCCAGAAATGTGGATGTGCTAATCTGTGATACTGCAGGACGTCTTCATAATAAGCGTAACCTTATGGAAGAGTTAAAAAAGATTAACCGCATTATTGAGAGAGAGTTTCCGAATGCCCATCGCGAGAATTTGATTGTTTTGGACGGAACCACGGGGCAGAATGCTTTAATGCAGGCAAGAGAGTTTGGCGAAGTGACAGACCTTACCGGCATTATTCTTACCAAGATGGACGGTACGGCTAAGGGTGGTATTGCGGTTGCAATCCAGTCTGAACTTAAGGTGCCTGTGAAATACATTGGTGTGGGCGAGACCATTGAAGATTTGCAGAAATTCGACAGTGAGCAGTTTGTAAATGCGCTGTTTGATATTGAGTAACGGAATATTTTATAACAAAAACAGGTATGCTAGATAAAACAAGGGCTTGCCTGTTTTTGGTATTAAAAAAGCAAAAAGTATCAATGCCGGAGAAGATGAGATTAGAGTAAATCGGAAACGGGGCGATTATATGGAGAAAAGAAGTAAGAAGGAAAATAAGATAATTAAAATAATTTACAGGATAATTAAGGTGATTTTGGCAACCGGTATTTATTCTGCCGGCGTTGCATTATTTTTGGATCCAAATAATCTGGCGCCAGGTGGAGTAACGGGTATCTCTGTTCTTTTAAACAGACTGATACATGTGGAAACAGGTACGCTGATACTTTTACTTAACATTCCTCTTTTGGTTATTGCATGGAAGAAGTTTGGCTGGCGATTTGTGGCAGGAACCTTGTCGGCGTTGGTGTTGATTACCGTTTTTACTAATTTGTTTGAGCATTTGGAACCTGTCACTACGGACTTGTTGTTAGCGGCTGTGGCAGGTGGTATCTGCATTGCGGTAGGCTTAGGAACCGTATTAAAAAGCGGATTGACTACCGGCGGGACGGATATTGTGGTGCGGCTTTTGCGCATAAAACATCCTCATCTGAAAACGGGTTCTTTGTTTTTGATTGTGGATCTGATTGTAATTTCGGGTTCGCTTCTGGTGTTCCGGGATTTTGAGAAAGCAATGTATGCAGTGATTGCCATTATGATTACCAGTTGGGTATTGGATTTGGTTCTCTATGGCAAGGACGAAGCAAAACTTATTTACATTATCAGTGATAAGCAGGAGCAAATCGCCAAACAACTTATGGAAGATTTGGATATGGGTGTAACTTATCTGGAAGGCGTGGGGGCTTATACGGATAAAAAGAAGCAGATTATCATGTGTGTGGCACGAAAACGTGTGGCACCCAAGGTGGAAGAAGTGGTAAAAGCTGTGGATACAGGGGCTTTTATGATTATTACCAGCGCCAGTGAGATTTTTGGTGAAGGATACAAAAGCTACCATGGCGAGAAGTTTTAACGGGGAAGGAGATAAAATGATGAAAGTGGCAATTATTACCGGGGCGACTTCCGGAATCGGGTATGAGGCGGCAATTCAGATAGACAGGAGATTTACAAGTCTGGATGAAATCTGGATTATAGGAAGAAGGGAAGAAAAACTTCTGGAACTGCAACGCAAATTAAAACATGGCGTGAGAACGTTTGCCATGGATGTTACCAAACAGACCGATATGGAAGAGTTTGAAGATGTATTATATAAACTGAATCCTAATATTCGTATGCTTTTTCAGAGCGCGGGAATGGGTCTGCATGGTAAGTTCGCGGAGATGACAGCGAAAGACCAGGCTGCTATGATTCGATTGAACTGTGAGGCTTTAACGGATATGACTTCATTGTGCCTTCCTTTTATGCGGCGGGGGAGTCATATTATTAATCTTGCATCCAGTGCGGCATTTTTGCCGTTTCCGGGGTATTCCGTATATGGTGCAAGCAAAGCGTATGTACTTAATTTTTCCAGAGCACTTCGTGCGGAATTAAAAAGTAAAGGTATTCATGTTTTGGCAGTTTGTCCGGGACCCGTCAATACACCCTTTTTCGATGTGAGTGAACGATACGGCAAAGGCATCAGTCCTTTTAAAAAATCCATGATGAATACGCCGGAAACGGTTGTGCGCCGGGCATTGGGAGATGCGGCGCTTCACAAGGCTGTTTCGGTGGATGGACCGCATATTGGAGCCTTTCGTTTGCTTGCAAAAGTATTGCCTAAGACCCCTGTTGTGGCCGTTTTGAACAAAGTTCTGTAATTATGATGTTACAAATCGACAAAAACATTGCAATTTAATTGTGAAAAACTAACAAAGATAAAATGCGCTTTTAGAAAAATACTATTTTTACTTGCTGATATAGGGTGAATTTGTTATAATTCTTATAACTGGGTAGGTGTGTAAAAATACAGAAAAGCCTATTTTTTACAGGAGACGGCATGGCAGATTTAATGGCAATTGGAAGGAATGGAATCATTGTTCTGTTGGTACTTATCGGAATGATGGGAATCGCAGTTGGAAGCTTTCTGAATGTGTGTATTTTCAGAATTCCCAAGAAAGAAGATATTGCAGTAGAACGTTCCCATTGTATGTATTGCGGTCATGTGCTTCAATGGTATGAATTGATTCCGTTGTTCAGTTTTTTAATCCAGGGCGGTAAGTGCCGTAGCTGTAAGAAGAAACTATCATGGCAGTATCCTATTGTGGAAGCACTGAATGCCGTTTTGTGGATTGCAGTAGTATTGGTGCACGGACTTAGTTGGAACAGCATATTGTTCTGCATTTGTACATCCGTATTGATTGTAATTACGGTTATCGATGAGAGAACCATGGAAATTCCTTTTGGTTGCAATGTTTTTATTGCAATACTGGGCTTGATTAGGTTGATATTGGATTATACGCACTGGTATGAATATGTCATTGGTTTTTTTGCGGTGAGCCTGTTCTTTTTACTCATTGTCTGGGTTACCAAAGGTCGCGGCATGGGCGGCGGAGATGTGAAACTGATGGCAGCGGCAGGACTTCTTCTTGGTTGGAAGTCGATTATTCTTGCCATGATGATCGGATGTGTGCTTGGTTCGGTGATACATATTGGCAAAATGATTTTTATTAAGAAAAAAGAGCATGTACTTGCGTTTGGACCTTACCTTGCGGCAGGTATTTATCTTACCATATTGTTTGGTGAACCTATTATCAAGTGGTATCTTACACTTTTTCAGGTGTAATAACTTACGGAATAAATTCGGCTTTGCCGGTTTAGTCAAAATATACTAAGATTCTTACATGAAAGGGGAACAAGAGAATGGAACAGAAATTATTGTCCATTTACGTTGGAAACGAAGTAACTCGTGTCTGTGAAGTTGTTAAGAAGTCTGCGACCTTGGTTGTAGTTAATAACGCAACAGAAGTTGCCACACCGACAGGTGCCATGGACGACGGTTACCTTACTGATGTTCCGGCAATTGCAGAAGCAATCAGGGGTTGCGTATTTGGAAGAGGATTCTCAGCAAGTAAAGTTATCTTTACAATTTCTTCCAAGAAAATTGCGAATAAGGAAGTTGTAATTCCTTATGTTCGCGGAGACAAAAAAATTGCAGCAATTTTGGAGGCAAACTCAGGTGAGTACTTCCCTATGAGTACCACAGGTGATTTCCTTTTTGCGCATACGATTATGGAAACATTTCAGGATGTGGAAGGCAAGAAGCTGCGTTTGACAGCAGTTGCTGCTCCTCGTGATTTAGTGGAATGTTACTATGAATTGGCAGATGAATTAAGATTAACAGTAGAAGATATCGACTATGTTGGTAACTCAGTACTTCAGTTGTTGAGTTTACAGATGAAAGAAGGCGATACCGAACTCGTATTACAGATTGAGAAGGATATGACCTTCGTTAACGTTATGAGTGGTAAGTCAGTCATCTTACAGCGTAGCGTACCTTATGGTAAGAACGCGGTTATTAACTCCATGATGGAGATTAAGAAGTTAACAGAGAAGGAAGCAAAGACGTTGCTTTCTAACCGAGATATGCTTGACCGTCAGGTAACAGAAGAAGAATATGCGGAAGCAGTTCGTTACTTGATTAGTAGTATCGGTCGTATCGTAGAATACCACAGAAGCCGTAATCCGGACCGTATTATTGATGGTATCCGTGTATTTGGTGAAGGTTCTGCGATTGCAGGTATTGACGATGTCTTAAGACAGGAGTTGGGTGCTCAGGTAACTCATTTCTCTACCTTGCAGGGTATTAAGGCAGGAAGTAAATCATACTTAACCAGTGAAACTGCACTTCGTTATCTTGCTAACTTTGGTGCTGTTTTGAATCCTATCGGATTAAATCTTAACAGAGGCAAGACGAAAGAGAATGTATCTAAGACTGCAGATAAGATTTTATATGCAATCCTTGCGGTTTCTATCGTTGGTGTAGTTGGCTGGGTGACATGGACTATGATTGCTTACTATGGTAAAGTTGCCGAGAAGGAATTGTTAGAGGCAAATATTAAAGCGATTGAAGATGTAGAGCAAATTAAACTTAACTATGATAATGCTGCAGCGGCATATCAGGCAGTAAAAGATTTTGCGGATTCTACCAATTCAAACAACGAACTTGTGTTGCAGTTCATTACCGACTTGGAAAGAATTCTTCCTACGACTATGATTATTGATGGATTTTCAGCTTCGGGCGGTACCGTGGCATTCACCGTAACAGCACCCAGTAAAGAAGCTGTTGCAGATATGATTGTTGAGATTAAGAAGCTTGATTATGTTCAGACATTTAATATTCCGGCTATTGCAGAAAGCAGCGGTTACATCCGCGGAACAGAAGAAGATATTCTTGCTGCATTAGAGGAACAGGGCATTGATACAGAAGAATATATCAATACAATTGTTACATATTCGTTCTCATGTCAGCTTGCTGAACCTGTTGAAGAAACCGAAGTGGAAGGAGGGGCACAGTAATGAAAATTAGCGATAGAGATAAAAAGATTATTGTCATTCTTTTGATTGCTGCAGTTATTGCGTTGCCTTATGTGTTTTTAATCAAACCCACAGGTGAAAAGCAGGTGGCTGTTGAAGGTGAGATCGCAACTTTACAGAGCAGATATGATGCTTTGTGCGCATTGAATGAGCAGAGAGAGTTCTATCTTTCAGAAATTGACAGATTGACCACAGAACGTGAAGCAATCATTGAGTCTTATGCACCCGGAATTCGTCAGGAAAACATTATCATGTTCTTAAGAGACATTGAATTGACTTTCCCCATGGAGATGAGTACAATCGGATTTGGTTATGATATGGTTACTCCTATCTCAGCAGGTACTGTCGGAGAAGACGGAACGGTTATCGGCGCAATGGATGCTGTTAAGAATCAGACTACAATTTCTTATAAGTGTGATTATGAGACCATCAAGAAGTTCCTCGACTTTACGTTAACCAATGACTACAGAATGGTAGTATCCTCTGTTACCATTGGATACGATCCCGCAACCGGAAAGGTGGGCGGATCTGTTATCTTGGATCAGTTTGCAATTACCGGAGACGGCAGAGAATTACCGGCAGCTAAGATTCCGGCAATGGATCATGGCAATGAAAGTATCTTCGGCACCTATATTTCAGATGAAGAGCTGAGAGAACAGCTTGAAGAAGAGGGCGAAGGCGAAGCAGAAACAGAAACAGAAGAATAATTTAGAACATTCCTTGCGGCATCTTGGATGCCGCAGGGGATGTTATAGTTATTTAAATAAGAAGTTACTAATTTGAGTTTTTATTAAAGGGTAATACGTTGTCTCTTAATAAGAGTTCAAGTGAAGTTTGTAAAAAAGACGGAGGTGTGTTTGTGAAAAAAAGGGAAAAAAGAACTGTTAAGAAGAATAATAAGGGTTTTTCGTTTATTGAATTACTGCTTGCTATTGTTATTCTGGCATTGGTAGCAGCGCCAATCTTTAGAGTGTTTATTACTACATCCCAGATTAACAATAATTCCAAACAGTTAATGGCGGCAACGGATGCGGCGACGGTTACAATGGAGTATATCAGTGCTTGTAAGTTTTCCGGAACGGATGGTGTAGAGGCGATTTTTACCGATACTTCAGGCATTAAAACAAGAATTCCGGCATTGAGTTTTGCTTGTCATTCACAGCTGAGTGGTTCTTCGGCGACAAATTATTCCGACTTTGTGTCGCATGCGGAAGGCGGAGGAATGGTAGTAGGTACGGGAGATCAATATGTTTTCTATCTTAAGCCGGCCGGTTCCAATAGTTTGGGATTGGCGTTGTTTAATGTTCCCAGTAACGGATATAAGTTTGATATGATTGTGTGGTTTGAACCGAGGGGGAATACCAGTGATAAGTATTATACATATGATGTTACCATTGATGTGTATGAGGACGAAGAAGTTCAGGTGAACGCATCGGATGGTTCCGTTTCGACACAATATAGAAATTTTGGAACAAAGTTAATCTCCATTAATGGAGCAGTAGAGAATCAATAGGAGGGCTTAGGAATGAATAAGAAGTATTTGAAGGATAACAGAGGTGCCGCACTGGTTTCTGTTATGATTGCAATTGCATTCATTGCAATTCTTGCAAGTTCATTGTTGTATATGGCTTATTCCAATTACAAGATGAAGGTTGTAAACTATGAATCCAAGACAAATTTCTACGGAACAGAGCATGATATGGTTGTTTTGTCTACTTCGATTCGAAATGGTATTGCCAATGCTTCTTCCGATCCGGAAGGAACATTGAAAACGTTGGTTGGTGTACCGGATGGTGCGACTACACCAAGATATAATCCTACTGCTTTGGCAAAGCTTGTGTATACGGATATTTCTTCCGTGCCTGCTATAGAAACGAATGCAACTCTTAATGTATTGGAATATGATGCCAGCACCGGTAAGAGACGTGTGCGTAAAGATAACGCATCACAGGCTGATATGACGGTTAAGTTTTCTACAGCGATTACAGATACAACAATTTCTAATTTTGTAACGAGTACGGCACCTGAAGACCCTACTGTTACTATGGTTACTTTGAGTGGTGTTGTAATTGAGCAGTTTGATAAAGAGGGTAATTATGTGAATAAGATTACCACGGATTTGGTATATCGTTTTAAATCGTCGAATGTACCTACCGATCCGGGTGGAGTTGGAGAATTTAGTGTTATCATGGATACTCCTATGGACGCAAGTACTGCTCCGCCTGCACGTGTCACCATGTATGGTAATGTTTTCCTTTCTTCCGGTAAGTATGTTTATGGCGGAGACTTGGATGCTGACGGAAAAGAAGATCCGATTCCTTCAAGCCTTGGCGAGTTTCCGGCATTACATCTCTCGGGTGATACCGTATTTACTTTGGTTGGCGATAATATGATTGTATACGGTGATATTATTGTTGAAGGTAATGCTGTGTTAAATATTATTAGTGGTAGCCTTACGGTTCTTGGTAATATTTATGTGAATGGAAATGGTTCTCTTCTTTGTAATGGTAATCTTTATTTTCCGGAGGGAGATAATCCTAAGACTGTAGGAGTTGATACCTATGGCGTTGTGTTAACGGCAAGACCGGCAACACCGACCAAAGCTGCCGGTACAGCCGGTAATCAGAAGAATCTTATTCCGAATGATTTGTTGACAGCACATGTGAAGACAATTACAACTACAAATTATAAGAGCCTTTTAGGGGCACTGGGATTGAATGATGGTGCTTCTGCAACTACAAATGATGGTATCCTTGCTCAGATTCTTAAAAAAGATGGTGGTAAATCATTATATGATTATAACTCACAAGATATAAGCGTTGGAAATACGCAGTCTGAATATGGTATGGGTTATAATGCGGAAGCATTTTTCAAAGGTGGAACTATCAACGCTGATGATTTTAAAAATAATTTAATTTTCTTGGGATATAAGCAAAAAGATGCATCTACATCATATCAGTTTAATGATGGTAGTAATGTGCATTCTACATTTATTTGTCAGGCATCGGTTACTTATACGAACTCTAAGACATTCTCCTACACACAGCTGGGCTCAGAGGTGTTTGATAATATGATTGATCCGGCAAAGGGATATACTATTCCGGGACCGAGTGGTTCTGATATTAAAGTAAGTGACATGTTTGTAGAGGATCCAAACAAGGCAATTAATAATATTATCAATTACGGAACAAATGGCGCAGATGGTGATATTGAAGTTCAGGTTGCAGTCGGTTATGATAACTGGGTGAAGGAATAGGAGGAACTTATGAGGAAGAATAATAAGGGTTTCTCCTATGTGGAACTGATTCTCGTGATTGCCATTGCAGCGATTCTGATGGGATTGGTGGGCTTGACCATTGGTCTGGTATCCAGAACCAATGTTAATAAAGCCGGCGATAAGTTGCATACCACCATGAATCAGGCAAGAGCAACAACCATGGGAAAAGGTGGTAATACTCAGATTGAGATATATTGCGAAGGGAATGAGTATTATTATTTCGTAGGGGATCCAAGCGTAGATGACAGAGAAGAATTAAGTGTTTCATTTATATCCAAGCCGGCAGTGGTATCTTATATTGATAAAGGCGAGTCCTCAGCTACCGCACTTGAAGATGGAGACAGTCTTATTATAAAATATGATAAGGCATCAGGGGCTTTTGCAAGTTCAGTAGCATGTGAGTATATTATCATAACCAATGGGGATAAAGAAGCAAAGATTCGTTTATATCATGCAACCGGTAAATGCGATTTTGTATATAATTAAAGGAGGAGACGATGAAAGCAGGAAATAATAAAGGTTATTCCTTGGTGGAATTATTGTTGGCTATTTTTATTCTGGCTTTGGTAATGGCTGGTGTAGTATCCATTATGCGAGCTACATCTGTATCATATCGTAATGGTAATTTCGAAGTAAATGTGCAGACGGAAGCCCAGATTGTTGCTAACCAGATTGAAGAACTGTTAGTGGATGCAGATACGTCTGTAAGTTATAATTCTTCCACAGGAGTTTATACGATTGTGAATCATGGAGTGTCTCATCAGTTAAAATATGATTCCAGCGAGTCTACGATTCAGTATCAATCCGGAAGTGGCGGGTGGTCATTAATGGCTGAGTATGTAGAGGGTTTTTCGATTGATGGAATCTCTACCAATACTTCGGAAGTGGCTTGCGATAATAAGGTAACAGTGAATGTTACTATGAATAATCAAGGATATAAATATACTGCTGTTAAAGATGTGTATTATAGAAATGCAATAGAAAATACAAAAGTACAGCAATTAGATGGTACCGGTTCCGGTATGTCTTCTTCAACATCTGAAGAGGTTATTTATGTGAATGTAAGACGTTATGATATTATTGATTTAAAGAAAGATTATAACTTTGATACATCTTATATTAATGCATCATCTGAATTGACAAATCGATATGAATTTATTAATGTTGCATATAATAACGATACATCCAATACACATTTGTCAAAAGCAATTGAACCTTCAAGTATTACATATCCAGCTACTCCGGGAACCACGACAGGTTTCCTTAGAACCAGTACATGGTTAAATAATTTGGATAACTGGGATGAAGGCATTGCCAAAGATAATACGGAGTATTATATTAAAGGTAAGTTATTAGATGATCCTAAGACGACTTCAATTAATGAGGCTGTTAATGTTAAACTTGTTTTCTATACAGAAAAAGTTACGTATAAGTTAAAGACGGATAGCGGTAGTCCTAATGCCAGCGGATATTGTATTTTGTTGACACCTACCAGCCCGGGTGATGACGAAAAGTATGTTGCATATGTGCAACCTACGGGTGTGGATTTGGGTATGATGCTTAATACTACAGATTACAAGATTCGTTTCGGTGTTGTGGCTTATTCCGATGATGGCGATTGTGTATATGAAGGTAATGCTGAGAAATGGTCGAAAGATCCTCAGTTCCATACCATTAAGGAGGTTGGTATGGATGCAGCGCCCAGCTTAGGACGTGTAGCTGAAGGTTCCAATTGGTGGTTGAATATTAAAGTAGCTGTAGATGAAGAAAGCGGAGCTCTTGTTATTCATCAGACAGAAAAGATGTCTGACAGTTCGCCAAGTGCTTATTCCGGAGATTTTACCGGCGGAAATAAACGTCTTGCTGTAATTTTATACATTGATGACGGTACTGGTAATGATGCCTTCAAAACAAGGTCATGTGATGTTGTTGACTTTAATCTTTGTTTGCAAGGCGTTAGTTTTGATTCATATAAGGGTGGTAATACTTATACTGATACTATGGGTAATGCATCTACATGGAAAAGAACAGCATATCCTACTGCAGATAATTTTTAATTTAATATATATTTTTAAGGAACTGTCTTCGGACAGTTCCTTTATTGCTTTTCCCAATGCTTTCATATATAATGTAAAACGAATACAAATAAGCGGAAGGCGGGTTGTAATATGGAAGAAAAGAAAGAAAATATGCCGGTGGAAGTGAAGACGGATACCGAACAAAAAGATACGGTGAATTCATGTATTGCAGATAAATGCAAGGACAAGCTGGCAGAGTGGGGAGCGATGATACTTTTTGTTGTATTATCTGTGGTACTTTTTGTCTATCATGAGCCTTGGTATGATGAGATTCAGGCTTGGATGGTTGCAACGGATGCAAGTATCGGTGAGATGATATGGCAGCTGCCGCATTTTGAGGGGCATCCGCCTTTTTGGACTTTGATATTGGCTTTGTTTGCTAAAACAGGTGTGCCTATGGAGATAGGACTTCGTATTCCTACATTGTTATTTTCTTCTCTTGCGGCGTATTTGGTGATTTTTAAGGCTCCTTTTAAGAAGTGGATTCGTTGTCTGATTCCTTTTACATACTTCCTTTTTTATCAATATACGGTAATTTGCAGACCTTATTCCATGATGTTTCTGGGATTTGTGTTATCAGCATACTTTTATAAAGAAAGAAATCAGAAACCTGCCCGTTATATTGCAGCACTTTTCTTGTTGTGTATGAGCAGTGCCTACGGCATTCTGTTTGCAGGTACCCTCTGTCTTATCTGGACGGTTGAGATTATCAAAGAGATAAAAGGAAAAGGTTTTGTACAAAGAGCAGTAAAGGATGCAAGAACATGGTTACTTTTTACCATTCTGTTTCTGGCAGTAGGACTTCTGGCAATTATATGGCCGGCAGACAATGCCTTTGCACAGGTGAGAGTTGTAGAGTTTTCAGAGATTCGTTGTTTGATCTATACCTTCCTGGTTCTTCCGGCGGACGCTTTGCTTACAGATATTTCTCTGACCGGAAGATTGCAGCAGACGGATTATATTATTTCTTCGGATTACGCTACATTATTGTGTATTTTTGTTTCTATTATCATTTATTTTGTTATATTTACAACATTACATATATTCCGTAAAAAATCTCTGTTTATTGTGCCGTTTGTGGCTTTTGCCGGCTATGCGGCATTGGGATATTTCTATAACCATCACATCGGTATTGTGCCTTTGTTTGTTTTGTTTGTTTTCTGGTGTGCAATAGCAGACCGTCCCGAAGAATTAAAGCTTCCGGGCTTTTTGCTGAAACTCGAGAAAGACAGCCCTAAAATATGTATGAAGATGGGGTATTTTATTGTTGCATTGGCCTTGGGTATGTCTTTGTTCTGGACCTTCTCGGCAGTGCGGAATGATATCCGTTATTCTGTGTGGTATGCCAAGGATTTGGCCAATATGATGGAAGAGTACGGATTGACAGATTTAGAAGTTGCCAATCAGTGGACTTATGAGCATATGGGTGCAGCGGCTCCTGTGGAAGAGTCAATCCCTGAGGGTGTGATTGAAACAGAAGACGGCGGTTATGAGGTGGTAATTGAGGTAAAGCAATTGGATGCCAAGGATTATTACCAGTATGTTAAAATGTGCAATTTTGTGGATATTCTTGCTTATGCGGAAGACGGAGAAAATTATATCTATAATTTTAACGATGGTAATGATGATATACGATATGTGGAGCATGATATGATGTCTCAGGAAGAGAGTGTGGAATATCTTCATAATCTCGGTGAAGAACACGGATATCCGGATGTGATCATAGGGGAACCGGAGATTCTTGGTATGATGGGACTTGATGTGACGCAACATCAGTATATTCCCGTATACGGAACGATTTGTTATCGTATCAATAAATATAATGCTTTGTATGCAAGAAGTTTTGTATATGTGAGAGAAGATATCTATTTAACAAGAGAAGACTGGCCAATTTATGAACAGATTCGTAACGGTTTTGTTGAATAGTGTATAAATTTCAAAGGAAAGTAAACAAATGACAGATAGATTAAAAAAGAAAGAACTGCCGTGGGAATGGGTGGCATTCATAGCTTTTGTTTTGGCATACATTGCAGTGTCCTTTTTTCATGAACCTATGTATGATGAAGCTCAGGCGTGGATGATTGCCAGAGATGCATCCTGGTGGGAACTTATATTTGAAATTCCGCACTATGAGGGGCATCCTCCTTTTTGGCATCTGATATTAGCAATTTTTGCCAAAAGTGGTGTGCCCTTTGAGATAGGGTTGCGGATACCGGGTGCGGTTTTTTGTGTTGCTTCCGTAGGGCTGATTGTGTTCCGCTCGCCTTTTCCGAAAGTTGTAAAATGCCTTTTGCCTTTTACTTATTATATATTCTTCCGTTATAGTATTGTTGTGCGTCCCTACTGTATGACTATGTTGGGACTGTGTCTGGTAGCAATGGCTTATAAAAGCAGGGCTGAGAAGCCTTATCGGCTGATGGCGGCGTTAATGCTTCTGTGTGCAAGCAGTGCCTACGGAATGGCATTGGCGGCCGGAATCTGTATTGTATGGCTTATTGAACTTTTTACAATGATAAAAAAGAATTATAGCGGGCAGATTATTGCAATGTCTATACTTCTGATTTGTAATGTGGGACAGCTTCTTTTGATGATTCCGAAAGAGGATACCAATAGTGTAGCGGTATTTTCTGTTTCTACTATATTATATGGGTTGATTTACATGCTGATTCTTGGTCCGGCAGATGCCATGTTTCTGGACACCGGAATGGATGCCAGATTGCAAAATTACGCACCGGGCATTGTAAATGGAGGAATGACATCTTATGTAAACTTGTTGATAGGGTTGACGGTAGTGGTCTTTTTGGTATATTTTGCAAGAAAATATCGTAAACTTCTTTTGCTTATCATACCTTATTGCATGTTTTCGCTGTTCTCGGCAGCTGTATATTTTTGGTATCATCATATAGGTTTGATTCATCTGTTCCTGATTTTTGTCTTTTGGTGTGCATTGCAGGAGAAAGATGAAATTGCCATAAAAGAATCACCGAAGTGTTTCCAAAAATTTAAGGATGGAAAAGAAAAGTTATGTAAACTATTGCCGCGCTTCGCTCTTGGGCTCTGCCTGGGTATGTCTCTCGCGTGGAGTGTATTTTGTGCCTGCACTGATGTGACTAAAACTACCTGGTATACCAAAGATCTGGCAGAAGGAATTGTGGAAGTGGGGGCTGATCAAGGGAATTGCATGTTACAGTGGGATGTGCTGGGAGTCGGTCCTTTTGAAACAGCTGAGGATTATACGGATGCATCCAAGTATCGCCATATTCCCTCCGTAACCCAGTTTTTTGACTGTCTTGCTTATTTTGATGAGAATATTTTTTATAATCACAACCGCGGTAATAAAGAGATTTCCTATAATCAACAGATTCTGTCAGAGGAAGCCTTGCAGGAGGAACTTCTGGAAGAAATTGCCGCATACGGATATCCGGAATTCATAGTAGGACATTCCTTTGTAGTGGGAGCATTACCCATTGAGGAGGAAATGCCCGGATATTATCCGGTTTATCGATTTGAAGTGTATAAACCCGACAAGTTCATTATAGACTATAATGACCGATTTATTTATGCCAGAGAAGATATTTATGGGCAGAAACAGGATTGGCCCATCAAAGAACAACTCAAGGTGAATTAGTATTTTTTTTGTGACTTTATAAAATTTTCCTTGCAAGTTAAAAAAAATTGGTGTATTGTTGTAATCGGTTACCCTAAGATGGGGTATTAGGATAGAGTGAGTAGGGGAAAAGATATGGCAAAGTATCTGGTAATTGTGGAGTCACCTGCCAAGGTGAAAACAATTAAGAAATTTTTGGGAAATCAATATGAAGTCCTGGCAAGTAACGGTCATGTGAGAGATTTACCCAAGAGTCAGTTGGGTGTTGATGTTGAGAACGATTATGAACCCAAATATATTACTATCAGAGGAAAAGGCGATGTGTTGTCTGCACTTCGTAAAGAAGTAAAGAAGGCGGAGAAGATTTATCTTGCAACTGACCCTGACCGCGAGGGGGAAGCAATTTCGTGGCATTTATATGAAGCTTTGAAACTGGCAGATAAGAAGGTGTATCGTATTGCTTTTAATGAGATTACCAAGAATGCGGTAAAAGAATCATTAAAAAATGCCAGAGAAATTGATATGAATCTGGTAGATGCACAGCAGACCAGAAGAATTCTGGACAGAATGGTAGGCTATCGTATTTCGCCTGTTTTATGGGCAAAAGTAAAAAGAGGTTTAAGTGCCGGTCGTGTTCAGTCCGTTGCATTGCGTATTATTTGTGACCGAGAAGAAGAAATTGATGCTTTTATTCCTAAGGAGTATTGGTCCATGAATGCTTCATTTGGTTTAGAAGGAAGCAAAAAGCCTTTAGTGGCATCTTTTTACGGCAAGGATGATAAAAAGCTTGAATTGGGCTCTAAAAAGGATGTAGAAGCTGTTAAAAATGCGCTTAAGGGTGCTGAATATGTAGTTGAGGATGTAAAAACAGGGGAACGCAGTAAAAAAGCCCCCCTTCCTTTTACAACATCCACATTGCAACAGGAGGCCAGCAAGGTATTGGGTTTTGCTACTCAGAAAACCATGCGGATTGCCCAGCAGTTATATGAAGGTATTGATATTAAAGGGAATGGTACCGTGGGTGTAATTACCTACCTTCGTACCGATTCTACCAGAGTGTCTGAGGAAGCGAAAGCTGCCGCGGCATTATATATAGAAGATACTTATGGAGAAGCCTATGTATTAAAAGAGGAAAATGGTAAAAAAGAGGAAAAACGTATTCAGGATGCCCATGAAGCTATCCGTCCTACGGATATTGCAATGACGCCGGAACGTTTGAAAGAATCTTTATCCAGAGATCAGTTCCGTTTGTATCAGTTGATTTGGAAGCGTTTCGTGGCAAGTCGTATGACGCCGGCTGTATTTGAAACGGTGGCAGTACGTATCAAAGGCGGAGTGTATTCTTTCCGTGTCAGCGGTTCCAAAGTGGCTTTTGACGGTTATCGCAGTGTTTATATGCAGGATGATGACGAGAAGGCGGAGAACAATGCGTTATTAAATTCCATTACCAAAGATACCGTGCTTGCGTTTGAAGGTTTTGAAGAACAACAGCATTTTACACAGCCCCCTGCACATTTTACGGAGGCTGCACTGGTGCGTGCCTTGGAGGAGTTGGGAATCGGTCGTCCCAGTACCTATGCACCTACCATTACCACAATTATTGCCCGTCGCTATGTTATTAAAGAGAATAAAAATCTCTATGTATCCGAAATCGGGCAGGTGGTTAACAATATGATGAAAGAAGCTTTTCCCAGTATTGTGGATGTGAATTTTACTGCATATATGGAGGCTTTACTTGATAAGGTGGAAGAGGGGACCGTGCAGTGGAAGACTGTAGTGTCCAATTTCTATCCTGATTTGGATGAAGCCGTAAAACAGGCAGAGAAAGAGCTGGGCGAAGTAAAGATAGCGGATGAAGTTTCTGATGAAATCTGCGAGGTGTGCGGACGTAATATGGTTATCAAATATGGTCCCCATGGCAAATTTCTTGCATGTCCGGGATTCCCCGAATGTCGGAATACCAAGACTTTTCTGGAGAGAATCGGCGTGACCTGCCCGCAGTGCGGCGGAGATGTGGTGATTCGTAAAACCAAAAAAGGGCGTACCTATTACGGATGCGAGAAGGCGCCGGAATGTAATTTTATGGTTTGGCAACGTCCTACCAATGAAAAATGTCCTGAATGCGGAGATGTTTTACTGGCAAAAGGCGGTAAGTTGGTATGCGCGAAACAGGAATGCGGCTATGTCAGACAAATTGAGAAATAGTGCGAGAAATGTTGCGCAATTTGTATAATTGTGTTAAAATGGCTATGTAGCAGTGAGTGGTTGCATAGCCATTTTTTATGGTTGATAACATTGGATTACATGGTGGAGTGAACATGAGTAGCGTACAGTTATTGGACAAGACAAGAAAAATCGTGAAGCTTTTATACAGTAATAATGCGGGTAAGGTGGTTTTTACCGATATCTGCAAGGTGATGCGGGATGTAACGGAATCAAATGTGCTTGTTATCAGTCGTAAGGGTAAAATTCTCGGTATGGGTAATACACCCAGAGTTCCTGCGATTCATGAATTACTGGGAGAGAAGAAAGGTGTTTTCATTGATGCGGATCTGAATGAGCGTTTTCTTGGCGTATTATCCACCAAAGAAAATGTTAACCTTGGAACTCTTGGCTTTGAAGAGACAGACTGCACATTATACAGAGGGGTTATTACACCTATTGTGATTGCGGGAGAACGTCTTGGTACCTTGTTTTTATACCGTGATAACAGTGAGTATGAAATAGACGATATTATTTTGTGTGAATATGCTACCAGTGTGGTAGGTTTGGAAATTTTGCGTTCTGTCAGCGAGGAAACGGCGGAAGAATCCAGACGTGTTGCCGGTGCAAAGTCTGCTATCAGTACTTTGTCAGGCTCGGAACTGGAAGCGATTATACACGTTTTTGATGAACTGGGGGGTATGGAAGGCGTGCTGGTTGCCAGCAAAATTGCAGACCGTGTGGGAATTACCCGTTCCGTAATCGTGAATGCTTTGCGTAAGTTAGAGAGTGCCGGTGTTATTGAGTCCCGTTCCTCCGGTATGAAGGGAACTTATATTAAAGTTATGAATGATATGGTTTTTGAAGAAATCAGTCTCTTAAAACAGAATCAGGAATAAATAGGTTTATCCACTTAAGAAACCGGTGTGAAATGTCGATATATTAATTGACACATTTTATAAAAACACGGCAGGGAAGCTGTTTTATAATCAGAAAGATAAAAGGATTTATTGTGCAGTACGATAAATCCTTTTTTTGTTCTTTTTATCATCTTTCCCTTGTTGATTTACATAAATCGGACATCTTGTGGATAAAAATGTAAAAAACACAAGATAAAGTGGTTTTTTTCAAAAAATAGCTTGTGTTTTTATAGAAATAAACTATAATAAAATAAGGTGGGTGTAGTGTGCCCACATATAGGAGGTTTAGTATGCTGAATACCAACACTTTTGATTACATAAACGTATTGGATAAGGCAGCAGATGCGTCATGGAAGCGTAATGAAGCCATCAGTAATAATATTGCAAACTCGGCAACACCCGGATACAAGAGACAGGATGTTTCTTTTGAGAATGAATTGCGTCATGCCATTCTTGGTGCCAGCGGAGGCAGTATGGATGCCAAGGTGGGAAATGTGAATCTGAAAACCTTGAATCCTACTACATATACGGATGCGGCAGAGGTGACTTATCGTTTGGACGGAAATAATGTTGATATTGATACTGAGAATGTGTATCTTGCTGAAAATCAGATTAAATATAACGGTTTAATGAACAGTATCTCTCAGGAATTTCAAAATTTACAGATTGTAATGAAATCATCGTAAGTAAGGAGGGAATAACATATGGGTATGTTTGATGCTTTTGATATCAGTGCATCGGGGTTGACGGCGCAGAGATATCGTATGGATGTTATCGCAGAGAATGTTGCGAATGCTAATACAACCAGAACGGAAGATGGGACACCTTATCGTCGTAAGGTAGTTACGTTTCAGGCAAAAGGCCCGGGAAATGAATCTTTTGCCACCGTATTTGGTAATGCCACAAGTTCTTTTAGTAATGCTGTAGGTAAGGGTGTGCGTGTAACTACGGTGCAGGAGGACCATACGTCACCTATGAATAAGGTCTATGATCCCTCTCATCCCGATGCGGATGAATCCGGTTATGTTACATATCCCAATGTGAATACCATTACGGAAATGACCAATCTGATTGATGCAACCCGTGGTTATGAGGCCAATGCAACTGCTTTTTCGGCAAGTAAGTCTATGGCACTGGCAGGATTGGATATCGGTAAAGCATAATTTTTAATGTCGGTTTTGATAGGAGAAAGTGCTTTTAAAATGGTAATCAATTGATTTGAGGAGAATGAGAAATGGATCTTTCAGCTGTATATAAAATTAATACAGAGGCGTTGGAACAGTATAATTCCAATAAAACCAAAGTTGCTGAAGGCAGTGATATGTTTTCGGTGATGTTGAATTCAGCAATTGATAATCTGCAGACAACCAATGCATATTTATCCGATGCTGAGAATGAGGAGATTAAGTTTGCTTTAGGTGAGACGGAGAGTACTCACGATTTGATGATTTCTCTGCAGAAGGCATCCACGGCATTGCAATATACGGTTGCAGTCAGAGATAAATTTATACAGGCTTATCGTGAAATTATGCAGATGCAGATATAATTCCGGGCGGTTAGACCGGGGATTAAAATTTGTAAAAAACCTTTGATTGGTTAAGGAGATATAACAATGGTTGAAAAACTGATCGATAAACTAAAAGAAATTCCGCCTAGGTTTATGGCGTGGTGGAACAAATTTTCATCTAAGCAAAAAACTGCAATTGTTGGTGCTTTGCTTGGGCTGATTGTTGCGTTCGCAATTCTGATTACAGTGGTTTCCAGACCGCAATATGTGCCTTTGGTAACCTGTGAAACAGCAACACAGTCTGCAACGGTAAAACAGTTGTTGGAAGATGGCGGATATGATTACAAAGTTGTAGATAATCAAGGTTTGGTTTACGAAATTAATAAGGATCAGTTGTCTGATGCCAATATTTTAATCAATTCCAATAACATTCTTACGGAAACTTTTAATTTGACGGATGTGGTTTCTGGAAGTCTGACTACCACGGAAGCTGATAAGGAGAAATTATATACCGCATATTTGCAAGCGGAATTAACTGCCATGCTGGAAGATGTGGAATTTATTGAAGAAGCCACCGTTACGTTACATATTCCCAAAGATGACGGAACTCTGATTGCCAATCAGGAGGAGAGTTTTGCGCAGATTTTATTGAAACTAAATGCGGCGTGCAGCTCTGATCAGGCCAACGCCATTGCCAATGCAGTGAAAACTGCAATCGGTAATGAGACAACAGAGCACATTGTTATTTGGGACACACAGGGAAATCTGCTATTCAGTGGCGGAGATACTATGTCTTCCGTGGGCAATGCCTCCAGTCAGCTTGGTTTAAAGCAGCAGGTTGAGGCGATTATCCGTAGCGAGGTAAGAAAAGTCCTTCTTGGCACCAATGAATTTGATTTGATTGAGGTGGCAAGCAGTTTGACCGTAAACTTTGCCGAAACGGAAAGAACCGAAATTAATTATACGCCCGCAGATGGTCAGATGCAGGGTGTGTTATCTCATGAATCTGCTTATGAAGCGGAGACAGAGGGCGGCACTGCCATGGTGCCCGGTACGGACAGCAATGGTGACGATACTTACGTTTGGAGTGAAGGGGAAGGCGGCAGTAGTACGGTTTCACAATTTGAAAAAGATTATTTGCCCAATTCCGAAACAACCGTGGAAAAGATTCCTGCCGGAAGTATCATTTATGACCAGTCATCTATAGCGGTTACGGCTATTTCATATAACGTCATTCGGGAAGAAGATGCGAAAGAACTTGGACTTCTTGACGGGATTACGTGGGATGAATATAAGCTTGCCAATTCTGACCGCAAAAAGCTGGAGGTGGATCCGGAATTATATTCCGTAGTATCCGATGCCAGTGGTATTGCGGTGGAAGATATTACGATTGTTGCCTATGAAGAACCGTTCTTCGTAGACAAGGAATCTGCATTTCACTTTGAATTCACTGATGTTTTACAAGTGGTTCTTATTATCATTATTTTGTTGCTTTTGGCTTATGTTGTGCTTAGAAGCTTTAAACGTGATAAGGTGGAAGAGGAAGAACCGGAAGAGCTTTCGGTTGAAAATCTTTTACAGTCCATGCCTACGGAAACACTTGAAGATATTGAGTTGGAGACTAAGTCTGAGACCAGAAAGATGATTGAAAAATTTGTGGAAGAGAATCCTGAGGCCGTTGCGAATCTTTTGCGTAACTGGCTGAGTGAAGATTGGGGGTAGGCCGTAGTGAGAGGCGATGACAGAATTACAGGACTTCAAAAAGCGGCAATCCTTTTGATATCTTTGGGACCGGAGAAGTCAGCACTGATTTTTAAACATTTAAAAGAGGAAGAAATAGAGGAATTGACACTTGAGATTGCCAATACAAGAAGTGTAACTCCTCAGATAAAAGAGAATATCATCAATGAATTTTATGAGGTTTGTCTGGCGCAACAGTACATTGCGGAAGGCGGTATCGGTTATGCAAAAGAATTGCTTGAAAAGGCTTTGGGTGCGGATAAGGCTGTGGAAGTACTGAATCGTCTGACTGCATCTATTCAGGTAAAACCTTTCGAATTTGTACGTAAAACCGATGCAAGCCAGTTGTTAAGCTTTATTCAGGATGAACATCCTCAGACCATTGCATTGATTTTATCTTATCTGGGACCTACGCAGTCAGCTATGATTGTGTCTGCATTGTCGCCGGAACAGCAGGTGGAGGTTGCTAAGCGTATTGCAACCATGGACAGAACCAGCCCCGATGTAATCAAGGAAGTGGAGAAGATATTGGAATCAAAGCTTGCAAATCTGGTAAATCAGGATTACACCATTATCGGTGGTGTAGACCATGTAGTGGAAATTTTGAATACCGTAGACCGTGGTACCGAGAAGCATATTATGGAAACTTTGGAAATCGAAGATCCCGAACTTGCAGACGAAATTCGCAAGAAGATGTTCGTATTCGAGGATATTCTGCTTCTGGACGACCGTGCTATCCAGCGTGTGTTGCGTGACGTGGACAATAATGATTTGGCGGTGGCACTGAAGGGTTCCAACGAAGAAGTACAGAATACTATTTTTAACAATATGTCCAAACGTCTTGCCGTAATGATAAAAGAAGATATGGAATTTATGGGCCCTGTAAGAATGAAGGATGTAGAAGAGGCTCAGCAAAAAATTGTTAATACCATCCGTAAGTTAGAAGATTCGGGCGAGATTGTAATTTCCAGAGGTGGAGGTGACGAAATCATTGTCTAGTAATTTCTTTAAATCCAATGCCGTGGTGCAGGAGAGAGAAGTACGCATCATCAACAGCAATGATATTGTTGCCAAAAAGCTGGAGTCTATTGCAAAGTTCGTGGAAAATGATACTGAGGGACAACTGGAAGGAGTATTTTCGGAAGGGATCGAGGCAACGGAGGTGGCCGTGCTCTTAAACGATGCGGAGGAAGAAAATTCCGGTTTTGAAGAAGGCGTGGTAAGTGCCGACAGAGGCAGTAAAGCAGATATGCAGATTACCAGCCGGGCGGCCAGTGATATTATCCGTACCGCCAACGAAGAGGCAGAACAGATTCTGACCAATGCCAGAAAAGAAGCTTTGGAGATAAAGAACGAGGCGTCTAAAGCGGGACGAGAGCAGGGCTATGCAGAAGGTTTGCAAAAAGGCAAAGCGGAGCTTGAACAGAAGACAAAAGAACTGGAGCAGATGAAAGCGGATCTGGAAGCGGACTATCGCGGAGTGGTAGAAGAATTGGAACCTCATCTTGTCGATGTAATTACAGAGGTTTATGAACATGTTTTAGGGATTGCCTTGGATGAACACAGAGAGATCGTCATGCATTTGATTAATTCTACTTTGTTTCAAATGGAAGGTGTGAAGAAGTTTCTTTTACACGTGTCCAAGGATGATTATCCGTATGTATCCATGCAGAAGAAAGAATTGGTTTCCGGCACGGGTATTGCGGTGGAGAATGTAGAAATCGTGGAAGATTTCAGTATGAAAAAAGGTCAATGCATTATTGAGACCGATGGAGCAATTTTTGATTGTGGTTTCAAAACCCAGATGGAAGAGCTTCGCAAACAATTAAAGTTATTAAGTTATGAACAACAATAAAAGCATAGGTTTTTTTGATGAGTACCATTAATCCGGAAAAATATCAGAAATTAAAACAAAAGAATTATTTTAAAAAGCTTGGAAGGGTAGTAAACGTTGTGGGACTGACCATTGAGTCGGCGGGACCGGATGCTACCCTTGGTGACATCTGCTGTATTTATACGGAAGAGGATAAATCCAATTCCATTATGGCAGAGGTGGTAGGATTCAAAGATAACAAGACTCTGCTTATGCCTTTTGAGGTTACCAATGGCATAGGGCTTGGTTGTCTTGTGGAGAATCAGGGCAAAACTTTGAAAGTACAGGTTGGTCCTTTTTTATTAGGACAGGTTTTGGACGGATTGGGCCGTACGCTTGACGGTAAAACTTTTACTGCCGGTGCGTCATATGATGTGGAGGCACCGCCACCGGATCCTATGAAAAGGGAGATTATTTCTGAAGTATTGCCGCTGGGAGTAAAAGCGGTAGACGGACTGATTACCGTAGGAAAAGGTCAGCGTATCGGTATTTTTGCCGGTTCGGGTGTCGGTAAGTCTACATTGATGGGAATGTTCGCGCGAAATACCAAGGCGGATATCAACGTAATTGCGTTGATAGGAGAGCGAGGCCGTGAGGTTCGTGAATTTATTGAAAATGACCTTGGTGAGGAAGGTATGAAGCGTTCCATTGTTGTTGTGGCAACTTCGGATAAGCCTGCCTTGGAAAGAAACAAAGCGGCCAAAACAGCTACAGCTATTGCCGAGTATTTTCGTGATAAAGGAAAAGATGTGCTTCTTATGATGGACTCGCTGACACGTTTTTCCATGGCACAGAGAGAGATTGGACTTGCCAGCGGGGAACCGCCGGTAACAAGAGGATATCCACCCAGTGTATATGCGGAAATGCCTAAACTTCTTGAACGTGCCGGAACCAATGAAAAAGGTTCTATTACGGGACTTTATACGGTTTTGGTAGATGGTGATGATTTTAACGAACCGATTACGGATACTGCGAGAAGTATTTTAGACGGGCATATCATGCTCAATCGTAAGCTTGCTCATAAGAATCATTATCCGGCAATTGATGTTTTGCAGTCTATTTCGCGTTGTATGTCCATGATTACGGATAAGGAACAGAAACGTCTGGCATCGCGAATTAAGGGTATTATGGCGACTTATAATGATGCGGAAGATTTGATTAATATCGGCGCATACAAAAAAGGCAGTAATCCTGCCATTGATGAGGCAATTACATATATCAATAAGGTAAATGGCTTTTTATGTCAGATGACAGATGAAAAATTTACCTACGAAGAAACACTGGATTTGATGAAAGAATTATTTGGATAAGATATGTTGGGATAAAAGAGGTTACAGATGTCGGTATTTCGTTTTCGCATGCAAAGTATTCTTGATATGAAGGCAAAACTGGAGGAGCAGGCTAAAATTGAGTTTGCTCAGGCGCAGCAGAAACTGACGGAAGAACAGGAACTTTTGGAACAAATTATCAGACGAAAAGAAGATTATATTCAACAGGGGATTCGTCTGCGTAATGAAAATATTGATGTGCAGGAAATTCTTGACAACAAGAATGCAATTGAATATACGGAAAATCTGGAAAAAGAACAGCGTCTTGCTGTAAATGTAGCTCAAAAAGCTTTGGATGCAACTACCAGACGTATGATGGATGCCAGAGCTCAAACCAGAACCTACGAGAAGTTAAAAGAGCATGCTTTTGAAGAATTTCTGCAGGAGGAAAATCGGGCGGAAAGTAAGGAAATTGACCAATTGAACAGTTACCGTTCGGCAAGAAACACCATGTAAAAGGAGTAACCTATGGCAGTTCATGAAGAAGACAGACAGGAAAAAATAGAGCGCGATCGTATTAAAGCGGAGCGAAAAAAACTGGAAGCTGAAAAGAAGCAACAGAAGAAAGAGGCAAAAAGACGTGCAAAGGAGCTGGCTGCGCAGGAGGCGGAATTGGATTCTGATTCACCGGGCAGCGGTGTGGCCGTGTTTTTTGTTACGCTTTTGCTGGTTGTGATTTGGCTGGGAATAACCGTGCTTTTAATTAAATTGGATGTAGCGGGAATCGGTACCAATTTGGCGGCACCCCTAATTAAAGATGTTCCGATTTTGAATAAAATTTTACCGGCTGACAGTATTACGGAAACGGAAGATGTGGAAAGTTATTACGGATACAGCAGTTTGTCTGATGCGGTAGATCAGATAAGGGTATACGAATCCCAAATTGACAGTCAGTTAGAAACGATTGAAACCTATGAGGCACAGATTGCAGCATTGAAAGCAGAAGTGAGTCGTTTGGAAACATTTGAGAGTAATCAGGTGGAATTTCAACGTATTAAAACGGAATTTTATGAGGAAGTAGTATACAGCGAAGAAGGACCGGGGCCGGAAGCTTATATGGAGTATTACGAGAGTATGGATCCGGAAACCGCAGAGCTGATTTATCAGCAAGTGGTAAAACAGGAAAGTTACAGTGAAGAAATCGAAAAGTATGCACAGGCATATTCGGAAATGAAACCCAAGGAAGCTGCCGGAATTTTTGAAGCGATGACGGATGATCTTGAATTGGCGGCTAAAATTCTGGGTGCAATGCAACCGGATGACAGGGGTAAAATTCTTGGAGTAATGGACCCTGCCGTTGCAGCAAAAATTACAAAAATTATGGAGCCTGACAGTTAAGAATTCGTGGATTGAGGCCGATATAATATATGATTGCATATGAGGTATTTGTATAAAATACTTTAGATATGTGAAGAACCTTGAAAAATTCATAAGGAAGGAGGAGTTTGGATGACCAGTGCAACAGTAACACAGCTGGGAGAAATGATTGCAGGCATTAGCAATAATATCGGCAACATGGATACCCAAAATGGTGAATTTGCAGGGATTTTTCAGACGGCTGCAGAGAAGACCGAAGGATTGGAGAAGCAGGAACACTTAACAAGCAAAACTTCTGCTGTTGAGAAACCAATGAGCATATCCAAGAAGGCGGACGAACTGAACGGTCAGAAAACCGAGGTAAAGACGGAAGAAAATGCGGATGCCGAGGTTGTTGAAAATGAACTGAAAAAAGCATCGGAAGAACTAAAAGGAGAAATTGCCGAAAAGCTTGACATTTCCATAGAAGAGCTGGAAGCAGTAATGGAAACTTTAGGACTTACGGATGCATCGTTGTTTACACAGGAAGGCATGGCGGCTTTGGTAATGGAGATTGAGCAGATTGCCACACCGGTTGAGCTTCTGACCAATGCAGATGTATATCAAATCTTACAGGATTTGAATCAAATGGCAGAAGAGCTGCTTGGCAATGTACAGAAAGAATTTCAGTTGACCGATGTTCAGCTTGAAGAAGTACTTGCACAGTTTGAAGAAGCAGAGAAGATGATGGAAGAGGTACCGCAAAGGGAAACTTTTACGGTGGGAAATGAAAATGTCGCGACGGGAAATCTTGAAAATGATGTTACGGAAGGCGAGGAGCAGGAAACTGTTTTGAAACAAACAGACAAGAATGCGGATGCAGACCTTACGGCATCAGCCGATGATAAAAACGTGGCAGAGACAATGACCAAAACCAACAGCAATCAATCAGCTTCGGAAGAGAAGACAAGTCAGCATCAAAACGGACAGAATAGTCAGATGTCGGCAGAAAATCCTATTCAGATGAACAACACACAGAACGTAAATCAGACAGCAACGGATTTTAGCCAAAATGTAAGTGGAGGCAGTCTTGAAGCTCAGGAGATTTACGATCAAATCGGGGAATATATTAAAACAAACATCAAGCCCGGAATTTCTGAGGTGGAGATGCAGTTGAATCCCGAGAATCTCGGCACGGTTCATATTCACTTAAGCTCTAAGCAGGGTAATGTAACTGCACAACTTACAGTACAGAACGAACTTGTAAAGGCGGCTTTGGAAGTACAGTTGATTCAGTTAAAAGAAAACTTTGCAGAACAGGGTATGAAGGTGGACGCTGTAGAAGTAACCGTTGAAAGTCATGCTTTTAACGAAAATATGCAGCAGAGCAATGAACAGAATGCACAGGCACAGGCTGAGGCAAAAAGAAGCACAACCCGTAGCATTAATTTGAACGGTGATTGGGCAGAAGAAGAGCTGACGGAAGAAGAACAGCTCATAGCAGAAATGATGGAAGCAGACGGAAACACAGTAGATTATAAGGCATAGGAGGAACGATATATGAGTTTGGCAGCACCTTTTGTAGATGGAGAATTGGTAACAAATACATCTCAAATTGCAAAAAAAGAAACAAAGACTTCAAATTCCGCAAACTCAATGGATAAAGAAGCGTTTTTACAGTTGTTGGTAGCGCAGATGAAATATCAGGATCCCTTACAGCCTACTTCAAATACTGAATATATTTCACAGTACGCAACTTTCTCAGAATTGGAGCAGATGCAAAACATGAGTGCCAACATGACACTTTCAAGAGCGTCTGAAATGGTTGGTAAAGAAGTGATTGTAGAGAGTACTTCCGAATCCGGTAAGACTACTACGGTACAAGGTCAGGTTGAATCAGTGAGTTACCAGGGTAACAAAGCATATGTCAGCATTGAAGGAACACTTTATTCCGTGGATGATGTTGTACAGATTGTAGATGATGAGTACCAGGCCGGTGTTGAAGCAATTTCAACCATTAACAAAGAACTTGAGAAGCTTCCGAAAATTGAGCAGGTAACCTTGAATGATGCAACTTCCATTCTTAATATTTATAACACATATGCTACGATGACAGACTATCAGGTAGAATTACTTGGTGAAGAGAAAGAGAAAGTAATCAGCGAATATGTTAGTAAGTTAAATGAACTTCTTGCAGCAGCGGAAGAAGCTGCTAAGAATGAAGCAACTAAGAAGGAAGAGTCTTCCGGAGAAGGTAAGGAAGGAACGACAGAAGAAGGTACTGAAAATGTGGAGGAACCCGTAACCGAATAATCCAAGGAGGGATGAGGATGAAGATTGAAAACAGTCAATTCCTTTCAAACCTACAGGTAAACGGACAACTTCCCGTAAACAAAACAATTCCGAGACAACAAATCGGAACGGGACTATCATTCCAAGAGGTTCTGAGCCGGACCACGGAGCAGAATCAGGTCACGGAACTTAAATTTTCCAAACACGCGGCAGGCAGATTGATAGATCGAAATATTGAGCTGTCGGAAACGCAGATGGAACGATTACAGGAAGGTGCCAGAAATGCAGGTCAGAAAGGCATCAAAGATTCTCTGGTAATCGTGGATGAATTGGCTTTTATCGTGAACGTACCCAACAAAACGGTAGTCACGGCACTAGACCAGACGGAAGCCAGAGGAAACATTTTTACAAATATTGACGGAGCAGTAATTGCATAGCCGGACCTTACAAGGAGGCTAACGTTTCTGACTGACAGAGGAAACGAAAACGTCAAAATAAAATTTGGGAGGTCAAATATTATGATGAGAGCATTATATTCTGGTGTAGCAGGTTTAAAAACCCACCAGGTTAAGATGGACGTTATTGGTAACAACATTGCAAACGTAAATACAACTGCATATAAGTCTCAGTCTATTACATTCAGTGAATTAATGTATCAGACAACACAGGCAGCTTCAGGACCCAATGAAACAACCGGTAGAGCCGGTGTGAATGCAAAGCAGATCGGTCTTGGTTCTACCAGTGGTGCGATTTCTACAGCAATTACAACAGCGGGTGCGAGCCAGACGACAGGTAATCCTTTTGATATCAGAATTACCGGTGATTCCTTCTTCATTGTGAGTGACGGAATGAATAATTATTTTACAAGAGATGGTTCTTTCTACGTGGATGCAGCCGGTAACCTTGCCATGACATCCAATGGTTATAATGTTATGGGTTGGGGCGTTGATCCTGCGACTCAGACCATTAAGCAGGATATTGTTGAGCCTTTGAGAATTATGAGTGCGGATAATTTAACTTATCCTCCCGAGGCTACTACCAAGGCTTATGTATCCGGTATTCTTGATAAAAATGATACCAATGCGGCTTCTGCGGATGGTAAGGTAATCAGCGTAAGTATTTATGACGGACTTGGTTACTCTTATACTGCTAAATTTGCGATTAAGAATTTGGAAGAAGAAGGACAGTATACAGTTGAATTAACTGATATTCTTGACGGAACTACCAATGAATCTTTGAAGGATCGTTACAATGTGGGAAGTATCAAGGATATTGCAACCTTCGGTCAGGAAAAGGTTTTGGAAGAAACCGTGCTTGCGCCTTTATTGGATGAAGTTACTTATAATCAGGCAGAGGATAAATACTACAAGAAATCCGGTTTTTCAGAGACATTCTCTGATTATGATGCAAACCGTGTAAGTGGTATTACATATACCGTAGCTGATCCTACAGCTCTTGCAACCCAGAACAATGGTAAGTTAAATCCGGGAGATGCCGTTACCATGAATGGCGAAGGAACACTTACCAAGGATGATTTGGAAGAAGCATTTAATTTGATTTATGTAACCGACGCAACAAATGGAAATTATTATTACTATAAAGATGCAGATGGTAATGAATATAATCTTACCTCTGACACGGATGATGATTGGGCAACTGTTTTGAATAAGACAGGTTTGACCGGATTTGATGCAACTTTGGATGCTGACGGTAATGTTTCTTTTTCGTTCACACAGGATTTTACTGTTGACGGTAACACAACATATGATGGAACAAATTTTGTAAAGGAAATCACCATTGAAGAAGCGTATGGTGTTGACACAACCAAGCCCAACACCACTTATGAATTTATGGTAGCTCCTGATGGTCAGGCGCAGATTACATCTACCACCATTCTTTCGGGTAATACTTTGGTGTATGATACAGCAACCGGTGAATTTAAGTCTATTAACGGAGCAGACACCTGTGTACTTGATTTTGCGGCAAATACAGTGGATGTATTAGGAAATCCTGTAGATTTGACACATTTTAGTGATGTTTCCATCGATTGGACAGCATCCTCTATGTTTAACAACAATAAAACATCTACCATCGGTATGGTATCCGGCGATAAGACAGGTCTTGGTTCCGGACGTAAGCTCGGTGAATTGTCAGGTGTATCCATCCAGAATAACGGTATGATTTATGCATCTTACGACAATGGTCAGACCAGACTTCTCGGACAGATTGCAGTGGCATCATTCTCTAATGCTTCCGGTTTGCAGAAAGAAGGCGACAACCTTTACAGTGCAACCTTGAACTCCGGTGAATTTGACGGTATCGGTGTGGATGTAACCGCAGGTGGCGGATACATGTCAACAGGTGTTTTGGAAATGAGTAACGTTGACCTTTCGGCAGAATTTACCGAGATGATTACAACCCAGCGTGGTTTCCAGGCAAACAGCCGTATTATTACAGTTTCCGATACTTTACTTGAGGAACTTGTAAATCTTAAGAGATAATTAAATTAATATCCAGAGGACTATTTTTCATAGTCCTCTGGTTGTTTATTACAAGAATATATGTTATACTAGATATAGTAGTTGTTGAACCTATAAATGTGAATAATTTGTAGGCTTTTTCGCATTTTTATAAAATGTTGTCAGGTTTTATGGTAATGTTTGGGAAAGGGGAGTATAAATGATTGAATTAACCAGATTGAACGGAACAAAAATCCTTGTAAACGACCAGTTGATTGAGGTTGTGGAAGAAACTCCCGATACTGTTATTTCTTTGCTTACCGGAAAGAAAATAATTGTAAAAGAAAGTAGACAAGACGTGAAAAATTTAGTAAAATCGTATAGAAAGGATATTTTTGCAAATTGATGCGAAATGAGTGGTGAGTAGCAGTGGATTTGGCTTCGATTATTGGACTCGTTGTCG
>JAZNRC010000062.1:0-8043 GCA_045590555.1 Lachnospiraceae bacterium | reverse complement strand
TTCCTCTCCATCCTCGTTGACTTCCGGCGGAAGCAACATTTTACACTTAATATCCAACAGTGTTGCAGCCATTACAAGAAACTCACTCATTACATTCATATCATCCGTATGCATCTGATTAATATACTCCAGATACTGCTGGGTAATGTCTGCAATGGGAATATCATAAATATCTACTTTATTTTTTTCAATCAAATGAAGGAGAAGGTCCAAGGGACCTTCAAACACCTCCAATTTCACAGGTATTGCCATAGTAGTTCTCCGTTTTTACAAATCCACTCTATTTTATCCGTTTTTATTCTTCTTTGCAAGCGGGCTTTAACCGAATCACGATTAATTCTGCCGGATTAAAAATACGCATGGGCAAGGTATGGGTTCCAAGGCCACAGCTTACAATCATATTGGCATTTTCTTTTTGGTATAAGCCACCGTTATATCTCGGAAAAAATCTTACTGCCGGAGAAGCGATTCCTCCCACCAACGGAAGACGAATAATCCCGCCGTGAACATGACCGGACAATGTCAAATCTGCCCCATAAGAAGCATATTGTTTGAAATAATCAGGATTGTGCGCCAGAAGAATTTCATAACAGTTTCCGTCATTTTCCCCAAGAATTTCCGTCAAATAGGTATCCTCCATATGACGAACCACAAACCTTTTATAATATTTACGGTCAATCTCCGCACCACGTATCCTGAGATTATATTCCTCCAAAAAAACCGTTTCATTACGCAGAATCTTAACTCCCTGCTCTACCAGAGGTCCCATATATTCATCATACATTTTACCGTACTTTTCCCGATACAAATCGGAACGATATTCATGGTTTCCCATGCCGTAATATATGGTATATTTCTCTGCCAATGCCCGCATAAAAGCTTTGGCGTTGGCATTCTCTTCTCCCGGACTTGCCACAATCATGTCTCCTCCCACAAGAAGCGCATCCGGCTTGGCGTTTTCAATTGCATCCAATAATTTAATATTGCCTTTGCCATATCTCTTATCATGTAAATCACTTAAAAACGCAAAGGTAATCTCTTTGGTAATTTTATCGGAAACAAACGTATACTCACGCACTACAAAACGGTTCATATCCCGGATATTTACAATGAGAAAAAACAAAAGCAAGGCAATAAAAATGCCTAAAATAATATATTCCATACAGTCTCCAAAGATATTGTAAAAATCTTTTTAATCCACACCCGATTATTTTATCATATCTTTTTCGATTACAAAAGATATTTTATAAAAAGCTTATCGTAAAAGTCCCAAACACTTGCTTTCTCTACGTCTGCCAGAGATACAATATCTACGCTTCCCAATTCTTTACCGTCGCAGGTATACACAATTTTACCCACGCTCTGCCCCATATGTACGGGTGCCTCTATTTCTTCCTGCACCATGATTCTTCGCTCTACATTAGCAAAATCCATACCTGTAATATCCAAATAAGAAAACTGTTCTTTACATGCCACAGGAATCTCTTCTACCACTGCTCCTTTAATCGGAAGGCTCTCACATCCTAAACTTCTGGTATCCTGATACAATCTGCTGACAGAAAAACCGTAATTAAATAAACTGACAGCATCCTGATTGCGTAAATCAGATGTTTCTGCCGCCATTACCACGGCTATAATGGAGATGTTATCTTTTTGGGCCGTAGCACTGATACAATATTTTGCCGTACTGGTAAATCCTGTCTTTAATCCGGTGGTATAGGGATACTGCTTCAACAATTTATTGGTGCTGGATAAAGTAAAAACTGAATCTCCCCGATTGGTGGAATGCACAATATCCTCCATCCATATCGTAGTAAAATCATAAACCTCCGGATAATTGTGAATTAAATGCCTGGACATGGTTGCTATATCTCTGGCTGTGGTGTAGTGCTCTGCAGAATCCGTAAGACCGCAACAATCCACGAAATGAGTATTTTCCATTCCGAGTTCCACGGCCTTCTCATTCATCTTTACCACAAACTCTTCTTCCGTGCCTGCAACATACTCAGCCAAAGCCACGCTGGCGTCGTTCCCGCTTGCCACCGCCACGCATTTCAAAAGAGTCTCGACCGTCTGAATTTCACCTTCTTCCAAAAACACCTGGGAACCACCCATGGATTTGGCATGGGCACTGGTAACCACTTCATCCTGCATAGTAATTTGACCGCTTTCAATTGCTTCAAACACAAGAATCATCGTCATGATCTTGGTAATGCTTGCCGGACTTTTACGTTCATCTGCATTCACCTCATAAATCACCTGTCCGGTAGTTTCTTCCACAAGAATAACCGACCGTGAATGTAACGTAGGTGCGGCTGCATGCGCAACCAACACGGTTTGCATCATAAAAAATATGGACAAACATATTGCGAGTACATGTTTTACCACTTTGAAACATCTAACTTGCTTCATCTGTAACCTCACAAAAAACTATTACTTTATTATATTTCTGTTTCTGTGGGAATAGACGTTTCTTCCATACTCTTTTCAACTTGTTTTGCATATTTTTCCAAATCATTCTTTGCTTTGCGGAAGCACTCCAAAAGCTTATAGGAAAACATTCCGCACTCACCTTGAAGAATCATATTATATGCCTCTTCAAAAGGTATTGCTCCTTTGTATACACTTTCAGACAACAAGGATTCAAAACAATCCGAAATAGATACCAATTGTGCTGAAATGGGAATCTCCTCTTTTTGCAAGCCGTCCGGATATCCCGAACCATCATACTTTTCATGATGCCACCTTACAACTTCTTTACAGCACTGCACATAATCATCTTCCAACATATCTGCAATACTTTCCACAATATCATATCCTTTAACGGAATGTGACTTCACATATTCAAACTCTTCCGGCGTTAATTTCCCGGGTTTTAAAAGAACCGCATCCGAAAGCATCACCTTACCAATATCATGAAGTACAGCGGCTGATGCAATAGCTTTTATTTTATCTCCGGTCAGACCGTATTCCGGATATAATTTCATCATATAAATACCAAGAATCTTCGTAAAACCTTTTACTCTGGTAGTATGCATGCGCCCTTCCAGATTACGATATTCTACTACGGTTCCCAAAATATTAATTATGTTTTCCTGATTCTTCTTTAACTGTATTGCCTGTTGCTTTAACAAACGATACTGCTTACGCAATGCCAGATTCTGCTTATATGCTTTTTCTTTATAATCATTTCTCTGTTCATACAATGACAAAAGCTTATCCAGTCTCTGTTTTACAAACTCCGTATTTACAGGCTTTCGGATATAGTCCGAGGCGCCGTACTCAAAGCACTCCGCAATCTGCTCTACCGACTGCTCACTTGATACAACCAATACGGGAAAAGCGCCCAAATAATTTTTCTCGTTCATACTTTTGAGAAAAGTAATACCGTTCATTTCCGGCATGTTAATATCAAGAAAAATCGCCGCAATCTCACCAAGCTGTTCCTCTACGGTTTTAAGTGCTTCCATACCGTTTGACGCTTCTAAAACAACATAGGCATCCTGCAATATGTCAATTAAAGTCTGCCGATTCGTCTGCATGTCATCCACGACTAATATTTTATCTCTCATTTTGCGCCCCCTTTATCTTTAATTATTATATACAGAAATCTCCGTATCCTGTCTTTTAACGGTTATGTTATAGTGATCTTTTGCTTCCCAACGGCTACCTCCCATCTCTATTACGGTGCCTTCGTATGCAGTCCCTCGGATTTCAACACTGACAAGATTCTCCTTATCAATTATTTTTTTCAGGTTTTTCTGCAAATCTTTCATTTTATCCAACTGCTTTTGTTTCAAATAGACTGCATGCTCAATCTTACCAAAAATTTCCATTTCACCGCGCTCCTGCGCCGTATGCTTCTCCATCAGGTCATGATACGTCGTACTTAAAACATCCAACTGCCGCACCACATCTTTTATGTTGTATAGAATATTATGATAATCATTGCGGGCAGTCTCATTGGTTTGTACTTTTAATACGGTTTTTAGCCCCGCATGGTTACCCACATTATATAAACAAAAACCGGATTCCGAGCACGCACTGCCGCCGGCCAAAATTCTGTTTGCCTTAATTATTCCCTTCGCATACAATTGGCCGTTTAAGCATTTGTCTACTTCTATATCGCCACCTGCCTCCACCTTGGTAGCATCAAAAAATCTGCTGATTACATCCTTGCCGGCCTTTACCATTCCGTTTCCGGAAGCATTCATACCTTTTCTCAACATAATGCTTCCTTCCGTTTCAATGCTTGCCATTTCAACATTACCGTCAATGACAATATCACCGGTAGCTTTTACCACCATTCCGCTACTGACATTTCCACGAATATGAATGCTGCCATCAAAGAAAATATTGCCGGTGGTCATATTGATTTCATCCAGTTCCACATGGTTTACCACTGACACTTCTTCGTCCTCCAGACGAATCATTCCGTTATATAAAGCCGTATAAGTTTTCTTATCCTCTTCAAGACGGAAGCCTTTTCCTTTCAGAACACGCTTTTCCGTACCCTTTCTTCCTTTGATTACATTTCCCAAGACATCATAACCGTCCGTACCTTCCTTGGCCTCATGATAATAGGCAATTTTTTGCCCTTCTTTCACCACCTCAAACCATTCAATATCTTTGTAATCCGCACTTCCGTCTTCCAACACTTTAGGCTTCTTCTGAACATCTGTACGGAAAAAGTATTCATACCAACCGTCTTCCCCTTTTAGCGGAATGACACCTTGGGCAATTAAGATAGGGGCTTGTCCGTATTCACCTTTACAAACTTGCTCGACTACACCTTCGTCAATTCCCACAGTTATCTTTTTTTCTTTCAGGAAGTCCAGAAGTACTTCACGCTCCACAAGCCCGTTCGGCACATCTATAGTAAGATACGCTTCCATGTTACCGGCACGCAATTCCAAACTCAAATGCTCTTTCTCCAACACAAGCTTATCTGATAAAACCGGCTCATCCATTACTTCTCTTGCACTACCGGACTGCAAATGATGGACATTCAAAGAATGCTCCGAAGATAAAATATTGCCAACCGTCTCTTCCATCTGTTTCATAAAAGCATTTCCGTTTACATGTGTCTTTAATAAAAGTTCCCGCCGCTTTTTATACATTTCTTTCGCGGTGTACCGAAGGAGACAGTAACTCTCAACATCCAAACCGGCCTTCAATCCCAGCCTGATTTCACGCATCTGCTCCCAGTCATAAAACGTTCCGCTGTATTTGGACACATCCAATTGATTTTCAAGCCCAAGGCGAAGTTCACGCATTTTACGCCAGCTGTACATCTTCTTGGCATAAACAGATACATCCACACCGTTTTCCAAACCAAGACGAATTTCTGCAATGGATGCTGCTCTGTAATCCGTATCGATATAAGGCTCTAATTCAATTCCCTGCTCCAATGCTTTTCGTATTTCACCAAGCTGCTGCGCATCAAAACCTTTTTTTATATATTTAGACAAATCGATAGCTTTTAATTTTGCAAGACGGAACTCCTTTAAAATTCCGGCGTTCCAATGGATAAAAGGCATTAAATCAATGCCATCCTGCAACCCCTTACGAACCTGACGCATCTTCTCGAAAGGAATCTCCGGCTTGGCATACCCGGATACATCCAAACCGGCTTTTAAACCTTTGCGGATTTCCTCCATCTGAAACCAGTCAAACTCCATTCTGGCATAGGTTTCCACGGGTAAGCCTTCCGACAAACCCAATCGAATCTGGTGTAACTGGATATCCATAAATCCTTTTTTCTTTAGTTTATCAACGATATCATTTCCCATACAAATTCCCCATCCCATAAAAGACGCCACAATAGGCGAAATCCAAAGCTTTTTGTTACTTATATTATAACTTAGAATTGTAGTTTTGGAAACAAAAAAGAGAAGCAATATGCTCCTCTTTTAGTCAGTCCTTTCTGCTTTGTAACTTTGATCTCCTGTTACAATGTACAAAATATGGTTTATAATCTCTGCATCGCTCCAGCCTTTTGCCTTAAGGTCTAAAATTAACCTTGCCGTTTCTGTCATGTTCATATCGTTCATGGCCTACACCTCCCCTTTAAAGGTATTATAGGCGTCCCCCTCCTTCCCTGTCAATTTGTACATTTTGCTAAAATTTTGAAATTTTGGTCGATTCGACCGGATAAAAGATAGCTTAGAATATGTCTTTATTATAACTGGTACAAATTGAGCGATGCAAGCAAAAGACGTCGACAAATATTAATAGTAAAAAGACCGACGATAAACGCCGGTCTCTAATCTCATTATGTATAAAAATTACATAGGTGCATACACGCCTCTCAAGCCTAACTTCTGAATCATACCGTCAGGATCCTGTGCATACTGAACAACCATTTCCTTATCAATTTTACCTTCCAAGTAAAGCTGAGTCAAAGCTTCATCCATGGTGATCATACCCATCTTACGGTTGGTCTGCATGGTTGACTGTAACTGATGTGACTTACCTTCACGAATCAGGTTACGTACCGCATGGTTCGCATGCATAACTTCGAATGCAGCTACTCGACCTCTACCGTCAGCGGTAGGAATAAGCTGCTGAGAAATAACTGCCTCTAATACGTTAGCAAGCTGTACACGAATCTGCTGCTGCTGATGAGGCGGGAAAACGTCGATGATACGGTCGACAGTACTTGCTGCACCGATAGTATGCAGTGTAGAAAGCACCAAGTGACCGGTTTCTGCTGCAGTGATAGCTACGGAAATAGTTTCGTAGTCACGCATTTCACCTACGAGGATAATATCGGGATCTTCTCGAAGTGCAGCTCTTAAAGCTCTTTCATAGCTCATAGAGTCAAAACCGATTTCTCGCTGGTTAACCATTGACATTTTATGTAAGTGCAAATATTCGATAGGGTCTTCCAATGTAATGATATGGGCATCACGATTATTGTTTGCCTTATCGATGATGGAAGCCAATGTGGTTGATTTACCGGAACCGGTAGGACCTGTTACAAGTACAAGACCTCTTTTACGGTTGTAAAGTTCAACTACGGAATTGGGAACACCCAGCTGTGCGGGAGAAGGAATAACGGTATTAACGGCACGAAGCGCCATTGCTACAGAACCTCTCTGACGGAATGCATTTACACGGTAACGACCAAGATTGGTAACCGCGAAAGACATATCCAGCTCGCCTCTTTCTTCGAACATCTGCTTCTGATGGTCTGTCATAATCTGAGCAACAATTGCTAAGGTATCATCCGGTTTCATAATCGGAAAATCCATATTAAGCAAGTGTCCGTTTACACGCATTTTAGGCGGTAAACCTGCTGTCAAATGAATATCGGATGCTCTGGCATCCATTGCAACCTGTAATATTTCTTCAATACGTGGCATAGTCTTTTCCCCTTTTCTTATTTGGTACTTTATTAGGATAAAGGTACACTATTTTGTATGGTCAAAGCTCTCTCTTAATTTTTTTAAAGCTTTTTTCTCAATTCTTGAAACATAGCTTCGTGAAATTCCAAGAGCCATTCCAACCTCTCTCTGGGTCATCTCTGTATCTCCAAGCAACCCATATCGCATAAAAATGATTTCCTGTTCTCGCGGTGTAAGACTGGTTCGTACAAGCATACCAAGTTTCTTAAGATGCTCATTTTTGCACATCTCTTCCACCACATCAACCTGTTCGCTTTCTATAATATCCAAAAGACTGATTTCATTCCCTTCCGCATCAGTGCCAATCGGTTCGTACAAAGATATCTCTCGCGATGATTTCTTTTTTGCCCGAAACATCATAAGAAGTTCATTCTCAATACATCTTGCCGCATAGGTCGCCAACCTGCTTCCCTTTTCCGGATTGAACGTTGCAATGGCTTTCATTAAACCTATGGTTCCTACTGAAATCAAGTCCTCCATACTCTCATCACAGCCTTGATACTTTTTGGCTATATGTGCTACAAGCCTTAAGTTCCGCTCTATAAGAATATTGCGCGCCTCCAGTCCTTTCTCCCCGTTTCCCTCTTCCTGCATCAGCCTTAAATATAAGACCTCTTCATCTGAAGTAAGCGGT
>JAZNRC010000061.1:0-8824 GCA_045590555.1 Lachnospiraceae bacterium | reverse complement strand
CAAAATTGTAGACGGTCAAATTGTATCTTCCTGCGTGTGCGTAATCATTCCGAATTTGACGCGAGGTGTAAGACCTTATGCTTTTATCGAGAATGTGGTGACACATAAAGATTACCGCGGTAAAGGTTATGCGAAGGAATGTTTAAACTTTGCCAAAGAAATTGCGACGCAGATGAATTGCTATAAAATGATGCTACTGACGGGCGCAAAAGAGGAAGCGACTCTTAACTTTTATAAAAGTGCGGGATACAATTGTACGGATAAAACTGCTTTTATACAGTGGCTGGAGTAGGAGAATTTTATGCCTGAAATTAAGGAATTGACAATCGAAAAAATTGATATCATTAAAAGCTTTTTCAAGGACATTTTTACGAGGGAGCCTTGGAATGATGACTGGAGCGATGATGAGCAGTTGTATCAGTACATAACTGATATTATCGGTAATCGGAATTCCCTGGCTTTCGGATTGTTTGAAGGGGAGCAATTACTTGGACTTGCCTTGGGAAATATTAAGCACTGGTATACCGGGACTGAATTTTTTGTAGAAGAGTTCTGCGTTAAGACCGAAATGCAGGGACAAGGACTTGGCACTGAGTTTTTGCGACTTTTGGAAGTAGAGTTAAGGGCAAGAGAAATTAAAACGATTTTTCTGATGACCGGAAAAGAGATGCCGGCATTTGAGTTTTATAGGAAGAACGGATTTGAAGAAATCATCAATCACGTTTCGCTTAAGAAGGATATTTAATTATGAAAATCGTAACTCTGGTGGAAAATACAACTTCATCACCCGACTTGCGTTGCAAGCACGGGCTTAGCCTTTATATCGAAACGGCCAACCACAAAATCCTTTTTGATTTAGGACCTAACGGACTGTTTGCGGAGAACGCAAAGAAGTTAAACATTGACCTTACGCAGGTGGATATTGTGGTGATTTCTCACGGGCATAAGGATCACGGCGATGGGCTGAAGAAGTTTCTTGCATTGAATAAAACTGCAAAAATCTATATTCGCAAACAGGCTTTGGAACCCCACTATATTAAGGTGCTTGGCTTGCCTTTTGGTGTGGGTGTGGATGCGTCTGTCTTGGACGAGTCGCGGTTTGTTTTTACAGAGGAAATTACGAAGATTGATGAGGAGTTGACACTGTTTTCAGGGGTAAATACGGAGCAGTTTTTCTCCGCATCAAATCGTGTTTTATTTGCAAAGAAGCAGGGGAAAATAGTTGCGGATACTTTTGACCACGAACATAATCTTCTAATTACGGAGCAGGATAAAAAAGTCCTTGTGGCAGGTTGTTCCCACGCAGGAATTGTTAATATTCAAAGAAAAGCAGAAGTGGTTGCCGGGCAAAAGATAAGTGTCATAATCGGCGGTTTTCATCTGTATAATCCGCCCACGAAGAAGTATGAGAGTGCGACTTTTATAGATGAAGTGGCAGAGGAATTGGCCAAGACCGAAGCTGTCTACTATACAGGGCATTGCACCGGCGTCAAAGCGTATGATAGAATGAGAAATACTTTGGGCGGGCGCTTGCAGTATTTGTCCACGGGGAGTATAATCGAAATCCCCGAATGGGTGAAGGAAAGAGGAGAGAAAATGTACATTATCGTAGGCCTGGGCAATCCGGGATTGAAATATAACAACACAAGGCACAACATCGGGTTTTCGGTGATTGATGCCATTGCAAATAAGTACAATATTGATGTTTTGGACAAAAAGCACAAGGCGTTGGTTGGTAAGGGTGTCATCGAAGGACAGCGCGTGATTCTGGCCAAGCCCCAGACTTTTATGAATTTAAGTGGTGAAAGTGTTCGCGAACTCATAGACTATTATAAGGTGGACCCGGAGAGTGAGCTGATTGTGATTTATGATGATATCAGCCTTCCCGTGGGCGGACTTCGTATTCGTACCAAGGGCAGTGCCGGCGGACACAACGGTATCAAGAATATTTTACAGCACTTGGGCGGAGATGTGTTTCTGCGCATTAAGGTTGGCGTGGGTGAGAAGCCGTCTAAAATGGATTTGGCCGACTATGTGCTGGGACATTTTACCGAAGACGAAATCAAAGCTGAAAAGGACGCGGCAGAGCGTTGTATCGAGGCTGTTAAATTGTTGTTGGCAGATGAAGTGGACGAAGCGATGAACCGTTTCAACAGGAAGGTTGCGCAGGAGTAGGGATGGACGAAAAGATAATAAAATCTGAACGCGGAAATGTTTATTATTGGATTTCGGGTGCGGTTGCTAAGCAACGCGATACCCTGTTTTTTCTGCACGGATTAACGGGTGACCACAACCTGTTTGAAAAGCAGGTTGAATATTTTAAAAATGATTATAATATCATTGTCTGGGATGCGCCCATGCATGGCAAATCAAGGCCGTACAGAGATTTTTCATATCCAAATGCGATAGAGGATATGAAACAGATTTTGGACGATAACCATATTGAAAAGGTGATTTTAATAGGGCAGTCTTTGGGTGGATATTTTTCGCAATCTTTTATCAGGAGCTATCCGGAGAGGGTAAAAGGTTTTGTTTCAATTGACTCAACACCCTATGGCGAGATTTATTATTCAAAAGGTGACCGCTTTTGGTTGCGTCAGGTAGAATGGATGTCGCATCTTTATCCATATAAAATGATGCAGAAAGCGATTGCAAAGCAGGTTTCGACGACGCAATACGCATATGAAAATATGTTATCTATGTTGCAACAGTACCCCAAGAACGAGTTGTGCCATTTAATGGGAATCGGGTACGCGTCCTTGCTGGACGATTTATCGGATATGGAGATTCCTTGTCCTGTTTTGTTGATATTAGGCGAAAAAGATAAAACCGGCAAAGTAAAAGCATATAATCGGGAATGGACAAAACGAACAGGCTATCCGCTAATCATAATCAACAATGCGTCGCACAATTCGAATGCGGATAATCCGGAAGAAGTAAATGGTGCAATTGTAGATTTTATAAAGAATTTGTAGAGTGATATTTAAATTAAGAAAAATGGTGATGGTTATAAGTGTATTATTCCGCAAAATAGTACATTCTCGGAACTGACATTTTTTATCGTAAAACAGAATGACCAAGATGACTATATTCTAAGGAAGGTGCTTTCGACGCCGTCGGTACTAGGTTCTGTATTTTAGAACCGTATGTACCGCTACGTGTGTCGAGCAGCGAGAGCGTGCCTGACGAGAATATAGTCATCTTGGGGATTCGTCCACCATAAAAGCGAGGTAACTATGAATTTATTGAATGCACCGCTACAGGAACTTGCGGAGTATGAGAAAGTGCAGGAACTCCTTCGTAAAAGCGCCGGTCCGGTGGAAGTCACCGGTTGTGCGGAAAGCCAGAAGCTGCATATCATCAGCGGTCTGGCGGGCGATTATGATGTGAAATTAATCGTAACCTACGACGAACTGAAAGCGAAGGAGATTGTACAGGACTATTCTTTTTATGATAAGTCTGTGTACTACTATCCTGCCAAGGATTTGATTTTTTATCAGGCCGATGTATTCGGAAACAGGATTACCACCGAGCGTATGAGGGTAATCCGCAAAATCTTGGAAGGCAATCAAATTACAATTGTAACTACAATTGATTCTTTTATGCACCCCGTGGTGCCTTTATCGGTTTATGAGAAGAATATTTTATCGTTGAAAAAAGGTGCCGTAGCCGAGGAGGCGGCCATTGCATACCGCTTAAGTGAAATGGGGTATCGTAACGTGGCACAGGTGGAAGAGCCGGGGCAGTTCTCAATCCGCGGCGGCATTATTGACGTGTTTGATTTGACGGAGGAGAATCCGTTTCGAATTGAAATGTGGGGCGATGAGGTGGATTCTATCCGAAGTTTTGACGTGCAAAGCCAGCGTTCCATCGAGAAGCTTCGAAGCATCACCGTATATCCGGCAACCGAAATGCTTGTATCAGAAGCGGTTTTGGAAGAAGGTTTAAAACGCATTGAAAAGGATGCGAAGAGGAATGAAAAGGCCCTGCGTGATGCTTTTAAGACCGAAGAGGCCTATCGCATCAAGAAGCAGTTTGAAGAGTTAAAAGAGCAGATTGAAGAGTTCAAGAATTTCTGCAATCTGGAAAGTTATATCCGTTATTTTTATCCGGAAGCAGAGAAGTTTCTGGATTTGTTCGGTGAGCGCAAAGTCGGTGTTTTTATTGATGAAATCTCTAAGATTGATGCCCACGGCAAAGCGGTGGAAGCGGAGTTCGCCGACAGCATGAGCCATCGTGCTGAGAAGGGTTATGTACTGCCCGGACAGATGGCACTTTTACAATCCTTAAAAGCAACTTATGCAGACTTGCAGAAGAAACCTGTTATGGCGGTGTCTGTTCTTGATTACACCAAGAGTCCCATAAAGTTTGCGGAACGTCTGCCGTTGCAGGTGATTTCAGTGTCGCCTTATAACGGAAGTGTGGATTCGCTGATGAAGGATTTGAAGCGGTTCAAAAAGAACGGCTACCGTGTGCTTCTGGTATCGTCCTCCAGAACCCGTGCAAAACGTTTGGCGGAGGATATTACGGCAGAGGGCGTTTATGCCTTTTACAGTGAAAACAAAGACCGTGAGTTACAGCCCGGTGAGGTTATGACTCTCTACGGCAGGGTGCGTCAGGGATTTGAATATCCCCTGATTCGTTTTGTTGTGCTTTCCGATACGGATATTTTCGGAGCAGAACGTAAGAAAAAGAAGAAAAAAACTTCCGCCTATTCCGGTCAGAAAATCAAAGATTTCTCCGAACTGAAAGTCGGGGATTATGTGGTGCATGAAAACTACGGTATGGGTATTTACCGTGGTATCGATAAAATTACCACCGACGGTGTCACAAAGGATTACATGAAGATTGAGTACAAAGATAAAGCAAATCTTTATGTGTTGGCTACGGCTTTTGACTTGATTCAGAAATATGCGTCTGCAGATGCCAAGAAACCAAAGTTAAATAAGCTTGGCACCCAAGAGTGGCATAAAACCAAAACCAAGGTGCGCGAGGCGGTATCCGGCGTGGCAAAGGAATTGGTGGAATTGTATGCGAAACGTCAGCAGACCACTGGCTATCGTTATGGCAAGGATACGGTTTGGCAGAAGGAGTTTGAAGAGCTTTTCCCTTATGAGGAGACTGAGGACCAGCTTGCGGCAATCGAGGCTACCAAGGCTGATATGGAAAGCGGTAAAATCATGGAACGATTAATCTGCGGTGACGTAGGTTACGGCAAGACTGAGATTGCAATTCGCGCGGCTTTTAAGGCGGTTATGGAAGGAAAACAGGTGGTGTACCTGGTACCTACCACGATTTTAGCCCAGCAGCATTACAATACTTTTGTGCAGCGAATGAAAGACTTCCCCATGCGAATTGAGCTTTTATCCAGATTCCGCACACCCACCCAGAATAAAAAGACCATCGAGGACCTGAAAAAAGGCATGGTGGATATTGTGGTGGGAACCCACAGGGTTTTATCTGATGATGTACAGTTAAAGAATTTAGGACTTTTAATCATTGACGAAGAACAACGCTTCGGCGTTACCCATAAAGAGAAGATTAAGAAGCTCCGTGCAGATGTGGATGTGTTGACCTTGACGGCAACACCGATTCCGAGAACTCTGCATATGAGTTTAATCGGTATCCGTGATATGAGTATCTTAGAGGAGCCGCCTCAGGATAGACTCCCCATCCAGACCTTTGTTATGGAATATAATGAAGAAATGGTGCGCGAGGCCATTGTGCGAGAACTTGCAAGAGGTGGTCAGGTTTACTATGTTTATAACCGCGTACTTGATATTGCAGATGTGGCAGCGATGGTGTCCCGCCTTGTACCGGAAGCGAGGGTATCTTTTGCCCACGGGCAGATGAAGGAAACCGAGCTTGAGCAGATTATGTATGATTTTATCAACGGCGAAATCGACGTGCTGGTGTCAACCACCATCATTGAAACAGGCCTTGATATTTCAAATGTTAATACGATGATTATTCACGATTCTGACAGGCTGGGTTTGTCCCAGTTGTATCAGCTTCGCGGTCGCGTGGGACGTTCCAACAAGACGGCCTACGCCTTCCTGATGTATCGCAGAAATAAAATCTTAAAAGAAGATGCAGAGAAGCGTCTGCAGGCGATTCGTGAGTTTACCGAACTTGGCAGCGGTTTTAAAATCAGTATGCGCGATTTGGAAATCCGCGGCGCCGGCAATATCCTTGGCTTAAAACAGCACGGTCATATGGAGGCGGTAGGTTACGATTTGTATTGTAAGGTGTTAGACGCCGAGGTCATGAAGCAAAAGGGAGAATCCGTGCAGGAGGATTTTGAAACGCTGGTGGATTTGGACGTGGATGCTTATATTCCCATGGAATATATTGTAAATGAAGTCCAGAAACTGGAGATGTATCAGCGCATTGCTGCCATTGAGGGCAAGGTGGATTATGAACAGATGGAAGAAGAACTTCTGGATCGTTTCGGAGCAATCCCCAAGCCCGCGGCACATCTTCTGCGCATTGCTTTAATCCGCGCTACGGCCCATCGTATGTACGTAACCGAAATCAAAGGCTCCTTCGGCAGAATAAAAATCTCCGTCAAACCGGACGCGCCGGTGAAAACGGAGAATTTAGAAAACTTTTTAAAACAATACGACGGCAAAATGCAGTTTGTCCGCACCGGCACGCCGGGCTTTGAATATAAATATGAGAAGCACGGCCTGATTGAAAAAGACGAGGTTCTTTTGTTGGAAAAGACCGAGCAGTTGCTGTGTGATATGGAAGTGTTGTTTTAGGTAGTGGAGATAAGAATTAGCACAACGGAGCGTAGAATTCCTTTAAAATAGAGGACTCTACGCTCCGTTGGTAGACAAAAGAGCTTGTTTTTATGATAATGAGCCCTGAAGGGAGGACAAGCATGGATCTGAATAAAATAGGTAAGTTTATTTCAGAGGAAAGAAAAAAGAAAAATTATACTCAGAAGCAACTCGCAGATATTCTTAATGTTAGTGACAGAACAATTTCTAAATGGGAATGCGGCAAAGGATTTCCGGAAGTTTCATTGTTGCAGCCTCTTTGTAAAGTACTGGAGATTTCAGTGAATGAGTTGTTGACAGGTGAACGCTTGGATAGAGAGAATTATATGAAAAAGGCAGAACAAAAAATGGTTCATCTGGTAGAAGAAAAGAAAGAGAACAGAACAAAATTAATTCTGATTCTATTAATGGGACTTATATCCATTATTTCTTTTGTGACACTGATTGTTGTTGTAAGTACATATTCGGATGTAATGAGCAATGAGGCAAAAGGTATATTGACATTTATTGCATGTGCCGTTTTTTTGGTTGGTTTGATTGCCCTGATGGAGGGCGGACGCACATTCGGATATTATAAGTGTTTACATTGTGAAGAAACCTTTGTTCCCGGCTTCATTAACTATACAGTAGGAATGAATATCGTTGCGTTAAGAATGATGCGATGCCCGCATTGCGGCAAATGGAGATGGTGTCTGAAAGTACTGACAAAGAAAGAGAGAGATGAAGATGAAAGTGAAGGAACGTAATAAAATAATAATACAGATGGTAATTGCAATCATCGGTGTGGTTGGTGGTTTGTTGGGAGTGAATGCATTTTATCAATATGTGCTTATGAGTCTTCCGCTTGTTGTTCGTATGGTTTTGATGATTGTAACATATTTACCGATTGCATTGGTTCCCTTTTGTATTGTGATATTTAATAAGGAAAAGTGGTCGGATTACGGTTTTTCCAAAGAGAAGATAGGATATCAGTTGTTGATTGGTCTTGCCATTGCTTTGTGCATGTCATTCGTATTTACAGTAATACCGCATCTGATCGGAAAGAGTGACTGGGTGAATAATCAACATATATATATTTATGCATGGCAGTATATATATGATTTTATCCAATATATTGGTGCAGTTGCGCTGGTGGAGGAGTTTGTTTTTCGCGGATTCTTCTACAAGAAGTTAGAAACACTTTTCGGTTCCGCCGTAGGTGCGATTATAGGTTCGTCCATTTTGTTTGGTTTGTTTCATTTCTTGGGCGGAAATATCGGACAAATAATATTAACAGGTTTTATTGGCGCAATCTTTTGTATCTGTAGAGTTAAAATTAAGAATTGCACGTTGTTGTCGGTTATTATCGCGCATGGTGTATACGATGCACTGATTACAGTATGGCTGAATGTTTTTACTTAAGCGACTAATTTATATATGAGTAGAAATACCACGGAGTACAAATCGAAGATTTGTGCGAAGGGTGTATTTCGCTCTGCGAGGCTAAAAATAGTATAAAAATCAGTTGATATTTTAAGAGAAACAACATATAATATTTATACAGATATGAATCTGTTGCACGAAGTGCATTAATATTTGGGCTGACCGAAAGGTCCTGGTCCACCGGCTGGCGGGGATTTACCCCGCCATTTTACTTTACAGGAGAATCCTGTAAAGTAAAATTGTATGCGCAGCTCGCAAAAGGAGATTTATTGCTTCGCAATATTGCTCGCGCTAAGAATGTGCAAAGCACATTCTTTATTTTATTAAAGGGGCGGTTACATGAAGGAAAAAGTACTTAGTGTTTTTATAGATGAATCGGGAGATTTTGGACAATACAATCCAGCTTCGCCGAATTACTATGTTGCAATGGTTTTACACAATCAGGAAATGGATATTTCGAAGAATATTGAAGCTTTGGAAAGACAGGTAAGTAATTGGGGCTATCCGGAACATACGATTCACACAGGGCCGTTAATTAGACGTGAAAGCGTTTATAAAAATGATTTGAGAGAACAAAGAAAAGCGTTGTTTAATGCATTGTATCATTTTACTCGTTT
>JAZNRC010000060.1:0-20321 GCA_045590555.1 Lachnospiraceae bacterium | reverse complement strand
TACAATGTTTAAGGATGAAGGACACTTGTCTACACAACGTCCGCAACCTACACATGAGTACATACCATCGTTGTTTGCAGGGAAGTATACTAACTTATGCATAAATCTCTGACGGAATCTCTGCATCTGGCTTGTACGGTTATTACCGTGAGCCATCATTGTAAAATCGGAATACATACATGAGTCCCAGCAACGATAACGCTGTACGCCATGACCTGTATCATAATCCTTAATATCATAGCACTGGCAGGTAGGACATACGAATGTACATGTACCGCATGCTAAACAAGGCTTGTAAAGTTCTTCCCAAACAGGTGATTCGAACTTTTCCATAAGAACGTCGCCGTTCCAGCCTTCCAATGAAAGGTTTAAGTAAGGAAGCTTTTCTACGATTGCGCGAATTGCCGCCTTTTCTTCTTCTACCTTCGCTTCATCTGCATTTACCAATAAGCCTTCAACAGCCTTGGTTAATGCTTCACCCTTTTCTGTAATTGCCTTCCAGTAGAGTTCACCGTCAATCATCCAGGTTGCAACGTCAGCAACAGGGTCAGAGCAATCTGTACCGAATACTTTACAGAAGCAGGTTTCTTCGGGCTCATGACATGCAAGCGCTACGATAGTACCGTGTGCACGTCTTGCCGCATAAAAAGTATCAACGGGTTCAGCAAGGAATACCTTGTCTAAAACCTCAACACCCTTCACATCGCAAGCTTTCATACCGAATACTACAAAGTTCTGTGCCTGTAATTCTTCGGGTGTAATTTTAATTTTCTTATCTTCCTTTGTACAGGTGTACAAGTTCTCGCTCTGGGGGAAGAATGCATCTTTTGCAGATTTAACGGTTTTTAATGTATCTAAATCCACCTCTGCTTCTTCTGTCCAGTTAGCAAAATTTGTCTGATTTGCAACTTTTACGGGAAGATATAATTCATTGTTTTCCGCAATCTTGGAGAATAATGCGGAAAGATTTTCTTTTGCTATCTTAAACATACATTATCTCCTTTCTGTTACGATGCTGGGCTCACAATCATCAAACGTAAAGTTTGTAAGAGGGCCTCTTGCTTCGCTGTCTGCACCTGCCTGGAATTCACCGTAAAATTCATTGATATCTTTGATGAACTTACGATTGAATAAGTGAAGAGGAATACCCTGAGGGCATACACGGCTGCATTCGCCACAGTCTGTACATCTTCCTGCTACGTGGAATGCGCGGATGATGTGGAACATCTTCTCTTCGAAAGAATCCACATTTGCCTTCTGTGCAGTATCAAACTTCGTACTGTCAAATACACACTTGCGGCAGCTGCATGCAGGACATACGTTTCTGCAGGCATTACAACGGATACATTTGCTTAATTCCTTCTGGAAGAATGCAAACTTCTCTTCAGGACTCATTGCTTCGATTTTTTCAACTTCCGCAAATCTTTCTGCGTCCTTGGTATCCTTTGATTCACCGATGATTTCATCGTAAATCATATGTTCTTTACCCTTACATACGTGACATCTCTCAAGCATTGCGTCTGCATATGCGCAGGTCTTTTCTCCGTAAAGAGTCTGGATAGTCAATGTATCGCAAGCATCTGACATTTCATCACCGGAAATATTCTGGATACCCTTAATGCCCATTTCTTTAATCTTGTCAACATTTAACTTACCCTTACAGCCTACACCTACGATGTAAGCTTTGTCACGGTCTACACGATGTTCCTTAATCAACTGGTTAAAGCTGTATGTATCACAAGGCTTTAAACATACCATGGTCTTGCCTTCCAACTTGGAAGCTTCAATCATATACTTGCTAAGGTTTGCACCGCAGAATCCGTTATATACGAAATTGTCTAATTCTTCAGCGCTTGTGAAGTAAGCCGGTTCAGGATTGTAAGACAAATCACCGGCCTTCCAGCCAAGTACACGTACAACGGTACCATCGGCAAGAAGTTCTTTTGCGCGGTTTACTAATTCTTGCATCTTAAATCCTCCAATCTTACGTTTTCACCAAGAGAGTGGATTTTCTCTACGAATTCATTCATTGTAGTAGAGAACTTCACACCTTCTGCAGCTGATACCCATTCAACACGGGTACGGCCGTTTTCTACACCGATATAATCAAGCATAGAGAATAATAATGTCATACGTCTTCTTGCGTAGTAATTACCTGTGCTGTAATGGCAGTCTCCGGGGTGGCAACCACACATGATAACGCCATCTGCACCCTTCTGGAATGCACGAAGGATGAACATAGGATTTACACGGCATGAACACGGTACACGAATAATTTTAACATCTGCAGGGTATGCCAAACGGCTGCTGCCTGCAAGGTCAGCACCTGCATAACTACACCAGTTACAGCAGAATGCAACAATTTTAGGTCTAAATTCTTTTTCTATCGACATATCGCATCCACCTCCGCAAGAATCTGTCTATTTGAGAATCCCTGAAGGTCCATAGCACCGGAAGGACAAACAACGGTACAAGCACCACAACCCTGACAGAGTGCGTTGTTAACAACTGCAATTCTTCTGTCTTCACGGATACCGTGGTCATTTACCTGTTTAACTTCATAAGTGATTGCACCGTAAGGACATACGTTAGCACAGGTTGAACATCCGTTACACATAAGCTCGTCAGCCTTTGCTGTACAAGGGTTGGTCATCAACTTGTCTTTTGCAAGTAAGCCGATTGCCTTAACCGCAGCAGCACCTGCCTGGGCAACTGTTTCGGGGATATCCTTAGGTCCCTGGCAAACACCTGATAAGAATACACCTGCTGTAGGAGATTCTACAGGACGAAGCTTGGGATGTGCTTCTGTAAGGAAGTTGTTGGTATCAATACTTGCTGTAAGCATTGTAGCAATCTTTCTTACGGAAGGATCGGGCTCGATTGCTGTTGCAAGAACAACCATATCAGCCTCTTTTAAAATCTGCTTGTTGTCGATTAAGTCTGCACCCTGTACCAAAAGCTTACCATTAGGAAGAGGAGCAACCTTACCAACCTGACCCTTGATGTAATTTACACCATATTCTTCAACAGCTCTTCTGTAGAACTCATCGAAGTTCTTACCGGGTGTACGAACGTCAATGTAAAATACAGTAACGTTTACATCAGGATACTTGTCACGAATCAACATTGCATGCTTAGCAGTATACATACAGCAGATCTTAGAGCAGTAGCTCTTACCTCTGTTGTCTGCACAACGGCTGCCTACACACTGGATGAATACCATCTCCTTAGGAGCCTTACCGTCAGAAAGACGTTCAAGGTGACCCTTTGTAGGTCCTGCAGCATTCATAATACGTTCTAATTCAAGAGAAGTGATAACGTCCTTGCTCTGGCTGTATGCATATTCGTCATACTGGTCAAGTTTGATGGTATCAAAACCGGTGGCAACAACGATTGCACCGTACTTCTCTGTAATGATTTCATCCTGCTGAGCGTAGTCGATAGCGCCTGCCTGACAAACCTTTTCACACAAACCACACTTGCCGGTCTTAAACTTAAGACAAGCGTCACGATCAATAACGGGTACGTTAGGAATAGCCTGTGCAAAAGGAGTGTAGATTGCACTTCTTGTGTTAAGTCCGCGGTTGAACTCGCTGGGAGCCTTCTTTGAAGGACATTTTTCCTGACAAACACCACAACCTGTACACTTATTCATATCTACGCTTCTTGCTTTTTTACGGATATCAACCGTAAAATCACCAACGAAACCTGTAACCTTTTCTACTTCGCTGTATGTATAGATGTTAATCTTTTCATGAGCGGAAGCTTCCACCATCTTCGGTGTAAGGATACATGCTGAACAGTCAAGGGTAGGGAAGGTCTTATCTAACTGTGACATTCTACCACCGATACTGGGTGTCTTTTCTACGATATCTACTTCATAACCTGCATCTGCAATATCAATTGCAGTCTGGATACCTGCGATACCGCCACCGATAACCAATGCACGCTTGGTTACGCGACTCTCGCCGGGCTGAAGAGGAGCATTTAAGTTAACCTTAGCAATAGCTGCTCTTGCGAGAATAACAGCTTTCTTGGTTGCCTCTTCCATATCTTTATGAATCCATGAACAATGTTCACGAATATTGGCAATTTCTACCATGTAAGGATTTACGCCTGCACGCTCTGCAGCCTTACGGAAGGTTGCTTCATGCATACGGGGTGAACAAGAACATACAACGATGCCTGTTAATCCTTTTTCTTTTACTGCTTCGAGAATCTTGGCCTGACCTGCTTCAGAACACATATACTGGTAATCTTCCGCATGAACAACGCCGGGCTCTAACAGTGCCATTTCAACAACTTTTTTAACATCTACCGTAGCGGCAATATTACTACCGCAGTGGCAGACAAATACGCCTATTCTCTGCACGTTTCTTACCTCCTGTATCTTCTGAATGCACTAACCAATAACTGCTGAGGCAGTTCCGGATCAAGAAGTTCCGGAATTTCATTGGGTGACAGGTAATCCTGACCCTTCTGACGCACAACAACCTGTCTTGCAGCATCGATTAACTTGCCGGGCTTAACATCTCTGGGGCAACGTTCCACACATGCAAAACATGAAAGGCATTTCCACAATGATTTTGAATTTACGAGAGCCTCAATATCCTCGTTTACTACGTAAGATACGAACTGATGAGGCTTAATGTCCATTTCATTATAAGAAGGACATGATGCGGAACACTTACCGCACTTCATACACTTAAGAGGATTCACGCCGCTGATTTCTTTGATCAATTCAGCCTGCTTTTTAGCTGTATTCATTACTTAGCCACCTCCTCTTTTACTCCTAAAGCTTCAGCAAGCAATTCTGTAAAATAAACTACAGGAAGCTTGTCGTTGCCGTTCTTCTTTAAATTGTAAAGACATAAGGGGCAGGCTGTGATGAGCATTTCAGCACCCATTCCGTCTGCGCTGTCCATAATACGTTCACACATATTCTTAGACATATCTTTTTCTTTTAAAGAAATGTATCCGCCACAACATTCGTTTCTGTAAGGATATACAACAGGTGTTGCTCCGATTGCACGGATAAAATCCTCGATAATTGTGGGGTTTTCAGGGTTGTCAAATTCCAAAATCTTGCCGGGGCGAAGAAGGAGGCAACCGTAATATGCACCAATCTTCTTGCCTGTAAGAGGATTTACAACCTTTTCTTTAATCTTGTCAAAACCTACACGGTCGCGGAGTACTTCCAAAAAGTGAAGCACTTCTGTTTCACCTGCATAAGGTTCTTCCAACTGCATATAATTGTTCGCTCTGGTACGGATATCGTCCACATTCTTCATGTCGTCATTTACACGCTTGATTACATGATGGCATGCAGAACACAAGGTTACCAGATCCTGACCTTTTTCCTTTGCCTCGTTCAAGGCACGAACAGAAGAAAGCTTGCTTGCGATTTCATCAGAACCCAAAGGATAAACTCCACCGCAGCACTGCCAGTTCTCGATTTCTTCCAGTTCGAATCCCAAAGCAACTGCGGAAGCTCTTGCATATGCGTCCAAGTCTTTCGCCTTAGTTCTAAGGGTACATCCCGGATAGTAACTGTACTTCATAGTTCTATTGTCCTTTCTATATGATTTTATAAAAATTGTAAAAATTTATATTTATAATTCAATCTGAGCAATAACTGCCTTAAGTGCATCTGCACTGGCTTTTAACTGAGCAATTTCTTCCTCAGTTAACTTAACGGGAACTTTACCCTGAATACCCTTAGGTCCTACTAATGTTAATGTACTGATACAAACATCATCAATACCGTATTCACCATGCATCATGGAAGATACGGTTGCCATAGATTCATCAGAAGCTGCTAAAATACCGCAAAGTGCACAAACAGATGCGGAAACTGCATAGAAGGTTGCGCCCTTATTTGCAATTACCTGTCCGCCGGACTTACGTACGTATGTAATCATTGCTTCTTTATCTACTTCTTTCACGTCCTTATCAATATTCTTAACAAGTTCTACATACTCATCTGCAGGCACACCGCAAACGTTTGCGATTGACCAGGGAATGAATGATGTATCGCCGTGCTCACCGAATACATATGCATGAATGTTTTTCTGTGCAATGCTATAATGCTCAGAAAGTCCGCAACGAAGACGTGCAGTATCAAGAATAGTACCGGAACCGATAACCTGGTTCTCAGGAAGTCCTGAAATCTTAGTAAATACATATGTCATAACGTCAACAGGATTGCTTACGATGATGTAAAGTGCGTTAGGCGCATACTTTACGATTTCGGGTGTGATGCTCTTTAAAATGTTAACGTTAGTCTGTGTAAGCTCAATTCTTGTCTGACCGGGCTTACGAGCAATACCCGAAGTAATAATAACGATGTCTGAATCCTGTGCATCAACATACTCACCTGCTGTGATTTTGATAGGATTACGGAAACAGGTACCCTGTTCGATATCCATTACTTCTCCTTCTACTTTCTGCTTGTTAATATCAATCAGAACGATTTCTGAGGCGATATCCTGCTGAGAAAGTGTGTACGCAATTGTAGAACCTACGCTACCGGCTCCAATGATTGTGATTTTTTTGCTCATACTTGATTATCTCCTTTGTTTATTTTTTAACAATCTAGGTGTCCTTATATAGGATATCATAATAAACGCTGTAAAACAAGGACTTTTTCGACGTATAATGTCCGATTTTGATAGAAAAAATGGGGTTCTTTTTGTGCATTTTTGAGTTAGCAAAGGCTTACCTTTCGTTTTTATGTATAGGGGACGCAAGGGGAGGGGATTTCCATGTTCTCTGACACGCTCCCGCTCGATTAAGGTAACGCAGCGGTGCTAGATTCATCGACTTGTTTACACAAGTCTCTTCATCAAACACCGGCGACCTTAAACGGTCATCGAACAAAGGAAATCCCTCCCCTTGCTGTGCTATGATATAAATACAATTTACTAATTTGAAGATATATAGTTAGTGTACGGAGAAACTGTAGAATCTACCCATAAAGAATCACACGCCATCATACCGCTCGAATAAAGTCCTTTGTCAACAGAATCATAGTAGAAATTATCAAACTTTTCTCGCTCCGCATCTATATATTCATATTTCTCATTATAGCGTGAATATCCCAGCTTCATATATTCCATATCATGATTATTAAGTGTTACTTCATAAAGTGGCATTCTGTCATCAAATAGCACTTCAGGTTCATCGCCACCCTGATGATAACCAAATGTTAATGTAAAACAACTCCTTAAATCTCCTATATACTCCCCAAACAAAACATTTAACTCTTCCAATGTATATCCGTATGCAGTCAAAATCGTATTTAAATCTTCTTCTGCAATGTAATCAATATTTGCTCCGATTACTGCTGACTTAATGTGTTCCGGATTCTCATTGGGATACTTTGCAATTAAGTCATCAACAAGTGCCATAACCGCTTCAGCAGAATAATCAACAGCAACTTCTTCGCTTACTTCCTCTGAAATCTCCTCAGATACAACTTCAGACTCTTCCTCAGAATTCACCTCAGATTCTGCTTCTGTACTAACCTGTTCCTGCGAGCCGGTTGCTTGCGCATCCTCTGTACCGCCTGTACATCCAACCAACATTGCCATACTCATAATGAATGTAGCCATGATTATCACTAATTTCTTCATTTTTTTCCTCCTCTTTTGGCTGAAATTTAGTGAAAACCATTATATATATATATTGGAGCTGTCAAGAGAAATTTATAATAAAAACAGTGATTTTTCATAATATAACAAAGACATTTCTCATATAAAAAAGTTGCAGAACCTAAGCCCTGCAACTTTCAATCTCTATTACATATTCACCTTCGACAATGCCGCAGCATCTGCAACTACTGTACAATCCGGATGCAACTGTAAAACAGATGCGGGAACTTCCGGAGTAACGGGTCCGAAGAATGCTTTCTTAACAATCTCTGCTTTATCTTCACCGCTTACCACTACAAGCACTTTCTTAGCCTGCATAATGGTCTTGATACCCATGGTGTATGCCTGCTTGGGCACATCATCATAAGATGCAAAGAAACGCTGATTTGCTTTAATTGTAGACTCTGTCAAATCTACACAATGTGTCTCCAAAGGAAAGTCTGTCGCCGGTTCGTTAAAACCGATGTGACCGTTGTGTCCCAGTCCGAGAAGCTGTAAGTCCTGACCGCCTACGGAATGAATGATTTCATTGTAAGCGTTGCATGCTTTGTCGCTGTCGGGCTCCGTTCCGTCAGGAAGGAAGGTTCTTTCCTTGTTGATGTTAACGTGGCTGAATAAATTATCGTTCATAAAATAGTAGTAGCTCTGGTCATTTTCTTTGGTAATGCCCTTGTACTCATCCAAGTTTACGGTTGTTACCTCGGAGAAATCCAAATCTCCCACTTCGTACTTTGCTACCAGTTCCTTGTATGTACCGATAGGTGTGGAACCTGTCGCCAGACCTAACACGCAGTTCGGCTTCACATAAATCTGTGCAGCAATGAGGTTTGCAGCCTTGCGGCTCATTTCGTCGTAATCTTTTGCTTTGATAATTTTCATAAATTTTCAAGCCCCTTTATAGTAAGATTTTTTACAAGGGAATTATACACCCATCTTTTTTTCAGCACAATTATTTTTTTTATTTTTTTTGATTTTTTTACAAATATAATACATTCGCACAGCAATTTTAACCACCGGCACAACCACAGTTCTCCCCATGCAAAAAGGCGGAAGTTATCCTTCCGCCTTAAATTATGTAATTATACTTTATAATTAATATCCGTAATATCCCTCATAAAATCCGTCAATAAATGAATCTAACGCTCCGGTAGAAAACCAAAGGAATCCGCCACCAAGAGTTGCGATGATACTTAAAATACCACAAACCAAAGCTGCTATAGCAACACCTGACATCTTACCATCCTGAACCTTAACAATGATAGCAAGTACGATAGCCATAATACCAAAAATAAAACCAACGCCACAGCAACAGCAACTGAGAATACCGACAATACCGCAAACCAAAGCAACAACAGACAAAGCAGTACTTTTCTTCCCTGCATTCGCCTGATACATTTCCTGTGTAGGCGCTACATAATCATACTGATAAGACGCAGCTCCATTATCTTGATTGTTATAATAATTATTAGAATCCATCCCTTTTTCCTCCTAAAAAAACACTTTTTCTCATTCTACTACGCTTGTTTATTACTGTCAAGTTTTGGATGTTTTTATCTTTTTATAATGTCGGAATATGAAAAAAATACAATAAAATATTTCTTACTATAAAATTTAACAGAATCAGCCCCAGCATTATATATAAATAAACAGGCCTAAAAGATATCCCTTTTACTTTTCCTTTGCTGATACGCGCAATTGCTTGTGAAACAAAATAAGTCACATATAAAAATATGCCGTACATCCCGGCAGGATGATAATAAAATGCTTTTAGCACATGTCCGGAAAACAACGCCTGAAAAGCTCTCGTTCCGCCGCACCCGGGACAATATAATCCGGTAATCGAATGGAACATGCATACATCCATATTTTCCGGCAAAACACTATCTACCATCCACAAGTATCCCAATCCCGCCACGAGACCTACTATATTCGTAACACACATTATTTTAAACAGAATCGTATCCAAATCCTGTTTCCAGAAACGATCCCATTTTGCTTTTAGTATAATGTTCATCTGTCTTATCTCACCATTTATCTACCCTAATAAATAATCTGTTACCAACATCACGCAGAAGCCCACCAGCAACGCATAAGTTGCGCCACGCTCGTTCCCGTGAGCATGAGTCTCCGGTATCATCTCATCGCTGATAATGTACAACATGGTACCTCCGGCAAACGCCAATGCAAAAGGAAGAATTACCGTGGAAATACTTACCGCAAAATACCCGATTAATGTACCTACGATTTCTACAACGCCTGTCAATGCCGCGCATAGGAAGGTTTTCTTCGGAGTTACGCCTGCTGCCAGCATAGGGCCGATAATGACCATACCCTCCGGAATATTCTGCAATGCAATACCGCCTGCAATCAGGAACGCCTGCGCCACGTCCTCGGAACCAAATCCTACACCTGCCGCGATACCTTCCGGCAGATTATGAATGGCAATTGCCAATACAAACAGAAGAACTTTGCTTAGGTTTGCATTTTTATGAGACTCCTCTTCCTCCGGCGAACCAACGATTTTATGAAGGTGGGGCACCAGTTTATCAATTAAATTTAAGCACAACGCACCCACAAAAATTCCTGCCACGGTAACCAGCAACCCCATCTTCCCACCACCGTAATCAAGTGAAGGTATAATAAGGCCAAGCACCGCAGCCGCCAACATGACACCTGCCGCAAAAGACAATACAATATCTGAAAATTTATGTGACAGCCCCTTAAAAACAAAACCGATGCATGAACCAAAGATAGTCGCACCGCCTACGCCAAGAGCCGTAAGTAAAACCATTTCCATAAGCCACTCCTCTTTCAGGCAAAACTACAGAATTCTATATATTTTATTCGCAAAGACATGTTTTATCCTACTCTGCGAAATACTCATCAACACCGTCAGCAATTCCGACAGCCATCTTTTGCTGATACTCCGGCGTCGCCATCAAAGCATCCTCCTCGGGATTGGACATAAACCCCATCTCTATAATCGTCGTTGGTACACTGCACCAATTTATACCGCTCATGGTATCCGTTTCAATGATACTGCGCTCCTTGCAGCCCGTAGATGCCACAAAACAATTCAACACGCATTCGGACAAATCCCTGCTCTCTGCATACAAATACCCATTATAGGGATTCGAGGGTGTCTGACACATCGTCAACGCACCATGTACCGAAGAATCCTCCGAGCCGTTAGCATGAATCCTTATAAAAGCATCCGCATTCGCTTCATTCGCCACCTGCGCCCGTTCACTGTTACTCATATTTACATCATGACTTTCGCGGACCATAATGACCGTATAGCCACGAGATTCCAACTCATCCTTTAAAAGCAATGCAACCGCCAAATTCAACTCATATTCCTTCAGTCCCGTCACACAACCTGTGGTTCCGCCCGATACCTTAGGTTTCGTTGTTGACGCCCCGGGTCCTATAGGCTCATGCTCATTGTTGCCCTGCAACTGATGCCCGGCATCAATAACAACCACCGGGCCGGCTCCTGTATTCTCAAGAAGCGTCTGTTCTTCATCTTCTTTATTATCATTTCCCGAAACGTTATCTTCCACACTTTCACTTTCCGAAACAGTATCTTCCACGCTTTCACTTTCTGAAACGGTATCTTCCGCGCTTTCACTTTCTGAAACGGTATCTTCCGCACCTTCACTTTCTGAATCGTCCTCATCCCCTGCTTCCGTATCCGCTTCACTCTGCATTTCAGAAATCTCTTCCGCCTCTTCATATCCGTCATTCTCTGAAGCAAGTATTGTCTCATATGACTCTTGCCATAAATTCTGTGAAACGCAACCGCCCAAAAGAACCATACTCATGAAAAGAGCTCCAAGCAATGCAATTCTATTCCAAGCTTTGTGCATTCTAATCCTCCTCAAAATATCCCTTATATTCCACCTTCAAGGTACTGTCAGGGAACAGATAACGGTACAATTCCACAAAATAATCATCCGTCATACTTGCAATATAATCCACAACCAGTTCATCCGCCGGAATATCATGATATGCCTGTCCTCTTCTGTAAGGCGCTGTCATTTCTTCTATATAAGAAATATGATGTTTATACAACATACTATTCTTTGATAAAGATTTTGCCTCTTTTAACAGATACTCATACATCTTTTCAATCATGGGACAAATACATTCTTCATATACCTTCTCCACCTCAGGTTTCTGATATATGCGTTGATAATTTTCCTTCTTGGCCAAAGAGAACGCTTCATAATATGCATCATCCATTTCCAGATGGTCCTTACCATAACTGTTCTCTATAATATTTACCGTCATATTATTGATGATTTCCGCATTGGTTTTACCGATAGCTCCGCCGGTAAAAGCTTCACTGTCATCATAAATCCCCAGACGCTTCGCATCCTGGCGATCCTTACCCAGATACGCAATGATATCCGAAACACGTACAACGCAAGCTTCCAGTGTGGAAGGAACAAGTTTCTTAATCGCTTTTTTATCAATATAACAGCCTTCCACCTTGGCATCAAATTCCGCAAAATCCACATAATGTTTCGGCTTGTAATTTTTACATTCCATCTCACCGTTATGACAAATTACGCCATCCAGAGTCTGTAAACTCAGATTCAGTGGAAAAATCACATCTAAAACTCTTGCGCTTTGAATATTATGATTAAAATATCTTCCTGTATTGGCATAATACAGCTCACTTAATTTATGCTCGCCCGGATGACCAAAAGGCGTATGCCCGATGTCATGGCCCAAAGCCGCAGCCTCAATCAAATCCGTATTCAAATTCAGCACGCTACCGATATTTCTTGCAATACGCGCCACCAACTGTACATGCTGGGCGCGGCGGGTAATATCATCATTATGATACAACGAAAACACTTGGGTCTTATCCATATAACGGCTGTAATACGGAATGTGCATAATCTTTTCCACATCCCTGACAAACGCCGGCCGCCAGATATTTGCTTTATCGTGGGTTGGATCACGGCGGATGATATCCTCATCCTTGCAGGCGTACGGATTCTCCTTATGCTCTGCTCTGTCTTTTCTTATCTGTTCCTGAAGTTCAGGACTTATTGTCATATAACTTCTTTTATTGTTGGAAACTGCCATTGATATCTCCTCTTTATTTCATGTCATACGGATAACTGCATAAAACACTATCCATATACTCAACGCCGCAGAAATATTTACATATGGATACATTCTTCACTGCACATTTATGCTCATCTGTTTTATCGGCAACGTTCCATGGGCACTCAGAAATCGCCCAATCCTTATTACTGAAATCTATGTCCATATTGGCACCGCTTAATTTGCTGATTTTACCATCCATTTTAATTCCTCTTATTGTCTTCCCTCCCGTTTGGGGCAGGTATTGTAAGGTATGTACCTACTGCCCCAAACAGGTTTACTTTATCCTCTGCTACCGATGCTTCCCTGCTGATAAGCCTTAAGCAGTTTTTCCAAGTCCTCTATACTGCTTTTCAGGCTTTTACCAATATCCGTATCCGCAATATACATTCTTCGCTCAAAATTCTCCACCACCAATGTGTCGGAAATAATATCCGTTTCCTCGGTAATAGCTTTCTCTGTAGTCTCAAAGTGCTCATGGGCAACCAAACGCATACCGTGTGAATTGGAAACAAGAGTATATCCCGCAATACCGGTTTTATCATGGTATGCCTTGGAAAAACCGCCATCAATCATCAATACCTTACCGCCGCACTTAATAGGAGTCTCGCCTTTCTTAATTTCAACGGGAACATGACCATTAATAATATGACCGCCTTCTACATCCGCGCCGAATTCCGCAAGAATTTTATCTGCGGTTGCTACATTTTCAATCAAATTATAATATGTGTCTTTTTCTTCCTTATGAACCGCCTTATCCTCTACAAACAAACGCTCAAAGGTTGCCATCTTGGCACGACCGTAGGCCGGTGACTTAGGACCATTCCACAAGTACCAGAGAATGTCTCCGCCCTTCTGGTGTTCCGGCGTTCCGGGCTTGCCAAAGAAACCTTTACGGGCATGATCTTCCAACACATCGTACATTTCCTTGCCGCTTACTTCCTTATCGCCGATTACTGACTTGGTAAATTCGCCGTTTGCATCCATAGGCACACAACCGTGGAATAAAAGGTCCCCGTTGGATACACGGTACAAACTTCCCTTCTGATATAAAAGTCGGATATGTTTCTGCAATTTCTCGCAATTCATAAAAGCCTTCTTTAAATGTTCTACAAGCTTCCATTCATCCTCATTTAATTCATAAGGATTTTCAGGATCTACCGTAGGAAAATCACAATCTTTTAAGGGGTATTCCACACCATCAATACAAACAGTCTTTTTATCATAATTAATTTTATCTAAGAAAATACTGTCATCCATGCCAAACTCAGGATTACGCTGAACAAGGCGTCCTTCCAACTTAAACTGTAACATGGTAATTGCTTTGTACATACGCATTTCCACTTCGGAAGCATTGGTAAACTGACCCTTACTGTCCTCTTTTAACCCAAAGCAGGAACAATCTGCATCCTTATAAAAGTGCAGGGCGAAGCTTGCCAGGGGCAAAAGGTTAATGCCGTAACCATCTTCCAGTACGGACAAATTGCCGTAGCGTGCTGACATACGGATTACATTGGCGATACAAGCTGCATTACCGCCTGCGGCGCCCATCCAAACCACGTCATGATTACCCCAGACAAAATCAAGGGAATGATAATTGCAAAGAGTATCCATAATAATGTGCGGCCCCGGACCTCTGTCATAAATATCACCGATAACATGAAGGTGATCCACAACCATTCTTTGAATCAGTTCACACAAGGTTACGATAACCGCATCCGCCTGACCGATACGTACAATGGTCTGCAAAATACTGTTATAATATCTCTCCTTGTCATACACCTCTTCCTTTTCGGTAATCAATTCTTCTATAACGTAAACAAATCCCTTAGGAATTGCCTTACGCACCTTGGAACGGGTGTATTTGGAAGATACACATTTTACCACCTGTACAAGGTGATGCAAGGTCATCATATACCAGTCTTCAATGTCTTCTTCCTTGGCTTTTACAATCTCAAGCTTCTCCTTGGGATAGTAAATCAATGTTGCCAGCTGTCTTTTATAACTGTTGCTGACAGTCTTTCCCATAACTTCATCTATTTTACGACGCACGGAACCGGAGCCGTTCTTCAAGACGTGAACAAACTGCTCATATTCTCCGTGAATATCCGTAAGGAAATGTTCGGTACCCTTCGGCAAGGCGAGAATCGCCTGCAGGTTAATGATTTCCACTGCTGCCGCGTTTTCCGTAGGATACTGCTTTGCCAGTAAGGATAAATATTTTTCGTGTTCCTGATGCATATCATTTTCTCCTAAACAATTAATCTTCTCTCATTTTACAAAAAGCACCTCTATAAGGCAAGCAGCGATATATGAGGTGCATAATTCTCCTGTATAAAAGGAAGTCTCATGCTTCCTATAAATTAAAAACTCTTGCAAAATTCTTGTATAAAATCTTCTCGTTGGTCGCCTCGCCAAGCTTCAAGCCAAGAAATCTCTCAAGCTCTGTTTTGGGCTTCCACATAGGAAAATCCGTACCAAAGAAGAAATGGTCCTCACCGAATCTCTCAATCAGACGAAGCGCCGTATTTCTGTCGATAAAAGGAAGGGAACTTGAAGTATCATAAAAAACATTCTCAAACTTGGGATTACGATACGCATCTTCCCATCTGTGATATCCGCCAAAGTGAGATGCTAAAATAATCAACTCCGGAAACTCTTTTGCAATCCTGGCCATTCTCTGTGGCGCAGAATAATCGTAACGATCGTCTCCCATATGTAAAAGAAGCTTTAACCCTTTATCGCTCATCGCCTTATAAATCGGATACATCTTCGGGTCATCAATGTCATACTGTTGCATATCATTGTGGAACTTCACGCCTACAAGTCCCAGCTCCTTCATACGATCAAGTTCCGCATCGAAATCTTCGAAATCCTTATGCATTCCGCCAAAACCGATAAACTTCGGGTGGGCCTTACATTCTGCCGCAATAAAATCATTGATGCTGATTACCTGAGCCGGTGCCAGTGCCGAAGAACACACCAGAATCCGTTCCGTTCCAATCTGTTCTTCCTTCTCCAAAAGGCTATGGCTTGATGCATCGGAATACATGGGAATATCATAAAAGTGCCCTATGGACTCTGACGCCTTTACCGCAATTTTATCAGGAAATATATGTGCATGTGCATCTATGATTTTCATTCTTATTCTTCGTCCTTTTCCACCACATTCTCTGCGGTTTCTTCTTTTTCCACAGTCTCTTCAACTGTTTCATCCGACACCATATCCGCTTCCGCAGCCTCAGCATCTTTTACCTTCTTCAAACGGAACATCCTGTCAAAATCTTCATCCGAGTATTTAAATATAACCAGCACCGCCAGCAGTGCAAACGATACACAGATAAAAGAATCCGCCACATTAAATACCGGAAAATCAATGGCTTTGACATAAAACATATCCACTACGTGCCCCTGGCAGAATTCACCGCGAAACATTCTGTCAATCAGGTTACCGATGGCACCGCCTGTCAACATCACCGTCAACACGCGCATCGGTGTAAACTTCTTCTCATAAGGCAGTTTAACGTAAAACCACGCCACCAGCGCAAGCACCAGCGGTGTAATTACCACAAAAAGCCATTGCTTGTTCTGAAGCATGCCCCACGCCATTCCCTTGTTTGGGATAACATGCAATTCAAACACATCTTCAATCAACACCACCGTATTGTACATACCGATTTTATCAAGACATAATTCTTTGACAAACTGATCAAGAAGAACCACTGCCACTACACCCAAAATCGGTAAAAGTATTCTCATCAAAACTTTCTTCATTGAATAAAAACTCCTGCAAATTTTAAGGTCTTCTGAAAACCTTATAAAATATTCACGCCGTTAGCCTTGGCAATCTCATGCACTTCCTTCGGCCAGATAGACGACTGTACTTCGCCGATGTGGGCACGCTGTAAGAAGAACATACAAATACGAGACTGTCCGATACCGCCGCCGATGGTGTAAGGAAGATTTGCTTCCAATACATCTTTCTGGAAGGGCATTGACGCTCTGTCTTCGCAACCTGAAATTTTAAGCTGACGATCCAATGCTTCCTCGTCAACACGGATACCCATGGAAGATAACTCAAGGGCCATATCAAGCACAGGATAGTAAACCAGAATATCACCGTTTAAATCCCAGTCATCGTAGTCCGGCGCACGTCCGTCATGTCTTTCACCGGAATTTAAAGCACCACCGATTTTGGAAAGGAATACCGCGCCCTTTTCCTTGGCGATTAAGTTCTCACGCTCCTTAGGTGTTTTATCGGGATACATATCCTCTAACTCCTGGGTTGTGATAAAGGTAATCTCATTAGGCAGGAACGGGTCCATAAAATGATACTTACCGCAGATATAGTACTCGGTCTGCTTAATTGCCATATAAATACGGAATACGGTTTCTTTCAATGTTCCTTCGTTACGCTCGCTCTTGTCGATGATGCGCTCCCAGTCCCACTGGTCCACGTAAATAGAGTGAATATTGTCAGTCTCCTCATCACGACGGATTGCAGTCATATCGGTATACAAACCTTCACCTACTTCAAATCCATATTCACGAAGGGCAAGTCTTTTCCACTTCGCAAGGGAATGTACGATTTCAACCTCAGCATCATCCTGTTCCTTAATGCCAAAGGTAACCGGTCTTTCCACGCCGTTTAAGTTATCGTTAAGACCACTTTCCGGCTTTACAAAAAGCGGTGCGGACACACGGGTTAAGTTTAACGCCGATGCCAGAGCACGCTCGAAATAGTCCTTTACTTCCTTGATTGCAATCTCGGTTTCCTTAATAGGCTGGGGGCTCTTGTAGCCCTCGGGGATATAAATTTTGCTCATAAAAATAACTCCTAAAAAGTGTATGTATAATAACAAAGCAAGGGTTGAAGCAATTTTCAACCCTTAGTACTTCTTATAGATCACAGTTGTGTACGGTTCTGGGGAACGGAATGACGTCACGGATATTGCCCATACCTGTTAAGTACATTACGCAACGTTCAAAGCCAAGTCCGAAGCCTGCATGCCTTGCAGAACCGTACTTACGAAGATCAAGATAAAAGTCATAATCTTCTTCGTTAAGTCCAAGCTCTTTCATACGTGCAGATAACTTCTCGTAATCGTCTTCACGCTGGCTGCCGCCGATGATTTCACCGATTCCGGGAACAAGGCAGTCCATTGCGGCAACGGTCTTGCCGTCATCGTTCAACTTCATATAGAACGCCTTAATCTCCTTCGGATAGTCAGTTACGAATACAGGACGCTTGAAGATTTCTTCGGTAAGATATCTTTCATGCTCTGTCTGCAAATCGCAACCCCAGCTTACCTTATAATCAAAATTGTCATTGTTCTTTTCAAGGATTTCAATTGCTTCCGTATAAGTTACGTGACCGAATTCGGAATTCATAACACCTTCCAGTCTTTCGATAAGACCTTTATCGATGAAGTTGTTGAAGAATGCCATTTCTTCAGGTGCATTCTCAAGTACGTAACGAATGATGTATTTAATCATGCTTTCCGCAAGCATCATATCATCTTTTAAATCCGCAAAAGCAATTTCCGGCTCAATCATCCAAAACTCTGCAGCGTGACGTGTAGTATTGGAATTCTCCGCACGGAAGGTAGGTCCGAAAGTATAAATGTTACGGAATGCCATTGCGTAAGTTTCACCGTTTAACTGACCGCTTACGGTAAGGTTTGTATTCTTACCAAAGAAGTCCTGAGAATAATCTACTTTACCATCTTCTGTCTTAGGCACGTTGTTCATGTCCATTGTAGTAACGGTAAACATTTCGCCTGCACCTTCACAGTCACTGCCTGTAATTAAGGGTGTGTGAACATATACGAAATCTCTCTCCTGGAAGAACTTATGAATTGCATAAGCGCAAAGAGAACGAACACGGAACACTGCCTGGAACGTATTTGTTCTGGGACGTAAATGTGTCATGGTACGAAGATACTCTAAGGTATGTCTCTTCTTCTGCAAGGGATAATCCGGTGTAGATGCACCTTCTACCACGATTTCTGTCGCCTGGATTTCGAAAGGCTGCTTTGCTTCCGGTGTTGCCACCAATTTACCTTTAACGATTAAAGCGGTACCAACGTTTGCCTTGCTGATTTCCGCGAAATTATCCATAGTATCGTGATAAACCACCTGAAGGGGCTCGAAGAATGTACCGTCATTTAATACGATAAAACCGAAAGTCTTGCTGTCGCGGATACTGCGCACCCAGCCGCCTACTTCGATTTCTTTGTCCAAATACTGTTCTCTGTTTCTGAAAAGTTCTCTTACTGATATGAGTTCCATACTGGTCTCCTTGTTTCTTCTATGCTTCATTTACTGCATTTCATATAATAATTATTTCATATAAAATAATTTCATTCTTTTATATCGTGTTCAGAATAAAAAGTCAATATAACTTACAATATAGACACTTCTCACCCATAACACAAACTTGATTATAACGCAGAAAGGCGTAGTTTACAAATGTTTTTTGCGGGTTTTGCGATTTTTAATATTCCAAACTATTTTCTTTTAACAGGAAATCAAACAAATTCAATATTAAAATTCCCGACTCGTTATAATGTGTAGGTCCTTCCTTTACTATAATTATTTTCTTAAACGAATCATTAATGCTCCGAAGAGATAACTGCTCCTGCTCTTCCTTTTCTTTTGTCGGCAAAGCCAATGCAGACTGAATATATAATCGCTTTGAACCTTGGTTACATACAAAATCAACTTCCAGTTGCTTTTGAACTTTTCGCTTGTTTTCGGCACAATAATTATATTCAATCATTCCCACGTCTACATTAAATCCACGTATTAAAAGTTCATTATAAATAATATTCTCCATGATATGTGTTTCTTCATACTGGCGAAAATTAATTCGTGCATTCCGCAAACCGCAATCAGTGAAATAAAACTTCATAGGTGTGCTAATGTATTTCTTTCCTTTTACATCATAACGATTTGCTCTGCTGATAAGAAACGAATCTTCAAAATAATCTAAATATGTTTTAATTGTATCCGGATGTACAGAAACATTCTTTATAGTTTTAAATGTATCTGATAATTTTTTAGGATTAGTCAGTCCACCTATCGCTGATGATAAGTAATCCAGCAGTTCTTCCATTTCTACCGGATTTCTTACATCATTCCTTTCCAAAATATCTTTGATATAAGTCTCTTTAAAAATATCTCTTAAATAAGCACTTTTATCCTCTTCATTTTCAATCTCAAGCATTTTAGGCAAACCGCCATACAATGTATATTCTTGCCACGCCTGTCGCTTATCCGTATTTCTCCCCTGCACGAACTCCGCAAAAGACAAAGGATACAAATGTACCTGATCGCCCCTGCCGCGAAATTCCGTTATGATATCCTTTGATAGAAACTTTGCGTTACTACCGGTTACGTACGTATCTACGTTTCTTATATGCAAGAAACTATTTAATACCAAGAAAACTTGCAAAACCTGCAGATAACAAATCCTTATCTGAAGCAAATACAAAAAAAGAAGCAATAAAATTTAAACAAGACACAGAAAGAGACTTAGCAGCAAAG
>JAZNRC010000059.1:0-7915 GCA_045590555.1 Lachnospiraceae bacterium | reverse complement strand
GTGGTTTATAATCCTTTGCTTACGGCGCTTACTTTGCAGGCAAAGAAGAAGGGCTTAAAGTATGTGAATGGCTTGCCGATGCTGGTGGCGCAAGCCTATTTTGCGCAACGCTATTTTTATAATGAGGAGCCTAAAGTAAAGCCCGGCGATGAAGTCCTGTTAAAAAAGGTGATTGCGGATATCGAAGCGCAGGTGCGTAACATTGTGTTAATCGGTATGCCGGGAAGCGGTAAGTCTACCGTGGGTAAGGCTTTGGCAGAGAAACTCGGCAGAACCTTTGTGGATACCGACGAAGAGTTTGCGAAGAAAGAGGGTATGCTTGCCGGCGCATATATCGAGCAGTTTGGCGAGGTGGCATTCCGCGATGAGGAGAGCCGTGTGATAAAAGAATTTGCCAAGGAGAAGAGCCTTGTGATTGCTACCGGTGGCGGAAGTATTTTACGGGAAGAAAATAGGGATGCAATGATGCAAAACAGCTTGATTGTATATCTTGATAGAGAGTTATGTAAACTTGCAACCAATGGGCGGCCTTTATCCGGAAATATAGATAAAATGCAGAAGTTGTATGAAACAAGATATCCGATTTATGTAAACTTGGCAGATGTGCATTTAAAGGTAGAGGAAGATAATATAGACGGATTGGCAGATGCGATTATAAGAGGAGAAACACAATGAAGATTTTAGTCATCAACGGCCCAAACTTAAATATGTTGGGCATTCGTGAAAAAAATATATACGGAACACAGGATTATAAAGCTTTGGTGGAATTTTGTGAAAAGGCAGGTGTTGACAACGGTGTGGAAATTACCTGCTTCCAGTCCAACCATGAAGGAAGCATCGTAGATAAAATCCAGGAAGCTTACGGCGTTTATGATGGTATCGTAATCAATCCTGCGGCCTATACACATACCAGTGTGGCAATTCTTGATGCAATCAAAGCGGTGTCAATTCCTACGGTGGAGGTTCATTTGTCCAATGTGGACGAAAGGGAAGAATTCCGCAAGATTTCTTACGTAAGAAGCGCTTGCGTGGCAACCTTTTACGGCTATGGTTTTGACGGATACCGTATGGCGATTGAGGAATTGGTAAAGAGATAATTCAGTGTGTTAAGAGGCGTATTTTAGGATGCGCCTTTTATTGTTCTATGGGAAGATAGTTATAGAGTTTATGATAATATCCGTAGGAATGAAAGAAGAAATTTGTTAATATAAAAACAGATTTCGAGTTGGTTTTGGGGAGAATGCGATGGGAGAATACAGATATATTACATTAAGAGAGGAACCGGAATTAAAAGATAAGGCGGCTTTATGGTTCCACGAAAAATGGGGAGTTCCGACAGATGCATATTTAGAATGTATGAATGCGTATTTGAAAGAAGAAACAGAATTGGGATGGTATTTGTGTTTGGATGGCGATACCATCATTGCAGGTATGGGTGTGATTGAGAATGATTTTCATGACAGAAAAGATTTGACGCCCAATGTATGCGCTGTATATACCGAAGAAGTATATCGCAGACAAGGTATCGCAGGACGACTTTTAGATATGGTAGTTGAGAATATGAGAAGTAAAGGGATTACGCCGGTTTATTTGTTGACGGACCATATAAACTTTTATGAAAGATACGGTTGGGAGTTTTTCTGTATGGTGCAAGGTGACGATGAGCCGGAATTATCAAGAATGTATATTCACAAATAAAGCGGTATGGTTTGGTATTTAATGAGGCGGCGGATGTTTTAACAAGTATTAGACATAAAAGGAAAGGGCGAAACTATGGCAGATATAAAAAGCGACGGTTCGGAAGTCTTACATTACGATAATCCGGATTTCCCTGTTTTTATCAGAAAAAATACAATTCCGGCCAATTGCTGTTTTTCGGATATTTCTTTACATTGGCATGATGAACTGGAGTTTATTTACGTGCTTTCGGGTGATATTGGATACTGGGTGGACGGTGAGCATATTGTGATGAAAGCCGGAGAGGGGATTTTTGTGAATGCAAGGCATATGCATCTGATTTGCAATGCCACCTTGGGCTGTACACTTTTATGCGTGATTTTTCCGCCGACCATTCTTTGTTCCACGGAATATATTGCTTCAAAAATGGTGAATCCCATATTGAATACCAAGGAGTTGGCTTATCTCTCATTGAGTGATCAGATACCTTGGCAAAGACAGATTCTTGCAGGTATCAAAGATATATATGAAAACTCCAAGCAGGAGAACGGCGAGGCGGATATTTTATCCACGGTTTACCGTTTGTGGGGGATTTTATACAAGCATCTTGATGTAAAAGCCGAGGAAATATATAGGGATGAGAATCTGACACTGATGAAAAGATTGTTGGATTATCTGTATAAAAATTATAATCAAAAACTTACGTTAAAGGAACTTTGTAACCACGCCGGCATTGGCAAAAACAAGTGCACGGAGTTATTCCGAAGATACACCAATATGTCGCCTATGGAGTATTTGCGACATTACCGCGTGGAAAAGGGAGCTTTGCTATTAAGAGAAACGGATATGACGGTTACGGAAATTGCTTATGAGACAGGGTTTTCGGGAGCAAGCTATTTTGCAGAAAGTTTAAGGCAGCATAGGGGATGTTCCCCGTCGCAACTGCGTCGTAATAAGGAGTAAAAGAATGACTAGATATGGCAATTTATTTGCATATTTATATGTTTATAAAATTCGTATTCAGAGAAGCCTTGCATATCATTTTGATGTGTACGGTAATATTTTGATACAATGTATCATTATGTTTGCGTCCGCTTTTTTTTGGCGCGCTTTGTATGCAGGTGAAGCGGTGGTGCAGGGCGTAGCAGCAGAACAGATGTATATTTATACTGTGGTATCTACGGCTATGTCGGTATTTTTTATGAATGATGTGGAACAGCGGGTTATGCGTAGCGTGGAGAAGGGAACCATTGCCGTGGAAATGCTCAAGCCCATCAATCTCTACGGCATTTTCTTTTTTGAGGATTTGGGGAAGTTGACAGCGTTGCTGTTTCAGAATTTACTTCCGATTCTCTTAATCGGAAGCATTTTTATTGCGGTGCCAAAGCCTGCAAGCGGTGTTTCGTTTCTGCTGTTTTTATTAAGTCTTGTGATGGCGTATCTGATTCATTGGCTGTTGGCGGCATGCTTTTCCATGTGGGCATTTGTAACCATTAACATGACGCCTCTCTTACAGGTAAAAAAGCATTTAATAAGGCTTTTATCCGGAAGTATCATACCTTTGTGGTTCTTTCCCGAGTGGCTGGCGTCGGTATTGAATTGTTTGCCGTTTGTGTATATTTACCAATTGCCACTGGACATTTTTATCGGCAAAGAAGATATAAACAACCTGTTATTCAGGCTTGGAATTCAGGTAGCATGGGTGATTGCATTATTTGTTCTTTTTACAATATTGCAGAAGAGAGCTCTGAAAAAAGTTATGATTCAGGGCGGTTGACATAAAGTAGAAAGGGATTGATATGTTAGCAGGCATAAAACATTATACAAGCGTAACATTTGAATATTTAAAATTAAGCATATTAACGGTGTTTGAGTATCCTGCCAATATGATTGGTTGGTTGATTTCCAATCCTTTGCAGTTTATTGTGGGCTTTGCCACCATTCAGTTTGTGGTAAAAGAATTCGGTGACATTGCAGGGTGGAACTACGGACAGCTTGCATTTCTCTACGGGTTGGCAATTATATCTCATGCCCTGTCCATGATCTTTTTTGTGCAGGGGTGGTTTATGGGCTATTTCGTTATCGATGGAGATTTTGACCGTTATATGTTGCGGCCGATGAGTGTTTTGTACCAATTTTGTTTTACACAATTTAATTTGATTGGTATTACGGATTTGATACCGGGGTTATGCGTGTTTATTTATGGTTGTATTCAGGTGGGATTTGAATTTAATCTTCGAAATACATTGGCATTATTGGCGATTCTTGTGGGAGCAACGTTTATTAGAGGTGGCATTTATATCATTATCGGAAGCAGTAGTTTCTGGACAAAGGGAATTGCGGATTTTGGGGGTTATACACAGGAATTTATGGACAAGACAACCATGTATCCCTTGTCTATGTATCCTGAGGGCGTTCAGTTCCTTTTGACTTTTATTATTCCGATCGGATGGGTGAGCTTCTATCCGGCAGCAGAACTGATGGGGATCACAGGAGATGTTTTTATGCCGGGGATGGCCCCCTGGATATCTTTGGGTGCGGGTGCTTTTGTGTTTGCCCTGGCGGCGGTGGTATTTTATGCCGGGTTAAAAAGATATGAAAGTGCGGGAAGTTAGAGTTCCAATGAAGATGTTTAAAAGATAGTTGCAGAGAAGCGATTGAAACGACGGTAATACGGGAGTAAATATATGGCAGTGATTGAAGTAAAAAATTTAACCAAGGATTATAAAATAAATAAAAAAGGCAAAGGATTGGGAGGCGCCATTAAGAATCTTTTTCTCCGTAAGAAAACGGTGGTACATGCGGTAAAAGATTTAAGTTTTCAGATAGAAAAAGGCGAAATCGTAGCTTTTATCGGGCCGAACGGAGCAGGGAAAAGTACAACGGTTAAAATGATGTCTGGTATTTTAAATCCCAGCGATGGGCAGGTGCTGATTAACGGAAAGGATGTTGCCAAGAAACGCAAAGAAGTGGTAATGGATTTGGGCGTGGTATTTGGTCAGCGAACCCAGTTAAACTGGGATTTGCGTCTGGGAGAAAGTTTTGAATTATTAAAACGGATTTATCGTATTCCGAAAGAAGTATATGAAGAGAATCTGAAGGTAATGGACGAGATTTTAAGCATCAATGAAATCATTGATACACCGGTACGTCAGTTATCTCTGGGACAGCGTATGCGAGGAGATTTAGTGGCGGCTATGTTGCATTCGCCTTCCGTATTATTTCTGGATGAACCGACGATCGGTTTGGATGTCGAAGGCAAATATGCCATTCGCAAATTTATCAAAGAAATTAATCGGGTAAAAGGAACCACGGTTATTCTTACTACCCATGATTTGGGAGATATTCAGGAGTTGTGTGAACGACTTATTATTATCAATAACGGTGTGCTGATGGAGGACGGACCTTTGCAGGAGGTTACGGAACGGATTGCACCTTTTAAGACGCTGGCAGTGGAATTTTATGCGGCAGAGGCACCCGAACATGAAAAGGCGGAATTGTTTTTTCATGAGGGAAATGTTGCGAAATACCGTTTTGAAAAGGCAGATATTACTGCTGCGCAACTGATAGAAGAGATATCTTCACAAGCGGCAATTAAGGATGTTTCCATTGAGGAAGCAAGCATTGATGATATTATTCGGATTGCTTATCAGGGGACGGATGATAAAATATAAAGACAAAATGAGATTTTTATGATAAAATATACGCGTGATTGGTTGGCAAAAAATCATTCACGCGTTTTTTATTATAGAAAAAGGGACTTCGGAGCAAGAAGAATGTGTTATTTTACAACATGAGAAAGAAACGGGGTTAACATGGAAAAAGCAAAAAAGAAACTTACCGAGAAACAGATTATCAGCATACTTTCGGTTTGTCTCGCGGTGTGTGCGGTATGTATTGTGATCATGAGCATTTGCGTTTTGAATCTGATAAGGGAGACGGAGGCATTGCAGGATGAGCAGCTTGCCATGCAGAATCAATACGAATTGGAGAAGAAGGAACTAAGTGAGAAGGTTACGCTTCTTAGTAATCAACTGGCAGTTTGGATAGAAGCAGAAGAGGCACAGGCTCAGAAACAGGTACCCGGCGGGCTTCCGGTAAGCGGTAAGGTAATTACCATTGAATCCGAACCGGTTATTATTGCAACAGAGATTGAAAATGTGGGGCAGTCAAATGAAGACGGTGTTGAAAATGCCACGGACAACGAGGATGCGGAGAATACGGAAAGCGATGTCAATATAGTTGAGCAGGAAATCCCTACGGTTGTTTTTGGTGTAAAAAAAGGCACTCAGATTGTTGCGGCCGGTGCCGGAGAAGTGGCAACAGTAGAGGAACTTACGGAAGGCACATGTGTAAAAATTGATCATGGTAACGGTTATGTTTCCGTATATCTTTTTAAAGGAACCCCCAAGGTAAAGGTGGGGGATGAAGTGTTGCGTGGTACGTTGTTATTTGAAGTTACCGGTAACGAAGCTAAATTTTCATTCCAGATTCTTGAGAACGGCGAATATATTAACCCGATGGACTTGATGGAAATTCAAGGTTAAAAATAAAAACTTCCGGCGACAATGCCGGAAGTTTTTTAGCTATTCCGTATCTTTTTTCATTCTTTCAAATATCAATTCATAACCGTCGCAACCATAATTCAGGGAACGGTTTACACGACTGATGGTAGCGGTGGAAGCACCGGTTTTTTCGGCGATATCCATATAGGTTTTTCCGTCACGCAACATGGTTGCCACTGCCAGTCTCTGAGAAAGCGACAGTAATTCGTTTACGGTACATAAATCTTCAAAAAAGTTATAACATTCTTCCTTGCTCTGTAAGCAAAGAATCGCATCAAAAAGCTGATCCACAGCTTCTGTTTTTAATTTCTTATTCATGGCTACACCCCTTTTGTATACTGAAATCGTTTATGATTATTTTACACTTTAAAACTTTTATACTTTAAGTTAACGATATTTTAACATATTAAAGTGTTACAGTAAAGTAAAAAAAGAAAGTTTTCAACCGGGATTTGTATGTATTTTACAAAAAAACGGAAGTATTGTCCGGAAAGCAGTGGAAAAATACATAAAACAGCAATATAGTGTCACTATCAAGACTTTACAAGTAGTTTTAATTACTATATAATTAAATGGAGTATCTTTGCGATACGGTAAAAGGGGCGGAATTACAATGAAAATGAATACCGAAGAAATTTTAAATGAAATAATAGATAAGATGCAGGATGTCATGAAAATCAGAGCCAATGATATCCCGAATATTGACTTGTATATGGATCAGGTAACCACGTACATGGATGAGAAACTTCGCAGCAGTGTCCGCAAAGGTGAGGCACAGGAGAATATTCTTACCAAAACCATGATAAACAATTATGCCAAGAACGATTTGTTGCCTCCACCCATTAAGAAAAAATATTCTCGGGAACATATGTTGGTTCTGATTTTTGTTTATTATTTTAAAAGTTTTCTGACCATCAGCGATATTGAAACGTTGTTAAATCCCATAACGGAACAGTATTTCGGTAATGAAGACGGATTGAAGGTTACGGACATTTATGAAGAACTTTTGCGAAATGCCACATCGGAAATGCCGAAACTGGAAATGGATTTGAAAGATATGTATCAGGTGGCACAGCAGACATTTCCGGATGCAAGTGAAGAAGATGCAGAATATTTGAGGTTGTTTGCTTATATTTGCTTTTTGAGTTATGACGTATTTGTAAAAAAGATGTTGATTGAACGGCTTTTGGATGAAGTCAGCGAAAAACGACAAAATAAGGAAGCAGAGCAGAAAAAAGAAAAAGAAGAACAACAAAAGCGCGAGAAGGAAGAACAGAAAAGAGAAAAAGAAGTAGCCAAGCGCGAAAAAAAGAATAAATCAGCCGAAAAGCAATAAAGGGTATAAGGGGTTTTAGAAAGGAGCAAAAACTATGAAGAAAGTAATTATTATCGGAGCGGGACCGGCAGGTATTACGGCAGGATATGAACTTTTAAAGCAGTCTAACGAATATGAAGTTACAATTCTGGAAGAATCATCCTGTGCGGGCGGTATTTCAAGAACGGAAGTACATAACGGACACCGTATGGATATCGGCGGCCATCGTTTCTTCTCCAAATCACAGGAAGTGAATGACTGGTGGGAGAAGATTATGCCCATGCAGGGAGCTCCGGCCTATGATGATGATAAGTTAAGCAGAGACGTGCCTTTGGAAAAGGGTGGACCTGAAGTCGGA
>JAZNRC010000058.1:0-37255 GCA_045590555.1 Lachnospiraceae bacterium | reverse complement strand
CCGGCAGGTATTACGGCAGGATATGAACTTATGAAACAGTCCGATGAATATGAGGTTACCATTCTTGAAGAGACACCTTATATCGGTGGTATATCAAGAACAGAAGTATATAACGGACACCGTATGGATATTGGTGGACATCGTTTCTTCTCCAAATCGCAGGAAGTAAATGATTGGTGGGAGCAGATTATGCCTATGCAGGGTGCACCTGCCTATGATGATGATAAGTTAAACAGAGACGTTCCTTTGGCAAAAGATGGTCCCGATCCGGAAAAGACAGATCGTGTAATGCTGAATCGTAGTCGAATTTCACATATTTATTATAAAAGAAAGTTTTTTGAGTATCCTGTTAAGATGAACAAGGACACTATTAAAAATATGGGCTTTGGGACTACCATGCAGGCTGGCTTTAGTTATTTGGGAAGCATGATTGCCAAGAAGCCTGAGAATAGTCTCGAAAATTTTTATATCAATCAGTTTGGTAAAAAATTATATTCCATGTTCTTTGAAGGATATACTGAGAAACTTTGGGGACGTCATCCCAGAGAAATTGATCCTTCCTGGGGAGCACAAAGAACCAAGGGATTATCGATTACGGAAATTGTAAAAGATGCAACCCGTAAGGCATTACATAAAGAGGCGAAGGAAGTAAATACATCTTTGATTGGTGCTTTTAAATATCCGAAACTGGGACCTGGTCAATTATGGGAAGCAGCTGCGGCAGATTTTGAAGCCATGGGAGGTTCTATCCACCTAAATTGTCGGGTTATTCGTATTAATACAAACGGGAACAAGGTGGAGAGTGTTACCTGTGCCGTTGACGGAATTACCATTGAAGAGAAGGCAGATATTGTAATTTCTTCTATGCCCATTAAGGATTTAATTATAGGCATGAGCAATGTTCCTTACAATGTGACGGAGATTGCCCGCAAGCTCCCGTATCGCGATTTTGTTACGGTTGGTTTGCTGGTTCCCAAGCTTCGTATTAACAACACAACCTATATGAAAACCCTTGGTAATGTAATTCCTGACACTTGGATATATGTTCAGGATACAGGGGTTAAAATGGGACGAATCCAGATCTTTAATAACTGGTCACCTTATCTTCTCGAGAATCCGGAGAAGACTGTTTGGGTTGGTCTTGAATACTTCTGTAACGAAGGTGATCGTTATTGGAATATGACAGATGAAGAATGGATTCAGTTTGCCACAAAAGAACTGGTGCAGATGGGTATTTTATCTGAAAGCACCAAGGTGTTGGATGCGCATAAAGTGGCGGTGAAGAAAGCATATCCGGCATATTTTGACAGTTATTCGAAGTTCGGAGAAGTGCGTGAATATCTGGATGGTTTTGATAATTTATACTGTGTGGGAAGAAACGGTCAGCACAGATATAACAACATGGATCATTCCATGATTACTTCTTTTGAAGCTGTTAAAAATATAATTTCCGGTGAAAAAGATAAATCCAACATTTGGAATGTAAATACCGAGCAGGAGTATCACGAGGAAAAGAAGGGAACGGATAAGCCTGCAGCGGAAGCGGTTAAGGAGGTTGCCACATCTGCACCGGTTCCTCCGGTGAAAGAAGTGCCCAAGGCAGAAGCAACATCGACGGTTTCTCAACCTACAGAGAATGTTATGTCAAAAACAGAAGCAAAGGTTCAACCGGAAGAGGAGATTCAGGCTACGGTGCAACCCGTGCCCGCACCTCCCGTGCGTAAGCAGATTCGTAGAAATCCCATACCCAAAAATATTGAGGAACCTGTTGCAGATTCAGTGGAGAATAATCAGGCGGTAGTCGCTGCAGTCTCCGCTGTTACGGTAGCTACTGAGATTCAGAATCCTGTTGTACAGACAGTAGCTGAACAAAGTTCAGAGACCGTTTTGCCGGAAGCAGAAATTCATGTATCCAGATCAAGAAGCATCTGGGATGATGTGGCATATGCAGAAGCTACTTCAGAGGTAAAAACGGCACCGATTCGTTTTAAATCCGTGGAAGAAGCCCATGCTGCAGTAAAAGGTGTAAATGCAGAGAATACATCTGACGACAAGAAAGAGGATAAGAAAGTCGAAGAACATCAAGATACAACGCAGGAAAAAAAGGATGTTACTGAAAATATATCCGGAAAAACAGAGGAGTCTGAAAACAAGAAACCTGCCAGAACCGGAAGAAAGAAGAAAGTTGTCCCTGAAGTGGATATAGCACAAGTGACAATAGCACAAGAAAGTGCTTCCAAAAAGAATGAGACTACTAAGGAAACAGCTACTGTAGAAAATGAAGCTGTTGCCGAAGTAAAGAAGACTACTCGCGGCAGGAAGAAAAAAGAAACGGAATCTGTTGAAGAAACCAAAGTTGAAGTTACTGAAGAGCTAAAAACAGAAACGAAAAAACCTACTCGTAGCAGAAGGAAGAAACCGGTAGAAGCAGAAGCAAAAGAAGAATCGGTTAAGGTAGAAGAACCTAAGGAAGAGATTAAAGAATACGAGGATTCGAAAGCGGAAGCTATAGAAGAAGTCAAGGCGGAAGAAGTCGAGACAGAAGAAGTCAAGGCAGAAGAAGTCGAGACGGAAGAAATCAAGGTGGAAGAAGTCGAGGCAGAAGAGCTCAAGGCGGAAGAAGTTAAGGCAGAAGAAATTAAGAAAGAAGAAGTGAAAGCAGGAGAAGAAACTGTCCAAGAGGATAATGTTGTTGAAGCTGCAGAAGAGGTAAAAACAGAGAACAAGAAGCCTACCCGCAGCAGAAGGAAGAAACCTGCCGAAGCAGAAACCAAAGAAGAACCGGTTAAAGCAGAAGAAACGCAAGAAGCTCCGATTAAAGCAGAGGAAAAGAAGGAAGAATCGGTTAAAGATGTGACTGCACATTCCCGTTCAACCAGCGGTAAAACCATTGCAGGTCGTAGTTCCTCTCACCGTTCTTCTGCGAATCGACAGAATGCAGGCAGAAGAAAGGTTGAGAATCAAAACAATCGTGTTTCAAATGTTGGTAAAGAAGCAGTTGTCGGAAACTTAAAGGGAACTGTTATTAAAGCCAATGTAATTGAAAAGAATACTGAAGTCGGTACGAAGAAGTAATGCTTAAAAACCGACAGAAGAGATTTTAAATAATACGCAGGAGAGCGTTTTATGGGAACAATAAAATTATTGGATTGTACCTTACGCGATGGTGGATATTTAAATGACTGGAATTTTGGTTATGATGAAATCATTACCGTATTTGAGCGTCTGGTAAGTGCAGGAATTGATGTTGTCGAAGTAGGTTTTCTTGATGAAAGAAGAACATATGACAGGAATCGTTCCATCTTGCCGGACGTTGCATCCGTCAATGAAACATTTGCAGGAATCGATAAGAAAGATACCATGGTAGTAGGTATGATTGATTACGGCACTTGTTCGATTCAAAAAGTAATCCCACAAAAGGAAAGTTTTTTGGATGGTATCCGAGTGATTTTTAAAAAGCATATGATGTGCGAGGCATTGGATTTTTGTTCACAGTTAAAAGCCCTGGGCTACAGTGTTTTTGTTCAGGCAGTATCTGTTACCAGTTATAATGACGAGGAATTCGGTAATCTTTTACAACGAGTGAATGAAGTGGGTCCCTATGCCTTTTCCATTGTTGATACATATGGATTGTTGCATAAAAATCAGTTGATTCATTATTTTGAGATGGCGGATGGAGAGCTTATAAAGGATATTTCTTTGGGCTATCATTCTCATAATAATTTTCAGCTGGGTTATGCCAACTGTATAGAATTAACAGAAAAAAATATTTCCCGTAATTTATTGTTGGATGGTTCTTTATATGGCATGGGTAAAGGTGCAGGAAATACACCTATCGAACTTTTGGCCATGTATATGCGGGAGAATAGGAATGGACGCTATCATATCAGCCAGTTACTGGAGGCAATCGATGTTACAATTCTTGATTGCTACAGAGATACTCCGTGGGGATACGGCTTTAAGTTTTTTGTGTCGGCTTCTAACGATTGTCATCCCAATTATGTAGCGGCTTTAATGGAAAAGAAGAAGTTGTCGGTAAAATCCATTAATGAGATTTTAGAAGCAATTCCCAAAGAAAAAAAATTACTGTATGATAATGAATTAATAGAAGAACTGTATGATAAATATCAGACCATAGATTGTGATGATGATAAGGATTTGAAACAGTTGATGCAATCATGGAGAGGTAAAAATATTCTGTTAATCGGACCCGGGAAAAGATCGGAAGAAGTGCAAAGAATTGTTGCGTACCAAAGGGAAAACAATGCGGTTGCGGTATCCGTAAACTTTATTCCGGAAAAGATAAGTATCGATTATGTTTTTATGAGTAATGCCAAAAGATATGTTAAGTTGGCAGGCAAACTGTCAGAGGAAATCCGACGTCGCGGAGAGGTACAAACAATTGCGACCTCTAACGTAACAAGAGCGCAGGGGAGATTTGATTACGTACTTGCTTATGGAAGTTTTTTGGATGAAGAGGCATTAATCAAAGATAACCCATTATTAATGATGATGAAATTATGTAAACTTGCTAACGTAAAAAGTATAGGCCTTGCAGGATTTGACGGATATGAAGAGTGTGGAGGGGAAAATTATGTAAACCCCAATATGGAATACGAATTCAGCAAGGAAAAGGCAAAAGTCTTGAATGAAGATGCCGCAAGAGGAATTCAAAGAATTGAAATCTCTTGTCCCCTATTTTTTGTTACGGAAAGTTTGTACGAAAGGTTACTGAAGTAATTATGAAAATAAAAGTATCCCAATTAATTGCCGATTTTATGGTGCAAAAAGGTGTTCGCCATGTTTTTACCGTTACCGGTGGCGGTGCCATGCATTTGAATGATGCTTTTGGGCATCATCCGGGTTTGGAGTGCATTTATAATCATCATGAACAGGCATGTTCCATTGCAGCAGAAGGATACGCCAGATTAAGCGGAGAAATTGCTTGTGTTTGTGTGACCAGTGGTCCCGGAGGCACGAATGCCATTACCGGTGTGCTGGGAGGCTGGCAGGATTCCATTCCCATGTTTATTGTCTCCGGACAGGTAAAAAGGATTACTACAACAGAATATACGGATTCGTCGTTGCGCCAATTGGGAGATCAGGAGTTTCAGATTACGGACTGTATTGCCAATATGACGAAATATGCAGTTATGTTAACCAGCACGACGGATGTTTTATATCATTTGGAAAAGGCTTGGTTTCTTGCAAACCATGGAAGAAAAGGACCGGTTTGGATTGATGTACCCCTTGACATTCAGGCTGCAGAAGTAGACGTGGATACTTTGCGTCATTTTGAAGAAACGGAATATGAACAATATATTAGAAATCATAAAAGTATATTGGAGAAAAGAGACACAGAGTCTGACATAAGTGACGGAAATTATGTAAACTTCTGGAGCGAAACAGCACAGGAAAAAAATATAAAATTGCATTCCGTGTTGTCAATGGACGCATCCGCATGGGATGAAAATACATTCCGTAAAGTATGTCAGGCATTAAAAAATGCGAAGCGACCGGTTATTCTTGCAGGAACCGGAATTCGTTTGGCCGGTGCAAGAGATGCTTTTCTTGAAATGGTTGATGCTTTAAAAATTCCGGTGGTTACAGCGTGGAATGCTCATGATCTTCTTTGGGAGGGGCATCCCTTTGATTGTGGAAGACCGGGAACCGTAGGCACAAGAGGCGGTAATTTTGTGATACAGAATGCTGATTTTGTGTTGATTCTGGCGTGCAGAATGAACATCCGAATGATTAGCTACCAATGGGAACATTTTGCTAAAGATGCAGTGAAGGCATGGGTGGAAATTGATAAAAATGAATTATGTAAACCGACATTCAAGCCTGATATTGCAGTTCATGCAGATGTAAAAGAATTTTTGGAACACATGAATGAATGCTTGGGAAACAATGCAGACATTACTGCCAATGTAAATGCAGATTGGCTGTTATGGTGTAGAAAAATAAATGAGCAATACCCGGCAGTCAAGGAAGCGTATTATCATAATTCTAAATTAAATCCTTATGTTTTTATAAAAGAATTAACTGAAAGACTGCAGGAAGATACTGCAGTAGTTTGTGGAAACGGAAGTGCTTGCGTTATCACGTTCCAAGCAGCGCGAATCAAAAAAGGTCAGCGTTATTTTACCAATTCAGGGTGTGCGGCTATGGGTTATGGATTTCCTGCAGCAATTGGTGTTGCGGTGAATGGAAGTTTACATAATACGGCTTGCATTGACGGCGATGGCAGTTTCCAGATGAATATGCAAGAGTTACAGACAGTAGTGCAAAATAAACTGCCGATTAAAATGGTAATTATAAACAACAACGGCTATCATTCCATTCGTCAAACCCAGACTAACCTTTTTAAAGAACGGGAACTGGTAGGTGTGTGTCGCGAGAGTGGAATTAGCTTTCCGAGTTTTGAGAAACTTGCATATGCATATGATATCCCTTATGTTCGGATATCCAAGGTGGAGGACTGTGGGACAAAATTAGAGGATGCTTTATACGGGGAAGGCCCGATTATCATTGAGGCAGTTGTAGATGAGGGACAGAATTTCGAGCCGAAATTGTCTTCCAAGGTATTACCGGATGGAAGTCTGGTATCGCCGCCGATAGATGATATGTATCCTTTTCTGGAACGGGATGAATATGAGAAAATAAAAGAGAGTGTTCCGAAGTAAAGGATGGATTATTCTATGAAAAAGAAAGTGATTCTTACCGGAGCAACAGGTGCAATCGGTGTTGCTGTTTTAAAATACTGTCAAGAATTACACTGGGATGTATGCGCAATTGTCCGTCCGGGGAGTGTCAGAAATCAAGATTTATTAAAACGATACCATGTTCAAATCATTGAGTGTGATTTATCCGAGATAAAGAATTTGTGTAATAATGAGCAATGTCAGAATGCAGATTATTTCATACATCTTGGCTGGAGCGGAACTTTTGGAGATTCCAGAAATGATGTAAGTCTGCAAAAGGCGAATGTACAATATGCATTGGATGCCTGTGAAGTTGCAGCAAAATTAGGTTGTGAGGCCTATGTGTTTGCGGGAAGCCAGGCCGAGTACGGCAGGGTAGAAGGTGTGTTGCGTGAAGATACGCCGACCTTTCCCGAAAATGAATACGGTAAGGCAAAACTGGAAGCCGGGATGTGTACAAGGCAGTTCTGTACGGACAATGGCATGAGACATATTTATGTACGTATTTTAAGCGTATACGGACCGGGCGACGGGGCATTTACAATGGTAACTTCTACCATAAGTAAATTGCAGGAGGGTATTTCACCCCAATTTACGCCGGGAGAACAATTGTGGGATTATTTGTACAGTGAGGATGCAGCAAGCGCACTTTTGTTATTATGTGAAAAAGGAAAAAGTGACCGAATATATTGTCTGGGCAGTGGAACAGAGAGACCGTTAAAAGAGTATATCCGGGCAATCGGTAACATTGTAAATCCTAATGTGGAGTTGCAAATTGGAGCGTTGCCTTATGGCGAAAAACAGGTAATGCGACTGTGTGCAGATATTTCTGCGCTAAAGGAAGATACCGGCTTCGAGCCTGCGGTGTCTTTTGAAGAAGGAATTCAAAGAATGTGCCTTGAATAGTAATATCGAGGTCTTGTGAGAGGTATATATGAGTAAGAGTAAAAGACTGGACTGGCTGGATGTATCCAAGGCTTTTGGTGTTTATCTGGTAATTCTGGGCCATCTGGTGATTTTTAACTATCATACGTTTCGTTTTATCTTTGCATTTCATATGCCTTTTTTCTTTCTTGCTTCCGGTTATGTATCCGGTAAAAAGGAAAATTTTAGTAAGTTTATTAAAAAGTGTTGCAAGTATTATCTGATTCCATACGCAGTTATTTTGATTCTGGGTTTTTTGCAATGTTTGTTGTTACCCTTGTGGGGACATAATTTTTCATTGTTTTTAAGACCTGATATTTTGGAGAAAAGCTTTTACGGCGGGCATCCGGTATATTCTTTTTTTGGCTCGGCATGGTTTTTAATGGCCATGTTCTGGGCTCAGCTGATTTTTTATGGAATGTTACGTGCCGGAGAAAAGCTAAAAAAATACCTTGTTGTATTATTATGGATTGTAATGATATTTTTGGCAGTGTTTTCGAGAGATATTTTTTCTTTTATCCCTTATTTTGAAAAGCTCCCTCTTAAATTGGATTCTGCTTTGATGGGGACGGTTTTTCTCGGAATCGGATATCTGTTAAAAAGAACTAAAATATTGGAAAAATCCAAGAAATATCTTGCGGTAATATATTTGGTCAGCGGAGCTTTCTGTACTTGGCTCTTTGGCTGTAAATGGAATTATTATGTAAACTTGTGTGATTGCGATTATGCCAGAGAATATAATTATTTTATTGCCGCTGTTGCCGGTAGTATAATGCTGTTTGCTTTAGGACAACTTTTGCAAAAGAGTAAATTGCTACAGTATATTGGACGGAATACGTTATTCATTTTTTTGACGCATGAATTCATATATGTGACACTTATACGTTTTATAAATCGAGTGTTTTCCGTGGAATTGAAGGCACAGGGTATGCCTTTAAACGGGTGGAGTATCGGAATCAGTATTTTGACCCTGGTGATAGGAACGCTATTATGTTGGGGTTATAAAAAGGTAAAAAAGTTTTTTAAGAAAGAGAAGTAGTTTACATAAATTTAGCTGAGTTTGAAGGGAGTCACTTTTATGAAAAAAATAAGTGTTTTAATTCCTTGCTATAATGAAGTGGAGAATGTAGTTCCCATGAGCGAAGCAGTGGTTGACATAATACAAAAAGAATTATCATCCTATGACTATGAACTTGTTTTTATCGACAATTGCTCTGAAGACGGAACCAGAGAAAAGTTGGAAGAAATATGTGCAAAAAATAAAAAAATCAAAGCGATTTTTAATGTAACCAATTTCGGACAGTTTAATTCTCCTTTCTACGGCATGTGCCAGACTACGGGAGATTGTACTATTTCCATGTGTTGCGATTTTCAGGACCCGGTGGAAATGTTACCGCAGTTTGTGAAAGAATGGGAGAACGGATATAAAATCGTCAGTGCCATTAAAACGTCCAGTAAGGAAAATCCTTTTATCCGTCTGCTTAGAACCATATATTATAAAATGATCCGTAACATGTCGGATGTAAAAATGATTGAACATTTTACGGGTTTTGGTCTGTATGACAAGACATTTATCGATTTGTTAAAACAGCTGGACGATCCTATGCCTTTCTTAAGAGGAATTGTGGCTGAATACGGATTTAAAAGAAAAGAAATTGAGTATCAGCAGGCAAAGAGACGGGCCGGAAAGACAAAGAATAATTTTTATACTTTATACGATGCGGCAATGTTAAGCATTACTTCATATACGAAGGTTGGCTTGCGTTTAGCAACGATTCTCGGATTTGTTTCTTCCGGTGTGAGCCTTTTAATTGCACTGGTGTATTTGATTCTAAAACTGATAAACTGGTATAATTTCCAGGCCGGTTATGCACCTATGATTATCGGTGTTTATGTACTGGGCTCCCTGCAACTGTTTTTTATCGGTCTTTTGGGTGAGTATATCCTGAATATTAACAGTCGAGTGATAAAGAGACCTTTGGTAGTGGAAGAGAAGAGGATAAATTTTGATGAGTAGCTTTACGGTTGGAGTGGTTTTGGTGACATATAACCGATTGGGGGAATTGCAGAAATCATTACCTTGTTATGAAAGACAATCGCGTAAGCCGGAATATATGATAGTGGTTGATAACTGCAGTACGGATGGAACCAAAGAATTTCTTGAAAAGTGGGAAAATCAGGATTGCGGAATTGATAAAAAAGTAATTTTTCTACCTGAAAACCGTGGCGGAAGCGGTGGCTTTTATGCTGGTTTAAAGGAAGCATCCGAAAGAGGAGATGCGGATTGGATCTGGGTAGCAGATGATGATGCGTTTCCGGAATTAAATGATTTTGAAACAGCCGCACAATTTGTTAAGGACCATAAGGAAGAGATGGTGGATGTGTCTGCGTTCTGTGGTATGTGCGAGTATGAAGGCCGTGTTGCATCCGTTCAAAGAGCACGTTTTTCCAAAACCATTTTGGGTAAGCATGAAGTTCCTGTTCCGGAGAAAGAATATCGCACCAAAGAGTTTTTTGAAATTGATTTGTATTCCTTTGTCGGCACTTTTTTACGTAAGGAAACATTGTTAAAGGCCGGACTTCCCCGAGAAGACTTTTTTATATATCAAGACGATTATGAACATGCCGTTCGTATGGGAAAGCTGGGAAGATTGCTTTGTGTCCCGAAAATATTGATTCATCATAAAGATAACTATATGTATAATCGGGAAGTTTCCTGGCGGGATTATTATGCTACCAGAAATATTGTGATTTTATATCAGACACACTTGGATAAAAAATCATTACGTTTGAGAATTCTGAGAAGACTTCTGGCAGCATATTCTTCCGGAAATAAAATGAAGATAAAAGTTATTAAAGAAGCAATTGCGGATGGTAAGGCAGAAAAAACGGGATTGCATCCGGTGTATAAGCCGGGATGGAAGGGATAGGCATGTAAATTATCGGATGTAAAATAAGAGGATGATGATATGGGTATGTATTCTGTTATAAAGAATCGTGTTACAACAAAATATCCGGATGTAATGGCAGAATACAGCGAGTGGATTATTGCACATGGCAATGCTACGTTTATGGGAAAAGTACGAGCATATAGCCATCTTTTATGTATGTTGCTAAAGCATAAATCCGGTGGTGTAAAAATTCAAAAGAGTGAGTATGAAGACTGTAAAAGAGAAGACGTAGCAATGCTTACAGAACGCGTAAAAGAATATGACATTATTTCTTTTGATGTATTTGATACTTTGATTTTGCGTAATATAGAGAGACCGGAGGATGTTTTTGATTTAGTAGGTTATATAATCAATATGGAAGATTTTGGCACTGTTAGGAAAGATATTGAGAAATCGCTAAGTCAGAGTGGGAATTATTCTATTTTTGATATTTATGCGGGTTTGGAATTGCAAAGAGGAATTACCAAAGAGATTTTAGATAAAGAATTTAAGATTGAAAAAAAACTCTGCCAAATGAATCCGTATATAAAAGAGGTATATGACGTATGCGTTCAGGCAGGGAAAAAAGTGATTGCCGTATCGGATATGTATTGGCCTAAAGAATATATTGAAGAAATCCTTCGAAGTTGCGGTTATTCAGAAATCAAGGATATTTATGTATCATGTGATTATGCTATGAGTAAGAAAGATGGAACTATATTTAAATTACTTAAGGAGAAGGAATACAGTAATAAAAAAATAATACACATTGGTGATAATTACAATGCAGACGTGGTTCAGGCAAAGAAGAATGGCATTGCTTCCATTCAATATATTTCAGTGTATGAACAAGGCAGAAAATACAGACATACTTCATATGAGAAACAAACATTAGGTCAGTCGGTTGTAAATGCAATTATTAATAATGAGATTCATAACGGAATCTGTAAAATGGATAAATATGAACAATTTGGCTTTATATATGGTGGACCTTTGGTAGCCGGATACTGTAAATTTATTAATAAAAAAGCAGAAGAAAAGAAAATTGATAAATTGCTTTTTGTGGCCAGAGATGCGGATGTTATATATCAATCTTACCAAAAATTTTATGATAAGTATGATTGCGAATATGTATATGCATCCCGTAATGCAGTAGCCCAGCTTGCATTCGAAAAATATCCCGATTATTTTATAGAAAAAGTATTGCAGTTAAGATTTATTGAAAAAACAAAAAAATATAGTATTGAAGAAGTTTTGAAGCAGACGGGATTACAGTGCCTTTTGGAGAAATTAAAAGAGATAAATTTGTCAAAAGATATGGTTTTTGAACAAAATGCAATGCAAAAAATGATAGAATTAATCTATCGTTATAAAGCTTTGATTGTTGAAGCGTTTGCACCCGTGAGAGAAGCGGCCTGTTTGTATTGGAAACAGGTAATTGGAGATGCCAAAAGAATTGCGTTTATTGATATTGGATGGCAGGCATCTACAATGATGTGTATGGACTATTTTTTGAAGGAAGTATGTAATCTGTCGGCGGATTTATATACAATTCAATTGGGAACCATGCGTACCAAGTGGAATAATGCCATGATAGAAAAGGATAAGATTTTATCCTATTGTTTTTCCGATGATTGTAATAAGAGGATGGGGGATTTACTTATGTATCATCCCGTGAGGGTACACATTATTGAAATAATGTTTGCGGCTCCTCATCCTACACTAATTTCTTACAAAAAAGACGAAAAAGGGCAGGGGGTTCCGTTATTTGCAGATGTCATCAGTGAGAATATAAGTAAAAATAAAAAAATACAGTCAGGTATTTTAAAATTTGTGAGTGCTGTATATCAGACTGAAAAGAATCTTGAATGTGAATTTATGCTTCAAGGCGACAAAGTATTTCAAAGTGTTATTGATATGAGTGCTCAGAAACGATATGCAGAGTTTTTATTTGATGATTATTATTTTAGTAATGTACCCTGTGATGCGCAAGCAGAAAAAATGGGTAAATTTATTAGAAAGAATATGTAAGAAAAAAGAGAGTATTATATAAGAATCCCGAGGTGGACAGACATGTTTTTTTCTGTAATAACGGTAGTTCTAAATGATTTGGAGCACTTAAAGATAACGATGGAAAATGTTAAAAAACAGAGTTATCAGGATTATGAATACATTATTATTGATGGTGGTTCTGAAGATGGAACGGTGGAATATCTGAAAGACCTATCTGAGAAGGATGACAGGATACGTTATATATCGGAGAAAGATGATGGTATCTATAATGCAATGAATAAAGGGATTGCATTAGCTGAAGGACAATACATTTTATTTCTGGGAGCCGGGGATTTACTTTATCATAAAGATGTTTTTTCAGATATTGCAAAATATGATAAATATGATGTTATATACGGATATGGTTTTTTTTCTTCGGGAAAGTCGAAAGGTAAGAAAATCGGTACAAAATTAGGTTTATGGAAATTTTTTACTGATCAGGTTGCTGCCCATCAGGCTGTATATGTTAAAACTTCTGTTATGCGAAAATACGGCTTTCAGGAAAAATATAAAGTATTGGCGGATCAGGATGCCCTGATGCATATGTACAAAGATGGCTGTACTTTTAAATATATTAATAAGCCTTTATGTTTTTACGACGGCTTGGGATTTAGCGCGAATGAAGCGTTTTTGAAACAAGGTGTTTTGGATAGGGTTAACATGTTAAAAGATTATTATCCCATTCTATATAAACTTCGCATATTCGGGCATTGGATACTTACCGGAAAGAAATATAGTAGTGAAGATAATTGAAAGGTTAATGTGCAGAAGCATGAAAAAAGGTATCGTTTTATATGCATATGGTGGTAAAAAGTGGATTGGCGGAATCTACTACATAAAAAATATAGTATACATGTTATCCAGCAACGAAGCGTTTGTTCAGCATTACAATATATATATTTTTGTGGAAGAATCAAATGCCCATATTTTTCGTGATTTTACAGAACACGTGAAGCTTATTGTAAAAAGCAGCAAGGAAATATTTGAGAAAAAAAGTTTCCTCTTGGGTTTTTATATTAAAAATAATATCAGATACATTTATCCCAGTAATGGAAAATCATTGTTTCCTACGGTTAAGTCTATTGCATGGATTCCTGATTTTCAGCATAATTACCTGCCGGAGATGTTTCAGAATGAAGAAATAGAGTACAGAAACAATCTTTACATGAGTATCGCCAAAAGTGATATGGCATTGGTGTTAAGCAGTCAGACCTGTAAAAACGATTTTGAGAAGTTTTATTTAAAAGATAAAAAAAATGTGAAAGTAGTAAGATTTGTTTCCTATATTGAGCCTGAAATCAAGCAAATAAGTGATGAATACGAGCAGAGTATACTCAACAAATACGGTTTGTTAAAACGGAAGTATATCTATATTGCAAACCAGTTTTGGAAGCATAAAAATCATATTGTGGTTCTGAATGCAATCAGAGAATTTGCCAAAAAGCATGCGGATGAAGCGGTTAAGTTTATTTTTACCGGACAGATGGAGGATTACAGAAATCCGGAGTATATACAGGAGATAAAGGACTTAATAACTTTGCCTGAGATTCAATCAATGGTAGATAATTTGGGATTGATTGAACGTCGTGAACAAATTGTAATTATGAAAAATGCTCATTTTCTTATTCAGCCTTCTTTGTTTGAAGGATGGGGAACTGTGGTAGAAGATGCCAAAGTATTGGATAAAAAAATCATTTTATCTGATATTGAAGTTCATAGGGAGCAAAAAAATCAAAAATGTATTTTGTTTAATCCATATGATGCAAGTGAATTGGCAGAACTGATATATGAAGAAATAAAAAAAGAGCAAATCGATTTTGTGGAAAACGGTTTGGAAGATATGTGTAAAAGAGCAAAAGAATATTCAGATGAGTTTTTGAAACTTATGAAAGTGTATTAATAAAGGTGAAGCTATGTTTAAGGTTTTAGTTACCGGGGGTACGGGCTTTCTCGGTTCCCGCTTAGCAGAAGAGAACGTTAGAATCGGTAATCAAGTTGAAGTTTGGGATTTGTGTGAAAGAGAAACTTCGAAATACCCCATTTATGGGATTGATATGAATGATGAAAAATTAATGACAGAACGTCTCCGGGCTTTCCAACCTGATATTATATTTCATTGTGCCGGAAGTGCGGATGTACGAGTATCTGTAGAAAATCCGAAATTGGATTTTGAAAGAAATGTATGTATTACACATAATTTATTGTTTGGATTACACAAGTTAAATATGCACAATACTAGGCTGATTTTTTTGTCCAGTGCTGCAGTGTACGGCAATCCCATATCATTGCCGATAAAAGAAAATATGGAGATAAATCCTTTATCGCCGTATGCCTTGCATAAGGCAATGTGTGAACATATATGTACATATTTTCGTAAAAATTATGGTGTGGATGCACGTATTGCCAGAATTTTTTCGGCCTATGGTGCGGGGCTGAAGAAACAGATTTTTTGGGATATGTATCAGAAAATCAACAAAACATCGGAACTTAATATGTTTGGTACCGGCCGAGAGAGTCGTGATTATATACATGTTGATGATGTGGTGCAGGCTTTGAATCTAATAGCCAATCAGAAAAAAAGTGATTGGTATATTTATAATGTTGCAAACGGAGAAGAAACGCAGATTCGGCAGGTGGCAGAACTGTTTGCGCGGTGTGCCGAAATTTCGGAAGACAAAATACATTTTGATGGGAATGTGCGAGAAGGAGACCCACTCAATTGGTGTGCGGATATTACAAGGTTAAAATCATTGGGCTATCATAAGAGTATTTCTATACATACAGGAGTTTCCGATTATTATAAATGGGTCAGCAAACAGTAAAGGAAGACAAATTATGAGAATTATGGATTGGTTTCACAAATTGTCACAAAAGAAAAATATTAAAAAAAACAGTGAATATATTCATTTGTCAAAAGATTCTTTTTATGATGAAACCTTTTCTGTTGATTTGCGTAACCCTCAAAAAGGACATATTTATCTAGAGATTAAGGACAATTCGCTCATAGGCGGTGCCTATATTTTTGAAAAGGAAAGCGGATTTATTAGTATAGGTCAGCGGGTGCATATCGGAAAAAGTACTTTTATTTCCATAGATGAGATTGTGATAGGTGATGATGTCACAATTGCTTGGGATTGTTTGTTTTATGATCATAATTCGCATTCGGTAGTATGGGAAGAACGAATGAATGATACAATACAAGAATTAAAAGATGTCCGAAACGGAGATTCACCCATTAGAAATAAAGACTGGAGTGTTGTAAAATCTGCACCGATTCATATTGAAGACAAGGTGTGGATTGGAACCGGATGTAAAATTCTAAAAGGGGTAACCATAGGGGAAGGCGCAGTGGTAGCGGCAGGCAGTGTGGTTGTCAAAGATGTTGAACCCTGGACAATGGTGGGTGGAAATCCTGCGGTAGTGATTAAGAAGTTAGAGGGGCCACGTTAGAATGGATGATAAGGTAATTAAGAAGAATATAAAGTTATCTTTTCTTATGAAGCCTGTCAGCATGCTTTTGGCATTGGCATATATGCCGGTGGCACTATCTTTTTTAGGCACGGAGCGTTATGGTGTCTGGACGATTGTTTTGGATGTGTTGGCATGGATTGCATATTTTGATATTGGCATTGGAAACGGCCTGAGAAATAAACTGGCGGAAGCATATTCATTGAGAGAAGATGAACAATGCAAGAATTATGTTTCGACGGCATATGTTGTTGCAGCAGCTATCTCATTGTTGTTTTGCATTATATTTTTGCTGATATGGAATTGTTTCGACTTCACTTCAAAGTTTAATCTTGATGTGGGAGGTTACGAAACAGATATTGCTGTAGCAATCAGTGTGGTTTTTGTGGCAGTAAATTTTGTTTTAGGACTGATTGGAACAATATTATTTGCTATTCAGCAAAACGGATATTTGAGTGTTATCAATGTAATTCAACAGGGACTGCAATTGCTCGTAATATGGTTATTGAGCGTATTTTCCGAAGCAAATTTAATATATATAGCTGTTAGTTACGGAATTGTTAACAGTATGGTATATGTGGCAGGAACTATGATTTTATTTAAGAAAAATAAGATTCTTTTGCCGGATATACGTTGTGTGAAGAAACAGTATGTTCGTCCGCTATTATCCTTGGGAATTGGCTTTTTTATCATGCAAATCAGTTCTATGGTTTTAAATACGACGGATAATCTTTTGATATCGAGACTGTTCGATAAAAGTGATGTAACGAATTATAGTATTTTATATAAATGTTTTTATGTGTTTGTTCAAATTCATGCTATTATCATTATGCCTATGTGGTCTGCATATACGGCTGCCAGTGCGAAAAAAAATACGGAATGGATTAAGCAAACAATGAAAAAGATAAATAATATCACCATAGTTTTAAGTGTAATGGTTCTATTTGCAGTGTTTTTATTTAAACCCTTTGTTCATATATTGTTCCGTAATGAATTAACATATAAAAATGAATTGATTGTTTTTGTGGCTGTTTACATGATTGCACAGATGTTTGCAAATAATTATTCATCATTTTTATGTGGGGTGGGAGAAATTCGTGTCTCCGTACTTTTGGCATTCATAGGTGCAATTGTTAATATTCCGTTATCTGTTTTGCTGGCAGAACGTTTTGGATGGGAATTGTGCGGAATCATAGGCGGAAGTTTGTTTGTAATGTTATTAAACTGCATCGTATTACCCATTGTCACAGGAAATTGGTTTCGAAAGAGGAGAAGTGTGTAATGTATTCTCTAGAATATGATATTTATACTCCTTTGGATTCTTTTCATAAATATGAGCATGTAGGGACAGAGCTGATTCTGGGAAGCATGAATGAGCAAGAGCCTTTTTTTAGTATTATGATTCCTACTTATAATCGAGTAGATACAATCATAGCGGCTGTTGAGAGTGCACTTGGACAGATCGGATTTGATAATTACGAAGTTGTGATAGCGGATAATGATCCTGAGGGAATGAACGGGGAAACAAAAGCATTTTTGACCAGCTTAAGTTCGGGGAAAATAAGATATTATGTAAACAACAAAAATATAGGGATGTGTGGCAACTGGAATCGTTGCATTGAGATGTGCAGAGGAAAGTACATTGTTATGTTGCATGATGATGATATGTTGGGGCCATATTGCTTAAAAACGTTGTATGAAGTTATTTTAAAATCAGATCACCCTACTGTCCTTGGTGTTGGATACGAAGTTTTTGGCGAAGATCGTGTTCCTCAATTTTGTAAACCGGATAAGGTATCATTTCAGTATATTAATAAAAAGGATTTCTTTTTTGGGGAATCGCTTAACATTGCGGGGATGACATTTGAAAGAGATTTTATATATAAAATGGGTGGTTTTGCAGATGAATATTATCCGAATGAAGATTCCTATTTTATATATCAGGCAATTGTCCATGGAAGAGTAGTTCGAATTCCATATGTGCTTGCCGGATATCGCGTTGAGGATAATTTATCATTAAAAGATGATACGCTTGAAAAAATAATATATATGACAGAGAAAATGCGTGAAAATATTTCTCTATATGAGCCTTTTGCCAAGCGTTTTATGGAAAAATATGATCTGGAATATTTGTATGATTATATACAGGGGGCAAACAGATATTGGTCCGCCAATATTTCCTGTGAAAGCATTTTTAACAGATGTGATATGAGGCGCAGGAAAATCAATTATTTTAAATTATTATATGTAAAGTGTTTTTTGTTTTATTATAAAAAAATAAATAACAAAAAAAAGAATTATCAATTTTTTGCTTTAGAATGGTGATTATTTGTATTAAGATAATAGAAAAAAGGGCAGTTGGAATTTTTATGTATATTTATGACTATCTCATCGTTGGTGCGGGACTTTTTGGTGCAGTCTTTGCACATGAAGCGACCAAAAAAGGAAAAAAATGTCTCGTAATAGATAAGCGTGCTCATATTGGTGGAAACATTTATACGGAAAAGATGGAAGGCATCAATATACACAAATATGGCGCTCATATTTTCCATACTTCAAACAAAAAGGTGTGGGATTATGTTAACCAATTTGCCGAATTCAATCATTATGTAAATCAACCTATTGCTATATACAAGGATGAATTATATAATCTGCCTTTTAATATGAATACATTTAGTAAAATGTGGGGAATAAAATCGCCAAAAGAAGCGCAGGAAATAATTGCAACCCAGATAGCAGATTTGAATATTGATGAACCTAAGAATTTGGAAGAACAGGCATTGAAATTGGTTGGTCGGGATGTATATGAAAAATTAATTAAGGGTTATACGGAAAAACAATGGGGACGTCCGTGTCATGAATTGCCTGCGTTTATTATTAAGAGAGTGCCATTACGATTCCGGTATGATAATAATTATTTTAATGATCGATATCAAGGGATTCCCGTTGGTGGTTATACGGCCATGGTTGAGAAGCTGTTAGATGGAATAGAAATACGAACCAATACAAATTATTTTGATTTTATACAAAATAATCCTGAGGTTGCGTCAAAGACCGTTTATACCGGCATGATTGATGAGTTTTTTGATTTTTGTTACGGACATCTTCAGTATCGTTCGGTACGGTTTGAAACGGAAGTGTTGGAGACTGATAATTATCAGGGAAATGCTGTCGTAAATTATACAGATTGTCAAGTTCCATATACTCGAATTATAGAGCATAAACATTTTGAATTTCAAGGTGGAGACAAAACTGTTATAAGTAGAGAATATCCTGAGGAGTGGAAACCGGGAGTTGAGCCGTATTATCCTATTAACAATGTGGAAAATAATATGCTTTTTATAAAATATCGGGAACTGGCGTCAAATCGAGACGATGTAATTTTTGGTGGAAGATTAGGTACATATCAGTATTATGATATGGATAAAGTAATTGAGTCTGCATTACAATGTGTTAAACAGGAATTGTTATAGTATAAAAGGAGATTCGAATGTTAGATTTTTACAAAAATAAAAAAGTATTTATAACAGGGCATACCGGTTTTAAAGGCGCCTGGCTTTCTTTTATGTTACTGGAAGCCGGAGCGGAAGTTACCGGCTATTCATTGGAGCCACCTACGACACCATCAATTTATAAGTTATGTAAACTTGAGGAACGCATGAATTCCATAATAGGTGATGTCAGGGATTATAAAAAAATGCGTAAAGTATTTGAGGAAGCTTCACCGGAGGTGGTTTTTCATTTGGCAGCACAGCCTTTGGTAAGAGAGTCATACATATCGCCCAGAGAGACCTATGAAACCAATGTTATGGGAACCGTAAATATATTGGAATGTGTCAGAACTTCCGATACGGTAAAGTCGGCTATTATCATTACTACGGATAAAGTTTATCGGAATGATAACCGGGCGGAAGGTTATGTGGAAGAAGATTTTTTGAATGGTTATGATCCTTATTCCAATTCAAAGTCTTGTGCAGATATTCTTACGGATAGTTATGTAAACTCTTTTATGAAAGAAAGAAAGATTCCGGTTTCTGTTTTGCGTGCAGGCAACGTAATCGGAGGCGGTGATTTTGCCAAAGACAGGTTGGTGCCGGATTGTTTCCGGGCGATACAGACCAATGAAAAAGTAATTATTCGAAACCCCAATGCAACCAGACCTTTCCAGCATGTATTGGAGCCCCTGGCAGCATATTTGATGATTGCGGAAGCGCAGATAAAACATCCGGAGTTGGCAGGTGCTTACAATGTGGGACCGGATGAAAAGGATGTTCAAAGTGTAAGCGAAATGCTGATGCATTTTCAGACAATATGGAACAGTGGCGAATTTGGTAAGGATATCCCCTTTGACTGGATGTATACGGAGAATACCAATGCACCTCATGAAGCAGCAATGTTAAGCTTAAACTGTGACAAAATCAAGAAAAATTTTGCATGGAAGCCCAGATGGAGTGCTCATGAAGCGGTGCATAAAAGCATTGAGTGGATGCAGTATTATCTGAAGGGTAAGGATGTAAGCATCTGTATGCAGAAACAAATGAAAGATTATTTTTCAAGCAAAAAATAAAAGGAAGATAAAAATATGTTGGAACTTTCTTATTCCTCATTAAAAAAATACGCATATTGTGCTTTGGGCTTACCTTTTATTGTGTTCGCCATTGGTTGGATGAAGTGGTATTGGGCTATTCCTGCGATTGCGGCAACGATTGTCTGCGTGTTTTTTGGTGCATTCAAAAGATGTAAAGTCACCGATAAGTCGGCTGTAAATGATGGTGAAATAGAGAGGACAAAAATAAAAAAATGGATGTTTTTTCTGGTCATTGCCATTGCTTTGATTTGGGTTTGGCAATCGGGAATTGGAGGATTTTGGGCACAGAGTAAAGATTATCCCTGGCGAAATGCCATTTTCAGAGATATTGTATTGAGAGATTGGCCTGTATATTATGATGTATATGACGGCGCATTGGTGTATTATATCGGTTTCTGGCTTGTGCCCGCCTTGTTTGGCAAACTGGCACTGCTTATGGGGGCAAATGATGTATTAGCATTTCAGGTTGCATCCGTAGCTATTTTTATCTGGGCGGCGTTTTTAATTATCATTTTATTTTCCTTATTGATTACCCTTTTTCGGGCGAATACGGTAAAAAAGCAACTTTTGATTATATTGGGATTTGTTTTTTTCAGCGGTTTGGACATTTTAGGTTCCATTGAACCTTTGGGGGCAAATTTCTATCATTTGGAATGGTGGGCAAATAATTATCAGTACAGCTCTTTTACGACATGTATGTTTTGGGTGTTTAATCAGAGCATCATTCCGTGGATTACTTTAGCATGTCTCTTGCAGGAGAAACGCATCCGTAATTACGTTTTTCTTGGTATGATGTGCCTTTTTTCAGGCCCCCTACCTTTTATTGGTTTCTTTCTTTTTTGTATAACATTAGGTATGATAAAAGGTGTAGAAGCGATTAAGGGAAGGCAGATAAAAGATTTTATCAAAGATATTGTATCGCCCTCCAATTTGTCGGCTACGATGTTTGTGTTTGTGTTTATAGCTGCCTATTTGTTAAGTAATGCGGCAATCTCCGGAGGCGGTGCTTTGCGTTTGGATCAGAATGCCACAATTATTCAGAGTGAATCGGCTGCAGGAAATGCAGTGATGTCCGGAGAATCCTTAGAGAATCTTATTACTTATATTAAATTCATTATGTTCGAGTTTGGATTTTATGTGATTTTAGTAGGTAGGAAGTATTATAAAAATCCGTTATTTTATGTGATGCTGGCAAGTTTACTTGTATTTCCATTTATAAAAATCGGAGGCGGTGCAGATTTTCCCATGCGGGCATCCATACCGGCGTTATTTTACCTGTATTATCTGGTTATGAGGTTCCTTATGGATGAGAAACATTGGATGAAACAGAAGGGGACTGTTAACCGTTTGTTGTATATTGTCCTGATTGTAGTATTTCTGTTGGGATGCGCCACGCCGGCGGTGGAGTTTTACAGAGGATGCCGTCAGGTGGTAAAATCAGGTCTGGATAATCCCATGGAGGATTATTTGTATACATTAGGTGGTGACGGACCTAATGTATGGAGAGTAGAAAGCGGCTATGAGTATGGTAACTTTGTTTCGGTTCATCCGGGAGAAAAAGTATTTTTTAAGTATTTCGCCAAAGATTTACAGAATAAATAAGGTGTAATAATGAAATTAATTCAGTCTTTTATTAACTTAATAAATAAAGATGTAGATAACAAAAATGAAACCAAAACAGTTCCTGTAATGTTGCGATTGACTTGTGTGGGAATGATTATTTATCTGCTTTTGATGATGGTACATTTGGTTGATGCAATGTTGATTGTTCCGTTGATTTGCAGTGTGGTGGCAATTGTAATGTTGTGCGTTAGTTTTCTGTTTACGTATAAGGAACGGAATGTAATTGCGGTTATTTTGCAACATGTTGCAATTCTTGTTTGGATTTTTGTTGCAATTTTGTTTCTTGGTTGGGAAAGCGGTGCTCAGCAGTTTATTACGCTGTTGTTGGTTTCGGTTTTTACTGGTAGTTATATAGAGCGTCGAATTAAACTGGAGTATGCAATATTGCTGGTATTGATTCATGTGGGCTTGCATTTGTATATGGCAGTCAATGTTTCGGTTTATGAGCAAACTTTCTGGGAAATGTTGTACACCCATATTATCAGTATTGTTTTCAGCTTTGGAATTATTATTGCGATTGTGGTTACATTTTCCCATAATTCCATATCCATGGAAGCAAAACTAAAAGGATACAATGCTACGCTCAAAAGGCTTGCCAATAGGGATTCGCTTACCGGTCTTAAAAATCGCCGTTGCATGATGAGTTATCTGAAAGAACATGTTGAAGCTGAATCGGACAGCAAAGATAAGAATGCAATCATTGCCGTTGGTGACATAGATTTTTTCAAACGCTTTAACGATCATTACGGTCATGCCTGTGGTGATGAAGTATTAACTCAGTTGGCGGCACTGTTTATGGATTACATGGAAGATAAAGGTGACGTAGCAAGGTGGGGAGGCGAGGAATTTCTTCTGGTTTTTACGGATTGTAATATGGAGCAGGGAATTGAATTTATGGATAAGTTGATTCATCGTATCCGCCTGATGGATATTCGATATGGGGGTGAAAACCTTCGGGTAACCATGACCTTTGGTGTTTCACAATATGATCCTGATAAAACCATGGATGCAATCATTAATGATGCGGATAAAAAGTTATATTATGGTAAGCAAAACGGAAGAAACAGAGTTGTTTATACGATTCCGACAGACTTTGTTATTGATAAAAGATAAAATATAAAATGATAGACTAAGAAAGGACGAAATAAGTATGGAAAGCAAAATTTATGTAAATGAAATCGGATATCGCCCTGAGGATAGAAAGGTGGCAGTGTACAGCGGTAAGGATGCGGTTACCTATTCGGTTATTAATGAGACCGGAGAATGCCTGTTAAAAAAAGAAAGTCGGGATGGCGTTTTTAATACTTCTACGGAAGCATATGAGATAAAATTGGATTTTTCTGAGATAAAAGAAGCCGGCAGTTATGCTGTTAAGGTAGGAGAGGAGACTTCTGTATTTTTTAGAATTGCAGATGATATTTATAAGGATTCCGTGAAAAGTCTTATGCGTTTCTTCTTTTTGCAGAGATGCGGGACAGAATTAACAGAAGAATATGCCGGGATTTATGCGCACCCGGTTTGTCATAATACATTGGCAAGAGTTTACGGGACGGATGTATTCAAAGATGTAAACGGAGGCTGGCACGATGCCGGCGATTATGGAAGATATATTGTGGCGGCAGCGGTTACGTTGGCGGCTTTGTTTCATGCCATTGAAAACGATGAAAGCTTATTGAAGACAAATATGCAGATTCCTGAAAGCGGACAGCCTGTGCCGGATATTTTAGCTGAAATTCGTTATGAGTTGGAGTGGATGTTAAAAATGCAGGATGAAGCAACAGGTAAGGTATATCATAAAGTGACATGCGCACATTTTTGTGATTTTGTTATGCCTCAATATGAAACGGAAGAGTTAATTATTTGTCCGTTTTCTTTGACGGCAACTGCGGATTTTGCTGCATGTATGGCGATGGCCGTTAAATTTTATGAACCATACGATAAGGCATTTGCTGATAAAATGGCAGAGGCGGCAAAGAGAGCATATGCGGTTATGCGCGAAATTCAGGTGCCCGGAGGTTTTTTGAATCCGGAAGGGGTTGTAACCGGTACTTATGAAGATAAAAACGAGCTGGATGAACAGTATTGGGCAGCGGCTGAACTGTATAAGGCTTTCGGAGATGAATTATACAAGAATGAATTTGAGAATTATGTTAACCAACAAGTTATGCATGGTTATGGTTGGGAAGATGTAGCCAGTTTTGGTAATTTGGCATATTTATCGACGTCATATCCTACAGATTCTAAGATCGCAGATAAGCTTCGTAACGCAATGATTGAGAAGGCAGATGCTTTGATGAAGAAGTATGAGGCTAATAATTTTGAAATTTCTTTTGATGAGAAGGATTATATCTGGGGTAGTAATATGTATGTGGCCGAGAACGGAAGTCATTTGTTTGATGCCTACACGATTACCGGAAAAGAAGTTTATTTGGAGGCTGCAAGAGAACATGTAAACTATATTTTCGGCAAAAATCCCTGTAATGTATGCTTTGTCACAGGTTTCGGAACCAATCAGGTATTAGATCCTCACCATCGTCCCTCTGCGGCTGTAAAAAAAGCTATGCCCGGTATGCTAATTGGCGGACCCGACAGTGGTTTGCACGATCCGGATGCAATCAGAGATTGTACAGGACTTGCGCCGGCATTATGTTACACGGACAAGTTATTAAGTTATTCTACGAACGAGATTACCATATATTGGAACTCTGCATTACTGATGCTGATGGCACAGGTTTTATCATAAAAAATTATAGGGATGAGTAACTTTAAGAAATTTAAAGTTAGTATTAAGTATAGCTAAAGATATTGGAGGGGTTGTATGAAGAATAATAAAGGTTTTTCTTTGGTTGAATTGATTATTGTAATTGCAATTATGGCAATTTTGGTGGGAGTTATGGCTCCGCAGTTGATTAAGTATATTGAAAAGACCAACGTATCTGCAGATGTGCAGTTGTGTGATAGTGTGCAAACTGCCATTACATTGGCACTGACAGATCCGGATGTGTTATCTGCTACTGATAACTCACAGAACCAGTTGAGTACCTTGACGGATGGTGGAGCACATGATTTGGATATGTTTGGTGGTGTTGGTACAGGGAATACGGTATTTACACGTGCGGTAATTGATGTTTTAGGATTTAATCCGTTTCGTACCAATATCCAGCAGCAACAAATGAAATCAAGTCCTGCGTCCGGTTCGGGTGATATATATGTTCAGGTTGTTGGTTCCAGCGTTTATGTATGGATTAATCATAGCGATATGTCAGGACAGAAAGAAAATAATACATGCAATTCTTATACTGCATTGGAATCTTCAGGCGTAATATATGTAGAATAATGATTTTGATTATGACATTTGTTAAATAATAAAATAAAAAACCTCTTCGACATGACGGTATCGAAGAGGTTTTGTTTTCATTTATTACGAACAAAATAATTAGTCCATTTTGTTTACAGCGATGCTAAGACGAGAAATCTTTCTTGAAGCATAGTTCTTATGATAAACGCCCTTAGAAGTAGCCTTATCAATCGTACTTGTTGCAACAAGTAAAGCAGCCTTTGCAGCTTCCTTGTCGTTTGCATCAATAGCTGCGTAAACCTTCTTAACAGCGGTTTTAACACCTGAACGAATTGCTTTGTTTCTTTCAGTTCTAACCTCAGTTACGAGAATTCTCTTTTTTGCAGATTTGATGTTAGCCAAGACTCACACCTCCCATTTTCTTCAATCATTCTTGTGAAAATGTTCCATTAAAGCCGGACACGGACGTTCTAATGTAAACATACGATGTTATTTTATCTGTCTAAGAGCAATCTGTCAATACATAAAATCAATATTTTTGCGAAAACTAAGAGAAAAACTTTAATGCAGAGGGAAAAGAAATGGAAGTATGTCGCATAAGAACGGACTTGGCATTGGAATCCGCGGAAAGTATGCAAGGACCGAAAAACGAAATGAATGGGGTTACCGTATCCGAAGAATATCATGCAAGAACAGACGTTACAATAACCACAGTAAATATTGAAAGTAAAAATGCATCAAAACGTTTGGGAAAACCAAACGGAACATATATAACATTGGAAGCACCTTCCATGCAAGAGGATGATGAAGAATATCACAGAGAAATATCAAAAGAATTGGCAGATTGCATCTGTAAACTTTTGCCCCGAAAGGAAACGGAGCTATCCGTTCTGGTAGTAGGGTTGGGAAATATGGGGGTTACAGCGGATTCACTGGGACCTCTGGTGATTGATAATTTGAACATTACAAGGCATGTTTTACTGGAATATGGTCCGGCGGCCTATGAGTCGGCAACCCATATGGTTAGTGGTATTATTCCGGGAGTTATGGCAAGAACAGGAATGGAAAGCATGGAGATTGTAAGAGGAGTGTCAGACAGCACCAATCCCGATGTGATTATTGTGGTAGATGCACTGGCAGCCAGATCTACCAAACGATTAAACAGAACCATACAGATTACGAATACGGGAATTCATCCCGGGTCCGGAGTGGGCAATCATAGGAGCACTTTGAATGAAGAATCTTTGGGAAAACCGGTGATTGCAATCGGAATCCCCACGGTTGTAGATGCGGCAACGATTGTAAATGATGCAGTGGGTAAGAAATATGATGAAATACCGGTATCCAATATGACGGAGCTCGCCAATATGTATGTAACCGGAAAAGACATTGACGAAATCATAAAAAGACTTTCTTTTACCATATCGGAAGGAATAAATATGGCACTTAAATGCAGTCATTAAGATTTTATATAAAACATATAATATAAAGGTTGCGATTACAGACAGGCTTGTCTGAATATTTCTTTAAGGAGATGTGATATGAGAGCCAACAGAACCGGTAAAATTTCCATTGCATTTGTTTGCATATTTATGGTGTTTCTTTCTGTGGCGGCGTGGATAGAAAATGCAGGATTTCAGGAATCAGAAGCGGATTATTTGCAATTTAGAATAACGAATGCAGCAAATAAGGATATATTATACGGTGCTTTTCCGATACTTGGTTATGCCGGAGAAGAAATGTGGCAGGATAAGGTTACTTTTACGGAGGCATTTTTGTGTAATGAAGTGCCCTTTTTGTCTTACTTGAAAGAAAAAACAGATATGATGCCTGTTGTGGAAGATGAAGAGACCATAAGTCGTTTTTTGAATGAAGAAATCGTAGAGCCTGTTAAAGAAAAAGCAGAAAGTAATGTATCGATGGATTTGGGTTATTATTCGGATATGATAAATGAAAACCGGCATGCAGTGATATTTGCGGGAGATTCGGATTTTTTGTGTGCGGGAAGCGGTTTTGTCAGTGAAATATCGGCCGGTTGGGTGACAGAGTTTACTAAGGCAACTGCGAAAACAGTAGAGTTTGAGTATTCGCAACTGTTGGATTATGAATTTGTAATGGAAAATTTTTATACTGTGGATGCCTGTACTTCAGCGGGGCCGGATGTAATGAATCCGGAACAATTGCTGAAATATGATGTGACTGTTGATAAGACAATGCCGGGACCGCATATTCTTATATATCATACGCATTCTCAGGAGGCATTTGCGGATAGTGTACCTGGAGATAAATCTACAACAATCGTAGGTGCGGGTGCTAAACTTTCTGAGTTGCTGAGAGAAGAGTACGGGTATGAGGTATATCATCATACAGGGGAATATGATTTGGATACCAGGGATGATGCCTATGCTAGGTCTGCTCCTGCTTTGGAAGAAATTTTGAAACAATATCCGCAGATTCAGGTAATTATTGATTTGCATCGTGATGGTGTAGATGAAAGCAGGCATCTGGTGACTGAATGGGAAGGGAAAAAAGTTGCTCAATTTATGTTTTTTAATGGTTTGAGCTATATTAATGCAAAGGGGCCTATTGATTATCTTCCTAATCCCAATTTGCAAGGGAATCTTGCACTTTCTTTTCAAGCTACCCTTGTTGCAAACGAATATTATCCCGGGATAACAAGAAGAACCTATTTAAACGGTTATCGATATAACATGCATTATCGGGAAAAAACAATGCTGATTGAATTAGGAGCTCAAACCAATACCGTGGATGAAATTATGAATGCCTGTGAACCTTTGGCACATATATTGGACCTTGTTTTTTCAGGAAAAGAAAATGGATAACTGGTTTACATAAAAGCATTTACAGAACATTAAAAGTGAATTATAATATATTAGTTATGTTCATGAATAAAAATGTGAAAATATAGGGTGTTTTTAGAACGGATAAAAGAAAGCAGGTTATTATGGAAAAAGTTTTAAAGAAGATACAACCGAAATATTATAAGTTTATTTCTGCCGCTTTGGCTATGTTTGGAATGTTTATGATTCTATCCTATTGTAATTATCTTCCTGGAGATAAATTTATCATTATGGATTCGGATATGATAGAACAGTATGTTCCCTACATAAAAATGTTTCTTCGCGATTTGATAAACGGAGAGAGTATTTGGTTTTCCTGGAATACGTCTTTGGGAATGAATACATCTTTGGTAAACGCATATTACGTATTAAGTCCTTTTAATTTGTTATACCTGTTTTTCTGGAATGCAGATGAAAATTTGATTTCCGTTATAATTATTATTCTTAAAATCGGTTTAACCTCCTTTACGTTTCACGTTTTTCTGAATCGTGTGGTAAAAAGGGAAGGCGTGGAAACCATACTGTTTTCCTTGATGTATTCTTTAAGTACATATATGGTTTTATATGGTCATCATTATAATTCATGGCTGGAAGGCATGTACATGTTGCCTTTGATTTGTACGTTTATATATGAGTTAGATGTAAAAAAGGGTAGTTATTTTAAATTGATTCTTGCATATGCGTATATGTTTGTGACGCAGTTTTATTTTGCCTATATGGTTGGAGTATTCAGCTTTGTTTTCTGGTTGTTCATAATGGCAATGAGGGAAAAAGAACATATTTCGGTATTAATTAGCAGAATCATAAAATATGTAGGCAGTGTTTTACTTGCAGTTGGACTTTCGGCTGCGATTTTGTGGCCTGCATTTGTTTTTCTTGCCACGAACAATGCATTGGATGCCTCTACATTTGATCCTTTAGTGATTAAACCTTTTCACTTTTTATATACATTATCTTGGGGGGTCAGAATACCGGTCGACAATGATTATCCGGCTTTATACTGCGGTTGGCTGGTGCTCATTCTTGTACCTCTATATTTTATGAACAAAGAGATTCGTAAAAAAGAAAAAGTAGGAAGTGCACTTCTTATTTTTGTTATAGTATTGTCTATGTTTTTTGAGCCGTTGTATCGGTTTATGCATGCTTTTGATGCACCCAATTACATGGATTTCAGACATGCATTTTTATTTATTTTTGTAGTGTGTTCCATTGGTTGCAGACAGATTTCTTTTTATAAAAAAATGTCTGAAAAGCAGGTTGCGATAAGTGCAATTATTATGGCAACTTTGGGATTGGCATGTACTTTTTTGTCAAAAGATAAAAATGCATATCTTAACGTGCGCATTTTAATGAATCTTTTGATACCTGCAGCCTGGTTTGGCTTGTGGTATCTGGTCAATCGAAGAGAGAAGGATAGGGTTGTACTTGCATTTGTTTCTGTTATTTTGGTAATTCTGGAATTGTGTGGTAATGGTTGCTTTGCGATTTATGAGCCTCTGGCAAGAGCCGGAACAGAATTTGAATGTTGGAAAAAAGGTATTAGTGAGGCAGTAGATGATATGAATCAGGATGAGAGTCTGTATCGCAGTTATTATAATAACGATATGTGCAGTAATTCAGATTCCTGGTTTGGTTATAATGGTGTTATGGATTTCTGTTCAGCAGAAAATTATTATGTGAGACAGGCTGTTCGATATGTGGGAATGTATAATACTACCCGAAAAATTGCACCTATCGGCATTACGCAACCTGTGGAAATGTTGTTAGGAATTAAGTATATTATGAATGGTCCGTTACCTTCTTTTGCCTATGGTGAAGGTAATCAATATGAAATTGTTGAGAATCCATATTATCTGGGACTTGGTTTTATGGTGGAGGATGATATTCTCAATTATCAAACTGAAAGTTACATTGTATACGAGAATATTAATTCCCTGATGTCTGCCATTACGGGCGAAGATGTGGAATGCTTTGTACCTTACACCGGTTCTGTTATGGTAAAATGTGACCAGGCAGAGATTAATCCTACAGACGAAGGAATTGAAATTAAATATAATGCGGATGAGTATAAATATGGCATGATTACCTATTATATTCCGAAAGAGGATGTTACTTATCCTATGTATTCACAGTTTGTAAATGATTACTCTATATCGTCTATGGACTCGCCTTATATTTATAAGGGGGAAGAAAATAATGTGTTTCAGTTTGGCCTGCTTTCTGTCCAATATGCAAAGCTTATGGTGGAGGAAGAAGACAGATATGAGACAAACATTGTTATGAATAGTACCACAGCCGATTCATGGGAATATAAAAATGCTGTCTTCTACGAGTATCATGATAAATCTATGGTTCAAATATATAATGCGTTAAAAAATGGTCGTATGGAAGTGACAGAATATGCAGATGGCTATTTAAAAGGCAATGTTACTGTATCAGAAGATAAAACCGTGCTTTTTACCTCTATTCCGTATGATATGGGATGGACCGTAAAAGTGGATGATGAGGTGGTAGAACCTCAGTATGTGGTGGAAGCTGCTTTTATGGCCCTTGAGTTGGAACCGGGATATCATGAACTTGAATTTGAATATGAGGCTCCCGGTGTAAAAGAGGGAATTATTGTTTCAGGAGTCAGTGTTGGAATTTATGTAGTGTTGCTTTCTCTTTATTTCGTTATGAACAGAAGAAAAAAGAGCGAAGTCACAGAAACGGAATAAGGCTGATTTATAAAAGACAGGATTGCTGATATGGAAAAATTATTGTCAAAAATAAAACCGAGACATTATGGTATTGTTGCATTTGTACTTGCTTGTATTGCGACTTATGTTATGCTGTCCTATGAGCAGGTGTTGAGCACAGGAAAATACATTTTTTTGCAAGGGGATGGTTTAAATCAATACGTTCCTTTTGTTAAAATGTTTCTAAGAGATTTATTAAAAGGCGAAAATATCTGGTATTCATGGAGCTTATCAATGGGAATGAATACTGCTTTGAGTTATGCATATTATGTTTTTAATCCATTTAATTTTTTGTATATTATTCCTGTAGATGAAATGATAATTGCAGCGCTCATATATATACTTAAGACCGGGCTGTCAGCGTTTTTCTTTCAAAAATTTGTTTCAAAGGTATTCAAATGTGAGGGGATTGAGTCTATAGTTTTTTCGCTCTTTTACGCATTGTGTTCGTTTAATGTTCTTTATAATGTAATATACGCTATGTGGGCAGATGCATTATATATGTTACCACTTATCTGCTATTTGATATATGTATTACAAAAAGAAGGAAAATGGAAAAGCCTTGCATTAGCATATACTTATCTATTTATTGTTCATTTTTATATGGCTTATATTGTAGGAATTTTTTCCTTTGTCGTTTGGCTGATTTTATGGATTGCGTATGCCAATAAACAGGAAAGAAAAGGTATGTTGTTAAAATATATTTCTTCTGTTTTGTTAGCAGTTGGTAATTCTGCGTTTATTTGGTTGCCTACTTTGTATTTTCTTGTGAAGAATAATATGCAAAAAGCAACTGAATTTAGTGAATTGCAAGCAAACTTTTTAGATATAATTTATAATTTGTCATGGGGACAGATGCAAGGTGCGGATGGCATATATCCCTATATATACTGTGGTATACCTACTATATTTTTAATTGTCTTATTTTTCTTTAACAAAAAAATAAAACGAAAAGATAAGATTTGTGTTGCTGTTTTGGGAGCTTTTTTGATGGCCGGAATGATGTATATGCCACTATATAAGTTTATGCATGCATTTGATTTTCCCAATATGTATGGATTTCGTTTTGTATTTTTGTTTTGTTTTTTGTTAACTGCTGTTGCATGCAAGCAAAGTGTCTATTTGAAAGAAACTTCTCGAACGTTTTTTCTCGGAACGGTGATAGGATGTTTCGTTGTATATGCTCTGTTATTTTTTATGCAGGCAAAGGTGGAGTTTGAATATGAGACATCTTTAGCTTTATTAATTATAGGCAATTTTTCTTTAATGTTTTTATGGCTTATAGTATATTTTGCGGGTATTCTTAAGTCCAATAATAGTACGTTGACAGTTGTATGTATTATTATATTGTGTATGATAGAAATTGTTAGTAACGGATTGGCATGTAATACCGTTTTAGGAGCTGAAAATTCGGAGCGACATTATAGTTGTTATAAACAAAGTATTGAAACCGGTGTTGCTATGTTAGAAGAAGAATCGTTTTATAGAACATTATATTATAACGATTATGTTTATAATTCTGATTCTTGGTTTGATTATAAAGGAATTTCAGATTTTAATTCTGCTACGAATGTGAAATTGCATAGTTGCATGGAATTATTAGGATTCGGAACGTCAGAGGCCATAATTTTTGACATGGGCATTACACCGGTCACTAAAATGTTATTCAACGTAAAATATGAAATAAACGGTGTTTCGCCCTATATTATGTCCTCCACTATGCCGGAGCCTATTATTGTAAAAAATGATAATATTCTTTCACTTGGTTATATGGTTCATTCAGATGTTGTTCAGTATACCATGAATGGTAAGCATGTATTTGACAACATGGATTCGTTGATGTCTTCTATGGTGGGAACGGAAATTAACTGTTATGAAAATGTTTCAAAGGAGAATGTATCCATTACGAAAGAAAACGCCCAGTTAAATCACGTAACGGTTGGAATGGTAGTGGAATTAGATGATTCCGAACAAGGGGTGGGATACATTACATACGGCATCCCATATAAGGAAGATACATCTGCTTATGTTCAATTTCAACGTGAGGAGTCTGTATATGCGCTAAATTCTCCTGTTTTATTAGGAGGTTATGAGAATAATGTGTATGATAGAGGTAGGTTATCCATATCATATGCAAAAGAAATGAATTGCAATAATGAGGCTTATGAGGTGAAAATATGTATTCGCGCAAAAGATCAGCCGGTTGCATATGAGCAGGCCAATTTCTGTTACTATCATCCCGAAGAACTCCTCAAGGCATATGATATACTGTCTCAGAATCAAATGAATATTCACGAATACGGCAATACTTATATTTTAGCTGATGTAACGGTGCCGGAAGAACGCACGGTGTTGTTTACTAGCATTCCTTATGATGAGGGATGGACGGTATATGTGGATGGCGTTGAAACACCTACAAGAGCGGTGGTTAACGGAGCTTTTCTGGCATTAGAGCTGGAGCCGGGATATCATGAATTAGAGTTTGAATATGAAGCTCCCGGTGCGATGACGGGAATGGCGATTTCCGGTGTGTCAATATGTGTATATGGCTTATTGATAGGTATGGAATATTTATTTGTTAAAAAAAGAAAAGCGAAGGAAGGAAATGTAACCCCCGATGTCGAAGATAGAACAGAGTAAAATCAGAAATTTTTGTATTGTAGCCCATATTGACCATGGCAAATCCACTCTGGCTGACCGCATTATTGAGCAGACCGGTCTTTTAACCAGTCGTGAAATGCAGGCGCAGGTTTTGGATAATATGGATTTGGAGCGTGAAAGAGGCATTACGATTAAGTCACAGGCTGTGCGTACCGTATATAAGGCAAAGGATGGAGGGGAATATATTTTTAATTTGATTGATACCCCCGGGCATGTTGACTTTAATTACGAGGTAAGCCGCAGTCTTGCAGCTTGCGACGGTGCAATTTTGGTTGTAGATGCAGCACAGGGAATCGAGGCCCAGACCCTTGCCAATGTATATCTTGCATTGGATCATAACCTCGATGTATTTCCTGTAATCAATAAGATTGATTTGCCCAGTGCGGATCCGCAACGCGTAAAAGACGAAATTGAAGATATCATTGGATTGGAAGCCCAGGATGCTCCTTTGATTTCGGCCAAGAACGGTATTGGCATCGATGAAGTATTGGAGGCTATTGTTGATAAAATCCCTGCCCCCGGCGGAAATGCGGATGCCCCCTTGCAGGCATTGATTTTTGACTCGCTTTACGATTCATACAAGGGTGTTATCGTATTCTGCCGCGTAATGGAAGGTACCGTCAAAAAAGGGACAACCATTCAGATGATGGCCACCAAGGCCAAAGCTGATGTTGTTGAAGTGGGAACGTTTGGCGCGGGACAGTTCATTCCCTGCGAAGAGTTATCAGCAGGTATGGTAGGTTATATTACTGCCTCTATCAAAAATGTAAAAGATACTGCGGTAGGTGATACGGTGACAGATTTTAACCGTCCCTGCGCAGAACCTTTGCCCGGTTATAAAAAGGTTCGTTCCATGGTTTACTGCGGTGTTTATCCTGCAGATGGTGCAAAATATCCTGATTTGCGAGACGCTTTGGAGAAGTTACAGTTAAATGATGCCGCGTTGAATTATGAGCCGGAAACATCCATTGCTTTGGGATTCGGTTTTCGTTGCGGTTTCCTTGGACTTCTTCATCTTGAAATTATTCAGGAACGTCTGGAGAGAGAGTATAACCTTGATTTGGTAACCACGGCACCGGGAGTAATTTATAAGGTGCATAAAACGGATGGAGAAGTTATTGAATTAACCAACCCCAGTAATTTGCCGGACCCTTCTGAAATTGAATATATGGAGGAGCCCATTGTTTCTGCGGAAATTATGGTTACTACGGAATATATCGGTTCTATTATGGAATTGTGTCAGGAACGTCGAGGACGTTACTTGGGCATGGACTATATGGAAGAGACCAGAGCACTTTTAAAATATGAGTTGCCCTTAAATGAAATTATTTATGACTTCTTTGACGCCTTAAAATCACGCTCCAGAGGGTACGCGTCTTTTGATTATGATTTAAAAGGCTACGAGCAGTCTGAGCTTGTAAAATTGGATATTCTTGTAAACAGAGAAGAGGTGGATGCGCTGTCTTTTATCGTGCATAAAGATACGGCGTATGAGCGCGGTCGTAAAATGTGTGAGAAGTTAAAAGACGAGATTCCCAGACACCTGTTTGAAATTCCCATTCAGGCAGCAGTGGGAGGAAAGATTATTGCCCGCGAAACCGTTAAAGCAATGCGTAAAGACGTACTTGCCAAGTGTTACGGCGGGGATATAACACGTAAAAAGAAGCTTCTTGAGAAACAGAAGGAAGGTAAGAAGCGTATGCGCCAGATTGGTAATGTAGAAATTCCTCAGCAGGCGTTCATGAGCGTGTTGAAGCTGGACGATAAAAAATAAGCAAATTAAGAACAATATATCATATAAGGATATACTGCAAGAAGTAGACATAAACATGAAGTTATGTAAACTTAAAAGAAAGGGGTGTGAAATATGAATCGTAAATTATTAGGGATTTATATTCACATTCCTTTTTGTGTGCAAAAATGTTTATACTGTGATTTTGTTTCCGAACCGGCATCTCTTGAAACAAAAAGGAATTATGTAAACCAACTACTAAAAGAAATTGCATTTTATAATTTTGACAATAAGTATATAGTTGACACTATTTTTATTGGTGGAGGAACGCCTTCTGTTTTAGACGCAGATTGTATAAAAGCAATATTATGTAAACTAGAAGATAAGTTTGAAATTTCATATGACTGTGAATGTACGATTGAAGTAAATCCGGGCACCGTGGATTTAGAGAAATTGAAGAAGTTCCGTGAAGCAGGTGTTAATCGTTTGAGTATAGGTTTGCAGTCCTGTAACGATAACGAATTAAAGGCTCTGGGAAGGATTCATAATTTTAAAACGTTTGAGGAAATGTTTTGGGCAGCAAGACAGGCAGGGTTTGATAATATCAATGTAGATTTGATGTCGTCGATTCCTGAGCAGACGGAGGAAAGTTTTATCCGGTCCTTAAAAAGGGTTGTGGAGCTGAATCCTGAACATATTTCGGTTTACAGTCTGATTGTGGAAGAGGGTACTCCGTTTTATGAGATGAATTTAAATCTGCCCGATGAAGATACGGAACGGCAGATTTATTATAAAACCGGGAAAATCTTGAACGAGAACGGCTATGGTCAATATGAAATATCAAATTATGCAAAGCATGGAAGAGAATGTAGGCACAATATCCGCTATTGGCAGTGCGATGAATATATTGGGTTTGGTGTTGCGGCTGCGTCTTGCTTGGATAATGTAAGATGGAAGAATACAGAGAATATAAACAAGTATTTGGAATATATGCAGAAGGCGAGCAGGTTTGAGGATTTAAGGAAAGAGGATTTTTACAGCGAGAAAGAAGTGCTTACGCCGGAGGAACAGTGTGCAGAGTTTATGTTTATGGGGCTTCGCATGAACAACGGTGTATCGGAAGAGATTTTTAGGCGTCGTTTTGGTTATATTCCTGAGGAAAGATATGGTGAAGTCATAGCAAAACATATACAGAACGGATTGCTTGAAAAAAAAGATAAATGTATACGCCTGACAGATAAGGGGCGGGATATTTGCAATTATGTGATGGCGGATTTTTTATTGTAAGGGTTTTTTTAAGATAAATGTAGTAAAATGTAGATAAAATTAGGAATTTTATGCTGAAAAAGCATAATTTTGCTTGCAAGGTTCGGTCTGAATCTGTATAATATTTTGTAGACGCGTGGAAAGGCACAATTGAAGGTTACCTCACATAGAATGAGATAAAGAGTTCTTGGAGGCTTCTTTTGAAAACTTTTCAACAACCGCATACTTCAGACGAAGAGGCCTATTATATAAGGCTGATGCAGGAAGAGGGAAACGGAGAGAAGGGACTGGAGGCTCGAAATATTCTCATTGAGAGGAATTTGAGACTGGTGGCTCATATCGTGAAGAAATACCAGGGAGCGGATGAAAGCACGGAGGATTTGATTTCAATAGGCACTATAGGATTGATG
>JAZNRC010000057.1:0-42182 GCA_045590555.1 Lachnospiraceae bacterium | reverse complement strand
GCTGGAGATTGCAGCTTTAAATGTAAAACTCAATAGTTGCCTGAAAGTAGTTGGTGAAGACCTTGCGATTTTACAAGGTTTTGGCAGACTGGCGAGAGAAATGGTAAAATTACAAAAGAAGGATGACGGATATTATTTGACCTTTAGTGGAATTGTTTTTAAGAAGCTATAAAGATTAGGGAGCCCTAGGCAGGGAAAATACTGCATAGGGCTTCTTTTGTTAGTTGTAGTCGTGTTTTGTAGATGATATAATAAAAATATGAGTGCAAAAGTTATTTGCCATATATCTGGAGTCTATAAAAGGGTAAGATTCCGTGAAAAGGAGACTGGAATGTTTGCAAAAATGATTAAGATTTCCGCAATAATTCTTGTGGTGTTAACAATTATTTTTACGCTAATTTATCAATGCAATCCCAATACTATGATATTGAGCATAGCGATTACATTCGGTACTATTAGCTATCATTTTTTGATGCGTTTGGCTGTGGGATATGTTGTGAATGGAATCTTTCATAACAAGTTTAATTATAAAAGAAAATGGTTTCAAGAGAAGAAATTTGAAAAGCGTTTGTATGAAGTATTACGAGTGAAAAGGTGGAAAGATAAAATGCCTACCTTTGCACCGGAAATGCTGGATTTAAAAGTACATACATGGGAAGAAATCGCAGGGGCAATGTGCCAGTCAGAAGTGGTGCATTCAATTATAGTGATATTATGTTTTGTGCCATTATTAGCTACTTTGATTTGGGGGACATTTTGGGTGTTTTTTATCACTTCCGTTTTATCCGCTTGTGTCGAGAGTATGTTCGTGATAATGCAAAGATATAACAGACCGAGGATAATAAGGATGATTGAGAAGACGAAAAAATAAAGGAGTATTACTATACATGATATTTGATAAAGCAACCTTAAAAGATATAGGTGTATTGACTGATTTACGAATTGCATATTTAAATGAGGATTTAGGCGTTATTTCGGACAAAAACTTAGAGTTAATGCAAGCGACTTTGCCAAGCTATTATGAAAAACACCTCAACAAAGATTTGATGGTGTATGTTGCAAGGGACGAGGAGGATATTGTTGCGTGTGCATTTTTACTGATAGTGGAAAAGCCTATGAGTCCGTCATTTATTACAGGGAAGACAGGAACTGTTTTAAATGTTTATACGAAGCCAGAGTATAGGAAAAAAGGGTATGCGAAGAAATTAATGACAATGATGTTGGAAGGCGCCAAAGCACAAGGTTTGAGTGTTATTGAATTAAAAGCAACAGAGGATGGATATTCACTATACAAATCTGTTGGTTTTGAGGATGTTGTAGCCAAGTATCATAATATGAAAATTGTGTTGCAGTAATTGATGTGGAGGTATTACATGGAAGAAAAGATTACTCTATGCGGAGATAATTGTATAGAATGTCCCAGATACAATGCCCGTAGTGAGGAAGAACTCCAGAATGTAGCAGAGTTGTGGTGTAGGGTAGGCTGGCGAGACCACATTGTATCCAATGAAGAAATCAAATGTGAAGGATGCTCTTCTGGCAAAACTTGTACATATCATTTGGTAGAATGCACAAAGGCGCATAACGTAGATAAATGCAATCAATGTGCAGAGTTTCCGTGCGAAAAGATTAGTAACATGTTGGAGCGATCCAAGAAATATCAGAAACGATGCCAAGAGGTCTGTTCGGATGCAGAGTATGAGATGCTGGAGAGAGCATTTTTTGATAAGGAAAATAATTTGAGAAAGTAAGGGTAAGGTAGAGCTGATGGTACTGTTAGTAGTCGATACACAGAAATTAATAACTACGCCGAATTTATATAATTTTAATGCGTTTGAAGACGCTGTTAAAATATTGATTGCAGCTGCCAGAGAGAATAATGTTGAGGTTATTTATGTAAGACACGATGATGGCGCCGGTGCGGAATTGACGAAAGGGACACCGGGTTTTGAGATATATGAAGGTTTTAGCCCGCAGTCGGGTGAGAAGATTTTTGATAAGACTGTAAATAGTTCTTTTAAGGGGACCGGCCTGTTGGAGTACTTGGTGGAAAAGAATGTTCACACAGTAGCTGTTGTTGGATTACAGACGGATTACTGTATTGATGCAACGATCAAGAGTGGCTTTGAACATGGTTTTAAAATGATTGTACCGGAGAATGCGAATTCTACATTTGATAATGCTTTTATGACAGGGGAGCAGAGTTATAAGTATTATAACAAGTTTATGTGGAAAGGCAGATATGCGGAGTGTGTTTCTGTGGAGGAAACGATTAAGAGGATGAAGGGGTAAGTGCAGAATGGAAGAGGTTATTAGAAAATATTTTCAATGCTGGCTGGATAAAGATGGTGATGCTATCAAAGAGATTTTCAGCGACGATATTATTTACAGCGAGTGTTATGGTCCGGTGTATAAAGGCATTGGACAGATAATCAGATGGTTTGAGGATTGGAACCAGAAAGGCACTGTTTTGCAGTGGGATATAAAGCGTGTGATTATTTCTGAGAATACAGCTGTTGTGGAATGGTACTTTAAGTGTGACTACGAGGGCAATGTAGATGGTTTTGATGGGGTTACCATTGCAGATTTTGATGCGAATATGAAGATTTGTGATTTGAAGGAGTTTCAGTCGAAGGCAGAGCATTATTGTCCGTATGGGGGATGAGTAAATTCCTATGTAAAAGGGAGTGAGAATGTGAAAGATTTTGAGAATTTAGTTAGTATTCAGGAATTACAGCAGCAGATTAGTGCATCTAAGCTTTTTAACATATTTTTAAGCAAAGAGCAGCGAAAACAAAGAAAAGATATTGAAGAGCAATTGAATAGTTTGCTTAACCAAATGAGGTTGTTTTCTGAAAGATTTTCGCCATTGGGATGGTGTATGTATGATAGTATGAGTGTGCCTCTGATTGAAAAAGCTAATCAGGTTTACGAGACAGAGGGAGCAGAAGCAGCTGAGCACATTTTAATAGACTATTACAAAGGAGAAGTAAAAGATAGGATACACCAAATACACCATAAATCAAAAGAGTTGCTGTTACGTTACGAACTGATTAAAAATGCATTTGAGGAACATTTTGCAGAAAGATATTATGCTAGTGTGCCGCTATTTTTAATTATAGTCGATGGGGCTGTAAATGATTTCACGAAAAGTAAAGGGCTTTTTGCGGAGGGAACAGAGGTTACTGCATGGGATTGTTTGGTTGGATGTAATGATAGTTTGGAAAATATAAAGAACGTTTTTAATAAGGGAAGAGGCAAAACTAATTCAGAAGAAATACGAATGCCTTATAGAAATGGAATCTTACATGGTAGGGATCTAAATTATGGGAATGAGTATGTAGCGTGTAAGTGTGTAGCGTTATTATTTGCTGTTGCGGAATGGATGGCAATGAAAAATAACGAAGATAAACGAAAGGAAAAATATCAAAAAGAGCATGAAGAAATTTCACTAACTCAGGCGTTAAAAAGATATGACCAAGTTCAAAAAGATAAGCAGGAAATCCAAGAGTGGAAGAAAAGACATGTAGTGGTTGGGAAAGATATTCCGGAATGTGGAACGGTTGAGGATTATGAGAATTATCAATACATAGTACCAGTAATTCAATTTCTGCAATATTGGGAGAATAAGAATTATGGAATGTTGGGAAAGATATTGAAGAATATGTTTTCTTATGAGTCGTCCGAAAAAAAGCGAGCTGGAGAAGCAAGAAAACTTTTTGAACATAAGAAATTAAATGCTTATAAGTTACTTGAAATCGAAGAACGTGGATGCGGTATGTCTAAAGTAGTTGTAAATGTTGTGTGGGATAGTAATGGAGAACTGAAAAGTGGTGATTTGGTTTTAGGTGTGTCCTATGTATCGTTGAATCAAGATGCAAAAGAAACCGCATTGCCTTGGAAGAATAATGGGGAATGGGTTATTTATCCATGGGATGTCAGCGCATTACACAAATAGCAAAGGAGAAAGTTCTATGACAGATATAAAACGAGAGAAAAATGTTTTAGTAATTGGAAACGGATTTGATTTATATCATTATTTACCAACGAGATATATTGATTTTATTAATGTGGTAAATAGATTGTTGGAACTTGCTGATGAACAAAGATTGCAAAGATGTTCATATATAAATTATATGTTCGGGACTGGGAGTCCATTGTACAGTGATGGACATATTAAAAAATGCTATCAGATTCACAGTAATTCTATGCGTAATGTCGAATTGAAACAGGACAGAATTGAACGCTTGGTTGAAATCTCTAAGGATAATGTTTGGATAAAGTATTTTTTGAAAATGTGTACTAGAAATATCGGATGGATTGATTTTGAAAAAGAGATGGCGCAAGTAATAAATGCTATAACAAATTACTTTGATTGTGTTTCAGGAGATGAGAAGAATTTTTTACAGAAAGGGATACATATTGATGAAAATGTTTTGTCTAGAAGTGATATAGATATTTTGATGCGAGTTCCCTTTTACGAGGAATTAGAAGAAAAATTGAAAGTAAAAGACGAGTATTATGTTAAAGATATAGAGGGGAACAAAATATTAAAAATAGATGAAGCGAAGATTATATATAAGCTGGAACAAGATTTAGAGGATTTATCAGAGGCCTTATGCATATATTTAGAACAGTTCGTCCAGAGTATTGCAATAAACAAAAGCTCAAATAATCCCCTTTTTTACAATATCGATGAAGTAATAAACTTTAATTATACAGATACGTATTCTAGATTATATTCTAAAGATACAAAAGTATTTTATGTACATGGTAGTATGAATGAAATTGAAAATGGGATTGTGTTGGGAATTAATGCTGACCAAAAAGATCAGCAAAGTAATATGGATTTGCGATTTGTTAGATTTAAGAAATATTATCAACGTATTCAGAAAGGGACTTCTTTTCGGTTGAAGAAAATGCTGAATAAAGAAAGCGTAAACCATCTTCATATTGTAGGGCATTCTTTAGATATTACAGATAAGGATATATTGACGGGATTGATAATGTTTGAAAATACAGTTACTACGGTATATTTTCATTCAAATGATGCGAAGAATGAGCAAATTGCAAAGTTAATATTGTTATTTGGGAAAGATAAGTTTGAGGAATTATTAAATGACGAAAAAATAGAGTTCCAAAGATTGTGTGAATTTGAAGTGAATGACCCGCAGGATACAGAGATCGAGGAATATGAATTATATGAAGAAGATTATTTCGAGTATAAGTTGCAACATGATTGCAGAATTATTGAGGAAGATAGATTTAGTGGTACAATTTTATGTGGAAACGAATTGGTCAATATCGGTGTAAGAGAGGAAGGAGGATTGGGATATGCAGAAATGGAAATAGTTGATTATTTTTTGTGGCGCATAGAGTTTTTTAATCATAGTGGTAAGTATAAAGGCGTAGTGGTTGTAGATGAAATTTTTAATGATGATAGATATGGACCAGTCAGTGTAAAAATTAAATATTTATTGCCGAAGGGTGTGGAACAAGATATCAGTGAAGCAGAGCTGAAACAATTACTAGATACAGAATTTAAGTGTAATCCGATGTTTGTGTATGAAGTGAGTTTTGAAGAACTTTGAAATGTATAAAAATGTTTGTATGGGTTATGATAAAATTTATAATATGCAGTTGACACCGCTAGTTAATTGTCATATTATAATTATAGAGAGGTCTCCATTAACCTTATGGTCTTGAACCATAGAAGAGATGAACATTAAAGAAGGTCTCCATTAACCTTCGGTAATCAATCCGTAAAGAGATGAACATTAACGAGTGGGAAGCTTAGTCTTCCCACATTTTTTAACTCAAAATACAAAGGAGCAGTATTATGTTTACACTGGAGGGAAAGTTGACATTTATCAACATTGACCCGAGCTACCTCAAAAAGCTGCATGATGCATGCTCAGAGGTATATTATAAGCCAAGCGGATATGAGAATAAGCCATACATAGGAATTCTGATAAATAAAAATGACAGAAAATATGTAATTCCATTATCTTCAGCCAAGGAAAAGCATAAGACATGGAAAAATGTCGATAAGGAATGTTACTTAGTTTATGAGATAGCGAAGAAGTCCAGTATGGGACAAGGAGATATTTGGGTGGCGGCAGAAGAGGATAATGTAAAGCATATTCTTTCCTTTATGGATATTAAGAAGATGATTCCGATTGTGGATGGTGTTTACAGCAGAGTAAATATTAATCCTGAGGACGTAGATTCCGATGATGTTAAAAAATATAAGGACTTGCTAAATAAGGAATATTCTTTTTGCTTGAAGGTAATTGATGAAGTTATCGGAAAAGCCAACAAGTTGTACGATAAACAGATGGCAACCGGAAAGGTAGTTAAGTTCTGTTGCGATTTTAAAGCGTTAGAAGAAGTGGCAGATAAATAGTAGCGGATGGCTCGCATGAGCCATCCGTTTACAACTATATGAAGTGATGCGCCTAAAAAGGCTCCAAACTATCCTCCGCGTCCACCCATGCTTGCATCTCTCCATCCAGCGCAAGTCTTGCATATTCCAGTGGATTATCAATCGCCAGAGCATTCAGGCACCGTTGAGAATTAGGTGTGGTCCGTATCCCGGATTCTGCCTGATTACAGTCAATCCGGAGGATGTAGCCGTTATAGTGGTTAATGTCGATGCTGTTGTGCATCGGGTTATATCTTGCGCGTATCAATTTCATTGTTATTAGTCCTTTCATTTTAATTGGAGGTAAAAAGCCCATGGGCTTATTTTGGACTTGAAAAACTTTCGAAATAGATATAATAATCACAAAATGTACCATTTTATAAAATAAAACATCACTAGAAATATTCAGAACAATACAAATCGTGATATTAGCAGTTGTGTTGCTACAATCTTCGAGTTGTTTTTTGCGTTTTTGAAGGCGCAACGCGTCTGAGGAATTTGCGAAGCAAATTTCGAAGTCCGCGCACTTGACAAATATATCAAACCGATATATGATAAATATATCAATTTGATACATCATACATCTTTTAAGGAGCAACCCAAATGGCGAATACGAAGAAAATGGATTATGTCCTGTTAGGTTTACTGAGCCACGAGTCTATGACAGGATATGAAATGAAGAAGAGGCTTGATACGACTCTTCGCTTTTTCTGGGGAGGTAGCTACGGTAGCATTTATCCGACACTGAACCAACTGGAGAAAGAGGGGAAGGTCACGAAGGAAGACGCCCGTTCTAACGGTCGTGAAAAGCTTTCCTATTCCATTACGGATTGTGGGAAGGACGCACTCATAGAGTGGCTTGCGAAACCGGTGGAGAAGGACGAGCTTCGCTATGAAACCCTTTTAAAACTTTTCTTCGGTAATGAAACCGGTATGGAAGGCACTATGGAGCATATCGAGCGTTTCGAAGAGAAGTGCAGAGAAGAATTAGTCGTTTTGAATATGTTTGCAGAGAATTTGGGGCAGTATCTGGAAGATGATACACACAAGCATTACTATTTAACTGTTAAATTTGGCATCAAGACCTACGAGGCCTATCTTGAGTGGTGCCGGGAGGCAAAAGAACAAATAAAGGAGTGGACGAAGAAATGAAAACAGCAATCTTATATTATTCATTGGAAGGTAACACAAAGTACACAGCGGATAAAATCGCCGATATTTTAAAAGAAACCTGCGAGGTAAATGTGCTCCGCCTTGAGCCTGAGAAGTCATATCCCGACAAAGGTTTTAAGAAGTTTTTCTGGGGCGGTAAAAGTGCCGTTATGGCAGAAACGCCGACATTAAAGCCCTACGAATTCGATGCAGCACAATACGACAGAATTGTCTTTGGCACTCCGGTTTGGGCAAGTACTTTTACACCGCCCATCAGAACGTTTATCAATGACAATCCTGCGGTGAAAGAGAAGCAAATCGCGGTATTTACCTGTTTTAGCGGTGGCGGTGCGGATAAGGCGCTTAAGAAGTTGCAGGCATTTCTTGAAGTTGAAAAGTTTGAGGCGGAACTCATTCTTGTGGATCCGAAGGATAACGTAAAAGAAGCAGATGACGCTTTGATTGCAGAATTTTGTGGAAAGTTGAAGTAGGAGGAAAAACGCAAGAAGATAAAGCAAGCTTTCGCTGAGGAACGTGAGAAATACGGAAACGGATAATCTGTAATGAACAGCTAAGTTGTTCTTATATTTTCGTTGACATACCCTTATTTTAGGCATAAAATAAAAACATAAATTGTCAGTTAATTATTGCAAAAGATAGGGAATTGCAAGAAAATATTGACCGACACACAAATATACAATTAAAGGAGAAACAAGGTATGGCAAAACAGAATGGGGCACAGTCAGTAGAAGTAGTTAACGGAAGAAGAATTATCGTATCTGCAGGAAAAGGCAAGACCAATCCGGATGAATTAAGATGGCTTACAGAGACGGTTTTGGACGAAGCGAAGGCGTGGAAGTATCGCGGTTGGGCATACGTGGCAGATTGCTCTGAAATGGCGCCGGTATCACCGGAAGAGGGTGGCATCCTGGTTGAGATGACTAAGAAGTTTGTAGATGCAGGTTGCAAGGCTTTTGGTTTTGCGGAAGGCAAATCCATTATGTTAAAAGTCCAGGCGAAGAAGAATACAGAACGCTCTGAAACCGGCATTCCCGAAGGACACTTCGAAACCGTTGATGAAGCGGTTGCATGGATTAAAGAAGAAGTAGGTATGTAATTTAAAGAATATAATTTGGAATAATTACCTTCCAAACAGAGTTGCAATGAATGCAAAATTGTCTGGAAGGTATTTTGTTGCCATAGAAATGCGCTTATCATTGAAAAAATGTATTGACTGAGATATAATGATAATGTATGCCCGATAGGAGGTTAACTTTATGGCAATAGAAATTATGCCCAACAGATTGGACAAAGGTTTTTATAAATATCAGGCCGAATTGGAAAATAAAGCGCTGGAAGTGTTAAGAAGCGGCTGGTATGTTTTGGGACCTGAAGTGAAAGCCTTTGAAGAAGAATTTGCTGCATATACCGGAGCTAAATACTGTGTAGGTCTGGCAAGCGGTTTGGATGCTTTATGGTTGGCTTTTAAAGTCTTGGGCATAGGTGAAGGCGATGAAGTAATCGTACAGGCCAATACATACATTGCCAGTGTGATGGGTATTACAATTAATGGAGCAACGCCCGTATTTGTGGAGCCGGATGAATATTTTAATATAGATGCTGATAAGATTGAGTCTCTGATTACGCCAAAGACCAAAGCAATTCTTGTGGTGCATTTATACGGACAGGCTTCCCGAATGGATAAGGTCGCTGCCTTGTGTCAAAAACATAACCTGAAGCTGGTGGAAGATTGTGCACAGTCTCATGGTGCATGTTTTGAAGATAAAATGACAGGAACTTTTGGCGACATCGGTTGCTTTTCCTTTTATCCGTCCAAAAATCTCGGAGCCTTCGGAGATGCCGGAGCTATTGTGACAGATGATGAAGAAATTGCAAAAGCAATGCGTATGTATCGCAATTACGGAAGTGAGAAACGATATTACAATAAAGTGGTAGGGGCCAACTCGCGCCTGGATGAATTACAGGCAGGGCTTCTGCGTGTGAAGCTTGCGCATCTGCAGGAATTAACGCAGGAAAGAGAAGCGTTGGCGAATACCTATTTATCAAAAATTAAAAATGATAAAATAACCCTTCCGTGCATTCGTAAGAACTGTAGTCATGTATGGCATCAGTTTGTCATTCAATGTGAAAAGCGTGATGAGTTAATCAAATATTTAGAAGAACGTGGCATTGGTTCCATTATTCATTACCCCATACCACCGCATTTGTCGGAAGCGTATGGATATCTTGGATGCCAAAAAGGTGATTACCCGATTACGGAAGCCTATGCGGATACAATTTTATCCTTACCCATGTATAACGGAATGACAACGGAAGAGATTGAGAAAGTGATTTGTGTGCTGAATGATTTTTAAATAAAAGAGTTTTAGTCAACAGATAAATGTTTTAAACAGTAGGCATTGGGAGAGAAAAAATGCAGTTAAAAGATCAATATAAATTGATAGAGTTTGTAGATTTGGGTGATGAGCGGGGAAATTTGGTTGTAATTGAAGGGGAAGGAATGGACATCCCTTTCGATATTAAGCGAGTTTTTTATATCTACGGTTCTGACAGTGAAGTGGTCAGAGGACAACATGCCAACCGGGAAACCGAGTTTTTGCTTGTAAATGTCAGTGGCATCAGTAAAGTTCGGGTAGACAACGGTAGAGAAACTGAAATCATCGAATTGAATAAACCGCGTATGGGATTGTATTTATCCCCCATGCTGTGGAAAGATATGTATGATTTTTCAGAAGATTCGGTGTTGTTAGTGTTGGCCAGCAGACATTATGATGCGAATGAGTACATTCGAAATTATGAGGACTATTTGGCAGAATTAAAAAATGGAGAAAAGAGTAATGAGTAAGATTTCAATTGTAGTTCCGGTATATTACAATTCCGATACATTGATGGATTTATACGAAGATATGAAAGCCAAAATTCTGGGCGTAATCGGCGACTATGAACTGGTTTTTGTAGATGATGGTTCCGGAGACAATTCCTGGGAAATAATGGGACAGATTCAGGAAATGGACGATAATGTACGTTGTGTAAAACTGTCCAGAAATTTTGGGGAGCATGCTGCCCTTCTTGCCGGATTATCCGTATGTACCGGTGACTGTGCCGTGACCAAACAGGCTGATTTGCAGGAGGATTCCGGCCTTATTCTGGAAATGTATGATAGCTGGAAAAAAGGAAATAAGGTAGTTTTGGCTGTTCGTCGTTCCAGAGACGAAAGTAAGGTAAAAGTCTTTTTTGCCAATATGTATTATTTATTAATTCGTAAATTTGTAAATAAAAATATGCCTGTGGGTGGATGTGACTGCTATTTGATTGACAGAAAGGTAATTGAAGTATTGCAGCTCTTGGATGAAAAAAATTCAAGCCTTACACTGCAGGTATTATGGGCCGGATTTAAAACCGACTACGTATATTTCGACAGAAAAAATCGTGAAAAAGGTAAGTCCAGATGGACGCTGAGCAAGAAGATTAAACTTGTTGTGGATTCGATGATGAGTTTTTCCTATGTTCCGATTCGATTAATGACATTTGTGGGTGTTATATTTAATTTATGTGCAATTGCATTGTTTATCAGTGTCTTGGTTGAGTTTTTTACGGTAGGAACTCCTGTGGCAGGCTGGTCTTCGCTGATGTGTGTTATTTTGTGTTCTTTCGGCTTGGTTTTGCTCATGTTGGGAATTTTGGGCGAATATATATGGCGAGCATTGGACGCGGCGCGAACAAGACCGCCGTTTATTATTGACGAGGAAGTCTTTAAGAAATAGTCAAGGGGAGATGCTATGTCTGAAAAAGCATGGAAAATAATAAAAAGATTATTGGTATGCGCCAGTATTTTGGCAACATTAAAAATAATCTTTTTTGATTATACGATGGATGAAGAATACCAGATTGTGATGGCGTACCGTCATCTGCAGGGCGACAGCCTTTTTAAAGAGATGTGGGAACCTCATCAGACTTCGGCGTTTATGTGTATCGGGCTGATGTGGTTTTACCATTTGATTACAGGCACCTATACGGGTGTTGTGCTCTTTTTAAGAGTTTGTACGACCGCCATACAGGCCTTGCTTGCGGTATGGGGATATAAGGTAATGAAGCGTTTCACGAAAAAGGAATATGCTTTTTTACTTGGGATTGCATATTTTAATTTCGTGCCAAAGAATATACAGATTCCTGAATTTTCCAATATGCAGGTGTGGTTCTTTGGCGTGTTGATTCTGGCATTGCTTGAATATTATTGGTCGTTAAAAATTACGGCGGAAAAGAAAAAAGCAAATAAGTGGTGGATTGTTCTGGCCGCTGTAAGTACAGCGTTGGAAATTCTTTCTTATCCGTCCTGTTTGCTATTGTTTCCCGTGTTTGTTATATGTATCTGGATTTCTTCCGGCAAAGACCGTTTAAAAGACTGTTTCATCTATGTAGGAACCTGTGTGTTAAGCGGTATTTTATGGCTGTTATTTGTTCTGAGAAAACTGCCTTTTGATGAGTTTGTTACCAATGTGGGCAATGTGTTCAGTTTCGATTTGACCCACGAAGTTTCCGGTGCTACGGACGGTAAGTTTAGCGGTATTGTGAGTAATCTTTTGGGCGGAGCGCTTTTATTGCTGATAATATACCTGATTTCTTTTATGGTATATTATTTTATTAACAGAAAAGAGAAGAAGAACGCCGTTGAAAAAACCAAAGGTACAAAATGTTTGCAGTTTATGACAATTGCAATTTGTGTTTCGGAGCTGGTTCAGATTGTATACTGGGTCATCGTGCGAAAAGGTTTTGAGTTTCCGCATATTCATGTGGTAGTAATTTGGATTGCAGCTGCCTTTGCATGGAAAGAAGCAGGTAAGCATAAAAAATTATTGCTTGCCGGACTTGTCGGTATGCTTGTTTCATTTGTGGCAGTGGTTTATATAAGTGATTTACAGATTTATAATGCTTTGCCCCATTGTGTTTTCGGTATTGTATTATGTGTATTGCTCATTGTAATGGCATGGGAAAAACAGACGTACCTAAAAGCCGGCAGGTGGATCATGGTGCTTCTTCTTGCAACGTGTATTACGGTGCTTGCAGGTAAAGGATATACATTCAGAAGCGGTAGAGAGTATTATTCCGTTTTTGATACCAGGGGAATTATGAAACATGGTCCTGCAATCGGTATTATGACGGATTATATGTTCTCTTATATCTATAATTCGAATTATGAAGATTTTACGGCAAATATTGAAGAGGGCGAGCAGGTGATGATTGTTACCAATTTGGTATTTTCGGCCGGAACTACGCCCTATATGTTCCAAGAGTCGGAAATTTGCCATTATTCCATCGTAGACCCCACAGCATATGATGAGCGTCTGACAGAATATTGGACAATATATCCGGATAAAGCACCGGATGTTATCGTGGTGGATTGCTGGTACGGTCAGTTAATGGAGCCTGCAGATAATTATATTATGACGTATATTGAAGAAGAATTTGATTATACGGAAGTAATCGACGGTAAATATGTTAGATTTTATAAAAAATAGGCTGGCGTATATATGAAAAAAATATTGCAATTTATTAAGTTTGTGTTGGTGGGTGTATCCAATACATTTATTAGTGAAATTATTTATGTCATACTGGTTTTTCTTGGTATGCATTATGCACCGGCAACTTTTATAGGGTTTTCCATAAGTGTTTTAAATGCATATTATTGGGGCAACAGATATGTATTCAAGGCGCAGGAAGGAGAAGAAAAGCGAGTCTGGTGGAAGGTGTTGCTGAAAACATATATTGCTTATGCAGGTGGTTTCGTTTTGGATATCATAATGCTGTTCGTATGGATTGATGTTGTACAAATCAGTCAATATATGCAGCCTGTAGTTAATATATGTAACACAATCGGTTTGTCCGTTGTAGATGCAGGGCTGGCCGGTGAGGTAGTTGCCAAGGCGATTAATGTGGTGACGATAGTGCCTCTGAATTTTATTGTAAATAAGTATTGGGCCTATAAACAGAGAAAGTAGAAAAAGACTTTGCAGATATGGTAAACATCCTGCAAAGTCTTTTTAAGTATACTACTATAGATTTTATTTCTCTTTCTCCAAGAAATTATACACCAATGCTGCAAGTGCTGCGCCAACCAAAGGTCCTACGATGAATACCCATACACAAGCGATGGGAGCAGTATTTCCTGCGATTGCTGCTACGATAGCGGGACCAAGGCTTCTTGCAGGGTTAACGGATGTACCTGTTAAACCGATGCCAAGAATATGTACCAAAACCAATGTAAGACCGATAATCAGTCCGCCAAAAGAACCATGTCCTGCCTTCTTGCTTGTTACACCAAGAATTGTCATTACAAAGATAAAAGTTAAGACAACTTCTACCAGTAAACCTGCAACAATGCTTCCGTTTACGCCTGCAAGACCGTTAGAACCGAAGCCGCCTGTCATGTCGGTTACACCGCCAAGACCGAAGATGGCCGCAAGGATTCCTGCGCCTGCCAATGCACCTAAGCACTGCGCACATACATAACCGAAGAAGTCTTTTACGCTCATGCCCTTGCTCATTAAGACACCTAAGGAAACTGCAGGATTAATGTGGCAACCGGAGATATTTCCTACACAGTAAGCCATACCAACGATTACCAGACCAAATGCCAGTGCAGTCAAAATGTAGCCGCATCCTGCAGCTGCATTACAGCCTACTAGCATTGCAGTACCGCAACCTAAAGTAACAAGAACCGCTGTGCCGATAAATTCGGCAATCAATTTTTTCATGAAATTAACCTCCTTGTTTTTTATACAGAAAAATCACTATAAATGCTATCGGTAAAAATAAAATAATCTTAACAGAAAGAACGGAAATAAATTCTGATTTATTTTATAAATATTACTTGCATATTCCCATAAATGTAATAAAATAGAATTAATGAATACGACAAATAACGACAATAATCAACAACAGAATACAGAGCGTAATTTGCCCAATGCATTGCTCAAAGGTTTTGTAAATTTGGCAGGATACGGTTTTTTCGGTCTGGTGCATGTGTTCCGTCTGCCGTACTCTTTTATGAAAAAGAGAGGGCGTGAGAACAAAGAATTCAACATGTCCCAGAATATTCAGTTCCCGTTAAACGGACAAGGGGTGGGCGTGTTAAAAGATCTGCGTATCGGCAGGCATAATTTTTCGCACAGCGGATGCGGAGCCATAGCAACCTTTAATGCAATGAGCATGGCAGGATGTGAGCCCAAGATAGAAGAGATTGTGGAATTTTATGAGCGAAAAGGGCTTATTTTATATGCAACCATGGGCGTGAATCCTTTGGGTGTGAAGCGTTATCTCTCTCAGCAGGATGTGAAGTGGACCAAATACTCAGGAAAGCAGGATTGGGATGCCTGTTTAAAAGATGGGCAGGTCGGTATTATGTTGTACTGGTGGGCCAATGCAAAGGGGTGCGGAGCTCACTATGTTGCCGTAGAGAAATTGGAAGACGGCGTCCGCGTGTATAACGTGTATAACACAAGGGACTGTTCTTTTACTTACAAAGATATACAAACATTCCTCGCTTCCGGAAGTTACCGAAAGATTGTGGCATTGTTTGTTATCGATAGAAAAGAAAAATAAGACTACTTTATAAAAACAGGAGGGTTACTATTATGGGTAAGTTTGTAGTCAAAGAAACCAACACAGGTATCAAATTTGATTTAAAAGCAGGAAACGGCGAAGTAATCGCAACCTCAGAAGTGTATTCTTCTAAGGCAGCATGCTTGAAGGGTATAGCAAGCGTTCAGAAGAATGCACCCGTTGCAGCGATTGAAGACCAGACTGAAGAAGGTTACGCAACTGTTAAAAATCCTAAGTTTGAAGTTTATACAGACAAAAAGGGTGAAACACGCTTCCGTCTGAAAGCCACAAACGGACAGATTATTGCAACCGGTGAAGGTTATACAACCAAGGCAGCGTGCTTAAAGGGTATCGCAAGTGTTCAGAAGAATGCAGCAGATGCAAAAGTAGAGTAAGAAAAGCCTAAAGAACTGTTCTTCCGGGAGCAGTTCTTTTTTGCCAAATGGAATAAAATATATAATGGCAATCCATTTTTTGTCATATATAATAAATAACTATTTTATAAAAGGAGGAATAATCCATGCCTAATTTATTATGGATTCCGGTGGTGATAGTAATTGCCATCATCTTACTTGTCGCATTATTTCTTTTGGGTTATGTGAAGGCTCCGCCTGATATGGCCTACATTATTTCCGGTATTAAGAAGAAACCTCGTTATGCTATCGGTAAAGCTACCGTACGCGTTCCTTTCTTTGAAAGACTGGATAAATTGAATCTTCGTTTGATTCCCATCGATGTTAAAACCAGTAATGCAGTACCTACTGCTGATTACATTAACATCAATGTTGACGCTACCGTTAACGTTAAAATCAGCAGTGAGCCGGAAAAACTCCAGCTTGCGGCAGAAAACTTCTTAAATAAGCCTACCGAATACATAGCAAACGTTGCCAGAGAAGTTTTGGAAGGTAACGTACGTGAAATCGTAGGTAAGATGAAGTTGGAAGAAATGGTTTCCGACCGTCAGAAGTTCGCTAACCTTGTAAAAGAAAATGCAGAACCCGACCTTGCGGCTATGGGTCTTGATATCATCAGTTTCAACGTTCAGAATTTTGTGGACGGCAATGAAGTAATCGAGAACCTCGGTATTGATAATATCGTTAAAATTAAAAAGGCTGCAGCCATTGCACGTGCAGAAAGTGAAAGAGATATTAAGGTTGCACAGGCAGCAGCAGACAAAGAATCCAATGATGCTAAGGTTGCGGCAGAAACGGAAATCGCTAAGAAGCAGACTGAACTTGCCATTAAGAAATCCGAACTCCAGATGGATGCGGATACTAAGAAGGCTATGGCGGATGCGGCTTACGATATCCAGAAGGAAGAGCAGCGTAAGTCTATTGAAATTTCAACTGCTAATGCAGATATCGCACGTCAGGAACGTGAGATTGAATTAAAGCAGAAGGAAGTTGCCGTTAAGGAACAGGCTTTGGAAGCGGAAGTTAAGAAGCAGGCGGAAGCAGATAAGTATGCGGCTCAGCAGAAAGCGGATGCACAGCTTTACCAGCGTCAGAAAGAAGCGGAAGCAAAGCAGTTCGAAGCACAGCGTGAGGCAGAAGCCCGGAAGGCACAGGCAGAAGCAGACCGTTTTGCAAGAGAACAGGAAGCAGAAGGTATCCGTGCAGTGGGTGAAGCGGAAGCGGCAGCAATTGCAGCAAAGGGTCTCGCGGAAGCGGAAGCAATGGAAAAGAAAGCAGAAGCTTATGCGAAGTACAACAAGGCTGCTGTGGCTGAAATGATGATTAAGGTATTGCCTGAAATCGCTGAGAAAGTTGCCCAGCCTCTTGGTCAGATTGATAAGATTACCATCATCGGCGGTGGCGAAGGCGGTAGCAATGGTGTAGACCAGGTTGCAGGCAACGTGCCCGTTGTTATGGCTAAGGTTTTTGAGAGCATGAAGGAAGCTACCGGCATTGATTTAGCTAACATTATTAACGCTGAATCTTATGATGCCAAGGTTAACAGAAATGTTAATGTAACAGGTCTTGAAGACATCAATTTGGTTGTAAAAGACAATAAGACAGTAAATACTGATACAACTTCAATACAGTAATATGGAGTAATTGATTTGTGATAAAGTAATGAAACGGAAGCACTGTTTGAGATTATCTTAAACAGTGCTTCTTTGATTTTGAATGTAACTGTATAACAGATAACATATAGATGACAATTAAAATGATGTGGATAAAAGGGAAGAGGAATTCCATGAGAAATAATATAATAAAAGATACAACGACAAAAGATGCGAGAATGCAAAATAAAGGAATAAATTGTGCAAGAAGAAATAATACAAGAATAAAGAAATACGGTATGATAACAGCAATACTTTTATGTATTGCATTTATATGTTCCGGCTGTGAGAAAGAAAACCATGTAGAGAACACGGTTATATCGTTAAATTCGCTAACAGATGATATCATAACGGTTGCTGCCGGCAGGGAATTAGTTGATGAGACTTCCGAAGAGGAGGTTACACAAGAGCCTGCAGAGGAAGTGACTACCGAAGAAAACGGCAGCGAAGAAATTGCAGAAGAGTCTGAAGAAGAGACTGAAGAAGAGACAACAGAAGAGAGCGAAGAATTTACGGAAGAAATTGTTGATTTAAGGAAAGACCCGCCTGTTTTTACGGTGACGGATGCGGAACGGACCTTTTACAAAACGTGGTTAGACGGCAATATCTCGAATCTGGTAAATAATATACAAGAAGCGCAATACGGTTTTTACGATGTGGATTATGACGGCGTGGCAGAACTGATTGTAAGAGAACCGATGTATACCTATGTGTTAAAAAAGCAGAACGACAATGTTGTTCTTATGTGCGATAACACGCAGTATATGACCCTTCTGCCCAATGGAATGCTAATGCGGTTTGAGTTTGGCGTAGGGAAGGAATCTTATGAATTTTATGAAGTAAAAGACGGAAAGTATGAGTTGTTGTATACGCTTGAAAGAGAAGATAAAGTCCCGGCAGAAAAATCCTATGACGGTGTTTTCGGAACGGAAGGCGATGGATTTATCATCAATGGAATCAGTGCCGATTTGGATAAGTGGAACGATGCTATATGGCGTTGGTTACCGGAGTACACTGAAAGGATAGAGAAGGAAGATTCTGAGTATTACAAATCAAGGTATTATTGTTTGGCAGAGGTTTCTTATACGAGTTATACAAAGGAGAAAACGGTGCTGCCTTATGCAATGCCGGAAGATGCGTATCAGGCGTTTTTAAGAGGAGAGTGCGGCGCGTATTTTGCGGATAAATATGCTGATTGCGCTTCATATGCAACCCTGCCCAAAGAGGAAGGCCGTTGTATGTATTTGTATGATATTGTAAATTATATTATAAATTCCGAAAGCGGTTCCTGTGAAGGATATGATGTTTCCTGGTCCTATATTGATTGCGGAAGGGACGGACGCAAGGAGCTTTTATTAAGGATTGATAATATAGACAGAGACCATTTCTCTACTTATGTGCTGATACAATATAGGGATAATCAATTGTATATGTGCTATTCCGAAGATGAGTGGTCACGCAGTCGTTGGGCAATTGATCAATATGGTTGTATTTCGTCGGATGGTTCCGGCGGTGCCGGATATCATGCCGGTGAACAGTGCGTGTTGGATGCTTCCTGTGAATTACAGGTTGTATACAGCTGGCAGGTGGTCAGTCCCGGATGGAACTTATATGGTGATGATGAAATGCTGGACCGTATCTATGAAGTAGAAGGTGAATGGGTAAGTGCATATCGCGAGGCGGGGAACTCATATAGTACAGAAAGTTTTGGTGTCCTGGTACGTGAAAGGTTTGTAATAGGGGATAAAATTTATTATTACTTTGCCGTGCCGGAGAAGTATGTGGACGAAATGACTTCTCAACAAAAGGAGAATTTAGAAAGTCTGAAAGCAGCCTGGGCTGAAGCGGGAGTAGTTTTGAATACGGCAGAAGAAGTGGATGCTGCAATGGAAGCAAGGGCTGACGAACTTGGAACCTTACATTGCGACGGACAGCCGGTGGAAGATTTTACGAGCCTGGAATGTGAGTATTATGCGGAGTAATATGATTTGGTAGAAATGTAATAGTAAAAGTATAAAAGCATAAGAGTATAGATGCAAAAGCAATAGTATAAAAGTAAAAAAATAAAAGTATAAACAAAACAGCAAGTGCCGACCATAGATTTCCGTGGTCGGCACTTTGTGTATATTTGTATTATTTAATTAATCTGCTTCTTGCTTATCCCAGCATATCCAGAATCTTCTGTTTCGGTGTCACGCCGGTTGCGCGGTTTGCAACTTCGCCATTCTTAATTACAACTAAAGTAGGAACACTCATCACCTGGTATTTGGTAGCGAGCTCCGGTTGTTCGTCAATGTTTACCTTGCCTACTTTAAAATTCGTTGACTCTTCTGCGATTTCGTCAATCACAGGTCCCAACATACGGCAGGGGCCGCACCATTCTGCATAGAAATCAATCAAAACAGGTAAGGTGCTGTTTAATACTTCGGTTTCAAAGTTGTCTCTTGTAAGTTTTAAAAGTGCCATATCAGTACCTCCTTTTTATGAACTGCCCGAAGGCATTTTTACAGTTTTTTCTTTAGTATGTCCCAAAGAAATGTATTTTATGAATGATGTTTTCAATAGTTACAGAAATATTATACCAGTAAAATGACCTAATGAGAAGATGCTGTTTGGCGAATAAGCGGATAAAAAAAGCACATTCTAATATTGGAAGTGAAAGAATGATTAAAAGGATATATCCGGATGAAAGTAACGCAAGGCAGCACAATTTTTAAACAAGTCTAAAAGGAGAGATTCATGTTAAAAGAAGCAATGGATATAAAGCAACAAATTAAAGCGGACTACGAGCATTTGCACGCCTGCCCTGAGGTTGGATTTGAGTTGACAGAGACGCGGGCCTATGTAAAAAAGAGGTTGCTTGAGATGGGCTATCAACCTTTGGATTGCGGTAAGGCAGGAATTGTGGCAGCTGCCGGTAATGCCGATACGGGAAAGTCTTTCCTGCTTCGGGCGGATATGGATGCATTACGCATCAAAGAAGAGGCGGATGTGCCTTATAAAAGTACCAACGGTAATATGCATGCCTGCGGTCACGACGCCCATACTGCCATGCTTCTTGGTGCGGCTAAAATCATCAAGTATCATGAGCAGGAACTGGGGGGGATTGTAAAGCTCATGTTTCAGCCGGCGGAGGAGATTTTGGAAGGCGCCAGGGATATGATTGCCCATGGGGTGCTGGAAGTATCTCAGGAAGAATGCAATGTTAACCGGGGTATTAAGCAAGGAGTGAGCCATATCGGAAGTAGTCATAAGCCCAAAGTAGAAGGAGCTATGATGGTTCACGTGATGACAGGCGTTCCCTTGAAAGCCGGCACAATCGTTGTGTCGGCACCGGGCGTCAGTGCACCGGCAGCAGACTTTTTTGAAATTAAGATAAAAGGAAAAGGGTGTCACGGTTCCATGCCCCATCTTGGTATCGATGCATTGACGACAGCTGCACATATCATCATTGCCTTGCAGGAAATTCAGGCAAGAGAGATGAGTGTTTTTGACAAGGGTGCTTTAACCATCGGTGCGCTGGAAGGCGCTGATGTGGCGAATGCGATTCCGGACGCTGTCACCTTAAAAGGCTCTATGCGCGCCTTTGATGAGGATGTACGCAATCATATGAAGAAGCGTCTGACAGAAATAGCAGATAATGTAGCAAGAGCCTTTCGGACAGAGTCGGTGGTGGTTTATACAAGCGGTGCGCCTACCCTAATAAATGATAAGGAATTATCCGAGAAAACAGCCCTTTGGTTAAAAGAAGCTTTGGGAGAAGAGATGGTGATTCGAAGTCAGGATATGCCGGGACAAAGCGGTGGCGGTTCCGAGGACTTTGCCTATGTATCCCATGAGGTACCCTCCATTATGGTAGCATTGGCAGCAGGAGATGTGAAAGAAGGGTACGAAAGTCCATTGCATCATCCTAAAATGCGGTTAGATACAAATGCACTTGCTTATGGAACGGCGGCGCTTGCGGAAGTTGCCATGCGGTATGTGCAGGTGTAAAATTCCGTGGGTTCTTTATGGAATAAAAATATTTGCGCAGTAAGTGTCATTATTTGAAGAACCCACGGAATTTTACATTATCACTTTGTATTTTGCAGAATATCCACTGTATGCGCTCCTGCCCCGATTAAGTCTGCGCGTTCGCAGGTGGCAAGCTGATATTCGATAAAATACTTAAATTCTTCTTCGCTTAACTGATTCAAAAACGGTCTGATATAATTGGCAGGGCCGTCCGGAGAGATGATTTGAAGACGTTTCAAGCCCAATGAAGCATTCAAATCATCAATGTCTTCCGGTCGCATATAATCATACAAATGCTCCGGCTTGGAGAGGGTCTTGAAATCTTTGCTTAAACGTCCCTCTTCCATACATTGTAAAATATTGCGTTCCTTAAAAGCAAAAGTAAGTACACTGTATTCATTCATGCAGTAGGCAACCAGAATAATGCCGTCAGGCTTGGTGACACGCATGGCTTCCGACAAGGCTTTGCTTTTATCTTCTTTACCAAATAAGTGATACATGGGGCCAAAGACGAGGGTAACATCAAAAGTGTTATCCTCTAATTTTTTTAGTTTCATGGCATTGCCTTGGATAGCAGTAAGATTGCCTTTTAAGGCATCGCCAAGAGCATCGCGCTTCTGTTTTAAAATGCCTAAGTTGTATTTGACAAGTTCTACCGCGGTAACATCATATCCTTCCTCCGCCAAGGCGATGCTGTAACGTCCGGTGCCTGCACCAATATCAAGGATTTTGATTTCGGAAGCGGCACGGTCTGAGGGAAGGTATTTGTGAATGTACTTCATGGAAGTGATAAATTCTACCTGTCCGTGGCGGGAATCCAGCCTTTTTTCTTCGTTAAATTTGTTGTAATAGAGTTCCAGGTCGGTCATGTTTCTCATAGTCTGTTCCTTTGAATATACTGCATTATTTTAGCGAGCGAAGAACGCATCTGCTTTTATGATTCGTTACTTTGATTTTGCCTTGGCTAAGAAACAGTATAGCATATTTATATTTAAAAGAAATCAACAATTTTTCATTCTTTTATCATAGGATTTGTGTTAAGATAAAAAATGGAAATTTAAGAAAAGGAAGTGAGCTGATTTGGAACACAAAGAACTTTCAGAACAGATAGAGAGAGAAGATGAGATTGTCACAGATAGTAAAGAAAGTACAACATCGGCGGTGGAAAAAAGCCGCCGCAAAACCTTAAAAGAGCAGCTGCATTTCAGTAATTTTTTAATGTTGACGGTGGCGGGCATTATCAATGCCTTTGGCGTAACGGTATTTTTATCTCCGGTAAAATTATATGACAGCGGTATTTCCGGAACGTCTATGCTTCTGGAGCAGATTACGCCGGCCTGGTTGTCCTTGTCCGTGTTTTTGATTCTTTTGAATGTGCCGTTGTTTTTGTACGGTATGAAGAAGCAGGGCGTGCCTTTTACCATATACGCGATATATGCGGTAACGGTGTATTCAATTACCGCGTGGCTGATTCGGGATGTGTTGCCCATTGATGTGAGTATTGCGTCGCCTCTGGCAGGTGAAGATTTATTACTGTGTGCTTTGTTTGGCGGTTTGATTTCCGGCATGGGAAGCGGTCTTGCCATACGTTTTGGCGGTGCCATGGACGGTATCGAAGTTATGGCTGTGGTGTTTGCCAAGAAGATTGGAATCACCGTAGGTACCTTCGTTATGATGTATAACATTGTGCTTTACGTGATTAGCGGATTTGTAATTGAGAGCTGGATTCTGCCCCTGTATTCCATCGTGACTTATATGGCGGCGTTAAAAACCGTGGACTTTATTGTGGAAGGTATCGACCGTTCCAAGGAAGCCATGATTGTGACAAGTTGTCCGGATGAGGTGTGTGCGGCACTCTCGGAAGCTTTTGAAAAAGGTATGACAAGAATTGAGGCACGAGGCGGATATTCCAACGCGGAGAAGACTATTGTATACTTTGTTCTGAATCGTTTTCAGGTGGTAAAAATGCGTGATATCGTGCACGAAATTGACCCGAAAGCCTATATCACCATCAGCGAGGTGGCTGATGTATTTCGCGCAAATCAGGGCAAGGCGTAAAGTGCGAAGTGCGGAATAATATTGCCGTGTGTGAAGCAAAGAGCGTATAATAAAAATATACTGTCGTAAAAGAGGAAGCAAAAGTGAAAATACACGTACTTATCGAGAATACAACCGATTCGGATTTGCAGTGCGAGCACGGACTGAGTCTGTATATTGAATATAAGGGTAAAAAAATATTATTGGACGCCGGGAGTACTGAAGTCTTTGCAGAGAATGCAAGAAAGATGGGTTTGGATTTGTCTGCTGTGGATATGGCTTTTCTATCCCACGGACATTATGACCATTCCGGTGGCTTCGGGGCCTGGGGCCGGGTAACTAAAAGCGTGCCGGTATATGCGATGGAAAGCGCGATGGGAAGGTATGCGTCCGCATCCGGTGGCGTAATGCATGAAATCGGCGTGCCGGAAGCAGTAAAAGAAGTGCTTAAGGAATGCATTGCGGCGATTGATAAGGTGACACAGGTTACAGACGGAATCGTCCTTGTGCCCCATAGTACAGCGCCGAATAAACTGGCGGTAATCGGTGAGAAGGCCGGATTGTATCGGGAAGAAAAGTCGCAAAAGACAGGTGAAACAGAGGAAGGTGCAACCTGCAAAAAGATGGGGCAGGAGCATTCTTGGGTGCCCGATGATTTTGCCCACGAGATGAGCGTGGTATTTGAAACCGACAAGGGCCTTGTGATTTGTAACAGCTGTTCCCACGGCGGTGTGCAGAATATTGTGGAAGAAGTAAAGCAGGCTTTGCCCGGGCAGAAAATATATGCCTTTGTGGGCGGCTTACATATGAAAGGCCGTAAGAGCGGCGAAGAGATTTGTACGTTCACGGAGGAAGAAGTAAAAATGCTGGCAGACTGTATTCGCGATGCGGGTATCGAAGTTTTAATTACCGGGCATTGTACCGGAGCACCGGGCTATGAGCTTCTTGGTAAATATCTGAAAGAAGGGCAGCTGATGCGACTTTGTACGGGAACCGTTTATGAACTTGGTGAAGTGTAATATGGTTGCATAATTCGGAAGATGTATACATCGGCATTTTTATAAATCAAGAATATAAAGATCAAGAGGAACAAAAAATGATTGTTTACGAAGGAAGACCTGCGGATGCCGCAGGCAGAAGTGAGAAAGAAATTGCGGCTTATGACATGTTGGACGCCTTGCATATTCCTTATAAAAGGGCCGATCACGAGCCGGCAATGACAATGGAAGACTGTGTGGCAATCGGCGAAGCTTTGGGCGCACATATTTGTAAAAACTTGTTTTTGTGCAACCGTCAGAAAACAGATTTTTATCTGCTTTTAATGCCGGGGGATAAGGTTTTTAAGACGAAAGAATTGTCATCTCAGATTAACTCGGCAAGACTGTCTTTTGCAGGCCCGGAGGAGCTTGCGCAGTACTTGAATCTGACACCGGGTTCGGCTACCGTGTTAGGACTTGCGTATGATAAAGAAAATAAGGTGCGCCTACTGATTGATAAAGACTTGCTTCAAATGGAATGGTTTGGATGTCACCCTTGCATGAATACTTCAAGCATCGCAATGAAGACTGAGGATATGTTAAATCAATTTTTGCCGTCTACAGGTCATACATATACGGAAGTAACATTGGTAGGGGAATAACTGCAGAATGTGCATGATACAGTACTTTTGCGGAAAGTTGCAGCATAAAAGATACAAAATATATTTGCCACATTTTTATATCGGGTGTATAATAATTTTTAGTTTATGACGATATAGTAAGTGTTGTGAAATTGCAATGGCTTTTGCGGGGCAACAGGGTATAATCAGACAATACATAAGGAGAATGTGAGAACATGAAGTTTTTAAAAGAATTTAAAGAATTTATCAGTCGCGGAAATGTAATGGATATGGCAGTCGGTATCATCATCGGTGGTGCTTTTACAGGAATTGTAAATTCATTGGTAAATGACATTATCAATCCTTTGATTGGTATGATTGGCGGAACGGATTTGAGCGGTTATGTATTGGTGTTGAAAGATGAAGCAACCTTAAATTACGGAAGCTTCCTTACTGCAATCATTAACTTCTTAATCATGGCGGTTGTTGTGTTTATTATGATTAAAACGATTAATACAATGAGCAAGGCTTTGACACGTAAGAAAAAAGAAGAAGAACCGGCAGCACCCACTACTAAGGTATGTCCTTTCTGCAAGAGTGAAGTAAATATTGAGGCTACAAGATGTCCTCACTGTACTTCTGAATTAAGTGAATAAATCGCAAGTAAGCGAATGAAATACAAGGATAAAAGTGTACCGCCGGAAAAGGCAGTACACTTTTAATTCTTGTACTGCGTACAAGAATGATTGCAGATGCACACCTCGCGGAACGGAAAATAGTTGCGTTGCAACTCCGCTCGGGCGCAGAGAATGTGCAAGGCACAGTTTATTCCGATTTTTATGAAAAGAGTTGACAGTTATGCGTGGTAAAAAATATGAAATCGATATGTGCAGCGGCTCCATCTTGAAAAAGATGCTGCTATTTTCTCTGCCGCTTATGCTTTCCGGTATTTTGCAGCTTCTGTTTAATGCGGCAGATATCATTGTGGTGGGAAAATATGCGGGGGATAATTCCCTGGCGGCAGTAGGGGCTACGTCTTCTTTGATTAACCTTTTGACCAATGTTTTTATCGGGCTGTCCGTGGGTTCCAATGTTTTAACGGCCCGTTTTTATGGTGCTGCTCAGCAAAAGGAGTTAAAAGAAACCGTCCACACATCAATTATGTTGAGCCTGGTAAGCGGTGCACTGCTTGCAGTAATTGGTTTTATCGGAGCCCCGATTATTATGAGCAAAATGAATACGCCGCCGGAGGTATTGAAATTGGCGTCTTTATACCTTAGAATCTATTTTCTTGGAATGCCGGCAATGATGGTATATAACTTCGGCAGCGCTGTTTTGCGTGCGGTGGGCGATACAAGAAGGCCCTTATATTACCTTGCCTTTGCCGGGGTAATCAATGTAGGACTTAATTTGATTTTTGTAATTTTTCTTCATATGGACGTGGCGGGCGTTGCCCTTGCCACGGTGATTTCGCAGTTTGTTTCCGCATTCCTTGTGCTTCGCTGTCTAATTAAAGAAGAGGGTGGTATTCACCTTGAGTTAAAAGAACTGCATATCAAGGCGGATAAATTCTGGAAGATTGTACAGATTGGTTTGCCTGCAGGCTTTCAGGGGACGCTTTTTTCATTGTCCAACGTTTTTATCCAGTCTTCGGTCAACTTGTTTGGTGAGACGGTGATTGCGGGCAATTCTTCTGCAAGCAGCGTGGAAGGTTTTGTGTATGTGGCGATGAACTCTTTGTATCAGGCAGCGATTTCTTTTACAAGTCAGAATATCGGAGCCATGAAGTTTGAGCGGGTGAATAAGATTCTTTTTACGGCCCAGGGGCTGGTGATTGCCACCGGCGTTATTATGGGCAATCTTATGGTGATGTTCGGACGTCCGTTGTTGTCGCTTTATACCGATAGCCCGGCAGTGGTAGAGGCCGGAATGGTGCGTCTTATGTATATCTGCAGTGTTTATGCCCTCTGCGGTATGATGGATGTTATGGTAGGATCGCTTCGCGGTATGGGATGTTCGGTGGTTCCTATGATTGTGTCACTCCTTGGTGCCTGCGCCTTCCGTCTGGTGTGGCTTGCTACGATTTTTCAGATTCCGGAGTATCATTGTATTGAGACGATTTATATGTCATACCCGGTGTCCTGGACTTTGACTTTCCTTGCACATGTAGTCTGCTTTTTGATTGTACGATATAAAAGAGGCAAAGAGTGGAGACTTATGTTACGGTAAAATTAAGAACAGAAAATAATTGATAAGATGAATACGGCCACAGGTGTTTATTGCCTGTGGTTTTTCATTGAAAAAAAACGAATTATGTGATATGCTAGTGTATATATTTGGGTATTAAAACGGGTTACCGAATTAAGGGAGGATACATATGGCAAAATACGAATGTAAGGTATGCGGTTATATTTACAATGAGCAGCATGCCGGAAGAACTTTTGATGAGTTAACGGAATGTCCGATTTGTAACGAAGGAAAAGAGAATTTCGTTGCTTTGGATGCGGATAATAATCCCATTGTGGAAGAGAAAGAAGATATTACGGAAGAAGCGGTTGCAGTTGCAGATGAGTCTGAAGACAATGACGCAAGTGTTTCGGATGTTACGGAAGAGGAAGACGGCGAGAATACGGTTGTGGAAGAGAATGCGGAATCGTCAGAATATTCGGACGAAGAGTTTAGTTTTAACGGTCCTGAATTTGTAGTGGAAAGACGTCAGGAATTTTGGACACCGATTCAAGTGAAGGAAGAAAAGAAGGAAGAGAATCAGAATACTACGGGATGGACCATTCGCAATGCAATGGGTTCTGTGGAGAAGGTACTTGGCGGAGATGAGCAGACGGAAGAACGTATTGTGAATGATGTGCCTGTTAAAGAGAATATTGTTGAAACCTTAAAGGAAGAGGATGAGGATATTCCGGCATTCAGCAGTCGTATTGAGAGTTTTTATTCTGCATCCGAACCGGTAGGTTCTTCTCATATTGTATCAGGTGATGATGAAGAAGAATCGTTCAGACCTTTATGGAACAGCGGTGGCGGAACCGTGCAGAGAGTGATTGATCCGTTTGGCGATAAAAATGATTCCTTGGTGAAAGCTGAGAATGTTGATATGGTAATGCCGGCAGAAGAGCCCGTAGTGGAGGAGATTCTGGGTGAAGAACCCGAGGAGAAAGTTCCGGAGGTAAAGGAGACATTTTTCTTTGATGACGAGGAAACGGAAGAAACTGTAGAAGAGTTTGCGTTTGAGGAAGCAAAAGAAGAAACGGAAGAAACTGTAGAAGAGTTTGTGTTTGAGGAAGCAAAAGAGGAAGCGGAAGAAGCCGTAGAAGAGTTTGCATTTGAGGAAGCAAAAGAGGAAGCGGAAGAAGCCGTGGAAGAGTTTGCATTTGAGGAAGAGAAAGAAGAAACAGAAGAACCTGTGACTGATGATTTTGATGAAGATGATGATTTCTTCACCGAGATGACAATGGATGCGGTTGTGGATTCTTCGAGTGAACAGACAGAAGCTTCTGTTTCCGAAGAAGAAGTATTTCAGGCAATTGATGCAATTGTATTTGATGATGATGTTCCTGAGGGCGGAAGAATTGAAGTGGTAACAGCAGAAGGAGCAGAAGAAATCCTGTTTGGTGAAGAGGAAGAACCGGAATCGGAAGAAGTGGCAGAACCTGCGGCTGAAGATGATGAAGCAGGTGCTGAAACATTGAGCGAAGATGAAGAAGTGAGTGCAGAAAGTGAAACCGGCAGTGAGGAAGCGGAAGCACCGAGAATTAAAGCATGGTCTTTCCTGGATGATGTAGTAGATGCCGGTGCGGCTGTGGGTGTAGGTGCTGCAGGAGTGAACTTTGTAACGAAGTCTATGGATGAGGTTGTGGACGAAGAAGTTACCGAGGATGATATCGAAGAAGTATTTGTAGACTTCGCAGAAGAAAAGAAAGAAGATGTTGCAGAACATACTTTTAAAGCAAGCTTGGCAGAAGAACTTTTTGCGGAAGAAAAAGTTGCGGAAACAAAAGAAACCTTTGATTTTTCAATGTGCGATGATGTTGCTAAGGAAGCAACCGCATATTGCAATAATCTCGAAAAGATTTTAATTGTTCCGGCACAATTAAATCCCATGCCTTTACCGGAAGGTACTGAGGTGGAAGGAAGAACCGTCTTGGGTATTGCTTCGGAGAAACCTTTGGTATTGGATAATCCTGTATTCTCTACAGGAGAATATAATATGGTTCAGTACATTCCGAACAGTGGTTTGACCAGTGAAGATTATCAGCAGGCAGATGCTATTGAAATCATCGTAGGTCATGGAAACGGAATTGAGAAGACTATTAATTCTAAGGAAGATTTACGTCAGGTAGTTAACTTCCTTCGTTTGGAATCAGACGGTTGTCCTATCGGAATTAAGATGGGTGCGGCAAGAATTGAAAGAGATTTGGAATTCTGCGTATTTGCAAAACCTGATTATGTTGTATTGAACAATTTTGATGTGGTACCGCTTCCTTATGCATTGCATCGTGCCACCAAGTATTTGAATACGGTGCAGTCGGATATGGATATTGTGATTGCATTAGATGGTGCAAAAGATGCCGAAGAGCTTGCTAAGATTATGGCAATGGGAGCAGATGTAATCGCACTGAGAAATCGCCCTGACGATATGATTAAGATGACAGAGGGATTGAAGCAGTATGCAAGAATTACAGGCCATTATGATGTGGAAGATTTGAATGTAAAAGACCTCTGCACCGTAGATAGGGAAATTGCAGAGTATACGGATATTTATCATGTATAAAAGTCTGAATGAACATCTTCGTGAGAGATTTGGAACCAAGGTATATAAAATTGCATTAAGTAGTGGATGCACCTGCCCCAACCGTGACGGAACGGTTGGGGTGGGTGGTTGTATTTTCTGCGCTGATACCGGCTCGGGAGATTTTGCTCAAAGAGCAGATTTACCCATTGGAGAACAGATAAAACTTGCCAAGGAAAAGATTGCATCCAAAAATAAGGGCGGTAAGTATATTGCCTATTTTCAGTCATTTACCAATACATACGGTAGTGTGGAATGTCTGGAATCCAAATTCATGGAGGCAATAGCAGATGAGGAAGTGGTGGCGTTGTCCATAGCCACAAGACCGGATTGCTTGCCAAAGGATATCTTAGAGATGCTAAAAAGATTGAATCGGATAAAACCTGTCTGGGTGGAGCTGGGATTGCAGACTATTCATGAAGAAACTGCAAAGTATATTCGAAGAGGATATCCGCTGAAGGTTTATGATAGGGCGGTAAAGGATTTGCATGCCGTCGGTGTTGAAGTGATTACGCATGTGATTATCGGTTTGCCCGGTGAGACAAAGGCGGATATGCTTGAGACGGTGCAGTATGTGGTGAATGGTAAAGCAGAAGGAATTAAGTTACAGCTTCTTCATGTGATAGAGGGAACAGATCTTGCGAAGGATTACAGAGCAGGTGCTTTTAACACGTTGACAATGGATGAGTATATTGAAATTATCAAGGAGTGTGTGGCACTGATTCCTGAAACTATGGTGATTCACAGATTGACAGGGGACGGTAATAAAAGGACGTTGCTTGCGCCTCTTTGGAGCGGTGATAAGAAAAAAGTTATAAATGCCTTGAATCGGGCATTGCAAAGTGAAACTTTGTAATGAGTCTGTTGCGAAATGTTATAAAAAGCATGGAAGGATGACTATATGACACGAACCGGAATTTGTTATATCGTGGGTGGTGGCGACTTTGATATAGAACGCTTTTATCCCGGAAAAGAAGACTGTATTATTGCCGCAGACAGCGGACTGGTATACATTGAGGAAGCAGGATATCATCCAAATTGGATTGTTGGAGACTTTGATTCTTTGGGGTATCGACCTAAGGGGGATAACATTATTTGTCATCCTATTGAAAAAGATGATACAGATGTAGCGCTGGCAATTGAAGTTGCATTGGAGAAAGGTTTTACAACCTTATACTTGTTTGGAATATGTGGCGGTCGCGTGGATCATACCATTGCCAATTTACAGTTGCTTACGGATTTGAGTTGTAAGGGTATTAAAGTATTTTGCTTTTGCCCGGACTGTACGATTACGGCGATTACGGAAGCAACGTTGGAATTTGGCAAAGACTATCGAGGTGTGATATCCGTATTTGCTGCACGGGATCAAGCTGAAAATGTTACTCTGAAAGGTTTAAAATATACATTAGACAAAGCCTTGCTTACGGGGAACAGACCCTTAGGTGTGAGTAACGAATTTATGGGGACGCCTGCAAGTATCAGTGTGGCAAAAGGCGTACTGTGGATTGTGTGGCAGGAGAGCCGGGAATGTAAATTGCCGGAGTGGATTCGGAATTACGATGATAGCGAAGAAGTATAGTAAGTACGTTGGAATGATACGAAGCATTCGCGTATTGGACAGATAGAGTAATGTAAGGAGAGAAGTTCATATAATGAATGAACAAATACTTACTTTGATAGACAGATTAAGGAGAAATCATAGTCTTTCCGTTGAAGAATATGCTTGTCTTATTCGGGAGCATGATAACCGGACTGCGGAATGTTTGGCAGAACTTGCCCGCACGGCTCGGGAGAAAGTGTATGGTAAGGATGTTTTTATCCGAGGATTGATTGAAATCAGTAATTATTGTAAAAATGACTGTTTCTATTGTGGTATTCGAAGGAGTAACAAAACCTGCAGGCGATATCGTTTGTCGAAGAATGAGATTTTGGAATGTTGTAAAGAAGGCTACAGCCTGGGATTTCGCACTTTTGTAATGCAGGGGGGAGAGGACTCTTTTTATACGGACGAAGTTCTGTGTGATTTGATAAAAGAGATTAAGCGTATGTTTCCCGATTGCGCGGTGACTTTGTCTCTCGGAGAGCGTGAGAAAGAAAGTTATACAAAGTTATATGAAGCAGGTGCGGATCGTTATTTACTAAGGCATGAGACCGCAGATGCAGAGCATTATGCGGGTTTACATCCTGAGGAATTGTCGTTGGGTAACAGATTACAATGCCTAAAAGATTTAAAGGAAATCGGTTATCAGACCGGATGCGGTTTTATGGTGGGGAGTCCCGGACAGACGGTGCAGACCTTGGCGAAGGATTTGAAATGGATTGAAACTTTTCGACCTGCCATGTGCGGCATCGGTCCTTTTATTCCGCATCATGCAACGAAATTTGCCGATGAGCAACCGGGGAGTGTGGAATTAACCTGTTTTCTTTTGTCGGTAATCAGACTGATAAGCCCTGAAATTTTATTGCCGGCAACTACGGCATTAGCAACCCTGGATGAACGGGGATGTGAGAGGGGAATTCTTGCAGGTGCCAATGTTGTAATGCCCAATCTTTCGCCTGTGTCCGCAAAGCAAAACTACGAGCTTTATGATAATAAAGCCTACGGCGGAACGGAAGCGGCAAAGAATGTGGATGAACTAAAAAAACGAATGGATGCTATCGGATATCGTGTTGTGACAGACAGAGGGGATGTTCGCAGGATATCAATATAAAAGTACAGAATAAAGAACGAATGAAAGACGAGGAAATACAAATGGCGGTTTATAATCCGAAGTCATTAAAAGCAGAAGAATTTATCAATGACGGAGAGATTCTGGAGACGATTGCGTATGCAGAAGCAAACAAAAATAATATTGCCCTGATTGATGAAATTTTAGAGAAGGCAAAACCGAAGAAAGATGGGAACGGGCTGGTCTGTCAGGGACTTACCCATCGTGAGGCATCGGTGTTGCTTGCATGCGATATTCCGGAAAAGATTGAAGAAATATATCGCATAGCAGAAGAAATCAAATTGGCATTTTACGGAAATCGTATTGTAATGTTTGCGCCACTTTATCTTTCTAATTATTGTGTAAACGGTTGTGTTTATTGTCCGTATCATTTTAAAAATAAACACATTACACGTAAGAAACTGACTCAGGAAGAAGTGAAGGCTGAGGTTATTGCATTGCAGGATATGGGACATAAACGTCTTGCTATTGAGGCGGGTGAAGATCCTGTGAATAATCCTTTGGAATACATTTTGGAATGTATTAAAACGATTTACAGCATCAATCATAAAAATGGTGCCATCCGCCGTGTAAATGTAAATATTGCAGCGACTTCCGTGGAGGATTATCGCAAGTTAAAAGAGGCAGGCATAGGAACCTATATTTTATTTCAGGAGACCTATAACAAAGAAAGCTATTTGAAACTCCATCCTACGGGCCCGAAGCACGATTACGATTATCATACCGAGGCCATGGACCGAGCAATGGAAGGCGGCATTGATGATGTGGGGCTGGGGGTATTGTTCGGTTTGGAAACTTATAAATATGAGTTTGCCGGACTATTAATGCATGCGGAGCATTTGGAAGCAGTGCATGGTGTGGGACCTCATACCATCAGTGTTCCCCGTTTGAAACGTGCCGACGATATTGATCCGGACGAGTTTGATAATTCTTTGGCTGATGACAAGTTTGAAAAAATTATCGCCTGCATTCGTTTGGCAGTACCTTATACCGGCATGATAATTTCTACCCGCGAAAATGAGGAAGTGCGCAGGCGCGTGTTGCGCCTTGGTATCTCCCAAATCAGTGGTGGTTCCAGAACTTCCGTAGGTGGTTACACCGAGGAAGAGCGTCCTCACGATTCGGAGCAGTTTGATGTTTCCGACCAACGTTCGCTGGATGAGGTTGTAAAATGGTTGATGGACAACGGTCATATTCCTTCTTTCTGTACGGCATGTTACAGAGAAGGCCGCACCGGTGATCGTTTTATGAGTCTTTGTAAAAGCGGCCAGATTTTAAATTGTTGTCATCCCAATGCGTTGATGACATTGACGGAATATCTGGTGGATTATGCATCGGAAGAAACAAAGAAAACAGGTTATGCCCTGATCGAAAAGGAATTGGAAAAGATTCCAAGAGAGCGCACCAAAGAGATTGCCAAGGCGCATATTGAAGATATCAAGAATTCCAATGCCAGAGATTTTTGGTTTTAAAAAATAAGAGTACAGATTACGCACAGTAATCTGTGAGAAACGATAGGCAGTATTAGAAAGGAGCATCCTATGAGCCTGAACGCAACACCTTCATCTGAACGCATACATATCGGTTTTTTCGGAAGAAGAAATGCAGGTAAGTCAAGCCTTGTTAATGCCGTAACCGGTCAGGAACTGGCAGTGGTATCCGAAGTGGCCGGAACGACAACGGACCCGGTGCGTAAGGCCATGGAACTTTTGCCGCTGGGACCTGTAGTTATCATTGATACGCCGGGGCTGGATGACGAAGGAGTTCTGGGTGAACTTCGTGTCAAAAAAACCGAGGCGATTCTAAAAGAAGTACATCTTGCGGTGGTGGTTGCGGATATTACATCCGGATTACAGGCGGAGGATGAAGAACTGATTGCCCTATTGGAAAAGCGAAAGGTGCCTTATATTATCGCAATGAATAAGGCGGATCTGCACGCAGATATAAGTATGCCTGTTTGTACCAATGAGGAATTGATTTGTAAAGCATCCGAAAAGATGTCAGAGCAGAGGAATGGTGAAGATAAGATTCTCTGTGTCAGTGCTCTGACCGGTTATCAAGTCAATCTCCTAAAAGAAAAAATGGCGGAAATTGGCAAAACGCAACGTACCACCAAAAAGATAGTGGCGGATATGATTGCTCCGGGTGATGTGGTAGTTTTGGTGGTGCCCATTGATGAATCTGCGCCAAAGGGAAGATTGATTCTGCCCCAGCAGCAGACCATCCGTGATATTTTGGATGTTGGCGCCATTAGTGTGGTATGTAAAGATACGGAACTGGAAGGAACGTTAAAGAAATTAGGGGAAAAGCCGAAATTGGTAATTACGGATTCTCAAGTTTTTGGGAAGGTGGCAAAACTTGTGCCGAATGATGTGCTTTTAACCTCGTTTTCTATTTTGTTTGCCCGATATAAAGGAAATCTGGATGTATTGGTAAACGGAGCCAAAACATTGGATTCCTTGCAGGACGGAGATAAAATTCTTGTGGCGGAAGGTTGTACACATCATCGGCAATGTGGTGATATCGGTAGTGTTAAAATTCCGGCATTGATTCGGAAACATAACGGTAAGAATGTGGAATTTGTATTTTGTTCCGGAATGGATTTTCCGGAGGATTTGTCATCTTATGCCATGGTGGTGCATTGCGGCGGTTGTACACTGACAGAGCAGGTAATGCAAAATCGGCTGAGCATTTGTGAGGAAGCAGGAGTTGCAATTACAAATTATGGAATGGCCATTGCTCATATGAATGGGATATTGGTAAGGAGTATGGAGGTTTTTTATGGAAATCAGACGGGCACGCCTTGAGGATATGGAAGGCATTAACAAACTTCTCAGACAGGTGCTTATGGTGCATCATGAAGGCAGACCGGATCTTTTTAAGGCAGATGTTAAGAAGTATACGGATGAAGAACTTGCTGAAATTATTAAAGATGAGAGCAGGCCGATATTTGTAGCATGCAACGAAGACGATATGGTGTCAGGATATGCTTTTTGCGTTATTCAGCAGTATGTGAATAATAATATTCTTACGGATGTGAAGACGTTATATATAGATGATTTGTGTGTGGATGAAAGTGCAAGAGGACAGCATATAGGCAAGTCGTTGTATGACTATGTTCTGGCATTTGCCGAAGCGGGTGAATTTTATAATGTTACCCTAAATGTGTGGACCTGCAATGAAGGTGCCATGAAGTTTTATGAGAAGTGCGGTTTGAAACCTCAGAAGGTGGGGATGGAAATCATTTTATGATGACCGCATAAAAAGTAACGCAGAGAAGAGATTTGGTATGTACGACAGAGCAAAGAGACATCCGGAGCAGATAATTGAAGAGTGGTATTTAGTTGGCAAAATCGTCCTTGTATTGTTGCTGGCGGCGTTTGCCCTGATGTGGTGGAAAGGGGATGCCATTATAGGACGTGAGCATGGTTGTATGGTTAGAGATGCGTTAAATGTTTATTGTGCCGGTTGTGGAGGCACCAGAGCATTTTATTATCTTGCCCACGGCAGACTCTGGCAGAGTTTTCTCTATAATCCTTTTGTGCCGTATATGGTAATCGTGTATTTCGCTTTTATGATAAATACGTTTTTGTACATACATACTGAAAAGGTAGGGATTTGCAGATTTCCCATTGTAGGGCTGATTTATATTGGTGTGGGTGTATTGATAGGACAATGTATTATACGTAATATACTTTTTCTTGGATTTGGGTTGACGATATTTTGATGTAGACAATATGTGTATAAAAAAGAGAATTGCTTTTGTGGGCAATTCTCTTTTGCATTAAACGTTATTTTATCCAGCGTCCCGATGCACCGCAGGGTAAAACCAAACCGTCTTCCGATACGGGGAGACCGATTTCGTTAGCTTCCACCTTGCCGCCGAATTTCGAAACGATGGCAGTGTTAATCATATAAGAAAGCACTGCGGGTTGGAGGCCGGTGGTATAGGAATTAATCAAAAGAAATTTGGAATCTTCGGTAAGGAGCTGAGCTGTCAGCTCAATAAAAGGGAAAATGGATTCTTCAATTTTCCAAATTTCACCTTTGGGTCCGCGGCCGTAAGAGGGCGGATCCATGATGATGCCGTCATAATGGTTACCACGACGGATTTCACGTTCTACAAATTTAACACAATCATCTACAAGCCAGCGGATGGGGGCGTCGCCTAATCCGGAAGATACAGCATTTTCTTTTGCCCATTGAACCATACCTTTGGAGGCATCCACATGTGTGACTGATGCGCCTGCTTTGGCGGCAGAAAGGGTGGCGCCACCGGTATATGCAAAAAGATTTAGTATTTTAAGCGGACGAGGGGATTCTTCTATAATAGAAGAAAACCAGTCCCAGTTTACTGCCTGTTCAGGGAAAAGTCCTGTGTGCTTAAATTTAAACGGCTTCAAGTTGAAAGTTAAATCCTTATATCCGATAGACCATTCGTTGGGAAGATTGAAAAATTCCCAATCGCCACCGCCTTTGTTGCTTCGGTGATAATGTCCGTTTTTCTTTTTCCACCCGGAATGGGTGTGGGGGGTATCCCAAATTACCTGGGGGTCCGGGCGAACCAAAATATAGTCGCCCCAGCGTTCCAATTTTTCACCGTTTGAGGTGGCAAGCACTTCATAGTCTTTCCAATTGTCTGCAATCCACATAGTATGCTCCGTTCATATATAATAGTTTAATTTTATCCGACGTTTTTATGTACTATTTCATATTATAATAATTTGCGCCGAACTGCAAACGTTTTGTTTGGTCATTGAACGGAATCGAAAGGCGGTGTAATTTGTTAAAAACAGATGTGCAAGAAAATATTTACAAATAAAAAACAATATGCTACTATGGGAGTGTAGTTTTTTTAATTATGTCAAAGGAGGAGTTTGAAAATGGACGGAAATAATTTTGAGAACACAAATTATGATGCTGGTACAGTAGAGAATACAACCTATGATGCATCTGCATATAGCTATGATTCATACTCAGATGCAGCGCAGACATCCGATGGCGATGGTCTTGCATTGGCAGGTATGATTGTAGGTATTGCTTCTGTTGTACTTATGTTCCTTTTGGGATGCTGCTTTGGTGGATTTGGTACTATCGTAACCATTATCTCATCAATTGTTGGTTTGGTACTCAGCATTAAGGCAAAGAAGAAAGGACAGAAGAAAGCATTTTGGCTTACCGGTCTTATCTGTTCAATTGTTGCATTGGTAATCAGTGTTTGCTGGACACTTTTCGCAATTGGTTATGTCATTCTGCTTGCTATTGGTTTAGTATCAGAAATGAATTATTAATACATATGATGTATGAGGAGAACAGGGTGTCGCGTGCACCCTGTTTTTGTTTACAAAGAATTTTCAGTATGATATTCTTAATTACAAGTAAAAGAAAACGGAGATTATGGATATGGATAATAATATGAACGGACAGAATGCGACTTATACACAAACTTATGCGAATTCTGCATACGCACAGGCACCAATGCAAAATAAGCCGGGAAATGGACTCGGTATTGCATCAATGGTTTTAGGAATCGTTGCATTGCTCACTACCCTGATTGCATGTTGCCTACCTTTTGGATATTTGCTGGCAGCTGTTTTAGGCCTGCTGAGTATTATTTTTGGTATTATTGCAATTGTAAAAAAGAGAGGCAAAGACATGGGTGTTGCCGGAATTATTTGTAGCGTGGTAGGGTTGTTGTTTGCAATTGTATATTTTATATTTGTATTTTTGATTGGTGCAGGAATGATTGCGGCGCCTGCTTTTATGTTGGAGTATATGGAGGATTCCGGTTATCTTGATGAGTATTATGAATATGAGTATGATGATTGGGATATGGATAACGAATATGATGGCGACTATGAGATTTATGATGAAAACGGTGAAATCGATTGGGACGAAGTAGAAGATATCATTAATGGAACCGATTGGGAATCATTGGACGAGAGCATGTATGAGTTAGACATGGAAGAAATAGAGAGTACGTTGGAAGAGGTAGATTGGGAAGAAGTGGAAAGTGCCTTGGAATCGGTAGATTGGGAAGAATTAGAAAGTGCCTTGGAAGAGGCGGATTGGGAAGAATTAGAGAGTATATTGGAAGATGCAGGTTGGGATCCGTCGGGAGAAAATGTTGACGAGGTAGACTGGGAAGCGATAGAAGAAGCGCTGGATGAGGTAGATTGGGAAGCAATAGAAGAAATGTTGAATGAGGAGTAAATGATGGAAAACAATTTTGATTACGATTCCTTTTCAGAACAACAAAATAATATATATGATTATGGCGAATATGATAATTGGGAAGAGGATACCTATGCTCCTGCCGGAACCGGTTTGGCAGTTACCGGAATGGTGTTTGGCATTGTAGCACTTGCGATTGACTTGCTGTCCACATGCTGCTGTAGTTCAATGTTGGGTGGCATAGTTTCTGCAATTTTTGCGATTGCAGGTTTGATTGTCAGTATTTTTGGTTTAAAAGAGAGACAGAGCAAGGGCATGTGCATTGCAGGAATTGTTTGTTCCATAGTTGCGTTGTTTGCAGCGGTTGTTTACGTTACAATGATGGGAGTGTATTTTTTGTGGTGGGAATTTGCGCCGGATGGAATGAATTATTATACATTTTAAAACGGTTATCATATTTATAAGGAACATTTCAACGGCGGAGTGCATTGCATTCCGCCGTTCTTGTGGATAAAAGAAATGATTACCACATGATATTGAGGGTGTTTCTTCTATATAAAAGGTGTAAAAATAATTTTGTAAAAAACTCATAAAATTTTTCAAAAAAACTCTTGCACATTGCCAAAACATGTTGTATAGTAATACTTGCTGTGGCATGATAGCGATGAAATGTAAGGTTGCTATCCGGCAAAATGGATAGGTTTTTACATGGAGCGAATGTCAAGTCAAGATACTGGCGACAAGTCACTGTACAAAACAACATGTCTACTATAGGTAGAAACGACGTGAAAGTTTTAACGGATACGGTTCGGAAGTAATTCTGGGGTTGCGTAGACGATTAGGACACACACGGGAGAGTGTACAGTCACCGCTTGTCGTACTTAGATTTTATAAAGTGCGAAAAGGAGGCGACTTTTTTTATGGCAAACGAAGTAATGAGAATCACACTTAAAGCTTATGAGCATCAGACAGTAGATGCAGCTGCCAAGAAAATCATCGAAACTGTTAAGAAGAACGGAGCAAAGGTTAGCGGACCCGTGCCTCTTCCTACTAAGAAGGAAGTAGTTACAATTATCCGTGCCGTACACAAGTACAAAGACTCCAGAGAACAGTTCGAACAGAGAACACACAAGAGACTGATTGATGTTATCAATCCTGACGCTAAAGTCAGAGAGTCATTGCAGAACCTTGAAGTTCCTGCAGGTGTGTACATTAATATTAAGATGAAATAAAACATCTGATATTAATATAAGGAAGTTAGTAACAATAAACAAAAATAAAACCTTCTACAACTAGTATGCATCCGAACAAACCTCAGATGCCGCTGTAGTAGAAACAAATGGAGGTAAAGAAATGAAGAAAGCTATTTTAGCAACCAAAGTCGGAATGACTCAGATCTTCGCTGAAGACGGTAGCCTTATTCCGGTAACAGTTCTTCAGGCCGGCCCTTGTGTAGTAACTCAGATCAAGACAATTGAGAATGATGGTTACGAAGCAGTTCAGGTTGGTTTTGTAGACAAGAAAGACAAGATTATCAACAAAGATGCATCCGGCAAGAAAGAAATCGTTCATGCACACGGCACAACAAAGGCTATGCAGGGACATTTCAAAAAAGCAGGCGTTACATCTAAGCGTTACGTAAGAGAATTCAAATTCGAAAACGCTACTGAATACGCACTTGCTCAGGAAATCAAAGCTGACATCTTTGCAGAAGGCGACAAGATTGACGCAACTGCAGTTAGCAAGGGTAAAGGTTTCCAGGGTGCAATCAAGAGATTAGGACAGCATAGAGGACCTATGGCTCACGGTTCTAAGTTCCACCGTCACCAGGGTTCAAACGGTGCTTGCTCAAGCCCCAGCCGTGTATTCAAGGGCAAAGGTATGCCCGGTCACATGGGACACAAGCAGACTACAGTTAAGAATCTTGAAGTAGTCAGAGTAGATGCTGAAAAGAATCTGCTTTTAGTAAAGGGTGCAGTACCCGGACCTAAGAAAGCTTTAGTAACAATCAAAGAAACTACTAAGGCAAACGCATAATCGGGACGAAAGGAGGAACACACAGATGGCAAACGTATCTGTTTACAATATGGAAGGCAAGGAAGTTGGAAAGATGGACTTGAACGATGCTGTATTCGGTGTAGAGATTAACGAACACCTTGTACACATGGCAGTGGTTCAGCACCTTGCAAACAAGCGTCAGGGAACACAGAAAGCAAAAACTCGTGCAGAGGTTTCCGGCGGCGGAAGAAAGCCTTGGAGACAGAAGGGAACCGGTCATGCAAGACAGGGTTCAACCAGATCACCCCAGTGGACACACGGTGGAGTTGTATTTGCTCCCACTCCGAGAGATTATTCTTTCAAATTGAATAAGAAGGAAAAGAGAATTGCTCTTAAGTCTGCTTTGACAAGCAAAGTTCAGGACGGTAAGGTAATGGTTCTTGACGAATTAAAGCTTGACGAAATCAAGACAAAGAAATTCCAGGAGGTTTTAACAAACCTTAACGCTAAGAAGGCACTTGTTGTTATCAAAGAAAACGACAAGAACATCGTATTATCAGCTAGAAACATTCCTGATGCTCAGACAATCATTGCTGATTCAATCAATGTATATGACATCATGAAGGCTGGCACAGTAGTTCTTACTAAGGACTCAGTTGCAAAGATTGAGGAGGTGTACGCATAATGGCAGATATTAAATATTACGACGTAATCCTCAAACCGGTTGTTACCGAAAGAAGTATGGCCGGCATGGGCGAAAAGAAATACACATTCTTGGTTCATCCCGATGCAACTAAGAATCAGATCAAAGAGGCAGTTGAAAAAATGTTCCCCGGAACTGAAGTAGCTCAGGTTAATACCATGAACTGCGAAGGTAAGAACAAGAGACGTGGAATGATCTACGGCAAGACTGCACAGACCAAGAAGGCTATTGTTAAGTTAACAGAAGGTAGCAAGGATATCGAACTTTTTGCAGGTATCTAATAGGTCTTAACTATATGCAATGAAGCATGACAATAAATAATTGATAGAAAAGGAGAAAAGAAAATGGGTATTAAGACATATAACCCGTATACACCTTCCAGAAGAAATATGACTGGTTCGGACTTCTCTGAAATTACAAAGAGCACACCTGAGAAATCATTATGTGTATCTTTAGAGAAGAACGCTGGACGTAATAATCAGGGTAAAATCACAGTTAGACATCGTGGTGGCGGAAACAGAAAGAAATACAGAATGGTAGATTTCAGAAGATTGAAAGACGGCGTTCCTGCAACTGTAATCGGCATCGAATACGATCCTAACAGAACAGCAAATATCGCATTAATCGCATATGCAGACGGCGAGAAATCATACATCATCGCTCCCGAAGGTTTAACAGACGGAATGAAGGTTATGAACGGACCTGAAGCAGAAGTTAGAGTTGGTAACTGCTTACCTTTGGAAAAGATTCCTGTAGGTACACAGGTACACAATATTGAATTATATCCCGGAAAGGGCGGCCAGTTGGTTCGTTCAGCCGGAAATAGCGCACAGCTCATGGCTAAGGAAGGTAAGTATGCAACATT
>JAZNRC010000056.1:0-4596 GCA_045590555.1 Lachnospiraceae bacterium | reverse complement strand
ACGCCCCTGATTCGACTGGTAACTTGAATAAACCACTGCACCTTCAGGGTCTGTAAGCACAACTTTCAAGGTTGTGGAACCGGAATCGATTCCCAAATAGCCCTCGCCGGAATAGTTGTCTTCCACGCGTTTTGCTACCTGGTGAGATGCATGACGAGCGGCAAATTCATTGTATTCTTCCTCGTTTGCAAACAGCGGATCCAAAGTTGCCTGACGCAAAGAATCCTGTTCTTTCGAAATAATTTCAAGAGTTTCTTTTAAATCAACTGCTTCTTCCGCGCACAAAGCCGCACCTAAGGCAACGAAGAATAAAGAATCGTCAGGGCAAGTGCCGACACAATTCAAGGTTTTATCAAAGGCTTCGCGAAGCTGTGACATAAAGGTAAGGGGGCCGCCAAGATACACAATATTTCCTTCAATGGGACGCCCCTGTGCAAGACCGGTAATGGTCTGATTTACAATGGCATAAAAGATACTTGCGGAAATATCTTCTTTTCTTGCACCCTGATTTAAAAGGGGCTGAATGTCCGTCTTGGCAAAAACACCGCAACGGGAAGCAATGGAATAAATCTTCTCATGCTTTTCTGCCAATTCATTCATTTCATCTGCGGTAATCTGCATAAGACTTGCCATCTGGTCTGCAAAGGCTCCCGTACCGCCGGCGCAGGTTCCGTTCATACGAACTTCCAAGTTACCCTGCATAAAAAGAATCTTAGCATCCTCACCGCCAAGCTCAATCACAACGTCCGTATCCGGAAGACGCTTACTGATAGCAACCTTGGTCGCATATACTTCCTGCACAAAACGAATTCCCGCACGTTCCGCAATACCCATACCTGCGGAACCGGAAATCGCGCAAACAACAGGTTCCGTTATTTGGAACCTGTCGATGAGACCTTTTATGATTTCTTCCGCCTTCTCCGTAATCATCGTATAATGGCGTTCGTAACTTGTATGAATGATTTTATCCTGATCATCCAGCACAACACACTTAATTGTGGTTGAACCGATATCAATACCTATTCTCATGATAAAACTCCGTTCTTTAAACCATCTTTCTTAAATACTTTAAATATTTTAAATCAACCTTAGACCACGTAAATCCTAAGTCTTTTAACATATTAATGGTAAAATCGCTTCGCATGGTGATATTCTTTGAAATCGTAGCAATGGAACTGTAAAAGGATAAAATAGCAACTTCTTTATCCTGAATCTTATCTTTTACCTGCTTATCGAATACCTTCTGCGGAACTCTTTTACAATGAATTAAAAGTCGCTTGGTAAGGTTTTCCACGCTGTACATATTAGGGTTGTACAGGTGATAAATGTTATTTACACGATTGTGAAGCGCAAGCATTACAAAGGCAATCGCACACTCGTCCACTGCAGTAAAATCGATGGGATAAGCATTCAACTCATCGCTGTATACCCTTACCTTCAAAAGTCCTTTACATCTTCCGATAAAACCGTTGTCCTGGGCATTCTTCTGGAATTTACCGTCGTACATTCTCCAGGTAAGATTACCGATACGGTAAATATTGGCTTTCAGACCTTCTTTTCTTGCCATCAGGACGCGTTCTTCCGCCTTGTACTTGGAACGGATATAGACGTTCTGTACATAATTCTGTCCGATATCCAGACAGTTCTCATCAAAGATTGCATCCGGATTGGTCTGGCTTACGGTACCTGCCCCGCAAACACTTGCCGTAGAAGTATGATGAAGCACCGCGTTGGCATCCTTACAGAAATCAATTACATTCTGGGTACCGATTACATTGGTACGCTCAAAATCCGAATAATGACCGGCATGCTGGACGTTGGCTGCGGTATGAATTACCATATCTACACGTCCCACAAGTTTTTCATACTTTTCGCGTTTCAAACCGAAATGCTCTTTCTCAATGTCTCCCACAACGACTTTATAAGACATAAACTCAAACTCTTTGGGGAAATATTCCTTCATGGTGGAATGCAATCTTTCTTCGTTACGCACCAGACAGACTACATTCATTTTTTTCTTCAAAAGCTGCCATAAAACATGGGCTCCCAAGAAGCCTGTCGCACCTGTTAAAAGAATATATTTCGGATGTGTTTCATATTCCAGATTGGAATTGTGCACAATCAGGCTGTTAACATCCACATTTCCTTCTTTGTCATTTTCATGGTCATTTAAAAGTAAGGTCTTTTCCAACTTCTCCGGGGTAGAATATTCATAGATATCCTGCGCCTGGATACCAAGAAGTGCTGCTGTTTCAAAAGCTGCCAGACTGTCTCCGCCCAATTCAAAGAAATCATCATAGATTCCCACTTTCTCCTTGCCAAGCACCTGTGCATAAGCATCAACAATACGTTTCTGCTCCTCTGTTGTGGGGGCAACGTATTCAACTTTTTTCTTATTCAACTGTTCTTCCAAACGTTCCATGGTTTCTTTGCGCTTGGTTTTCAACGTTGTGGTCTTGGGTAATTCCCAAGAAACAAAATGCGTTGCCGTAATCTTCTGATAAGTCGGAAGATTCTCATTAATTATCGCAATCTCCGCCTTAATGGACTTACGAAGTTCTCTGTCACTGTAAATGGTAGGTACAACCACAGCTGCGATGCGGTTTCCATCCGCATAAACCATTACATCTTTTACACCGGAAATCGGCTTAATCTTAGCTTCTAATTCTTCCGGGTATACATTTTTACCATTGTCTAAAATAATCAGGTTCTTGGAACGGCCTGTAATCTGCAAGAAACCATCCTCATCAAAGTGTCCCAAGTCTCCTGTATGAAACCATCCGTCTTCATCAATTGCTTCCTTTGTAGCCTCTTCATCCTTGTAATATCCAAGCATAACGCCGGGGCCTTTTACAAGAATTTCGCCGTCAACGATTTTTGATTCCATATAACTTACAACCTTACCTACAGAACCGGTGCGACTTGAAGTCGGATTCTCCGCAGCCACCAGCGGGGCACATTCCGTAAGGCCGTAACCCTGATACATATTAATTCCGAATTGATTAAAATACTCCACAACTTCAGGGCGAAGTGCTGCTCCGCCTACAATAATATTGGTAATATTTCCGCCGAGACGGTCAATGATCTTTTTGTACAACTTTCTTCTTGCGTCAATCAGGAACGCACGAAGAAGTTTCGATATTATCTTTGCGAATCTGATCAAACGCTTTTCTTTTCCTTTGGAAGTTGCCTCTTTTAATTTCTTATAAAAGACTTCTGCGATAGCCGGAACCACAAGAATAACCGCCGGCTTAAAAAGCTGCATATTGCTTACGATGTTCTCCATTTTATCATTGATACAAATGGTGGCACCGCAATTAAGCGTACCGAGATTGTCCACGGTAAGCTCAAAGGTATGATGAATGGGTAACACCGACATAACCACGGGCTGTCCTTTTACATTGCTTGCATAATCCAGACGATAAATTTCGTTGATATTGGCCATAATGTTTTCCTGTGAAAGCATTACGCCCTTGCTCATTCCGGTGGTTCCCGATGTAAAAAGCAATTCCGACATTTCCTTGGGATTAATTGCAGGAAGCTCCTCTGCCTCTGTCTTCATTGCCTCCGTAAAACGCACATCCGTAAAGCAAAGAAGTTCTCTGTTCTCGGTATAGTCGTGGAAATAAGACGCAAATTCATCCGAATAAAAGACAAAATCCACATCCCCCATATCAAGAAGATTATAAATGTCTGATTTCGGCAACATTTTATCCAGAGGAATCACCACGTTATTACTGCAGGCGATTGCAAGAAAGCTTACAATCCACTCATAACTGGTGCCACCTAAAATCGCTATGTGTTTTCTCTGATAGCCGACCTGAACTAACCATGTAGCCAGAGAGAAAATATTATCTCTGAATTCCGGATAAGTCTTGGATACAACCTTACCGTCTACCAGATAACGATAGGCATCCCGATCTGCAAATCTCTCTGCTATACTTTTTACATATTCCTGTAAATCAACAAGTGTGCTACTCATTTTTACTCCTGTATCATCTGTATGGCCTTTTATAAAATACATGATTATACCCAGGCCAAGACTTCTTTTTTATTTCCCCTTTTTATATGATGGCACAAACCACCAGTATCTTTTATTATAGCAACATTTGTCGAATATGGAAAGATATTTATGCTTAAAAATATTTTGAATTTATTAATATTTTTTTCCATTTAAAATATCAAATTGCGTTCCGGGTATTAACACATAAAAATAACCCTCCTTACTGGATTGTCCAGTAAAGAGGGTACATATCAATTTATTCAGTGCCTAATTCTAATTTGTTTAATATATAATTTTAATTTTACTCCAACATCTCCTCAATAAAGATCTGAATGTGTCAAGTAAGGGACAAAAATCAGAATTTTTTGCCATCTTTAATAAATTCTAAAATATTGATATGATTTATCCCGTTTCTCTTCTGTAGTAAGTAGTCTGTTGTCACAACATACTTTGCAAAATTATCTCTAATCATTTCTAATGGTCTATATTCTCTATCCTCAGTCTGTTTACTCTCATTTATTGTATACGCAACCTGTATATAGGAATAATTCTGCTGTGTATCTCTAAGAATGAAATCACACTCCAGCTTACCA
>JAZNRC010000055.1:0-16705 GCA_045590555.1 Lachnospiraceae bacterium | reverse complement strand
CATATTTAATCCAGATAACGCATTCTGGGATTATCTTTCGGGTCTTTGCGCACCGGCGCGGGTTCAGCCGCCTTAGGCTTAATAACATTCGTAATACCTCTCGCCAAATCCAACTTACACTTCTCGCAATACCTTCCGGTTTTAATCATTGCGCCACAGCCTTCACAGTTGATACCAATCGGCGAATCCTCCGCAAAAACAAGGCGTTCCTGACGAATCCACTGATTTACCTGATTATGGCTGACACCGCACTGTTCCACGATTTCATTGATACCTGCAGTTTTGCAGTCCTGCACAAACTTCGTAACTTCCTGGAACTTCTGCTCTTCCAATTCACGACACGCCTAAGTCGGATTGACAAACAGAGGTTAGTATGATTAGTGAACAGCGTGTAAAATTAATGACCAGACTGGCAGCTTATGAGCAAAAAGAAGGAAAGAAGAACGAAGAAATCGGTTCTTATTTCCGGGATGATTATATAAGCTTCCAGATTCTTAAGTCTGTCATATACGGAACCATGGCATTTTTGTTGGTGGTTGGTCTGATTGTTTTGTACGATTCCGAACTCTTTATGTCGGATATATACAAAATAGACATTATGGACTATGCTAAAAAAATAATATTTTATTATTTGGGTTTTACGGGGATATATGTACTGATTTCTTACGTAATTTATGCAATCAGATATCGTCGTGCAAAAAAGCGCCTGCGGGTATATTTTAATAATTTGAAGAGACTCCAGATTCTCTACCAAAGAGAAAGAAAGGATAAAATGCAGTAATGACGCAATTGTTAGTTTTAAGGGAACAACTGAAAAAGTTATGCGGGAAATATGAAGTGTATTTAGTTCCCATCGGTAAGTTTTTAACAGCCATGGTCACATTTTTGGTAATTAACGGTAATTTGGGATATATGGAAAAAATTGCCAAATTTCCCATTGTATTAATTTTGGCATTGTTGTGTTCCTTTTTACCCCTTAATTTTATAATTATTTGTGCTGCTCTTTTATCTTTGGCGCATGTATATGCATTGTCCATGGAATGTGCGTTGATTGTGGGAGTACTCTATTTATTAATGTTCCTTTTGTATTTCCGTTTTTCGCCGAAGGATACGTTTGTTGTAATTTTGACCCCGATTTGTTGTGTGTTAAGAATTCCTTATGCGATTCCCCTGTCATTGGGATTGGTAGGAACTCCGGCGTCGGTGGTATCTGTAAGCTGTGGTGTGGTTGTATATTATATTTTAAGATATATTAAGCAGTCTGCCAATGCACTGGAAGCTTTGGATGCGGACGGAATGATGTCCAAGTTTAAGTATTTAATAGACGGTATTATCAGTAACAAAGAAATGTTTATTATGGTAATTGCCTTTTCGGTTACGGTAATACTGGTATATATTGTACGACGGATGAATATTGATTATTCGTGGACCATTGCCATGATTGTAGGTGGTTTGACCGATATTCTGATTCTTTTAATCGGAGATTTAATGTACACTACCAATATTTCCATTATTGGGATTATTCTTGGAAGTGCTTTGGCATTTGCCGTGGTTAAGGTTATACAGTTCTTCGTGTTCAATGTGGATTATGCCCGGACCGAACGGGTACAGTTTGAAGACGACGAGTATTATTATTATGTAAAAGCTGTGCCGAAGGTGACAATTTCCACACCGGAAGTAAAAGTAAAAAAAGTGTCCGGTAAGAATAAAGCCGGTGCAGAGCGCAGTCAGGATAAAATAACTAAGACGGTTCGCAATCAGGCTGAAGGCGCAGAAATAAGAACCAAGTCCGTTCGTACGCAAACAGACGCTGCAGAGGCAAGAGTCAAAGCTGTTCGTTCGCAAATGGAGGGAACAGAACTCAGAACCGGGACAACACGTACCCGTAACGGGGAGACAGTCAGGACGGTGCGTTCCCAGAGTACAGCAGAACGGATGACACGGGTACAGAGTGGAGAGTACACTCAAAAACAGAAATAACAAAACGTGTCCTTTTAAGGGTGCGGGATTGGAATGAATATGCTGGATCGTATCGGCGAATTTACAAGTGAATATTTGTCAGCTTTTCGAATTCCGCATATTGGAATTTTGGATGTTTTGGAAATTCTTATTCTTACCTTTTTGATTTATGAAGCGATTATAATGATTAAGAATACCAGAGCGTGGACATTCTTGAAGGGTATCGCGGTAGTGCTGATTTTCCTTGCAGTGGCAGTTATGCTTAACATGACTACCATTATTTGGATTGCAAAAAATTTGCTTTATTTGGTTGCCATGGCAGTTATCGTTGCGTTACAGCCCGAAATTCGTCGTGCAATTGAAGCAATTGGGCAGAAGAATTTTTTTACCACATTAAATCCGTTTGATTATAAGCAGGAAGAGGGACTTTTTTCTGATAAGACTTTAAATGAAATCGTAAATGCAAGTTTTGAAATGGGAAAGGTACGTACAGGTGCCTTGATTGTGGTTGAACAGAACATTCCGTTGGGAGAATATGAGCGTACCGGTATCGCGGTAGATGGTATTGTGAGCAGCCAGTTGCTGATTAATATTTTTGAGCACAATACACCGTTGCATGACGGTGCAGTGATTATTCGTAAAGACAGGGTGGTTTCTGCCACCTGTTATTTGCCGTTAACGGATACCAGAACTTTAAGTAAGGATTTGGGTACCAGACATCGTGCAGGTGTGGGCATTTCCGAACTTACGGATTCCATGACAATTATTGTTTCTGAAGAAACGGGTAAAGTAAGTGTTGCGTATAAGGGACAGTTATATCGAAATTTAAACGCGGACGGATTACGTGAGCAGTTGCAGTTAATCCAGAACAAACCGGTTCCTGTACAAAAAAATAAATTTTGGAAGAAAGGAAAGGGCAAGAAACATAAAGATGAAAAAGAAAATAATGAACAATCTTGACCTTAAAATTTTGGCGTTCCTTTTTTCCATTATTTTATGGTTAATTGTAGTGAATATTGATGATCCTGTGAAAACGGTTCAGTTCTCCGGAGTGGAAGTTCAAATTCTCAACGGTGACGAATTGGAAGAGCAGGGGAAGGTATATGAGGTTTTAGACGGCACCGGAACCATTACGGTAACGGTAAAAGGCCGACGTTCCATCGTTGAAGAAATTGCGAAAGAAAATATTACGGCTGTGGCCGACATGAAAGATTTAACATCCATGGATACCGTAAGTATTCAGGTGGCATCCAACAAATATGCCAATGAGTTGGATGATATCAAAAGTGATAAGGATAATGTAAGACTCAGTATTGAGGACTTGAAGAAAATTCAAAAGGTAATCGAGGTAGAGGTAAAAGGCGAACCGGAAGAAGGATATATTCTTGGAAGTCTGACCACGAATTTGAATCAGATATATCTGGAAGGACCGGAGTCTTTGATTAGCAAAGTAAGTTATGCTACTGCGCAGATTAATGTGGATGGTGTCAGATCAAATGTAAGTTCTACCGTGCCGATTAAACTATATGATGACCAGGGCAAAGAAATTGATGATGAACGGATTAAAATGAACATTCATTCCGTCAGCGTTAATCAGGAAGTGCTGGTTACCAAAGAAGTTCCTCTGGAATTTGATGTGGGTGGTGTGCCTGCAGATGGTTATGCACTTACCGGAGAAATTACTTCCGATATTCAGACTGTAGTTATTGCAGGGCGCAAGACGGTATTGGATAATATTGACAGTATTGTGATTCCGGACAGCATTTTGGATGTAGATGACTTACAGAATAATTTGGAAGTAGATGTAAAATTACAGAATTATCTGCCGTCAAATGTGATTTTTGCATATGATGAAATGAGTCTTACTACGCATATTACGGTAGAGGTACAGAGAGAGACCTTTGTGACCATTACTTTTGATAAAACGGATATTGCAGTAATTAACGTACCTCAGGGATATAAGGCAGAGATTCTGTCGGATGGTAATTACATTACCAATCAGGAAACCAATGTTAGGGTGTATGGATTGGCAGATATTCTGGAGAGTTATGATGCAGATGATGCCAAAGCCGTAATAGATATGTCTGCATATATGAGTCAGAACGGAATAACCGAACTGTCACCGGGAACTTATAGTGTTGCTCCGGACTTTGGGTTACCGGAAGGCGCATATATGAAAGATAATTTTAAAATTCAGATTAGGATTACAAATTCATAATCAAACGGAAGGAATGGTAAAAAAGATGGCAAGATTATTCGGAACAGATGGTGTGAGAGGTGTGGCAAACGAGGAACTGACACCGCTTTTGGCGATGCAACTCGGTCAGGCCGGAGCATATGTTTTAACGAAAGAAACCAATCATAAGCCTACGATTATGGTGGGATGCGATACGAGAATTTCAGGAGATATGCTGGCAAACGCACTGATGGCCGGAGTTTGTTCTGTGGGAGCAAATGCAGTGTATGTGGGCGTGGTACCTACACCTGCAGTAGCTTATCTTACACGTAAATATAAAGTAGATGCAGGCGTTGTTATTTCTGCGTCTCATAATCCTGTAGAGTTCAATGGAATTAAGTTTTTTGACGGCAACGGCTATAAACTTCCGGATGCTTTGGAAGATGAGATTGAAGCTTTAATTAAAAGTGATATGGATGGGGTTAATTTTCCTACCGGTTCAGGCGTAGGTAAAATCAAATATCGTACAGATGCTTGTGAGGAATATATTAATCATTCCATTCGTTCCGTGGATGTCAATCTGGAAGGAATGAAGATTGTAGTGGACTGTGCAGAGGGGGCATCTTATTATACTTCTGTAGAAGCTTTGAAAGAATTGGGTGCAAATGTTGTGGCAATTCATAATATGCCGGATGGAACCAATATCAATGCAAATTGCGGTTCTACACACATGCAGGAATTGTGTGCAAGAGTAGTATATGAAAAGGCGGATCTTGGTATTGCATTTGATGGTGATGCTGACAGAATGCTGGCTGTGGATGAAAACGGTAAGCTTGTGGATGGCGATCAGATTATGTCGATTGTAGGTAATTTTATGAAGCAGCAGGGTACCTTAAAAAAGGATATGATTGTTGTTACGGTTATGAGTAATCTGGGTATGACTTTAATGGCTCAGCGCGAAGGTATTAACTTGGAGCAGACTAAGGTAGGTGACCGTTATGTGCTGGAGCGCATGCAGGAAATAGGTGCTAACTTAGGTGGTGAACAATCCGGACATATTATTATGTTGGATCGCAATACGACAGGTGATGGTCTGCTCAGCGCATTACTTCTTTTGGAAGTATTGGTTAAAACAGGTAAGCCGTTATCAGAATTGGCTTCTATTATGGAAGTACTTCCTCAGGCATTGGTGAATGCCAAGGTTCCGAATCATAAGAAAGACCGTTATATGGAATATCCTGAGATTGCGGAGGCGATTGAAAAGTTAAATGCTAAGTTTGCAGGTGAGGGTCGTGTTTTGATTCGTCCTTCGGGAACGGAGCCTAAGGTTCGTGTTATGATTGAAGGTAAAGACCAGGCTATGATTGAGCAGGAAGCCAAAAAACTTGCTGAGTTAATTCAGAATACAATGTTGTAAGTCGGAATATTGTTAAATGTAAAGAAGTATGTATTACATGACGATATAAAAAGTGTAGCACGATGCCGCAAATGCCGAATGGGGTCGGACTTGTGAAAAAGTGAATTGTATGCTATACTGATTTTGGGGTTAATGATGTATTGAAAACAGAATAGATTGGGGGAATGCATATGGTAAGTCAGAAAGTAGTAGTAAAGAATCCTACAGGATTGCATTTGCGTCCGGCAGGCATTCTTTGTAAAGAGGCGATTCAGTTTAAGTCACTGATTACGTTTTCGTTCCGGGAAACAACGGCCAATGCAAAGAGTGTGCTCAGCGTTTTGGGAGCTTGCGTAAAAGCAGGCGACGAAATCACATTATGTTGTGAGGGTGAGGATGAGCAGGAAGCCTTGAAAAGATTGGTAGAGGTAATTGAAGCCGGTTTGGGCGAATAGACCGGAACGGCGGTTTGAAATGTAAATAAGAAACAATAAAAAAGAGTAGCAACGAATTGGTTGCTACTCTTTTAGTATTATATAAAAGATTTTTATACGTAACTGTTGAACATCATACCGCTATACTGACTGGTAATATAAGCAGGTGCATAATTTTTGCCCGGGTTTTTGTAGGCTACAATGGTTTTATTCACGTAATCCATAGGATTTAATGAAATGGCATTTGTTTTATTCAGTACCGCATTGGCAAAACGCTTGATGCCGGTTAATGATTCTTTTACACCGTTTTCCTCGATTCCCGCTTTTAATGCGGTATCGTCAACATTAATCAAGCCATCTTCCCCTAAGGAAATACCCATAGTTCCTAATTCTTCGTGATACAATCCGGAAATACGTGACATTTCACGAATCAACTGATTGCTCTTTGGCTGAGAATTCTGATATTCTGCAGCGGCTTTTACAAACTCATTGTATCCGCCAATAAAACGATGTACATTCTCTGCAAGAGATTCTGTATCGGGTTTTAGACCGATGGTTGCAGCCGGACCGTCAGCAGGCGATGTGCCTTTTAACGTAATATCATATTTCCCTTTAATGGTAAAATGATTGGAATAGGATATACGTTTGTCGCCGTTTAAGGTAAAACTTGCATTCTGGGGATGACGACTGATTTCATTAATGCCCAGATAGTTCACAATTCCCTTCTGCTTACTGGTGTTGTTATCTGAAATTTCGAATAGAGTCGCATGCCCCAAATCAATACCGGTTGCCACAGACTCCAGTGATAATGCGGCAAAATCGGATTCGTATTCTTTTACTTCTGCACGAATGCCGATATTAGCGTTATTCATTAATCGAGCTAATTTGTTCTGCAAATCAAAGTTGGTATCCCCGGGATTGATATTAAATTGAAATTCGAAACCGGTGTTGTTGACGGAAACATCAAAAGAATATGTGCCCGAAGGCATTGACATTGCATCCTTGCGTAAATAGTTTCCGGTGTTGACTTGGGATTGTGCTAACTGTTCAACACTAATTTCAATTTTTTCATCCCCATCCTGGGATGCGATATCTCCAAAATATTTAGCTTCTACCACAGAATTGTCGGTGGTATAGGCTGTTTTACGATTCAAAAGTTCTGATTCGTCGGAGCCGCTTAAGGAAGTAATGGTATTACGAAGTTCTCTGGCATTTTCTTTGATACCTACAACATATTTTTGAGCGGCCTCACTGGTGTCCACAATGGAGAGAGGAGATTCTTTATTTAATTTGACAATGGAATTATATACATTACGAAGTTCACTTTTCTTATGAGCGTCATAGCGCGTAGCACTTTTGGGCGCATAAGTAGTCAGATAGTGATTATAGATATTGTTTAATGCGTATTGATGTGCCATCTTCGTCCCCTCCTTTCTTCCATGAAATCTGCCTTGGTCGGATACCGTTCCGACTGAGAGCAACCGTGCTCTCGGGCAGGGACATAGCAATTTTATGATACTTTCTTAAGGTAAATGTATCACATTTTATTTCAAGATGCAATACTATTCCTGTAAAAATGTTAAAAAAATATCAAAGTATTATTTGAGGCGTTCGCGGTTTTGTTTAGAGGACCTATTTGTATATATTGTTCTTTAGGACGCTTTCGCTCCGTTGCCTCACGTAGCGGCGCATAAGATTGCAAAATACGCAATCTAAACGCCGACGGATGCAAAGGCCTTACGAACAAATATATACAAACAGGTCTTGCAGGATAAAAAATAATGCGAACGCCGAATAAGATACAGTTAAAACTATAAAATTGCTGCATTTATTAATCAATGTATAAAAACACAAAATACCCCTTGACATATAATACTATGCGACGTATAGTATTATGCAAAGGAGGGTATAAGTTTGAAAAATTGCATTGATATGCCAATTTTTCAAACGGCTATTTGTTTCTGAGCGAAAGCAAATAGCCCCTATGGCAGACGCAAATTGGATATTTGCGTCACCTCTTCGCGATGAATCGCTCAGAAAAGAGGATAAATATGGATATTCAAATTAAAAGAGGACTCTTGGATGTGTGTGTCCTTGCAGCCATTAAAAATGAAGATTCTTATGGTTATCAGATTATCAAAGACATTAAGCCATACATAGATATTTCGGAATCGACCCTGTATCCCATACTTCGAAGACTGGAGGCTGCGAATATGCTTACGGTTCGTTCGGCGGAGCATAACGGAAGGCTTCGGAAATATTATCATATTGAAGAGGCAGGTTTGAAGCGTATCGAAGATTTCAAAGAAGAATGGAAAGAGATTATGTCCATTTACAGTTTTGTGACAAGGGAGGAGAACGGTAATGAATAAGAATGAATTTTTGGCAACACTTCGTGAACGCTTAAACGGTTTGCCGGAAGAAGATATTATAAAATCCATAGATTTTTATGGGGAGATGCTGGATGACCGAATTGAAGACGGTATGAGTGAAGAGGAAGCTGTTTCGGATTTGGGTAATATAGAGGAAATTATTTCACAGATTTTATCGGCGGTATCATTGCCCAAGTTGGTAAAAGAAAAGGTAAAACCGAAACGTGCATTAAAAGCGTGGGAGATTGTGCTTCTGATTCTTGGAGCCCCGCTTTGGATACCGTTAGTGGCTGCGGTAATTTTAACTGTGCTGGCAATCTATCTTTCTGTTTGGAGCGTGATTATATCTCTGTATGCAGTGGATTTATCTATAGCTGTGAGCGGGCTTGCGTGCATTGGAGTGGCAGTGGCACTTCTGTTTGACGGACAGGTCGTACCCGCCGGAGTAGTGTTTGGAGCCGGACTTGTGTGTATGGGCCTTGCAATCTTGTTGCTTTTTGCTTTTAACATGGTGACAAAGGGAATTCTTTGGGTGAGCAAGAAAGCATTGCTTGGCATTAAGGGATTGTTTATAGGGAAATAAAACTGTTAGGAATAGGAAGACTTATATTTGAAACGGTTACTTTGTGAATTATAGTATGGGCGTAACGAAGCCTATTGAATTGAAAATAACTTTAAAATATGATATGAGGAGTATAAGGAAATGAAGAAAGCAAAAAAGATTGCGATTATAGTGGCTGTATCCATGATAGCGGTGGGATTTGTTTCTATCGTAGGAAGCTTGGCTTTTGTTCGGTTTGATGCGACAAAGTTAAATACAATGGAATGGGAAGATAAAACCTATGCGGTTGAAGAACCTTTTTCCAATATATCGGTTCTGGGCGGAGACGCGACAGTAGGTATTGTGCCTGCAACGGACGGTAAGTGTAAAGTGGTATGTACGGAGAATGATGTCATTTACGATAAAATTGCGGTTGTTGACAATACCTTAACCATCGAAAGAGTGGATGAAAGTGAGTGGTATCACAACATTGGTCTGCATTTTGGCGAGATTGAAATTACGGTATATCTTCCCGAAAGCGAGTACGAGACACTTTTTATTGATAACAGCAGCGGAAGAATTGATGTGCAGGGGGATTTTACTTTTGCGGAGGCTGAGGTTTCAAACACCAGTGGAAAAACGAATTTTATGGCAGATGTGGAAGGTACCTTGAAGGTTGAGAATACCAGCGGCGGAATTTATGTGGGTGATAATAGCGTAGGGGACCTTTGGGTAAAAGGAACCAGCGGAATCATAGATGTGACTTCCGTGTGCGCTGCCGGCAATGTGGAAGTGAACGGAAGCAGTGGTGGCATCGGCGTTTCCAAAGTGGAGTGCGCCAACTTATCTGTGGAAAATTCCAGTGGTGTTATGCATTTGTCTGAAATCGTTGCGACCGGCGATGTTAATGTAAAAGGAACCAGTGGAGGTTTGCATCTTGACGAAGTAGAATGTGCAAATTTAACAGGAAGTAATTCCAGCGGAAGAATCGAGTGCACCGAGGTAATTGCAACCGGCGATATCAACTTGGATAACAGCAGTGGCGGAATTGCGTTGGAAGCCTGCGATGCGACAAATTTAAAACTTGAAGCAACCAGCGGAAGCATCAGAGGAACCTTGCTTACAGAGAAAATTTTCCAAGCGAATGCAACCAGCGGAAGCGTGAAGGTGCCGAAGACAACAAGCGGTGGTGTGTGTGAAGTGACAACGACGAGCGGTAGTATTCAGATGAGTATTGTGGAGTAAAATGAAGAAATCAAGAAAACAGAGTCTTATTGATAAGTATGGCATAGCCAACATAACCATTGCAATAATATGTATTATTGTTTTCATTATCAATTTAATCATTGTAAGTGAGACTGCACTAAATCAACTTGCTGATCATAAAATGGTGGCATACATTTTAAATTTCTTAGTCGGATGCGAGGGGAAACTTGGATATATAGGTTCAATGTCTAAAACCAAAGTGTTTATCGACGGAGAGTTTTGGAGACTGTTTTTGCATATGTATTTACACGCCGGTATTTTACATCTGTTGTTCAATGTTTTTGCATTATTGTCCGCAGGAAAAATTGTTGAGAAAAAGATCGGCAGTTTGTCTTACCTTTTAATGTACCATGCGATTGCAATCGCTAATGCAATTATCGTGTGTTTGATTTTTGCGGATAGTACATCTGTGGGTGCATCTGCAGGTATATTTGGAATGATTGGTATCGTATGCGTTATGAAATTGAAAAAGGATGTTATATGTAAAGAAAACCTGAGAAAGGGAGAGCTTATATACATTATAGTTTTCTCGGTGTTATCGCTTTTGCTTGGGTTAGAAAGTTTTGTTACGCATTTTGTTGCTTTTATATTTGGAGTTGTTATAGGTGTGCTGTTACGAAAGAAATCGAAGGAGAACTGATAACTTTCAGACTTGCGAAGTGATAGAAGATTTGAAGTTGGAGAGAAAGCGATGTTTAAAAAGATAAAATTACGTAATAAAATTATACAGTATCTTATTATTGCATTTTCCATCACTTATATATTTTGGGGCTTAGATATCATTTTAAGTATATTAGGATTATATGAACATCCGGCATACAATATTGGAATCGTTTTTTATGTGATTGCAGCATGTGCGCCTGCAATTGCAGTATATATTTTGATGCAAAGCGACTCTGATAAAAAAGGCATAAGATATTTTCTGAAATCTTCGTTTAAATTTAATAAGCCAATTTTAGAAATTACATTAATAGCTATCTTCATAACAATTCGATTTGGAGTACCCTTTTTGTTTGGCGGTGTAAGTGTAATCGGAAGTTTGTGGCAAGTGATTGTTTTTGCACCTGTAATGTTACTATTTGGAGGGCTTGAAGAAATTGGATGGAGAGGATACCTACAGCCTAAATTGGAAAGTAAATTTGGATTTGTTGTTGCCACTTTGATGAATTGTGCTATATGGACTGTGTGGCATATTCCCCTTTGTTTTATTAAAGGTACATATCAATATTCAGGGAGTTATTTTTGGTTTGTAGTTTCATTGATGGGTTCGGCTTTTTCATATGCAGCATTACACAAAGTCAAAGGAAGTATAATACCGTGTATTATAGCCCATGCTGTAGGCAATGCGATTGTAAGTTACGGAATATCAATTCATGAGGGTATAGGCATGGCATTTTCTACCTGTACTCAAATTTTATTTGCTACATTCGTATTTATATTATGTAATAGAAAGGAGTCTGATAAATTGGATCATAATCTATTGAAATTCGAATGTAGAGGAATAGATGCACAAGGGAAGTTTTTACTTGAGTATACAGGGTATGATCGGGATATTTCACCGGAGTTTGTTATTGAAAATCTTTCTCCAAGCGCGCAAACCATAGCAATTATGTTAGAAGATTTGTGCCATCCGATTAAAAATTTTACCCATTGGATTGTTTGGAATATTCCGGCAACAAATGTAATAAGGAAAGAAATTCCGTCAGGAAAAAGTATAGAAGTATATAGAAATGCAAAGCAGGGACTTGCTTATGGTTGGCATCGATATGCAGGACCTAAACCACCTAAAGGTAAGAAACATTTATATAGGTTTACGCTGTATGCATTAGATTGTGAAATGGATTTACCCGCAAATATATTCAAAAAGACTTTCTTGAAAAAGGCTGAAGGGCATATTGTACAAAAGGGTGAGATTATAGGAGAATTTGTTGAAAAATAAAAGGTGACTATCTTACATAGAGTCTGAAAAGCAAGATTTTTACGGAGGAATATATGAAAGTAGTTTTATACAGAATAGGGCAATGTACTTGGGGCATATTACAAACAGTCGTAGGATTCATTATGTTTCTGAAGTATTTTAAGAACAAACATTATACTTACCACGGTGCTGTTATTACAGAGTGGAATGCGAATGCAAGTGTATCTTTGGGGTTGTTTGTGTTCATCGCCCGCGAAGAACCTTGGTTTGAAAAATTTAAAGACGAGATGGAAGGTGAGGAAATTTACACGCGTCTGTTGGTGCATGAGTACGGGCATACAATTCAATCGCTTATACTTGGACCGCTGTACTTGATTGTGATTGGAATTCCATCCACAATATGGGGATTTTTGTTTGAGAAGAAACGAAAAGAGGAACAAATACCATATGGCGCATTTTTTACAGAAAAATGGGCAAACAAACTGGGAGAACGAGTAACGGGTGAGAAATCTATAGATATGCTCGTGATAGATTAGGAAGTAAAATTGTGATTTGTGTTGACAGAGGAGAAAATAAATGAAAACAGGAAAAATGATTATAAGTATTATATTCAGCATACTCGTCCTAGTGGTTGCCCAGGTTCTGGCACAACTCCTTGGAAGCGTTCTGGTACTTGTTAAAATACCTGCTTTTATTGCAAATATGGCAGCAGGCATTTTATACATTATAATCGCTTATTTCTTATTAAAACTTCTATGTAAAAAAATATTAAAAGGCGACATGAGCGAATACAATATCCCTGCATTTAAGATAGAGATAAAATGGGTGATTGTAGCAATTCTTTTACCACTAACCGTAACTGCATTTTACATATTATTTGTGCCCGGTTCCTTTGAACAAAATGTTCTTGATACTACTTCCAAGTTGAACTCGTTATCGGCGGGCGTTTTCTTTACGGGGCTTGGTGCAGGTATTGTTGAGGAAATGGTCTTTCGAGGGATTATGATGTGTGTTATAGAAAAAAGATTCAATAAAAAGATAGCGATTATTGTACCAACGGTCTTATTTGGTTTAGTACATATTATCGGCATGGGATTTAATATTCTAAGTTGTGCATTAGTTCTTTTAGCGGGCACGATGGTTGGGATAATGTTTTCTCTTATTGCTTCCGAAACTAAATCTATTTGGAATAGTGCAATTGTCCATGTTCTTTGGAATATTATAATCATTGGTGGAATTTTGTGGATAGGTACAGAGTTTGATGAGTATTCCTTGCTTAGTTATGTATTAGAGGCAAAATCATTTTTGTTAACGGGTGGGGAATTTGGAATAGAGTCGTCAATTATAGCTGTAATAGGTTATGGTTTAGTTTGTCTATTAGTTGTATTACCTAATAAAAAGAAAGGTGAAAATGCTTAGACAAATTTCAGTCTTACAGAGAGATTGAAAGCAACAGAAGATTTGAATTTTAGTGAGGTATTAATTGTGATTAAACGGAATAAAGTAAGAGAATGTAATGAAAATGATTATATGACATTTCCGAGGCAGTTTGAAACATATAAATGGTACAAGCCGATTTTTGTTTTGCTTTTAGCTTGTCTCTTTGTTGGGATATTCTTTGTTGGAATAGCATTGCTATATATACTGTTATCAGGAGAGAAAGATTTCAGCAATGCGAATTACTATGGATATGGTGCATTAATAAGTGTTGGTATAACAGCTACCATTCTTCCGGCAGTAGCAATAGCGTCTAAAATTGTAAAAGACCGTCCTTTTTCTTCATATTCTTCTTCAAGAGGTGGTTGGAACTGGAAAATATTTTTTAAGTGCTTGTTGGTTGCCATACCCATAATAGCTTTGTATTATGCAGTTCTTTTGATTTCTTCCGATATTGCTGTTACTCATGTAATAGAATTTACTGTATTTGGTTTCTTTGCAACGCTTATTATTACACCCATTCAATGCATTTCTGAGGAATATTTGTTTAGAGGTCTTTTGAGTCAGACTATTGCGTCTTGGACGAAGAGTTCTATTATAGGTGTGATTTTTTCGTCCTTGATTTTTATGCTGATGCATCCACAAAAAAATGGCTTGGGTTTATTGGCGACATTGATATGCGGCATTAGTTTTGCAATCATAGTATGGAAGACAAAAGGTCTTGAAGCAACTGGGGCGATGCATACAGTAATTAATTTGAGTTGTTTTATATTAGGTGGATTTGGTATTGTGAGCAATACTAATCAAATGTCTGAAATTACAATGCTTGCTGAAACAATGATATATGTTCTATATTTGATTGTTATTGTGTTTGTAGCAGATAGAAAACTAAAGTGGTTTGAATTAAATAAATGATAATCTTTTAAATTCCGTTTATGTAACAGAGTTGAAACTTTCAGTCTTACTGAGAGATTGAAAGCACGCATGAATTTGAAGTTTCTCGACGAACGAGTTAAATAGAGAAAAACCTTATATATTAGGCAAAATCAACACTCGGTTGACAAATTGCAAGCCGTAGCTTGTAGATGTCAACCGTTCTTTTTTGTATAGTTAGAGACGAAAAAACAAATGACGAACAGAAAGGATGTAAAGTGTTATGAAAAAATTTTTGAAGGTAATTGGTAAGGTGATTCTTGGTATTGTGATTCTAGTGCTGTTGTTAGGTCTTGGATTATTTTCCTATCACAAAATACAATTAGCAAGAGAAGAAAAATACCTAGAGCCACTGGGTGAACTTGTAGAAGTAGACGGGCACAATATTAGCGTGTATACGGAAGGAACCGGAGAAAAGACACTTGTCTTTTTGCAGGGCGGTGGAATGCCTTCCCCTATATTAGAGTCAAAGTCACTTTATTCTCTGCTTAGTGATGATTATCGGATTGTTGTGGTTGAAAGACCCGGGTATGGCTTTAGTGATGAGGTGGAAGGAATTCCTTCTTTGAACACTATATTAGACTGGGAAAGAGAAGCGTTAACTAAGCTTCAAATTAATGGACCTTATATATTAGTGCCGCATTCTGCCAGTGGTATTGAGGCAATCTTGTGGGCTCAGCTTTATCCGGAAGAAGTAGAAGCGATTATAGGTCTTGATATGTCTGTTCCTGCATTTTATGAAGCGATTTATGATGAAGAATATATGAATAAGATGAGGGCGGCAAAGGATGATATGGAAGCTACCGTAGCATCTCTTGACAGCACGCTGTTTTTATATAATACCTTTGGGTTTACAAGAGTACAGTATAATTTGGAAAAGGAGTTGGATTCGTTTAAGACGGGTACTCTGACCGATGAAGATAAAGAGATCTATAAAGCGATTACTTATAAAATATATCCAAATAAGACTATGATGATTGGAATGTTGTCTCTTCCGGAAGATTTGGAATTAATTAACAGTATGCCCAAGCCGGAAGTTCCGATGCTGTTATTTATTTCTGATGGTAAAGAATTGCAGATGGAAAGTCCTGAAAACTGGATTCAATTGCAGAAGGAATATATGTCAGATAACGAAGAAGGAACATATATAGAACTTGACTGTGGACATTTTATGCATAATATTGAATATAAGCGTATTAGTGAGGAAATGAAGGCTTATATAGAAAGTTTGGATTAATAGAGGTAAAGGTATGATTCTGGCAGATAAAATTATTGATTTAAGAAAAAAGAATGGCTGGTCACAGGAGGAGCTTGGAGAACAACTTGGAGTAAGCAGACAGGCTGTGTCCAAGTGGGAAAGTATGCAGACGGTTCCTGATATTAATAAAATAATTGCTATGGCAGAGGTTTTTGGGGTGTCTACCGATTATTTGCTGAAGGATGAGATGGAAGAACCTGAAAAGAAAGAAACTAAGGAAAAGCCAATCGAAAAAAACACATCAAAGCGCATTGTAACAATGGAAGAAGCAAACGCATACCTTTTGGCAGTAAAAGATGCCTCAAGGGGTATTGGTATTGGATTGTTTTTGTTCTGTGTTTCACCAATAGCTGCCGCCATATTATATGTTCTCGGTGTGGGTGGCAATGCACCGTTTACGGCTGATAAAGGTGCAATGTTTGGCACGATTATACAGACATTTATATTAGCTGTGGCAGTTATCGTTTTTGTATTAAGTGGAGTCAAACTGTCAAAATTTTCTCATTTGAAAAGGAATACGTTTGAAACAGAATATGGCGTTGATGGAATGGTTAAGGAGTTTATGAAAACAAATGAGCATACCCATTTGTTGAGAATTATTATTGGTGTGGCACTTTGTTTTGTAAGTGTAATACCACCCATGGCTTGTTCCATACTGGCTGGAGAAAATGATTTGGTTATTGCCATTGGTGGAAGTGTCATGCTGATTATGATCGGCGTGGGAATTTATTTGCTTGTTCATACTTGTTTTCTGTGGAGAGGATTTAAGAAACTATTAAGATAGAAAGGAAAGAATAATATGTTTTGGAATGCAAAAGAACAGGTGTTAAATATTCAGGATAAACAAATGAATTATATTACTTTTGGAAACGGCGAAAAGTCATTGATTATGATTCAAGGTCTCAATACCCAGAGCATTAAGGGGGCATCCCGTTCATTAGCGTATATGTATCGGATTTTTGCAAGGGATTATAAAGTCTACCTCTTTGACCGCAGAGAAAATATTGGTGAGAAC
>JAZNRC010000054.1:0-62981 GCA_045590555.1 Lachnospiraceae bacterium | reverse complement strand
TCTTCCTAAGACCGCTTGGCCTCCGACTTCAGATGAAGAACTGGCATGCTACAAATTGGCCAATATGACAGGAGTGGGAAACAAAAGTATTTTTAGCCTGCTTAAGTGTACGGGAAGCGCAATTGAAGTTTTGAAGTTGCCGGAACAAAGTATCTATGAAATTTTAAATAAAAGAAGTGCAAATGCATTTCTTCAACAGAAAGACAAGGTGCAGGAACTGACACTTGAAAAGTTAAAAAATAAAGAAAACTTGAAATTTATTCCGTATTTATCACCGGAATATCCCAATCGGTTACGGAATATCGCCAATCCGCCATTTGGTTTATATGTAAAAGGTCAATTGCCAAAAGAGCATATACCGTCGGTGGCGATTATCGGAGCGCGGGCTTGTTCAGAATACGGTAAAAATGTTGCATCGTTATTTGGCAAAAGATTGGGCGCAGCAGGGATTCAGGTAATCAGCGGTATGGCAAGAGGGATTGATGGAATTGCCCAACGGGGAGCAATAGAAGGCGGTGGGCAGACTTATGCAGTTCTGGGGTGTGGTGCGGATGTATGTTACCCGCCGGAAAATATCAGCCTGTATAAGGATATTCCGCAATGTGGCGGGATTATATCAGAGTATCCGAACGGGACAAAAGCACAAAGCGGATTGTTTCCGGAACGAAACCGTATTATCAGCGGACTTGCTGATTTGCTTTTGGTTATTGAAGCACGGAAAAGAAGCGGAACCTATATTACAGTGACACAGGCGTTGGAACAGGGAAAAGATGTCTACGTGGTTCCGGGAAGGATTACGGATTCGTTGAGTGAAGGGTGTAATTTTCTTTTAACCCAAGGTGCGGGTGTAGCTACATGTCCGGAAATGATAATCGATGCAGTGGGCGGATGCGGGGATTCTTTTAAAAGATGCGGTACTTCAGGTTTGGAGTGTAAATTGCCATATAATGAAAATAACCAAAATACAGGTGACGGTATGCAAAATAATGGTATGGATAAGATGGAAAAAATCATATTATCCTATCTGGATACTACACCGATCAGTATGGAAGAGTTATTTATATGTATTCAAGATGTCATTTCAACGGATCTGGCCTCTTTGCAACTTGAACTTATAAAATTACAGATAAAAGGATATGTGGTTGGTGAGGGAAATTATTATTGCAGGAGAAGCACTTTGTAACATATGATAGTTATGAACGGAATTATTTGTTAAAAATGCACAATTTCACAAAAAAACAGAATAAAAGTATTTATTTATTGTATAGTTTGTGGCATAATTATCAGTGTGTATGACTACGCTCTTTTTGTGTGCATACAGTGTTTTAAGGGAAAGAGGTTAACAGACGATGGCATTATTTAGTAACAGAATTCGAATCGGTGATTTGTTGGTTCAGAAGGGCTATATTACCGATGATCAATTATCTCAGGCGTTGGAGGAACAGCGCGAGAAGAAGCAGCGTCTTGGTGAAGTGTTAATTTCATTGGGATTTGTAACAGAAGAACAGTTTGCTGCAGTATATTGTGATCAGTCGGGAATTGAACCGATTGATTTAAAAGAAGTTAAATTGAACGAAGAGCTTCTTCAAATGGTTGGAGAAGACGTAATGCGTAAGCAGGAGTTAATACCTTTCGCATATGATGAAGATAATTTTAACTGTATTAAGGTGGCGATGGCAGATCCCATGAACTTGGGTGCCATGGATGATATTCAGCTTATTACAGGTATGGAAGTTAAGCCGTATTATTGCAGTGCAGGCCAGATTAACATCCAGTTGGATAAGTTGTATGGTAAGAAGCAGGCGATGGAAGCGGCAGAACAGTTCCAGGCGGAACATGCAGATGAATATGGATTTGATGAGGAAGAAGGAGAGGATGCATCCGTAAGTGATGCTCCGATTGTTAAGATTGTACGTACCATGCTTGATGAAGCGGTTCGTATGGGTTCTTCCGATATACATATTGAACCTATGGAGAAATCAGTTCGTGTCAGATACCGAATTGACGGTGTATTGCAGCAGGTTATGGAATATAATACTAACGTACTTTCTGCTATGGTTGCCCGTATTAAGATTATTTCCGGCCTTGATATTTCCGAGAAGAGAAAACCTCAGGATGGTCGTATCACCCAGATTGTAGATGGTGAAGAATTCGACGTCCGTGTTTCTATTCTTCCTACGGTGTATGGCGAAAAGACCGTTATGCGACTTACCAAGAAGAAAGGTCTTACCAGAGATAAGAAATATTTAGGTCTCTATCCGGAAGATGAAAGAAGACTTGACAGTATCACGCATAACCCTCACGGTATTATCCTGATTACAGGACCTACAGGTTCCGGTAAGTCAACCACCTGTTATACCGTATTGAATGAATTAAATAAAGAAACCGTAAATATTATTACAGTAGAGGACCCGGTAGAAGCGAATGTTCCGGGGGTTAATCAGGTACAGGTTAATGTAAAGGCAGAATTGACTTTTGCAAGTGCGCTTCGTTCTATTCTGCGTCAGGACCCTGATATCATTATGATCGGTGAAATTCGAGACGGTGAAACTGCGGCGATTGCGGTTCAGGCGTCTATTACAGGTCACTTGGTAATTTCAACACTGCATACTAACTCTACATCAGCATCCATTACCCGTTTGATTGATATGGGTGTAGAACCTTATCTGATTGGTGATGCGGTAGTAGGTATTATTGCACAGCGTCTTGTACGTCGTCTCTGCCCGAAGTGTAAAGTGGGAAGACAGGCTACGGAAGAAGAGAAGAAGATGTTAGGTATTGATGTTACCAAAGATCAGATTATTTATGAACCTTGCGGTTGTGATGAATGTAATCGTGGTTACAGAGGACGAATCGCTATTTATGAAATCATGCCCATTACTTCTAATATCAGAAGGGTATTGCATGAAACCGTAACTGCGGATGAAATCCAGCGAGTTGCCGTGGCGGAAGGTATGAATACACTTCGTATGGCAGGTGCAAACAATGTTATTGATGGTGTAACATCTATTGATGAAATGGTTCGTGTAGCCTTCGATATGGATGAAGCAGTATAAAATAAAACGAAAGTAAAGGTGGAAGAGTATGGCTGAGTTTCAGTACAAAATGATTGGCCCTGACGGTAAAGAGAAAAAGGGTCATATGCAGGCAAAGAGTAAAGAAGCCGCAGTTGCTGCATTGAAAGCAGAGAAGAATGTGGTTACTTCCATTCAGGAAGTGAATGGTTTGAAGAAAGGAATTAACCTTTCTTTCGGTCAGAAAGTAGGTTACCGTGATTTCAGTATTTTCTGTCATCAGTTCGTAAGTATCGTGGGTGCCGGTGTTACCATTATTGATGCGTTCAGTATGTTGGCAGAGCAGACAGAAAATAAAGCATTGCAGAATGCAATCAGAGCGGTACATACGGATATTTCCAAAGGTGATACTTTGGCAACTTCCATGAGAAGACAGAGTGGCGTATTTCCTATGATGCTGTGTAACATGGTTGAAGCCGGTGAAGCGTCCGGTAGTTTGGATAAGTCTTTCTCTCGTATGGCAGTTCAGTTCGAGAAGGATGCACAGTTACAGGCAGCAGTTAAGAAAGCATTGATTTACCCTATCGTATTGATCGTAGTTATGATTGGTGTAGTATTCGCCATGATGACCTTCGTTATTCCTAACTTTATGGGTATGTTTGCAGATATCGGTGGCGAACTTCCTGCAGTAACCAAAGCGTTGATTGCAGTCAGTGATTTCTTTGTTGCATACTGGTGGGCAATGTTGATTGGTGCCGGTCTTTTGTTTGCCGGATACAAGTTCTTCTATTCCACATCCGTAGGACAGAGTTTTATTGATAAGTTAAAATTAAAGATTCCTGCATTGGGACCTGTTCAGACCAAGTCAGCCTGTGCAAGACTGGGACGTACTTTATGTACCCTGCTTGCAGCCGGTGTTCCCATGATTGATGCATTGGATATTACCGCACGAAGCATGGATAATGTACATTACAAAACCGCCATGAAAGAAGCAAAAGATCAGGTTACACGAGGTGTGCCTCTTTCAAGACCGCTTAAGACCTGCGGTTTATTCCCGCCCATGGTTATCCATATGGTATCCATCGGTGAAGAAACCGGTAACATTGAAGCCATGCTTGAGAACGTTGCGAAGTATTATGAAGAAGACGTTCAGGCGGCAACCGAGTCCATGATGGCATTGATGGAACCTGCAATTATTATTCTTATGGCAGGTGTTGTAGGTTTCCTGGTAATTGCAATGCTTTCTCCTATGTTCAGCCTTTACGAAAACCTTGCATAAATGTAAGAGTATGTGTGAATAAAGTTTAATAGTTTAAGTGAAGCAGACCGCGGTTTCTACTGCGGTCTGTTGTTTTTGGTAAACAATTTTGTTGAAAGCAGCAGTAGAAAAAACAATTATTTTATATTAAACTCACAAATTGATTTATGAACAAAATAAGAACGAATTACACGAACTAAAACTGAAATGTAATGAACTAAAAAACACATTAAAACCCTTTGTGCAAACCGCATAAAACCTTGAAAAGCTATTTGTAAAAAACAACAAATCGAAAAAAAAGGAAAAAAATAACTGGACGAATGATGAATGCTTTGCTATAATGAGTTTACAGAAATGTCACAAAAATGTCACAAAAATGAATGAAAAGGAGAATGAAAAAGACATGAGAAACAACAAAGGTTTTTCCCTCGTGGAACTTATCATCGTTATTGCTATTATGGCAATCTTAGTTGGTGTTATGGCACCTCAGCTTATCAAGTACATTGAAAAGACAAACGTATCTTCTGATACACAGCTTTGCGATACCGTAAAGAGCGCTGTTACTACAGCTGTTATGGATCCTTCTGTATTGAACGATACTGCATCTGCTACTTTCGTTAATAGTAATGCTTGGGTAGATGTTGACACTCTTACTGGTAATTCAGAATTTGAGTTGGCTGTTCAGGAAACACTTGGTATGAATAGTGCATCTATCGCTTCTGTTAACGACAAGATTAAGTCTGCACATCCTACTGGAGAAGATATTGAGTACTGCATCATGGGTTCTAATTCTGTACATGTTCGTATTCAGAACACAGACGTTAATGGTAAGAAAGATACCTCTACAGGTTCTGACGCAACTAAGATTATCTACGTTGACTAATTATTAACGGAATAATTACAAAATCAAGCGGAAGCGTAAGCTTCCGCTTTTTTATGTCCATATCATACATATGCGTCATGGCTTATAATTTATATATAAAAACGCAATAAAATACTTGCATTACCCGAGAAAATGTGTTAAACTTTTTGCGTTATGCTAAAACACACGTATTCTGATTTGTGACAGGTGCTTCCTTTACGCGGGAGGTTGTCTTCAAAGGCGAGGAATGCGGAGGCAAAAAACAAATAAACGGAGGATTTTAAAATGAGCGTAATTTCAATGAAACAGTTACTCGAAGCAGGTGTACATTTCGGACACCAGACAAGAAGATGGAACCCTAAGATGGCTCCTTATATCTTCACAGAAAGAAACGGTATCTACATTATTGACTTACAGAAGTCTGTAGGTAAGGTAGACGAAGCTTACAATGCAATTTCTGAAATCGCAAGTGCCGGCGGTACCGTATTATTCGTTGGTACAAAGAAGCAGGCTCAGGATGCTGTTAAGACAGAAGCTGAACGTTGCGGTATGTACTATGTAAATGAAAGATGGTTAGGTGGTATGCTTACTAACTTCAAGACCATCCGTACAAGAATCGAAAGATTAAAAGAAATCGAAAGAATGGCTGAAGACGGTACATTCGACGTATTACCCAAGAAGGAAGTTGCTAACTTAAAGAAAGAATGGGATAAGTTAGAGAAGAACCTTGGCGGTATTAAGAACATGACAAGAATTCCCGATGCAATCTTCGTAGTTGACCCTAAGAAGGAGAAGATATGCGTTCAGGAAGCTCATACACTTGGTATTACTTTACTTGGTATTGCAGATACAAACTGCGATCCCGAAGAATTGGATTATGTAATTCCCGGTAACGATGATGCAATCCGTGCCGTTAAGCTTATCGTAGCAAAGATGGCAGATGCTATCATCGAAGCAAATCAGGGTGAAGTTATGACTGAAGAAGTTGCTGAAGATGTAGAAGAAGCAGTTGAAGAAGTTGTAGCAGACGCAGAATAATGAAATCTAATTCAATTAGGAGGATAATATAATGGCAACTATTACAGCAGCTATGGTAAAAGAACTGCGTGAAATGTCAGGCGCAGGTATGATGGATTGTAAAAAGGCACTTACAGAGTGTGATGGTAATATGGAAGCAGCTGTCGAAGCATTACGTAAAAGTGGTGCAATGAAGGCTGAAAAGAAAGCAAGCCGTATCGCAGCAGAAGGTATCTGCCGTATCGCTAAGGCAGATGGTAAGGCAGCTGTTTTGGAAGTAAACTCTGAAACAGATTTCGTTGCTAAGAACGAAACTTTCCAGACTTTTGTTGAGAAGATTGTAGAGCAGGTAGTTACATCTGACGTGGCAAACGTAGAGGAACTTCTTGCAGCTACATGGATTGACGATTCTTCCAAGACTGTAAACGATGCTTTGGTTGAGAAGGTTGCTACCATTGGTGAGAAATTAAGCATCAGAAGATTTGAAAAGGTTGAAGCTCCTATCGTTGTTGGTTATATCCATGGTGGCGGACGTATCGGCGTTATCGTTGGTGCAGAAGGTACTAAGTCAGGCGCAACGGAAGAAGCTCTTACTAACATTGCAATGCAGATTGCAGCAATGAACCCTCAGTATGCAAGCAGAGATGATATCTCAGCAGATGAATTAGCTAAGTTAAGAGAAATTACTATTGACAGTGCATTAAATGATCCTGCATCTCTTCCTAAGCCTATTTTGAACAAGTTAATCGAAAAGGCTATGACAGAGAACCTTTGGAGTGCAGAAGATAAGGCTATCTATGAAGAAAAGAAGAGCAATATGAACTTCTTATTCAACTTCCTTTCTAAGGAAGCAGCTGCTACATTGGCACAGCTTGCTATGGATGGCAAGGCAGAATATGTTGCAGATAAGATCTTCAGCGGACTTGTAGAAGGACGTATTTCTAAACAGGTAAAAGAAATCTGCTTGATGGACCAGACCTATGTAAAGGCAGAAGACGGAAAGCAGACAGTAGCACAGTATTTAAAGACTGTGTCTGCTGACTTAAAGGTTACTAAGTTCGTTCGTTTCGAAACCGGTGAAGGTATGGAAAAGAAGGAAGAAGACTTTGCGGCAGAAGTTGCTAAGCAGATGGCAGGGAACTAAGCATTGGTTAGGAGCCAGGCATAAGAAAAATAGAGGCCTGACGAGAGTTTACTCTCGTTCAGGTCTTTTATTTTTCTTATGCGTGGCTCGTAGCTTCAATAAAATAAAAATAATTTGAAACTTTTACAATCATATTGTAATCTAATAGTATGAAACACTAAAAAATACAAAAAATAAGAAAGGGAAATGTAAATTTTATCAATTTTAAGCGGAAAGAAATTTACAGAAAGGTCAATATGAAAAAAATTGTTTTGGCATTATTATTAGTAACCATGTCAGTTGCATTATTTGGATGTAATAAGAATGATAATCAGGTATCTGACGGAAACACATCGCAAGAAGCGGCAGAATTTACAGATGACAGTCTGACCATTCTTACCAATGTATGGAATGCTTTCGCGGAAGAAGAGAAATTCCCGGCTATGGGCGGTGATTATGCGACTATGGTAGACGGAGCACCCGGTGCTTTTGATGTAACCAATACTACGGATTTGGAAGCTATGCTTTATGTGCCTGCCAATGTTGCGGGGGATATCGATGAAGCAGCTACACTTTTGCATGGTATGAACCTTAATACATTTACAGGGGCAGCCCTTCATTTGACGGATGCTGCCAAGGCAGAAAGTTTTACAACAGCATTAAAAGAGAATATCCTCGGAACTCAGTGGATGTGTGGTTTCCCCGATACATTGGTTATCTATACCATTAACGGAGAATATGTGGTATACGCATTCGGTAATGTAGATGCAATTAACAGCTTTAAAGCAAAAATTGCGGAAGTGTACCCGGAACATGCCGTTTTGGTTGCAGAAGAAAATCTTGCAGGTTAAAGTAAGAAACATTTCGAAAGAAAAGATGCTTGAATATCGGGTAAAATATATCGTAATCTACATGTTTTTATGATATGATGAGAATGAAATAAAAGTATTGCAGAGGTGTAAGATGTTATTTTCCGGCATACCGTTTTTATATTATTTTTTACCGACGGTTTTACTTCTTTACTTTACTGCGCCCAAAAGCATTAAGAATTTTGTATTACTGGTTGCCAGCTTGTTTTTCTACGCATGGGGAGAACCTAAAATTGTTATGATTATGATAGCCTCAATCCTGGTCGGATATATATCCGGCCTGTTGATTGAGGCTTTTCGACATTTAAAAGTTGCCAAAGCGGTTATGATTTTGTCTGTATTAATTCAGATAGGCTGTCTTGTTTATTACAAATACATGGACTTTTTTATTGAAAATATTAATAGAGGATTTGGTACGCAGATTCCGCTTTTGAGAATAGCGCTTCCGGTGGGCATTAGTTTTTATACGTTCCAGATTCTTAGTTATACCGTGGATGTATATCGCGGGGAAAAAGCTCAGAGAAATCCTATTAATCTGGCAGCTTACATTGCCATGTTTCCGCAGCTGATTGCAGGCCCTATTGTTCGTTATAAAGATGTGGCTCCGCAACTGGAGGTAAAAGATGCCTGGAAGTTAAGATGGAAGCAGGGGAAATGCGTTCGCGAAAAGGCTGAGGAAGGAAGAAGCATTACCGGTGAAGATATTGCTTACGGAATTCGCAGATTTGTTTTGGGACTTGGTAAAAAAGTTTTGATTGCCAATCAATTAGGTGAGTTATGCGATCTTTTCAGGGGCTCTCAGGATAAAACGGTAGTATTTTATTGGGTATATGCCATTGCTTTTTCGCTACATGTCTATTTTGACTTCTCGGGTTATAGTGATATGGCTATCGGTTTGGGTCGGATATTTGGCTTCCGCTTTTTGGAAAACTTTAATTATCCTTTTATATCAGGCAGTGTTACTGAGTTCTGGAGACGGTGGCACATATCGTTGGGAAGCTGGTTCAGGGATTATGTGTACATTCCTTTGGGCGGGAACAGGGTGCCGAAATGGCGGTGGTATTTTAATATTCTGGTTGTGTGGATGCTGACCGGTTTCTGGCATGGAGCTGCATGGAATTTTGTGATTTGGGGCTTGTATTTTGCCCTGCTTTTGGTTCTGGAGAAACAGTTTTTGCTGAAGATATTTGAAAAATATAAAATCATCGGACATGTTTATGTGCTTCCCGTTATTGTCATAAGTTTTGTGATTTTTAATGCAACAGATATGAGGGAAGCGATACAGTATATCGGTGGTATGTTTGGTTTTGGAGGCGTTTCTCTGGTGTCGGAAGAGGCCGTATATTATCTGAGAAATTATGGTGTTGTACTGTTGGCGGCTCTGGTTGGGGCAACCCCCATTGTAAAAAAACTCTGTCGGGCGGTAATGGCGAAAAAATGGTGTCAAAAAGCAATTTTTGTATTGGAACCTGCTGTATTTGTTGCGCTTTGGCTTGTTATAACCGCTTATTTGGTTGACGGTTCTTTTAACCCCTTCCTTTATTTTCGCTTTTAGATGCGTGCGTAAGGAAGACATGATGAAATGCTGATTATGTCGGCGATAAGGGTTGAGGAGAAGAAAAAATATGGATAAAAAAAGAAATATAGTATTGATTGTTGTCATGTCGTGCCTCTTATTCGGTATTACAACAGTCTGCCTGTTTCATGAAAAAAGTGAATATTCTCTGGCGGAACGCAGATATTTAAAGCAGTTTCCTTCTTTAACATGGGATTCTGTCATGAGCGGGAGATTCATGACAGACTTCGAGAGTTATGTGCAGGACCAGTTTCCGGGACGTGATGCTTTTCGCGGCTTAAAAAGCGCAACGGCTTTTTATGTTTTTGCGCAAAAAGAAAATAATGATTTGTATATGGCTGATGGTTATATCAGCAAGCTGGAATATCCCTATCGGCCGGAAGCGGTAGAACATGCTGTTAAGGTCTTTGAGAATATAAATCAAAAATATTTGGCAAATTCAGATTGTCGAGTGTACTATGCTTTGATTCCGGATAAAAATTACTATTTAGCGGAAAAAAACGGATACCTGAGTATGGATTATGATGCAATGATATGCGATATGCAGGCAGGATTACCTCAGATGACGTATATTGATTTGTTTCAGGTTATGGAGCTTTCCGATTACTACAGGACAGATACCCATTGGCGTCAGGAAGAGATTGTTGATGTGGCAGAAACCATTGCATCTGCCATGGGCAAAGAATTGACGGCAGAATATGAGGTATATTGTTTGGAGCAACCTTTTTACGGTGTATACCACGGGCAGATTGCTTTGCCGGCGGAGGGGGAAAAATTATATTATTTGAATAACAAAATTCTGGATGAATGCTATGTATACGATTATACCAACATGTGTTCCATGGATGTCTATGATATGGACAAGGCGACAGGAAAGGATCCCTATGAAATGTATCTGTCAGGACCTTTGTCTCTTATCACTATCGAGAATCCTAATGCAACCACGGATGATGAGCTGATTGTGTTCAGGGATTCTTTTGGAAGCAGCATTGCTCCGCTTTGGGTTGAAAGTTACAGTAAAATCACATTGGTTGATATACGATATATGCACAGTGGTGTTTTAGGAAATTATATTGAATTTAAAAATCAGGATGTTTTATTTTTGTACAGTACCATGGTATTAAATAACAGTGAAACTTTAAAATAGTTTATGCAAAAAACTTCAAATAAGGGTTTTTTAAATGAACGGATTGTGGTAAAATAGATAAGGTATTGTTTGTTTTGAGAAAGAAATATGAAACAATCGAATTATGATACGACAAGAGGAACATAAATGGAACAGCAAAGAGATGGTAGAGATTATATCGAATACCGTAAAAAAAGAGTAAAAAGGATTAAAAAGATTCTGATTACCCTTATTATAGTGTTGTTGCTTGTACCGAATATTCTATGCACATATCTGTTGTTTCAAGTAAAAGAAATGAATTTGACCATACAGGAAACGCAGGAGAAATTGTGGGAACTTACGGTTCAGATGGAAGATGCCAATGCCGCAGCTGTTGTGGAGCAGGCACTGAGCCCGGTGCAGGTAAGCGATGTATCCTTAAAAGAAGTTATACCGGATTCGCAGATGTATGAGGGGCGTAAATTAGTTTATTTAACCTTTGATGACGGTCCCAGTGAGTACACGGGTGAAATCCTGGATGTATTGAAGGAATATGATGTAAAAGCAACGTTTTTCGTACTTGCCAAAGATGGCTATGAAGAACAGTATCAAAGGATCATCGACGAAGGGCATACATTGGCGCTACATTCGTATACCCATCAATACAGTCAGATATATGAGAGCCCTGAAGCATTCCGGCAGGATATAACCATGTTAACGGATTACCTGTATGATATCACTGGTTATCAATGTGAGTTTTATCGTTTTCCGGGCGGTAGTTCCAATACAATCATTCAATTTGATAAAAATGAATGCTTTGATATTTTGGAAGAAGAAGGTCTGGTGTATTTTGACTGGAATGTTACCAGTAAGGATGCCAGTTCTTACAGATTGTCATCACAGGCAATTGTAAGCAATGTATTAAACGGTGTGAGCCAGACATCCAATGCATCAGTGGTTTTAATGCATGATGCTTCCGATAAGTACACTACGGTAGAGGCTTTGCCTCAGATTATAGAGACACTTTTGGCGGATGAAAACACGGTATTTTTACCAATTACAGACGGGACAGCACCTGTTTGTCATGTGGTAAGAAGCGATGATAACGAAACGGAAGAATAAGGAACGGAGGAAGTATAATGGGTTTTTTTAGTGATTTAAAAGAAGATCTTGCTCAGGCAGTGAATGAATTAACAGAGGATACTACTGAGAAGGAATTATTGGAAGAGGAAGAGCGATTAAAGAAAGAATTAGCAGAGATGGAAGAGGAATTTCAGATTAGCGGTGTAGAAGAATCTGAAGTTTCAGAGGAAGAATACAGTCATTTTATGGCAGAAGAAGCAGTATATGAGATGCCGGAAGCTGACGATGAAGTTTTAGAAGAGGAAGTTCCTGTAGTGAATTTTGACGGGGTAAACGGAGATGTGATGGCAAGTCTTGCCGCGGGATACGCAGATGCTACGGAAACAATGGCAGATGAGGATGATAAGTTGGCCGATGAATTGGTGGCTGCCATTGCAGAGTTGGATGAAAACGTAAGCGTGGAAGAAATAGAAGAGATAGAAGAAATTGTTGAAACGGAAGAAAAAGAGGAAGAGATTGCCATGATAGATGAAGTAATGGAAACGGAAGTATTAAAAGAGGATGTAGCGGTATCCATGACAGATGAGAATGCGGAAGTGGGTATTATTCCCGAGGGAATGATCATTACAGGTGATATTTCCACAGCCGGTGGCCTTGATTTGAGAGGAACCGTGCTGGGTAATATTGATATCGGCGGTAAGTTAAATGTGTCCGGAAGCATTCAGGGTAATTCCAAGGCAGTGGAAATTTTTGCTCAGGCTGCTAAAATTACAGGAGACATTGAATGTGATAACAGTGTGAAGGTAGGCCCTAATTCTGTAGTAATCGGTAATATATGTGCGAGAAGTGCAGTAATTGCCGGCGCGGTAAAGGGTGATATTGATGTACGCGGTCCTGTTATACTGGATTCTTCCGCAATTATCAAAGGTAATATCAAATCCAAGTCCGTACAGATCAATAACGGTGCGGCAGTGGAAGGTATGTGTTCACAGTGTTATGCAGATGTAAATCCCAGTTCATTCTTTGATGGACTTGAATAATACAGGAGGCTACATATGAAGCGAATTCTTTTAAAATTAAGCGGTGAAGCTCTTGCGGGAGATAAGAAAACCGGTTTTGACGAAGAAACCGTACGAAAAGTGGCTTTGCAGGTTAAGCAACTGGTAGATGACGGTATTCAGGTAGGTATCGTAATCGGAGGCGGCAATTTCTGGAGAGGAAGAACCAGTGAGAATATTGACCGTACCAAGGCGGACCAGATTGGTATGCTGGCAACCATTATGAATTGTATTTATGTATCGGAAATTTTCCGTTCCGTAGGTATGATGACTAATATTTTAACCCCTTTTGAGTGTGGCTCTTTTACTAAATTATTCTCGAAGGACAGAGCCAATAAGTACTTTGAAAAGGGTATGGTAGTATTCTTTGCCGGTGGCACGGGACATCCTTATTTCAGTACGGATACCGGTGTTGTGCTTCGTGCCATTGAGGTGGATGCAGAAGTAATTCTTCTTGCTAAATCCATTGACGGAGTTTATGATGATGATCCGGCCAAGAATCCCAATGCCAAGAAGTATGACGAAGTGTCTATTCACGAAGTGATTTCCAATAATTTACAGGTTGTGGATATGACAGCATCCATCCTTGCGCGGGACAACAAGATGCCCATGTGGGTCTTTGGCCTTAATGAAGAGAACAGTATTGTAAATACGGTAAATGGTAAGTTTAGCGGAACTAAGGTTACTGTGTAAATCCATGGACATCGAAATCCGAAAACGGAATTTTCGGCTGAATTTGAACCTTATTAAATGAAAATATAAAAAGTATCGGGAGGATAGAGAAATGAACGAAAAAATCAAAGTATATGATGAAAAAATGCGCAAGACTTACGAACACCTTGTAGCTGATTTCATGACGATCAGGGCAGGAAGAGCAAACCCCCATGTATTGGATAAGTTGGCGGTTGATTACTATGGCGTTATGACACCCTTACAGCAGGTAGGTAACATTACCGTACCTGAAGCAAGAATTATTCAGATTGCACCTTGGGAGAAAAGCTTAATTAAGGCAATTGAAAAAGCAATCCTTGCCTCAGATATCGGTATTACACCCAGCAATGACGGTTCTGTGATTCGTCTTGTATTCCCTGAACTTACAGAGGAAAGACGTAAGGATATCGTAAAAGATGTACGTAAGAAGGGCGAAGATGCCAAAGTTGCAGTACGTAACATCAGACGTGACGGTAATGATGCGTTAAAGAAACTTGCCAAAACTGAAATTTCCGAAGATGAAATTAAGTCAATGGAAGATGAGTTACAGAAACTTACAGATAAGTACGTAAAGAATATCGGAGATTTGGTAGAAGAAAAATCCAAAGAAGTACTTACCGTATAATCAGAAAAATTATGGAAGAATCATGAAAAAAGTATGTGTTTTTTGTGATTCTTCTTGGTTGTTTATGAAAATGTTTTATAATGATGGATGGAAACACTTTGAATGTTTTAAGAAGTGAGGTATTTGAGGTGTTTGGAACGGAGCATAATATGAATATTCCCAAGCATATAGCAGTGATTTTGGATGGTAACGGAAGATGGGCCAAAAGCAAAGGGCTTCCCCGTAAAATGGGGCATGTTCAGGGTGCCAAAAATGTGGAAGACATGATATACATAGTGGGAGAAATGGGTGTACAGTATTTTACGGTATATGCATTTTCAACAGAGAACTGGAAACGCAGTGAAGAAGAAGTGTCTGCATTGATGGACTTGCTTCGTAAATATCTTTTGACCGGTTTTAAGAAGGCTGCCAAGAATAATGTTAAGTTCCGCGTAATTGGTGATAAAACGGGACTTGCTGAAGATATTCAGCAGACTATTGCGGAATTAGAAGAAGATTCCAAGAACAATACAGGTTTGTTTATCCAGATTGCCATTAATTACGGCGGTAGGGATGAAATGATTCGTATGATGCAAAAAACAGCGGCAGATGTAAAAGAGGGTAATCTTTTACCGCAAGAAATCACCGAACAGTACGTATCAGACCATTTGGATACGGAAGGTGTGCCGGATCCGGATTTGTTAATCCGTACCAGTGGCGAACAGAGAATTTCTAACTTCCTTTTATGGCAGTTGGCGTATACGGAATTTTATTTTACAGATATTCCATGGCCTGACTTTAATAAGGACGAATTAGTAAAAGCAATTGAAGCTTATAACAGCAGGGACAGAAGATTCGGTAATGCGAAGTAGGAACACGAGGAGAGCATATGTTTAAAGCAAGATTTTGGAGTTCGGTAGTAATAGTTGCGGTAATCCTGTTTTTCGGGTTTGCCGGAGGGCCTTTAATGGCTTTGTTTCTGGGAACCATATCCTGTATCGGATATCTGGAATTTACCAAAGCAACCAAAGTGCGCCCCAATCCGGACAAAATTTCGGGATTTGAGAAGATTGGTCTGACAGGGATTATATTATATTATCTGTTGTTGTTAATTACGGATGATTTGTTACCGTTCCGTGAAATGTGGGGGGAGTGGCTATTTAAGACCCAGGGAACTTTTAACTATTTTACGGTGCTGATGCTGTTTGTATTTGTTTTGAGTGTGGTATCCATGTTTATGGTATATATTTTTACTTTTCCGAGACATAATATCACTCAGATTACCCATGCGGCTTTTGGCTTGATTTATGTGGCGTTGACCCTCTCTTTTATTTATTATATAAGAGAATTACCCAACGGAATCTATTTGATGTGGTTAGTGTTTATGAGCTCCTGGGTATGTGATACCTGTGCATATGTGGTAGGAATGCTGTTTGGAAAGCACAAACTGACACCGAAGTTGAGTCCCAAGAAATCTGTGGAAGGTGCTATCGGCGGTGTGGTAGGTTCTGCACTTGCAGGCGGTTTGTTCGGATGGCTTTATGCGGCATGTACGGATTCCACATATGGAATTATTGCGGTTTTTTCCATTATCTGTCTGGTGGGCTCTGTAGTATCCCAGTGTGGCGATTTGACCGCATCTGCCATTAAGAGAAATTACGAGGTTAAAGATTACGGTAAGCTGATTCCCGGACATGGTGGAATTCTTGACCGTTTCGACAGTGTTATTTTTACCGCCCCCATGGTATTTTTCCTTGTAATGCTGATGATGCAGTTTAACTAAAGTAAAAGAAAGGAAATTCAGCGTTTATCGGAACGAATTGAATTTGATGTAATGATGAAAAATATTGTTATTTTAGGGTCTACCGGTTCCATAGGTACTCAGACTCTTGAAATTGTACGGGATAATCCTGATTTAAAAGTGGTAGCTCTGGCGGCAGGCACTAATGTAAAGTTAATGGAAGAACAGATTCGTGAATTTAAACCTCAGGTAGCTGTTATGTGGACGGAAGATGCTGCTAAAGATTTAAAGATACGAATCAGTGATATGAATGTGGAAGTGCTAAGCGGAATGGAAGGTTTGCTCGCGATTTCCACCCATAAGGATTGTGAAGTATTGGTTACGGCAATTGTGGGAATGATAGGTATCAGACCTACTATCGCAGCCATAGAGGCAGGGAAAACCATTGCGCTTGCCAATAAGGAAACACTGGTTACGGCAGGTCATATTATTATGCCGTTGGCCAAGGAAAAGAATGTTGCAATTTTGCCGGTAGACAGTGAACACAGTGCTATTTTCCAGTCTTTACAGGGACAGCCCAAGGAGCGTTTAAATAAAATTCTTTTAACTGCTTCCGGAGGACCTTTTAGAGGAAGAAAAAGGGAAGATTTAATAAATATTCAGGTAGAAGATGCGTTAAAACATCCCAATTGGGCCATGGGCAGAAAAATCACCATTGATTCAGCGACTCTTTGCAATAAGGGTTTGGAAGTGATGGAAGCGAAGTGGTTGTTTGATGTGGATTTGGATCGTATTGAGGTTGTGGTTCATCCGCAGAGTATCATTCACTCTGCAGTGGAGTATGTGGATGGCGGCATAATGGCACAGCTTGGAGCACCGGATATGAAGTTGCCGATTCAGTATGCGTTATTTTATCCGGACAGACGGCCGATGGCCGGTAAAAGAGTGAACTTCTTTGATTTGGGCACCATGACATTTGAGAAGCCGGATATGAAAACTTTCCGTGGTTTACAGCTTGCCTATGATGCGGCAGGCATTGGCGGAAGTATGCCTACGGTGTACAATGCAGCAAATGAGAAAGCTGTGAGTCTGTTTTTAGACCGTAAAATTAAATTTTTGCAGATTCCGGAGGTCATTGAAGCCTGTATGCAGAATCATAAGAATATCAGCAATCCTTCCGTGGAGGATATTCTGAATACGGAAGCAGAAGCATATGATTATATAGCGAAGCATTTTTAAAAGATAGAAGGAGAATGTAGCAGTTCTATGAATTTTAATTTATGGGCAATTGTTGCGTTTGTCATCATTTTTGGTGTGGTGGTAGTAGCCCACGAGTTCGGACATTTCATTGTGGCAAAGGCAAACGGTATAAAAGTACTTGAGTTCTCTGTTGGTATGGGACCAAAACTTGTTAAATTTACAAAAGGAGAAACGGAATATTCTCTAAGGCTTTTGCCGATTGGCGGGGCCTGTATGTTTGAGGGGGAAGATGGTCTTTTTGAGGAAGATGAAGAGACTGAGAAGATTCAGAATGAGAATCCCATGGAACGTCCCCAAACTACACAGGAAGGTTCTTTCCAGAATGCTTCCGTGTGGGCAAGAATTGCAACGGTAATTGCAGGACCGCTTTTTAATATTATTTTGGGATATTTTCTTGCCATGATTATTGTATTGGCCTGCGGTTCCAATTTGCCGAAGATTTCGGAAACGCCGGAAGGATATCCGGCTTATGAGGCGGGACTTCGTCCCGGGGACGTCATTACGGCGATTAATGGGGAGAAAATACATCTTTTTCAGGATATCCAGTTGAATACCCTGCTGTACGACGGAGGAACATGGGAAGTAGAATATGAGAGAAACGGTGAGCGTTATACAACTACCATGGAGCCGGTTAAAAGCGGTAGTTCCTATGTGATGGGTATTACCTGTAAAGAAGTGCATGTATGCAAAGGATTGGATTTGTTTCAGTACAGCTGGTATGAGGTGGAATACTGGTTGGATGTCACTTTTAAAAGTTTGAAAATGCTGGTAACCGGACAGTTGACCAAAGATGATGTTGCCGGACCGGTAGGGGTTGCAGGTGTTATCAGCGACACCATTGAAGTAACCAAACAATATGGTTTTCTTACCGTTTTGATTAGCATGGTTAATATTGCATTATTACTCAGTATTAATCTTGGCATTATGAACATGTTGCCGATTCCTGCTTTGGATGGAGGAAGGCTGGTATTTCTTCTGATTGAGGCGATTATTCGCAAACCCGTACCTAAGAAAGCAGAGGCTTATATTCATATGGCAGGCTTTGTGGTTTTGATGCTGCTTATGGTATTTGTATTATTTAATGATATTTCAAGATTTTTCAGATGATATAAAAACGAGATGCGTAATAATGCGCATCTCGTTTTTTGAATTTTACAGGGATATTTTGCGTGGCAAATAAAATGACAAGATTTGTTTTCGATTTGTCGATGAAAACATTTATATATATCGTTATTAATATTGAGCAATCTTATTTTTTATGGTATAGATAAAATAGAAGGCAAATCTGCTATTCATTAAACATTCGTTTGAATTTTCACATATTACAATTGAGGTGGTAAGAATGCATTTTAGATACTCCTGTATCTGGGATAAAGGGGATTATTACGAAGTCAATCAGGACAGCTATGCGTTGCAGGCAGTTATGACGGGGGGAGGACCATATGCTCTTTTAATGGTATGCGACGGGGTGGGGAGCCTTGTCAAAGGAGAATATGCCAGCGGGTTGACCGTCACTTACATGACGGAGTGGTTTTATGAGCAGGCATTGCCTGCCCTGTGTCGCAGAATAACGACAAAACAATTATACAGAAGTGTAAAAAGAGCCTTGGGGGAAGTGCATAATCGACTGAAAAAAGAAGGTGAACTTGCAGGAAAGGCTTTGGGAACCACATTTTCCATGCTGATACTGGCGCCCGGTGATTATTATTATTTTTATGTGGGAGATTGCGTCTGCTACAGAATCGGTAAAAAAGTAAAAAAAATCGGTAAAAGTATTCATGGAACGCAAGGAGAACTTCTGGATGCGGTTGGTGTCGGCAGAATGCCGGAACTACATATTGAAACGGGGCGTTATAACAGAAAAAATACGTTTTTGTTATGCAGTGACGGTTTTCACAGATGCTTGACTTTGCAGGCAATCATGGCTTTGGGAAGGCAGGAAAAAAGCGATAAAGATAGAAAGAAATTACTGAAAGAAATTGTATTAAGAGGGAGAGGCAAGGGAGAGAAGGATAATTGTACGGGGATTATAATCGGTCGGAATTAATCGGAGAGAAGTATTTGGTATTGGGAATGTTGGGAGAAGGTGCCTTTGCCAATGTGTATAGGGTGTCAGACCAACATATCAATAAGGAATATGCAATGAAGGTATTAAGTAAAGAGGGCAAAGATACTACAAGGGAAATACAGGTATTACAGCGACTCGAGCATAAAGGCTTGCCTGCTTTACATGATGTTATGGTAAAAAACGGGAAAGTATATGTGGTAATGGAACTGGCCAAAGGAATTACATTAAAGGAATATGTAAAGAAGAGGGGCAAACTTAGTGTAAAAGAAGCTATGCGGATTGCTAAAAAGTTATGTGAAATCATTGCATACCTGCATGGACAGTTACAACCGATTGTGCATGGAGATTTGAAACCGCAGAATATTATGGTGGGAGATGGAGAAGTATGTCTGATTGATTTTGGAGGTGCTTTCATACAGCAGGATGTTACCGGGGGAATATACGGAACACCGGGATATGCCGCACCGGAATTGAGGCAAGGAGAAATCAGTGCACAAAGTGATATTTATTCTTTTGGAAAAGTATTAGAATTTATGTTAACCGGAAGAGAGGCGTTTGATCATGAAGCTGTTTCCGGAAAACGTGAATTGAAGAAATATGGGGTACCGGCAGGGGTTCGTAATATTATTACCAAATGCACCATGGAAGAGGAAAGATTAAGATATCAAAGCGGTAAAGAATTGAGTGAGGCTTTGACCAAAAATAAGAAGGAAATGATTTATTTACCCGGGCATGCAATATATTTTCTTGCCGGTATTATACGAGGGATTGGCGGAGCGATATATATAGGATGTCTGTTTTTTTATAAGGTTCAGCTTCAGGTGAATTTGCCTGAGCTCTTTCTTGTCGGCGGAATGATTTTGTTGACGGGCCTTTTTTTAGACAGGGTATCTCAGCGTTTTTATAAAACTGCAATTTTGGAATGTGAATGCAGCATAATAGTGTCCCAATGGAATGAAGGAGCAAAAAGTTTCTTGTAAATCATTATGAACTTGATATAATAGTAATCAGGAAGTCGAAGTGTGTCTTCCGGATAGGCAAAAAGTGTGTGCAAAGGAGAAAATTATGGAACCGAACAATATGGATGTTATGTTGAAAAAAATGCGAAAAGGGATGATTGTGAACAGGGTATTTTCCATTATTACCATGGTAATGACATTAGCCATTCTGATACTTGTAATTGTGTCGTTTGTCAGAATCGATAAGTTTTTGGATAAGGCGGAGCCTGTAATAGAAGAGTTAGCCAAGATTGATATGGAAGAATTAAATGAGTCTTTGGAGAATTTTAATAATATTATGGAGACATTGAATTTTGACGGTATTAAGGAAACCTTGGATTCCATTAATTTTGACGGAATCAATCAAATTCTGGAAGGTTTGGATATCAATGAATTGACAGAGACGCTGGATCATATCAATGAGGGTGCCGACAGACTGGATCAATTGAATGAATGGTTCCAGGATTCACCGTTTAATATCTTTGGCGGCAATAATTAAGAAGCGCTTTTGGATTGAATAATGACACTTCTTATGATAAAATAGCAACAGTGTCTTGGCAGAAACAAAGGGGTTCGGATATAATTTTTTGTCAAGAAAAATGAAGGAGATTGAATAGATATGTTCAGAGATAAAACCCGTGTGATTCGGATTGGTGACAGAGTGATTGGCGGAGGTAATCCCATTCTGATTCAATCTATGACCAATACCAAGACGGAAGATGTAAAAGCTACCGTAGCCCAGATTAAAGAGTTGGAAGCTGCAGGGTGTAAAATCGTACGTTGTACGGTTCCGAATATGGAAGCCGCCAAAGCCATTGCAGAAATCAAAAAAGAAATCAACATTCCTTTGGTTGCGGATATTCATTTTGATTATAAAATGGCCATTGCCGCTATGGAAAACGGAGCGGATAAAATCCGAATCAACCCCGGAAATATCGGTGGTTTAGATAAAGTCAAAGCTGTAGTGGATGTGGCGAAAGAAAGAAATATCCCTATCCGTGTAGGTGTTAACAGCGGTTCTTTGGAAAAAGAGCTTGTTAAGAAATATAATGGTGTAACGGCTGAGGGAATTGTAGAGAGTGCCTTGGATAAGGTTGCCATGATCGAAAATTTCGGATATGAGAATATGGTAATTTCCATTAAGTCTTCAGATGTTTTGATGTGTATTCGTGCCCATGAATTGTTGGTTGAGAAGACCAATTATCCATTGCATGTTGGAATTACGGAATCAGGAACCTATTTTTCCGGAAATATCAAATCCTCTGTGGGACTCGGAATCATTCTGCATCAGGGTATCGGTGATACCATTCGTGTTTCATTGACAGGTAATCCGGTGGAAGAGATTAAAACAGCAAAGTTAATATTAAAAACTTTGGGGTTAAGAAAGGGTGGCATTGAAGTAGTCAGCTGCCCTACCTGCGGAAGGACGCAAATTGATTTGATTGGTTTGGCCAATCAGGTAGAGACTTTGGTGGCAGGTTATCCTTTGGATATCAAGGTTGCCGTAATGGGTTGTGTTGTTAACGGACCGGGAGAAGCAAAGGAGGCAGATCTTGGAATTGCCGGCGGAATCGGAGAAGGACTTCTGATTAAAAAGGGAGAGATTATTCGTAAACTTCCGGAAGAAGAACTTTTATCTGCATTAAAATATGAATTGGATCACTGGGAGGCATAGAGTCTCTAAAAGATGTCCATATATTTAGTGAAAGAATTATAATGGGAACCGGCTTTGTGCCGGTTCTTTCCGACATAGAGGATGAGAGAATGTCAATGAAGTTTTTTGAAGTGTTTCGCGATATTAAGCTGGATGACAGGCTGAAAGCACTACTGGAAGAAACGGAAATAGAAAAATTAACTACGGACTCGAAAAAAACAATTTTACGGGTTTATTTGTCGAGTCCTCGTCTGATTCAAAGGAAAGATATCTGTACTCTGCAGGAAGTAATCGGCAAACAGGGTTTTGCCGGTGGGGATATGGAAGTAAAAGTGTATGAAAGGTTTCATCTTCCTTCTCAATATACGGCGAAGACCGTATTTGAGGCCTATTATGAGAGTATTATTTACAGTATTCGGGAAATCGGCAATTTGGATTATCGTGTTTTTCATGATGGGGATGTGGAATTTGAAGCAGATAATATTATGGTGTTGACGCTGGAAGATACTCTGATTGCAAGGCAAAAAGAGAAAGAATTAAAAGATGCATTGGAGAGTATTTTGAACGTAAGATGCGGCCTTTCAGCAGATGTTAGAATTGCATATAAAGAAGCGCAAAAAGATAAGTTCAAAGAAGAAAATGAACATAAAGTGAATTTGATGGTTCGTGAGATTACCCAAAGGGCAAAAGGGAACCAGGGTGAAAATTCAGAGGGCATGGAGTTTGCGGATTATGGAAGCACTAAGCATCCGTCAACGGAGAAAGCGGATGAGAAGGCGGAATCCGCACCTCAAAAAGTTGAGGCTGCAAAAGCGGCTGTGACCAAGGAAAAACAACCGAAGGGAGAGAATGAAGGCAAAGAAAAGAAACGAATGCCTTTAAAACGTTCCGATGCACCGGATGTAATCTATGGTAGGGATTTTGACGATGATGTGATTCCAATCAAAGATATTATGGATGAAATCGGTGAAGTTACCATCCGAGGTAAAATTACGGAAGCAGAAGGCCGGGAATTGCGAAACGAAAAATATTTGTATACATTTGCCATTACGGATTTTACCGATACCATATCAGCGAAAATATTCTGTTGGGCAGACCAGACAGAGGAGTTTGTACCGGCATTAAAACCCGGTGAATTCGTCAAAATGAAAGGTATTGCCAAGTTTGATGAATATGTAGGCGAACTGATGGTTTCCTCTCTTGTAGGAATTAAAAAGATAAAAGATTTTACAACCACCAGAATGGATACATCTTTTAAAAAGAGGGTAGAGCTTCACTGCCATACCAAGATGAGCGACAGTGATGGCGTCTCTTATGCGAAGGATTTGATTAAGCGTGCCCATAAATGGGGAATGCCGGCTATCGCCATTACGGATCATGGTTGTGTACAGGCTTTCCCGGAAGCAAAGCATACAACCGATAAATTAGAAGGTATTAAGGTGCTTTACGGTGTGGAAGCCTATATTGTAGATGATTTGACGGATACGGTTGTAGGAGATAAAGGACAAAAACTTAGAGATGATTTTGTGGTGTTTGATATTGAGACCACGGGATTCTCGCCGGTTAAAAATAAAATCATTGAGATTGGAGCGGTAAAGGTTTCGGATGGAAAAATCAGTGACCGATTTTCTTGTTTTGTGAATCCTCATACGGCAATTCCTTTTGAGATTGAAAGACTTACCGGGATCAATGATGAAATGGTGGCAGAGGCAGAGTCTATTGAAACCATTTTACCGAAGTTTATGGAGTTTTGTGCCGGTTGTGTTCTGGTTGCCCATAATGCCTCCTTCGATATGAGTTTTATTCGGGAGAACATGAAACAACTTGGCATCGAGAGGGAGTTGACATCCGTAGATACCGTGGCGATTTCCAGAGCTTTGCTTACCGATATGGCGAAGCATACCTTGGATTCCATATCCAAAAAATTGGGTATTTCTTTGGAGAATCACCATCGCGCCGTGGATGATGCGGAAGCAACGGCTCAGATTTTTGAGAAATTTATTCTCATGTTGGAAGAGAAAAACATACATACCTTAACACAGGTAAATGATTTTACGGCGGCTAGTGTAGAGACCATTCGTAAAATGCCTTCTTACCATGCCATTATTTTGGCTAAAACAGAAGAGGGAAGAAGAAATCTGTACCGTATGGTTTCGGAATCTCATGTAAAATATTTTAATCGTCAGCCCAAATTGCCGAAGAGTTTTGTTATGCAGCATCGGGAAGGGATTATTCTGGGTACGGCATGCGAAGCAGGTGAATTGTATCGTGCATTGTTGGATGATAAGTCACCCGAGGAAATTGCAAGGATTATTGATTTTTATGATTATCTGGAGATTCAGCCCTTGGGAAACAATAAGTTTATGTTGAAGTCGGATAAATTCAGGGATATTAATTCCAATGAAGATCTGATTGCAATTAATAAAAGAATTGTTGCATTGGGTGAAGAATATAATAAGCCGGTCTGTGCTACCTGTGATGTGCATTTTATGGATCCGGAAGATGAAATTTACCGTCGTATTATCATGGCAGGCAAAGGTTTCTCGGATGCGGATGACCAGGCACCATTATTTTTGCGTACAACGGAAGAAATGTTGGCCGAGTTTGAATACTTAGGCAGTGAAAAGGCAGAAGAGGTTGTTATTACCAATACGAATCTGATTGCAGATATGTGTGAAACGGTTTCTCCCATTGACCCTAATAAATGTGCACCGGTTATTGAAAACAGTGATGAAACATTACGTAAAATCTGTTATACCAGAGCCCATGAACTCTATGGAGAGAATTTGCCCGAGGTGGTAGAAAAACGACTGGAGAGAGAATTAAATTCCATTATCAGCAATGGTTTTGCCGTAATGTACATTATTGCACAGAAACTGGTATGGAAGTCCAATGAGGATGGATATCTGGTTGGTTCCAGAGGCTCGGTAGGTTCATCATTCGTTGCAACCATGGCAGGTATTACGGAGGTAAATCCTTTATCGCCTCATTATTATTGCAGTGAGTGTCATTATTCAGACTTTGAGTCTGATGATGTAAAAGCGTATGCCGGTCGTGCCGGTTGTGATATGCCGGATAAAAATTGTCCGGTTTGCGGTGCGAAATTAAATAAAGACGGTTTTGATATTCCCTTTGAAACTTTCCTTGGTTTTTACGGGGACAAGGAACCGGATATTGACCTTAACTTCTCCGGTGAATATCAGTCCAAGGCCCATAAGTATACGGAAGTTATTTTCGGTGCCGGACAGACTTACAGAGCCGGAACTATCGGTACTCTGGCAGAGAAAACAGCTTTCGGATATGTGAAGAAGTATTACGAGGAGCGTGGTATTAAGAAGCGTACGGCAGAGATTAACCGTATTGTACAGGGTTGTGTAGATGTAAGAAGAACCACGGGACAGCATCCCGGCGGTATTATTGTATTGCCCATCGGTCATGATATCAATGAATTTACGCCCATACAGCGTCCGGCAAATGATATGACAACGGATATTATTACGACACATTTTGATTATCATTCCATTGACCATAACCTGTTGAAACTGGATATTCTCGGACACGACGATCCCACTATGATTCGTATGTTGCAGGATTTAACGGGCATTGATCCTTTAACCATTCCTCTGGACGATCCCAAGGTAATGTCCTTGTTTCAGAGTACAGAGGCACTTGGGGTTACACCGGAGCAGATCGGAGGATGTAAGCTGGGTTCCCTTGGCATTCCTGAGTTTGGTACGGATTTTGCCATGCAGATGTTAATTGATACCCATCCTACCAGTTTTTCGGATTTGGTACGTATTGCGGGACTTTCCCATGGTACCGACGTCTGGCTTGGTAATGCACAGACGCTGATTATGGAAGGTACAGCTACTATTTCCACGGCGATTTGTACCCGTGATGATATTATGGTGTACTTAATCGGTAAAGGCGTGGATGCCGGTATGTCTTTTAAAATTATGGAAAGCGTGCGTAAGGGTAAAGGGCTTACGCCGGAGTGGGAAGAGCAGATGGTGGCGCATGATGTGCCGGATTGGTATATCTGGTCTTGTAAAAAGATTAAATACATGTTCCCGAAAGCTCATGCGGCGGCTTACGTTATGATGGCATGGCGTATTGCTTACTGTAAGGTGAATTATCCGTTAGCGTATTATGCTGCATTTTTTAGTATTCGAGCTTCTGCGTTTTCTTATGAAATTATGTGCCAGGGGCAGAAGCATTTAGAAGAAGTTCTGGCGGATTATCGTTCACGGGAAAACAGTTTGTCACCCAAGGAAGTGGATGCCATTAAGGATATGCGTATCGTACAGGAAATGTACGCTCGTGGCTTTGAATTCTGGCCGTTGGATATTTTTCGTGCCCATCCCAGAAATTTCCAGATTATTGATGGTAAAATTATGCCGGCATTAGTCAGTATTGAAGGACTTGCTGAAAAAGCAGCAGAAGGTATTGTGGAAGCTGTTAAAGGTGGTCCGTTCTTATCGCGTGATGATTTTAGAGAACGTTCCAAGGTATCCAAGACTGTTGTAGAAACTATGGCGAATCTGGGACTGCTTGGAGACTTGCCGGAAAGCAATCAGATGAGTTTGTTTGACTTCGTATAAAAAAACACTTGCATTTTTTAGCATATTATAATACAATAGTCATTGCCTGTGAAAACAGGCAGTGATAAATGCCTCGTTGGTCAAGCGGTTAAGACGCCGCCCTCTCACGGCGGAAACAGGGGTTCGATTCCCCTACGAGGTGTTATAATAGCATCTCCGAGGAGATGCTATTGCTATGTATGGCAGAGGTGCACAAGGAAATTTGTCATGCAGAGCATGACGTGCACCTCGCGGCGATTCTGCTAAATGCAGAATCGAATTAGAACAGCCCAACCCTAAGAAGTATTGAAATCGAAAGGTTTCGATGCTTTTTTATTTTATTTATCCCTTGACGAATCCTTTTTAAAGTGCTACAATGCAAGAGAATTAAATAATGCAGGATGATAAAGAGTGGGCTGTGAAGTCCACTCTTGTTTGTTGGTTAGGGCATTTGCGGTATATAGGCAATTGTATTTAACCATTCGGAATCAAAAGAAAGGAAGTGCGTAAGAGTGGCAAAAAGAGATACTTACGAACAGAGGACCGAAGAACTTCTGCTTCCGATTGTTGCTAAGCACAATGTGGAGATTTACGATGTGGAATTTGTCAAAGAAGCAGGCGAGTGGTATTTGAGGGCTTATATTGACAAAGAAGGCGGCGTGAATATTTTAGATTGTGAAGCAGTCAGCAGAGAATTGTCGGATGCTTTGGATGTAGCAGATTACATTGAGGAATCCTACATTTTAGAGGTCAGCAGTCCGGGACTTGGAAGAACATTGAAGAAAGATAAGCATTTAGAGAAGAGTCTTGGAGAAGAGGTTGAGATTAAAACCTATAAGCCGATTGATAAATGCAAGGAATTTTCAGGTGTTTTAAAAGCATACGATAAAGATACAATTACAATAGAAAACAATGACAATGAAATGATTTTCCAGAGAGCAGATATCGCGGTCGTGCGATTGGCACTGGATTTTTAGATAGGAGGAGAAAAAAGAAAATGAACAAGGAATTAATGGAAGCGCTGAATATTCTTGAGAAGGAAAAAGAAATCAGCAAGGAAACACTTTTTGAGGCAATTGAGAATTCGTTGATGCTTGCCTGCAAGAACCACTTTGGTAAGGCAGACAATGTAAAGGTTGAAATCAATCGTGAAACCTGCGATTTCTGTGTATATGCAGAGAAGGAAGTTGTGGAAACTGCAGACGACGTAATGGATGACATGCTTGAAATTGCCTTGGAAGATGCTAAGAAGATTGCAAAGAAGGCAAAAGTCGGCGATATCGTTAAGGTTGAAATTAAGTCCAAGGAATTCGGACGTATTGCAACACAGAACGCAAAGAACGTAATTTTGCAGAAGATTCGCGAAGAGGAAAGAAGCGTTGTTTATAATCAGTTCCATGCAAAAGAGAAAGACATCATTACAGGTGTTGTTCAGCGTTACATCGGACGTAATATTTCCATTAACCTTGGTAAAGCAGATGCAATCTTAAATGAGTCTGAGCAGGTGAAGGGAGAACATTTCCGTCCTACAGACCGCATTAAGGTATATATTTTAGAAGTAAAGGCAAACTCAAAGGGTCCCCGTATTTTGGTAAGCCGTACACATCCCGATTTTGTTAAGAGATTGTTTGAGGCAGAAGTTACCGAAATCAAAGATGGTACCGTTGAAATTATGAGCATTGCCAGAGAACCCGGTAGCAGAACTAAAATGGCAGTTTATTCCCACAATGAAAACGTGGATCCCGTTGGTGCATGTGTTGGTTTGAACGGCGCCAGAGTAAATGCCATTGTAGATGAATTGGGCGGCGAGAAGATTGATATTATTAACTGGGATGAAAACCCCGGAAACTTAATCCAGAATGCATTATCTCCTGCACAGATTGTTGCGGTATTTGCGGATCCTGATGAAAAAACAGCTAAGGTTGTTGTTCCCGATTATCAGTTATCATTGGCAATCGGTAAGGAAGGACAGAATGCCCGTCTTGCTGCAAAGTTGACAGGATATAAGATAGATATTAAGAGTGAAACTCAGGCGAAAGACGCTTACGGCTTCCGTTATGAAGATTATATGGATGATGAAGAAGAATACGAAGAGTATGAAGAGTACGAGGAAGGCGAATACGAAGAAACATATTCAGAGGATGAAGAATAATTCTTGGTAGCATTCCGGTACATCGGATAGGAGGTTGTGATGAACAAAAAAATACCCTTGCGTCAGTGTGTTGGCTGCATGGAAATGAAAGAGAAAAAGTCCATGATGCGTGTGTTAAAAACTCCGGAAGGTGATATTGTTCTGGATACAACCGGAAAGAAAAACGGAAGAGGTGCTTACCTTTGTAATTCGTTGGAGTGTTTGAAAAAAGCACAGAAAAACAAGGGTTTGGAACGCTCTTTCAAGATGAGTCTTTCCAATGAAATTTATGCCGGTTTGGAAAAGGAGTTTACAGAGCTTGATGCATGATAAAATTTTAGCCCTTTTAGGGTTGGCAACCAAATCCGGGAATGTGGTCAGCGGTGAATTTATGGTGGAGAAAATGGTCAAAGCCGGTAAAGCAAAGCTTGTCATTGTTGCCACAGACACATCGGACGGTTCTAAAAAAAGTTACAACGATATGTGCACCTTTTATCGCACCCCAATATATTTTTACGGAACAAAAGAGACATTGGGACATTGTATCGGTAAAGAAATGCGTGCATCGGTTGCCGTAATCGAAGAAGGTTTTGCCAAAGGCATAGAAAAGAAATTAAAAGACTCAATAAGCAATACGGAGGTAAATAAATGAAGATAAGCGAACTCGCAAAAGATTTGAATATAACCAGTAAAGAAGTAATCAAAGTTCTTCAGGACAACGGATATGATTATAAAAGTCCTCAGAAGATTTTAGCAGATGCAGAAGTTGATTTGGTCAGAAAGAATTTGACGGCAAGTTCTGCACCCGTAAAGGAAACTGCTAAAAAAGAAGCTCCTGCAAAGGCTGCTAAAAAAGAAGCTGCACCACAGGTAAAAGAGGAAGCTGCTCCTAAAAAAGAAGAGGTAACAAAAGAAGCAGCACCTAAGAAGGAAGCAGAGGCATCCAAGGCAGAAACAGCAGAGCCTTCAAAAGCGGATGACAGACCCAAGAAAAAGAAAAACATTATTTTCGTAGGGAATCCTCAGAATAGTAAAATGGGTGGACAGAATGCGGGAAGACCGGCCCAGAGACCCGGTCAGCCTGTGCAGAATAAAAAGCCTGCGGATAATGTAAGCGCAAGACCTTCCGGTTTGATTCGTCCCACGACACCGCCTTCGGCAACTCCTGCAGTGAATTTCGTTCCGGCAGGTAATCCGAACAGCAGACCTCAGTCTGCACCCAAGAAAGAAGTGGCTGTAGAAACTCCTGTACAGAATACAAGACCTGCAAGTGAACGTCCTGCAGATAATAGAGGAGAGAGACCCCAGGGCGGATTTAATCGTGACAATAGAGGTGAAAGACCTCAGGGCAGCTTCAATCGTGACAATAGGGGCGAAAGACCTCAGGGCGGATCCGGTCGTGACAACAGGGGTGAAAGACCTCAGGGCGGTTTCAATCGTGATAACAGAGGCGAAAGATCTCAGGGTGGATTTAATAAAGACAGAGGCCAGGGCGGTTTCCACAAAGACGGCGATGAAAGAGGCGGCAGAAGAGAAGATAACCGCTTCGCTAAGAAACCTCAGGGCGGCCGTATGTTTGGAAACGATGCTCCTGTTGTGGAACCTGAGAAGCATAGAGATGACGAAAAACGTCGCATCAGTCAGGAAAAAGATAAGAAGAAAAAAGAATCCAGCTATGAAGACGGCGATTTCAAGGGTAAAGGAAAGGGCAAGTTAAAACCCGGAAGCTTTATCAAGCCTGAAAAGAAAGTGGAAGAAAAGGTTGAGGACGATATTAAGGTAATCACAATTCCCGAAGTTCTTACCTTAAAAGATTTGGCTGACAAGATGAAATTACAGCCCTCTGCCATCGTTAAGAAGTTATTCTTAAAAGGTGAAATTCTTACCGTAAATTCAGAGATTTCTTTTGAAAAGGCTGAAGAAATTGCTATCGAATATGATATTATCTGTGAAAAGGAAGTTCAGGTAGACGTAATTGAAGAGCTCTTAAAAGAGGAAGAAGAAGACGAGGCTACCATGACAGAAAGACCTCCCGTAATCTGTGTTATGGGTCACGTTGACCACGGTAAAACATCCCTTTTGGATGCAATCCGTAAGACCCACGTAACTGACAGAGAAGCAGGCGGTATTACACAGCACATCGGTGCTTATATGGTTCAGGTGGATGACAGAAAGATTACCTTCCTGGATACTCCCGGACATGAAGCTTTTACAGCTATGCGTATGCGCGGTGCCAATGCAACAGATATTGCAATCCTTGTAGTTGCGGCAGACGACGGTGTTATGCCTCAGACCAAGGAAGCAATTAACCATGCTAAGGCTGCAGGCGTACAGATTATTGTTGCAGTAAACAAGGTTGATAAAATCGGTTATGATTTCAACGATCCCAGCAGAAAGATGGATAGCTATCCCAGCATTAACAACCTTATGCGTGAGTTGGCGGAAGAACATGAACTCTTAAGTGAAGACTGGGGCGGAACCACTATTTTTGCACCTGTAAGTGCGAAGATGGGTCACGGTATCAGTGAATTATTGGATATGATTCTTTTGTCTGCAGATATGCTTGAATTAAAAGCAAATGCCAAGAGACAGGCACGTGGTCTTGTCATCGAAGCTCAGCTTGATAAGGGTAGAGGTCCTGTTGCAACCATTTTGGTTCAGAAGGGTACACTGCACGTTGGTGATTTTATCTCTGCAGGTGCATCTCATGGTAAAGTACGTGCCATGGTAGATGATAAGGGACGCCGCGTAAAAGAAGCAACACCTTCTACACCGGTTGAAATCTTAGGTTTGAATGATGTTCCCAATGCAGGTGAAATTTTTGTCTGCCACAAGAACGATAAGGAAGCAAAGAGCTTTGCAGAAACCTTTATTGCACAGAATAAGGTTAAATTATTGGAAGATACTAAAGCTAAGATGTCTCTTGATGATCTGTTCTCACAGATTCAGGCAGGTAACTTAAAAGTACTTAACCTCATCGTCAAAGCTGACGTTCAGGGTAGCGTGGAAGCGGTTAAGCAGAGCCTTATGAAGCTTTCCAATGAAGAAGTTGCGGTCAAGGTAATTCACGGCGGTGTTGGTGCAATCAATGAATCTGACGTTATCCTTGCAAGTGCAGCTAAGGCAATTATCATCGGTTTCAACGTAAGACTTGACAATATGGCGAAAGATACTGTTGAGAAGGAAGGCGTAGACGTAAGACTTTATAGCGTAATCTACCAGGCAATCGAAGATGTGGAAGCTGCCATGAAGGGTATGTTGGATCCTATTTTCGAAGAAAAGGTAATCGGTCATGCCGAAGTACGTCAGATATTCAAGGCATCCGCAATCGGAAATATTGCAGGTTCTTATGTGCTTGACGGTATGTTCCAGAGAAACGCTTTGGTACGTATTACACGTGAAGGCGAGCAGATTTACGAAGGTAAGCTGGCATCCTTAAAGCGTTTCAAGGACGATGTAAAAGAAGTAAAAGCAGGCTTCGAATGCGGCCTTGTATTTGAAGATTTCGACAAAATGCAGGAGCTTGATATTGTAGAAGCTTACATTATGGTAGAGGTACCCAGATAATGAGAAAAAACAGTGTAAAAAATACCCGTATCAATGGGGAAGTGCAGAAGGTTTTGGCGGAGATTATCCGCGGTGAATTAAAAGACCCCCGCATTAACCCCATGACTACGGTCATGGCTGTGGAAGTAGCTCCGGATTTAAAATCCTGCAAAGCTTTTATCAGTGTTTTGGGAGATGTACAGTCTCAGGAAGATACCTTAAAAGGCTTAAACAGCGCAATGGGCTACATCAGAAACCAGCTGGCTAAAAAAATTAATCTTCGAAACACACCGGAGATTCGTTTTATCATGGACCAGAGCGTGGAATACGGCATCAATATGTCTAAACTCATTGATGAAGTAAACGCGGGAATCCATGAAAGAGAAGAAGAGGAAGAAGAATCTTGATTGATATTGTTGCAGAATGCAGCGGAGCAAAAACAATCGGAATATGTGGGCATATCAAACCGGATGGCGACTGTATAGGCGCCACCCTTGCCCTGTCTCTTTATTTAAAAAAGAGACTGCCCGATGCAGAGATTACGGTATTTTCCGATGAAATCGCACCTTGCTTTGACTGCGTGGAAGGAATCAAACAATTTAATTATGCTTTTGATAAAGAACAGCCGGAAGTGTTTATCATTGTGGATACGGTGGATAATCGTATCGGTAACGGTGAAAAGTATTTTAAAAATGCGAAAAAAACCATCAATATTGATCATCACATCAGCAATGCAGACGGTTGTGCCATGGTAAATTATGTAGTACCTACTGCAAGTTCTGCCAGTGAGTTAATTTATGATTTGATGGATAAAGCCTACATGGATAAGGAAATTGCAGAAGCAATTTATCTTGGAATTGCACATGATACGGGAATTTTTAAGTATTCCAATACGGCACCCAAGACCTTGCGCATTGTAGCAGAATTGATTGAATACGGTTTTGATTATCCGACACTTTTGGATGTGACTTACTATGAGAAGACTTATTTACAGAATCTTGTTCTGGCAAGAATTCTGTTGGAAAGTAAGCTTCATATGGACGGTAAGGTAATATCCGGTTTCATCAATATGAAGACTATGGCGGAGATGGGTGTTACCGGTAAGGATTTTGATGGAGTAATTAATCAGCTTCGTATTACTCAGGGCGTGGATTGTGCCATTTTTATGTACCAGATTAACGCAGTCACCTATAAAGTAAGCCTTCGCTCCAAAAAAATTGTGGATGTATCTAAGGTTGCCGAATATTTTGGCGGTGGCGGACATGTAAGAGCCGCAGGCTTTTATTATAAGGGCGAACCGGAAGAAATACTTGCACAAATTTTAAAACTTGTGGAAGAAGATTTCCAAAGAGGACAGTAAATGGACGGAATTATTGTAGTTCACAAGGAAAAAGGATTTACCTCCTTTGATGTGGTTGCCAAATTAAGAGGCATTTTAAAACAGAAAAAAATCGGACATACCGGAACACTGGACCCTGATGCAACGGGAGTGCTTCCGGTTTGTTTAGGTTGTGCCACTAAACTGTGCGATATGTTAACGGATACCACCAAGGTGTACGAAGCAGAACTTTTATTAGGTGTAACAACGGATACCCAGGATACAAGCGGTGTGACACTGGAAGAAAGAGAAGTGCTTGTAACGGAAGATGAGGTTCGGGCTGTGATTGCTTCTTTTATCGGGGAGCAAAAGCAGATTCCACCGATGTATTCCGCATTAAAAGTGGATGGTAAGAAGCTTTATGAACTGGCAAGAGAAGGTAAGACTGTAGAACGAAAGGCCAGAGATATTACCATCGAAAATATCGAGATATTGGAAGTGGCTTTACCAAGGGTGCGTATGATTGTAACCTGTTCCAAAGGTACCTATATTCGTACATTATGTAATGATATCGGAGATAAGTTAGGTTGCGGCGGTGCCATGGCAAGTCTGATTCGCCGTAAGACGGCAGGGTTTACCTTGGAAGAAGCCAAGACCTTGGATGAAATTGAAAGCTTGATGAAGGCGGGAAAAATCGATTCCGTAATCAAGGGAGTAGATACGGTTTTTGATGGTTTTCCTAAGGTCATTGTAAAAGAAGAGTGTATGAAAGCTGTTCAAAACGGTAATTGGCTGTATCCGAAGATGTTACATTTTGAGGCGGAAGGGGTGCTGTCAGAGGAGGATAATCAGGTAAAAAGGCCGGAAGATAGGAAATACGCAGATATTTTAGTTTACGGCACAGACGGTATCTTTTATGGCGTATACGGATATGTGGAGGAGAAGAAGGCTTTTATACCGAAGAAGATGTTCTTTTATAAAGTGCAGTGATGTGAGATATAATTCGGAAGTGTTATGATTATAAAGAAGTGGTTTACATAATTAAGAGAGGGAAATGTCATGGAAGTGATTCGTACGAAACAATTTCATATAGATGAACCAACGGCCGTGGCAATGGGAAAATTTGATTCCCTGCATTTGGGACATAAGGTCATTCTGGACCGGTTAAAAAAAGAGGCGGAATGCAGCTTGCGTACTGTCGTAGTGGCTTTTGATCCGGGGCCTGAAGTTTTCTTTGGTAAGTATGAGGGCGGTTTTGTTTTGACGGCAGAGGAGAAAAAACAGCTCTTGGAAAAGGCAGGGATTGATTATTACATATTGTATCCCTTTGACAGTGAAACCGCAGGGACGGAAGCGGAGGATTTCTTAGAAGATGTCCTTATAAAGCAAATGAATATGCAGGTTTTGGTGGCGGGGGAGGATGTATCTTTTGGTAAAAACGGCAGAGGAAACACCGATTACATCAAAGGTATATCCAAAGAACTTGATTTCAAATTCTGTGAGTGCTCTAAACTTCATATAAAAGGCGAAGAAGTCAGTGCGACATTGGTTAGAGAAACGGTCAGCAACGGCGAAATGGAAAAGTGTCGTGAACTGTTGGGACGATATTATGCATTGCAAGGTGTAATTTTAAAAGGAAACCGACTGGGCAGAACCATTGGCGTTCCTACTTGTAATATTGTATCTGAGAGAGAGAAACTTTTACCGCCAAAGGGTGTTTACTTTACAAGGGTAACATTAGACGAAAAAGAATATTTTGGCGTTACCAATGTGGGAACCAAGCCAACGGTCAGTGCGGAAGAGGCTATTGGTGTGGAGACGCATATTCTGGGACTGGATGAAGAGGTATACGGAAAAGAAATAAAGCTGGACTTTTTGTATTATCACAGACCGGAACGTAAATTTGCTGATTTGGAAGCATTAAAGAAACAACTGCATCTGGATATTGAAAAAGCAAAAGATTATTTTCAACAATTATTCACATCATAATTTTATGGTGTGAATTTTTTGTTTTTATGAAGTCAATACATCAAAAACACTGAAAAATGCCGAAAAAAGTCGAAGTTCTATGTATAAAAGGACGAAAAAAATTTCCCTATTGAAATCTTGACATCTTATCCCATATAATTGTATTGGATGAATTTGGGCAAAAAAGAAAAGATAAGATACATTTGAAAAAGTTACCCATCGGGTAGAGGAGACAACTATGGACGGAAAACAGATTTTTGAAATGCTTATGGGACTTGCCGGAGGCTTGGGTTTATTTCTTTTTGGTATGAAATTAATGAGTGAATCCATTGAAAATTTTGCAGGTGCAAGATTGCGTAAAATTCTTGAATTTTTTACCAAGAATAAGCTTAGCGGTATTGCAGTCGGTTTAATATTTACCGGTATTGTACAGTCTTCATCTGCATGTACTGTAATGGTGGTCAGTTTCGTAAACTCCGGTTTGATGACTTTGTATCAGGCGGTTGGAGTTATCTTTGGTGCCAATATCGGTACAACGGTAACTTCTTTATTGATTTCATTAAATCTTTCAAAATATGCTCCTATGTTTTTGCTTTTGGGCGTTGTTTTGATTATGTTTTTTAAGAAACAGGGTGTAATTAAATTTGGCGATGTTTTGGTAGGATTTGGTGTTTTGTTCCTTGGGTTGTCCATGATGAGTGGTTCAATGGAGACGTTGAAGCAGAGTCCCGTGATTGAAGAGTTGTTTGGTTCCATGACAAATCCGTTTTTGGCGGTACTGGTAGGCTTTTTGGTTACTGCCGTGGTTCAAAGTTCTTCGGCAACCGTAGGTATTGTACTTCTGCTGGCGCAACAGGGCTTATTAAATCTTCCTATTTGTCTGTTTATTATTTTAGGATGTAATATGGGTTCTTGCGTAACTGCATTAATTGCTTCCCTTGCCGGAATGAAAGATGCAAAGCGTGCAGCGATGATTCATTTCCTGTTCAATCTTGTAGGTTCTGCAGTTGTATTTATTATTTTAATTCTTTGCGGAAATTGGATTGTAGATGGTATTTATACGATTGCCGGCGGTGATGCAGGACGTTTTGTTGCGTTTTCACATACCTCCATTAAGGTTTTCCAGGTACTGTTGTTGTTCCCGTTCAGTAATCTTTTGGTGAAGGCGACTTATCTTATCATTCCCGGTGATGAAGAAAAAGTTGGCTACCATGATGACCATAAGTTACAGTTTATTGGCGATAAGGTAGTATTTAACCCTGCAACCGCCGTTGTAGAAGTTGTTAATGAAATCGAGCGTATGGCGAGTCTTGCCAGCGACAACTTAAATCGCGCAATGAATGCATTGGTAACTTTGGATGAAGATGATATCAGAGAAGTAAAAGAAGTGGAAGAGAATATTAACTTCTTAAATAAGTCCATTACGAATTACCTTGTAAAGATTAATCAGTCTACGCTTCCCATCGAAGATTTAAAGAGTCTTGGTGGTCTCTTCCATGTGGTAAATGATATTGAACGTATCGGTGACCATGCGAACAACATTGCGGATTCGGCAGTTTTACGTAAGGAGAGAGGCATTAAGTTCAGCGATGAGTCTTTTAATGAATTAAGGGACATGATGGAATTAATCAATGAGAATGTTCATATGTGTATCGAAGTATTTGCACATCAAAAGGAAGAACTTCTTCCCCGAATCGAAGAGGTTGAGGACAAGGTTGATAAAATGGAACGTCAGGTTCAACAGGCGCATATCGATCGTTTGAAGAGAAATGAATGTACTCCGGATGCGGGAATGCTATTCTCCGACATTGTTTCCGGATTGGAACGTGTTTCCGACCATGCGGTTAATATTGCATATTCTATGGTAAAGGATAATATTGCCAGCTAAGATTTGTGAAATACAGATTGACATAAAATAAAAAAGGATTATAATAAAAACGTAACAATTTTGTAACAATTTAAAATTGTTGCGTTTTTATTTTATTAAGATTGTTTTTAGAGTAAAAGGAGATATAGATGTTACATAAAAAGGCTTTATTGTACGGATCTTTAGCTGTTTTCAGTGTTGTGATGCTGGGGACTGCATTGCCGGTAGAAGCGTCGGAACCTGTATATTTTATGTCCGGTGCCGAAGATGTTATGAATGTTACTGCTACAACACCAGCGGTGCAGACGGTAATAGATAATGTAAATAACAGAAGTTGGGATGCAGGGGTTGCTTCCGTGTTAGAACGGGCAGGGGACAGCAGTCAGATTTCTCAAAGCGATATAGATAACGTAGATTTCTGGGGCTACAGCAATATTGGTATTGCCCAGGTGGACAACCACTTGAATGTACGTAAGGAACCTAGTGAAAACGGTAAACTTGTTGGAAAGATGTCTAATAATACTGCTTGTGAAATTCTTTCCATAACGGAAGACGGCAAATGGGCACATATCATTTCCGGAGAAGTAGAAGGATATGTCAGTACAGATTATCTGTTAACCGGTATGGATGCGGTGAGAAAAGCAGAAGAGATCGTTAAGCCCATGGCTGTGGTAAATGCGGATGCATTAAATATAAGAACAGAACCAAACACAAATTGTGAAATTGTTACCATGGTTCCAAACGGTGAGTCCTTGGAGTTATCTCAGGTGTTGGAGGATGGATGGGTTGAACTGCTTTTGGATGGCGACAAAGTGTACGCTTCTGCAGAGTATATCACCATTGAAGAAAAATTGGGTACGGCCATCACTATGACAGAACTTCTTTATGGCGAAGGTGTGTCGGATGTACGCGTAGATTTGTGTCAGTATGCAAAGCAGTTCATTGGTAATCCCTATGTGTGGGGCGGAACCAGTTTGACAAACGGTGCAGATTGCTCGGGATTTGTTTTGAGTGTATTCAAACAATATGGTGTGACATTACCACATCATTCCGGTTCTCAGGCTCAATACGGAACCTATGTATCCATGAGTGAAATTCAGGCAGGTGACCTGGTGTTTTACGGATATGGTAAAACCATTAATCATGTTGCCATCTATATTGGAAACGGACAGGTTATTCATGCCAGCAGCCCCTCAACGGGTATTAAGATTTCAAGTGTGTATTATCGTACACCGATTACACAGAGATCAATTTTAATTGACTAAAAGTAGGATAGCATAATGAAAATTTTTAAATGGAAACTGAATGAAAAAATAGTGGCGGTTATTGCGATTATATGTTTTGTTGTGTTATGTCTGTTGCCATTGTTGATGATTGGTCGGTATGATCATCCTTGTGCAGATGATTACGGATATGGAATTGATGTTCGCAATGCGTGGAGAGATACCCACTCACTGATTGAAGTTGTTAAAGCAGCGGTGGGAAGAGCAGAGCATACGTATGAGACCTGGCAGGGGACTTTTAATTCCGTATTTTTGATGGCATTAACGCCGGCCGCTTTTGGAGAGCAATATTATGCGGCGGTGCCATATATTATGTTGGGGATGCTTACCCTATCCATTCTATATTTGGCTAAGGTGGTTTTGCATGATTTGTTAAAAGCGTCTTATGCAAATACATGTATTGTTGCAATCATTTCTCTTTTTATGATGATAGAAGGAATTTATACACCGGCATCTGCTTTTTTCTGGTATAACGCGGCAATACATTATACTTTTATGCAGGCTGTCATGTTTTTAATGGTAGCATTTGTACTTCGTTGCGTTACAGCGGAAAAAAAGGCTGTCAGAATAGCTACTTGCGTGCTTGCTGTATTTTTTGCATATTGTGTCGGCGGCGGTAATTATCTGAATGCGCTTATCAGTATGGTTTTAATTGTTTCCGTTTCTCTTTTGTTTACGGTTCTATATATGGTGAATAAAAGAAGTAAAAAAACTTTGAAAGAAAAGAAGTATACATATTTTTATTTATCGTACCTGCCTCTGTTTGTATTTGTTGTTGCATTTATTGTGAATGTTTCAGCACCGGGTAATGCTGTAAGAGGAGGAAATTTTGCGGATATTTCACCGATTGTTGCAATCTTGCGTTCTTTTGCATCCGGCTTTAAGTATTGCGGTAAATGGATGTCGTTATTTACATTTGTTTTGCTCATTTTGGCCTTGCCGGCAATTTGGACTTCAGTGAAGAAGACAGAATTCCGTTTCAGATTTCCGCTATTGGTACTTTTGTTCAGTTTCTGCCTGTTTTCCGCATCGTTTACCTCAAGTCATTATGGTTTAGGGCAGGAAGGACTTCCCAGAACATTTAACAATTGTAAAATGTTATATCATTTGTTGCTTATTGTAAATGAAGTATATTTGATAGGGTGGTTGCAGAGGATATTAAAGAAGTCTTCCAAAGAAAAAGTGAAGAAATTTGGAATAAACCATGGTGTTGTTTTTTATGCAATTGTATCCCTTGCCTTGGCTGGTGTATTTTTGACCTGTGGAGATAAAGAAGCTGAGTATCCTTCTTATGCGGCGGCTAAGTATATGAAGCAGGGATTTGCAGTGCATTATCATATGCAGTATTTGCAACGTTTGACAATTTTAAGCGGACCGGAGCCTGTTGTATATCTAAGGGAAATTGCCCCTAAGCTTCATGTTTTATATGTTGACGATATCACTACGAATCCGAACGATTGGAGAAATCAACATTATGCCGTTTGGCACGGAAAGGAACAGGTAATTTTGGTTCCGTGGGATGAGTGGACAGAGCCCTAATAAAAAATGCTTTACATAAAAAACAATATGTGTTATACTAACCCAGTATGGAAAATTGTTGCCAGGTTATGGGACACTCCGACCTATGACTTAGCTGCAATAATAAAAATATCAGGAGGAAATGAAAATGATTTCAAAGGAAAAGAAACAGGCTATCATCGCTGAATATGCAAGATGCGAAGGTGACACAGGTTCACCCGAAGTTCAGGTTGCTATTCTTACAGCAAGAATTAAGGAACTCACTGAGCATATGAAGCAGAATCCTAAGGATTACCATTCAGGAAGAGGTCTTCTTAAGATGGTTGGTCAGAGACGTGGTTTGCTTGACTACTTAAAGAAGAATGACATTGAAAGATACCGTTCTCTGATTGAAAGACTTGGAATTAGAAAGTAATTGCAAAGGCGGACGATACCTCGTCCGCCTTGTTTTTATGTAACACACCGCTTGCGCGACAGAATTTGCAAGTGAATTTTATTGTTAGTAATGGCGGAAGATTAAGCCGAGACCACTGCAAAGACTAAAAATGTTTTTGGTTTTTGCAGTAGTTTCGGGTCTTCTGCCTCTATATATTTTTTTAGGAGGAAATAAAATGTTTAAGACTTTTAGTTTGGAATTGGCAGGTCGTACCCTTTCCGTAGACATCGGAAGAGTATCTGCACAGGCAAACGGTGCAGCTTTTATGCACTATGGTGATACTACAGTATTATCAACAGCAACAGCAAGTGAAAAGCCCAGAGACGGAATTGACTTTTTCCCTTTGAGCGTTGAGTATGAAGAGAAGTTGTACTCAGTAGGTAAAATTCCCGGAGGATTCAATAAGAGAGAAGGTAAGGCGTCAGAAAATGCGATTTTAACAAGCCGTGTTATTGACCGTCCCATGCGTCCCTTATTCCCCAAGGATTACAGAAACGATGTAACATTAAATAACCTTGTAATGAGTGTTGACCCTGAATGTCGTCCCGAATTGGTTGCTATGTTAGGTTCAGCTATCGCAACTTCTATTTCAGACATTCCCTTCTGCGGACCCTGTGCAACAACACAGATTGGTTTGGTAGACGGTGCATTCATTGTAAACCCTAATCAGGAACAGTGGAAAAACGGTGATTTACAGTTAACCGTTGCTTCAACTTCCGAAAAGGTTATTATGATTGAAGCAGGTGCTAACGAAGTGCCTGAAGCAAAGATGATTGAAGCAATCTACATGGCTCATGAAGTGAACCAGAAGATTATTGCTTGGATCAATGAAATTGTAGCAGAAGTAGGTAAGGCAAAGCATGAATATACAAGCTGTGCAATTCCTGAGGAAATGTTTGCTGCAATCAAGGAAATTGTTCCTCCCGTTGAAATGGAAGAAGCAGTTTTCACAGATGAAAAGCAGGTAAGAGAAGAAAATATCCGCAAGATTACAGATAAGTTGGAAGAAGCTTTTGCTGATAAGGAAGATTGGTTACCTGTACTTGGTGAAGCAGTTTACCAGTACCAGAAGAAGACCGTACGTAAGATGATCTTAAAGGATCAGAAGCGTCCTGACGGCAGAGCGATGAACCAGATCCGTAAGCTTGCAGCAGAAGTTGATATTATCCCCCGTGTACACGGTTCTGCTATGTTCACACGTGGACAGACACAGATTTGTAACGTATGTACTTTGGCTCCTTTGTCAGAAGTACAGAAGATTGACGGTTTGGATGATAACGAAAAAGCTAAGAGATATATGCACCACTACAATTTCCCTGCATACTCTGTAGGTGAAACAAAGGTAAGCCGCGGTCCCGGACGTCGTGAAATCGGTCACGGTGCTTTGGCAGAAAAGGCATTGGTTGCAGTACTTCCTTCAGAAGAGGAATTCCCTTATGCAATCCGTACCGTATCTGAAACATTTGAATCAAACGGTTCTACTTCAATGGCATCTACCTGTTCTTCATGTATGTCACTTATGGCTGCAGGTGTTCCCATTAAGAAGATGGTTGCAGGTATTTCCTGTGGTCTTGTAACCGGTGATACAGATGACGATTTCGTACTTTTAACAGATATCCAGGGTCTTGAAGACTTCTTCGGCGATATGGACTTTAAGGTAACAGGTACAGAAGACGGTATCACAGCTATTCAGATGGATATTAAGATTCACGGTTTAACACGTCCTATCGTAGAAGGCGCTATCGCAAGATGTCGTGAAGCAAGAATGTTTATTATGGAAAACTGTATGAAGCCTGCTATCGCAGAGCCTCGTAAGACGGTTAACGAATATGCTCCCAAGATTATTCAGATTAAGATTGATCCTGAAAAGATTGGTGAGGTTGTTGGTCAGAGAGGAAAGACCATCAATGAAATCATTGCAAGAACCAACGTTAAGATTGATATCACAGACGAAGGTGCTGTAAGCGTATGCGGTACAGATGCTGCAATGATGGATAAGGCAATCGAAATGATCCAGACCATCGTAACAGACTTTGAAGAAGGCCAGATTTTCAAGGGTAAGGTTGTAAGCATCAAAGAATTTGGTGCATTTGTTGAATTCGCTCCCGGAAAAGAAGGAATGGTTCACATTTCTAAGATTTCCAAGGAAAGAATTGAGCATGTAGAAGATGTACTTACATTAGGCGACGAAGTTAAGGTTGTTTGCCTTGGTAAGGACAAGATGGGAAGAATGAGCTTCTCTATTAAGGATTGTAAATAATTTTATATGAAATAAAAGATGTCGGTTATGCCGGCATCTTTTTTTTGTGGTTTTTTGTGCATAAAAAGGGACAAGGCTCATATATTTAGATAAATATATTTTATAAGAATTTTATAAAACATATTTCTGAAAGGACGGGCATAGTATGTACAAACAGGAAAGTATTCAGGCATTGTTTCCGGATAGTTTACTTCCTTATTTTAAAAATGTAATCAAAGATTATGTGCAGGTAAAAGAGCTAAGGATTCGAAGAAACGGTCCGGTACAGATTTTAAAAGAAAACAGGAGTCTGTATCTGACCGAAAATGGAGGATATACGGAAAATGCAATACAAGGTGTGCGTTTAACGGAACGGGAGTTTACTGAGTTGTTCAGCCATATCTGCAGACATTCCATCTACGCTTTTGAAGAAGAATTGAGCAGAGGGTATATTTCAGTGGAAGGCGGACATCGAATTGGCGTTGTCGGACAGACTGTATGGAACGGAAAAGAAGTAAAAGGAATGAAATATTTTACTGCATTGAATATCCGAATTGCTCATGAAATAAAAGGAGTGGCAGACAAGCTTCTTCCCCATATATACGCAGGGGACGAATTAAAAAGTACGCTAATTATTTCCCCGCCGGGATCTGGAAAAACCACACTATTAAGAGATTTGGTCCGAAAAATTTCCAATGGCAGTCGCGAACATGAGTCCATGAATATCAGTTTAATTGATGAACGTTCCGAAATTGCTTCCTGCTATTTGGGCATGCCACAGAATGATGTGGGAATGCATACGGATATTTTGGATGCCTGTCCTAAAGCGGTGGGAATGTTAATGACATTGCGGACTATGGCACCTCAGGTGATTGCGGTGGATGAATTGGGCGGAGAAGAAGATTATCATGCAATGCAACAGGCCTTTTATCTTGGTTGCAAAATGCTCGCAACCGTACATGGAAACAGCTATAACACTTTGCTTTCCAATCCGCATATGAAAAATATGCTGGGGCATGGCAGGTTTGAAAGAATAATTATTTTAAAGGGCAGACCGGGGAATAATTCAATACTGCAAATCTGTAATGAAAAGGGTGAAATAATTTTATGATATTTAAGTTAATGGCTTGTAGTTGCTTTATTCTGGGCAGTATAGGATTCGGGTGGACCAAAGTTAAAGAATATCACAGACGTTATGAAGAATTGATTTATATCAAATACATATTAAATTCCCTGTTGTTGGAAACAGAAAGTCACAAAGGAACTTTCGGAGAAAGCTGCTTTGCATTATCTATGGGTTTGAAAGAGCCATATAAAAGTATTTTTGAAGGTTTATATCAGTTGTTGGAGAGAGAACGCAGGCAGGAACCACGAATATATTGGAATGAAAAAATTCGGGAACTGTCAGGTGTTCTTATGCTGAGAAAAGAAGAAGAGCGTATTCTGCAAGGGGTAATCAGATGTACTGACGGAACAACAATGGCTATGCCTTTGGAGGTATTGCGTCAAAGTCTTGCGGAATGGGACAATGTTATCCGCGAGGCGGAAGTTGTGCGAAAAGATAGGAGTAAGGTTACATTATGTTTGAGTGTAACTGCCGGATTAGTACTTTGCATTACAATTATTTGATATTAAATACGGAGGAAATATATGAGCGTTAGTCTTATTTTTAAAATTGCCGCAGTGGGAATTCTGGTTACAATTTTAAGCCAGGTGCTAAAACACAGCGGGCGGGAGGAACATGCTTTTTTGGCCAGCTTAGCAGGACTCTTACTGGTTTTGTCATGGATTGTACCATATATTTTAGAGTTATTTAAAACCATACAACAGTTGTTTGAATTATAAAGGAGCTTTTATGGATTTGATAAAAGTGGTGGTAATAGGGGCAACAACGGTTTTGCTGGCGCTGGAGTTAAAAACACACAAACCGGTTTTGGCCATGATACTGGGAATGACAGGTTCCATTTTGATTATGGTGTTGTCGCTGGATAAGATAGTACCGATTTTTGAGCAGGTGCAAAGTGTTTTGGAGTATTTGGGTGACGGAAGGACATACTTTACCATTTTATTAAAAGTATTGGGAGTGACCTATCTGTGTCAGTTTACGGCAGGAATTTGCAAAGATGCCGGCTTTGGAAGTCTGTCGGAACAGATACAGGTATTTGGAAAAATGTACATCATGTTATCGGGAATGCCGATTTTAATGGCATTTATTGATACTATACGAAATTTGTAAAAGATTTTATATAATGCCTAAAAAGGAAAAGAAACAATATGAATTATAATGAATTAACAGGAAATCTGGAACATTTTATGCCAACTTTTGGGGATTTGTTTGAAGAATTCTATTATAAGCTTATGTCCGGGGAGATGCCCGGCTTGGACATGATTTGGGAAATGATTTTTGGTACTGTAAAAGAAAATATTACCGATATGATGCAGGTCATTGTTTCTTTGCTTATCATTGGTGGCATTTCGGCAGTTTTGCATCAATGCGGAAGTCTTTTTGGGAATCGGCAGATTACGGATTTAGCATTTTATTTTACATATTTGTATTCTGTAATTCTATTGTTGCAGATGTTTTATGCTATGACGGAAACTGCAGTTTTGGTGGTGGAAAGTATTATATCTTTTACACAGATACTCATACCGGCGTTTTATATTGCTGTAGCCATGTGTTATGCTTCCGTAACGGCCGGTGCATTTTATCAGTTAAATCTTTTGCTTTTATATGCTGTGGAAATAATATTTCCGGAAGTGGTGATACCGATGATTACCTGTTTTGTTTTTATTTCGGTTATCAGCGGTTCATCGGAGGACGACCGATTTGGAGAGTTCATTCAACTGCTAAAGAAAGGTGTGTCTCTCTTGATAAAAATATGTATTACCACGGTGACGGGCGTTGGTGTAATGAAAAGTCTGATTCATCCGATGGCGGATATGGTAAGTTATACCATGTTTCAAAAGTCGGTAGCTGCAATTCCGGGAATTGGAGACATTACGGACTCTGTATCCAAAATGTTTCTCGGGTCTGCTTTGTTAATAAAAAACAGTATCGGTATCACAGCCCTGCTCATGATGATACTACTGGTCAGTGCACCTCTTACCAAAATTTTTATCATGGCTTGCGCTATTAAAATTTCAGGTGCGTGTATAGGTATATTCGGGGACAAAAGAATGACAACGTGTATTGACAGAGTATCGGAAGGCGGTTTTTTGTTGCTAAAAGCTACCCTTGCCATTGTAATGATTTTTTTTATACTGATTGCTTTGGTGACGGCAGTTGCAGGAAAGGGATATTAGATGTTTGAATATGTACTGGAAACTATAAAAAAAGCAGGAATTTTTATGATACTGGCTCAGACCGTCCTGCACTTATGTGTCAGTGAAGCTTACGAAAAATATATTAAAATGATTATTGGTCTGATTATGGCAATGATGTTGCTTCTGCCTGTACTGGATATGATTCGGGATGGAGGTTATGAAACATTTGAAAGTTATAGGGAAATATATGAAACAAAAATGTTTGGGGCGGCACCGGATTTTGAAAAAATAAAAGACGATGCTTGGAAGAATTACCGGGAAGGTGAATCATAATAAAGTTAGTAAGGAAGGCGACAATAAAATGAAGGCAGAAATAAAGGCTTTGTTGGAAAAGAAAAAATGGAAGGGCAAGGATTTAATGCTGGTTATCATTATCGTGGGCGTATTGTTTGCGGTGTTAGCCATTCCTACCCAAAGTAACAAGGAGGAAAAAACAATACAAATTGATACGGATACGGAATCATACAGTGCCAAAGATTATCAGGAAGAGTTGGAAATGCGGTTGGAAGATATTTTATCTCAAATGGAAGGCGTGGGCAGGGTAAAAGTTATGATTACACTTGAAGCATCCGCGAAGGAAGTAGTGGAAAAAGACCGGTCTTCCAGCCGGGATACCAATTATAATGATGCGGGAAATCAGACGGATACGTCTTGTTCCAAAGAAGAAAACACAGTGTACGCGGATACGAATGCAGGAAATATTCCCTATGTGGTTCAGGAAATTTATCCGGAAGTGGAAGGGGTACTTGTTGTGGCGGAAGGAGGAGACAACAGCTATGTAAATCTTGCAATTACGGATGCAATTCAGGCATTATTTGGAATTGATGTACATAAAATTAAAATAGTTAAAATGAATATCAATTAGAAGGGAAGAGAATTGTGAAAAAAATGTTTAAAAAAAATCAGACCATGATTATTGCCCTTGCACTTATGATTGCCGTGGCAGGATATTTGAATTTTGCCGGCGAAAATGTGGCGGAAGAAGAAATGCTGTCTATGGATGAAAATACCATTGTAGATGAGGATGGCGTTGCACTTCTTGATATATCCGAGGAAGATATTGCCAGCTTGGACAATGAATATGTAGAGGTTGAGGATCAGTACGCTGATGTTGTCATGGAGACAGAGGATAATCTCAGTGCTTTTATCAGTGAAACTGTGGACAGTGCGGATGTGGAAGCCCAATTAGAAGCGAAAGAAACATCGGGAGAAGATGTTTCTGCGCAAGGACAGTTTTTGTCAGAGGGAGAAAATATAATTGACGAAGTGCCGGGTGAAGCAGTTTTTACTTCATCGGGGGCAGTAAGCAATCTTGCAGATGCAAGACTGTTAAAAGAGCAGACCAGAGCCAGAAATAAAGAGAATCTGCTGGAAATTATCAATAATGAAAGTTTAACGGATGTGCAGAAAACGGATGCGGTGAATTCCATGGTAGCATTAACGGATATTGCCGAAAGGGAAATGTCTGCGGAAATTCTTCTGGAAGCCAAAGGTTACCGGAACGCTGTGGTCAGTATTACGGGAAGCAGCGCAGATGTCTGTGTGGCGGTTTCAGAGCTTACGGATGTTCAATGTGCACAGATTATTGATATTGTTCAAAGAAAAACAGGTATTGCTGCGGAAAATATTGTAATTACCCCCACGCAGTCCTAAAAAGAATGGATGATTTTTACACAAAGATGTGATAATATAATATGTTAGAGGTGTAATGCCATAAAAGCACAGGATTATGAGGCAGAAAGGAAGTACTGAATGAAGAGAGTATTTTTGGTTGTACTGGATAGCTTTGGAATCGGCGAACTGCCGGATGCTGCAGAATATAATGATTTGGGAACCAATACTTTGGGTTCCGTGGCTACAAGTAAATTTTTTGCGATGCCCAACATGCAAAACCTCGGTTTTTTTAATATTGACGGAGTGGAAGCGGGCGAGAAAACCAATGATATAAAAGCAGTGATTGCAAGAATGAAGGAGGCTTCCAAGGGGAAGGACACCACAATCGGACATTGGGAGATTGCGGGGCTTATTTCCGGGAAGCCTATGCCTGTTTATCCAAACGGATTTCCTGCTGAAGTGATTGAAGAGTTTGAAAAACGCACCGGTTGTAAGACTTTGTGCAATCTGCCTTATTCCGGCACTAAGGTCATTAATGATTATGGTGATGAGCATGTAAAAACAGGCGCTTTGATTGTATATACTTCTGCGGATAGTGTGTTCCAGATTGCTGCTCATGAAGATGTGGTTCCGGTTGAAAAGTTATATGAATATTGCAAAATTGCAAGAGAACTGTTGCAGGGAGAGCATGGCGTGGGACGTGTTATTGCAAGACCTTTTATCGGAGAAAACGGTAATTATACCCGTACCGCAAGAAGACATGACTATTCATTAATACCTCCTAAGAACACCATGCTTGATGTGTTAAAAGAAAAAGGTATGGATGTGCTTGCTGTGGGCAAAATCAATGATATTTTTGCCGGAAAAGGGATTACGGAATATGTTTATACTACATCAAATACTGATGGTATGGATAAGATGTTAAACTGGATGGACAGGGATTTTAACGGTCTTTGTTTTGTAAATTTAGTAGATTTTGATATGTTATACGGACATCGGAATGACATTGACGGTTATGCTAAGGCTTTGGCGGAATTTGATGAAAGACTGCCGGAAATGCTTGCTAAGCTTGGGGAAGAAGATGTGTTAATGATTACTGCCGATCACGGTTGTGACCCGGGATATACGGTGTCTACGGATCACTCCAGGGAGCATACCCCTTTTGTGATGTATGGACCTGCAATAAAACCTGAGAATATGGGTACGAGAGAAAGCTTTGCGGATATTGCCGCCACAACCCTGAAATTGCTTGGTGTGGAAGGTGATATTGAAGGAGAGTCCATGCTATAAAAACGATATGCTTTAGGCTTTTGTTCGTTTAAAGAGAACAAAGCCGATGCATATGAATACAAACGATTGAATTCGGAGGAACAATTACGTGAGCAACTTACAACATGAAGTAAACCGCAGAAGAACTTTTGCGATTATTTCCCACCCGGATGCGGGTAAAACAACATTAACGGAAAAATTTCTTTTATACGGAGGAGCAATCAATCTTGCCGGTAGTGTAAAAGGTAAAGCGACTGCAAGACATGCAGTTTCTGACTGGATGGAGATTGAGAAGGAAAGGGGTATTTCCGTAACGTCTTCGGTTTTGCAGTTTGAATATGACGGATATTGCATAAATATTCTGGATACTCCGGGGCATCAGGATTTCTCGGAAGATACCTATCGTACCTTAATGGCGGCAGATTCTGCTGTCATGGTAATTGATGCGTCCAAAGGTGTGGAGGCTCAGACCAGAAAGCTTTTTAAGGTCTGCAGTATGCGCGGCATTCCTATTTTTACTTTTATCAATAAGTTAGACCGTGATGCTAATGATACTTTTGATTTATTGGATGAAGTTGAGAAGGAGCTTGGTATTGCTACCTGTCCCGTTAACTGGCCTATTGGCAGCGGTAAGGCTTTTAAAGGTGTTTATGACAGAGAGAATAGAGAAGTGGTAATATTCTCAGATACCGAAAAAGGAACCAAGGAAGGTAATGTAGAGAGAATTTCCGTGGATGATAAGGACAAGCTTCTTGAGTACATCGGCGAAGATGCGTTTGCTACACTTTCCGATGAGATTGAATTGTTAGACGGCGCCAGTGCGGAATTTGATTTGGAAAAAGTGCAGGAAGGTAAATTGACGCCTGTATTTTTCGGTTCTGCATTAACAAACTTCGGTGTGGAAATTTTTTTGCAGAATTTCTTAAAAATGACAACAACACCTTTGGCGCGTAGGGCGGATATCGGCGTGATTGATCCTTGTGAAAATGATTTCAGCGCTTTTGTGTTTAAGATTCAGGCTAATATGAATAAAGCACACCGTGACCGAATTGCTTTTATGAGAATCTGCTCCGGTAAGTTTGAAGCAGACCGTGAAGTATTCCATATGCAGGGAAATAAAAGCATGCGTCTTTCACAGCCTCAGCAGATTATGGCAAGCGAGCGTAAAATCTTGGATGAGGCATATGCAGGCGATATTATCGGTGTATTTGACCCCGGCATTTTCTCCATCGGAGATACGATAACTACAGCTAAAAATAAATTTTTATACGATGGTATTCCGACCTTTGCACCTGAACATTTTGCACGCGTGCGCCAGGTAGACACTATGAAGCGTAAGCAGTTTATGAAGGGTGTAACCCAGATTGCACAGGAAGGTGCAATCCAGATTTTCCAGGAATTCAACACCGGTATGGAAGAAATCATCGTAGGTGTTGTAGGCGTCCTTCAGTTTGAAGTATTAAAATATCGTCTGGAAAACGAATATAATGTTGAAATTAAATTAGAGCCTCTGCCTTATGAACATATTCGTTGGATTGAGAATAAAGATGAAGTGGATGTTGCTAAAATTGTGGGAACATCTGATATGAAGAAAGTAAAAGACATGCGTGGCAATCCTCTGTTGTTATTTGTGAATGCATGGAGTGTGGGCATGACTTTGGACCGTAATGACGGACTTGTATTGTCGGAGTTTGGTCACGAATAAAGAAATGTATTAGGAGAGCATATTTTGAAAAAGTACATTATTCTTTTGTCTGCTTTTGTAATTGCAATATCCGGGATTTTTATTTTTATGAAAGTGATGGACAGGCATTATGGAATTGAAAATCAAAGCGGAGCAATATCCTCCGCAACGTCTTCCGGAGTTACAAACAGTTCGACGCCGGGGAGTATACATGGGGAAGGAACCGTTCATCAGCTGAATTCCGATGATAATATAGATAATCCGGAAGGAAATTATGTAAACCAAACTGAATTGGTATTTACCGGAAAATTAAGCGATGAGGATTGGAAGAAACGGCAGTCTGTCGGAATGAGTAATGAGAAAATTGTTGCTACCATGTCTGAAAATGAAGGCTTATATTCATATGACAATATGGATGCAGACAAAAGACAATTATATGCGGAAATTCTCATTGTTTTACAGAATCAGGCTACGGATATTCCGCTTTGCAGTAATCATCCACAGGATATTGAAGATGTAACGGCATATGTTTTGCTGGATCATCCCGAAATATTTTATATGGATGGATATACTTACGAAAAATATATGTTTGCAGGCAATATTCAAAAGATTGATTATACCCCAAATTATACCATGACCGGAGAAGAAATTGCACAAGCGGAAACGCTCATTGCTCAATATGTGGAAACCTGTCTCAAAGACGTTCCGCAGAATGCTACGGATTATGAAAAGGTAAAATATATATATGAATATGTCATTTTAAATACCGAATATCTTTTGGATGCGCCGGAAAATCAAAATATCTGTTCCGTATTTATTTACAGACAATCCGTGTGCCTGGGATATGCTAAGGCAGTACAGTATCTTTTACAGCAGTTAGATGTGAATACCGCCGTGGTAACCGGAACCGTTTTAAGCGGAGAAGGACATGCATGGAACATGGTAAAAATCGGTGAGCAATATTATTATGTGGACGCCACATGGGGAGATGCTTCCTATTTAAGCGATGTAGGTGAAACGCAGTCTCTGTCCACTATTAATTATGATTATTTATGCATTACTACTATGGATATTTCGCATACTCATATAATAAATCACCCCATAGTGTTACCCAGTTGTATTTCGCAGATAGAGAATTACTATGTAAAAGAAGGATTATATATTGTAAATCTGGATAGTCTTACGTTAGAGCATATTTTTGATGAGGCTTATGCAAATAAACAGGATTGCGTATCCATACGTTGTGCAAATTTGTCTGTTTTTAACGATGTACAAACTCAACTTTTGAATAATCAGCAGATTTTTCAGTATTTAAGCAGTGATACCGCAACCTTGGCATATACAAGAAATGAGAAGTTGTATACTTATACATTTATGCTGTAAGATAGGACTATGCAAAATGGTCTGAATTTGATATAATTTATATGATTTTAAACTGGAATAATTGTATGTTCAGATAGAAGGAGGAAATGAAAATGGCAAAAGAAGCAAGTGAGAAAATCGGTGCAGTCAGAATTGCAGATGATGTTGTACCTGTTATTGCTGCGTTGGCAGCTGCTGAAGTGGAAGGTGTCGTAAGTATTGATAATTCCCAGAATGATTTGATGAGCCGTATGGGCGTTCGTAAGGCACCGAAGGGTGTACGAGTAGAGATTATCGGAAGAACCGTAAAAGTCGACATGGCGTTGGGAATTCATTCCGGATATAAGGTACCTGAAACCTGTCGTGAGGTACAGGAAAAGGTAAAAACAGCCATTGAAACAATGACAAATTTGGAAGTGGTGGATGTTAACGTAAGAATTGCATCCGTTGTGGTTTCCGCAACCGTATAAAAATATGATATGTCTCCCGTGAGGGAGGCATTTCTATGATGGAGAGATTATGGGAAGAAGAGAGCAGAGAGAACAGATTTTTAAATTGGTATTTCAACTGGAGTTTAATGAACACAGTGAAATGCCTGAGCAGATGAAACTTTTTCTGGAGCAGGAAGATATTCATGCAGAGAAAGACTATACATACATTTCTGAGAAATTTTCCAAAGTACAGGAGAAATTGTCAGAAATCGATGAGATGATTAATGCGACTGCTACCGGTTGGAAAACAGACCGAATGGGTAAGGTAGACCTTGCGATTATTCGTCTTGCCGTATATGAGATTAAATATGATGATACGGTCCCCACTTCCGTAGCCATTAACGAAGCGGTTGAATTGGCAAAGAAGTTTGGGCAGGATGAATCCTCCTCCTTTGTAAACGGAGTTTTGGCGAAGTTTTCCAAATAAAAGCAGATATTTGAGGTAATTATGGCTAGTATATATTCGGTAGGACAGCTTAATAATTACATTAAGAACATGTTTGCGCAGGACTATCTTTTAAGTAATGGAGTATTGGTACGAGGTGAAATCAGTAACTGCAAATACCACTCTACCGGACATATTTATTTTACCTTAAAAGAAAACGGTTCTGCTCTTTCCTGTGTTATGTTTTCGTCCTATCGAAAGAATCTTGATTTTCAGTTGACGGATGGTCAACAGGTGGTGGTAAGAGGCAAGGTTGAAGTTTTCGTTCGGGACGGAAAGTATCAAATCTATGCGTCTTCCGTAGAAAAGGATGGCGAAGGGAATCTGTATCTGGCTTTTGAGCAGTTAAAGAAGCGTTTGGCTGCAGAAGGAATGTTTGATGCAGAATATAAGAGAGCCATACCTGCACATATGAAAACGTTGGGTGTAGTAACGGCACCTACCGGAGCGGCGGTTCGGGATATTATATCTGTAGCGAAACGCCGTAATCCTTTTATACAGATTGTATTGTATCCCGCAATTGTACAGGGCGACGGTGCGGTTCCCAGTATCATAAAAGGTATTGAAGCACTGGAAAACTATGGTGTAGATGTAATGATCGTAGGGCGCGGAGGCGGTTCTATTGAAGATTTATGGGCGTTTAATGAAGAAGCAGTAGCTCATGCTATTTTTCAATGCAGTGTTCCGATAATATCTGCGGTAGGACATGAAACAGATTTTACTATTGCGGATTTTGTGGCAGATAAAAGAGCGGCAACGCCTTCTGCTGCGGCGGAACTGGCGGTAGAGGAGTTTGCTAAGACAGAGCGATATTTGGAAGAATATAAGGCTCTTTTGTATAAAAATATGGAACAGCATATCAGTCGTGTCAGAATGCAGAGCCGATTGATGAAACAGAGGGTATACGGAGCGTCTCCGGTGGTTAAGGTGCGTGAATACCGTATGACCGGTGCAAGGCTGTCAGAGAATCTTGATATGAAAATGAAGCAGCTTCTTTTAAATAAAAGAAATCGTTTTCAATTGTTGGTAGAAAGAGTACATGCGGTTTCTCCGGTAAAACGGCTAAATGGTGGTATGGCATATCTGTCAGATGAAAATGGTAAAAGAATATCATCCGTAGAAGATATGCAGGTTGGAGACGATGTACGTATTCGCATGAAAGACGGAGAAGCGAAAGCATGCGTTAAAGATATATTACGCGTATAGAGGTGCAGATTATGTTAGAAAAAAATACGGCTACATTGGAAGAGAATTTTGCAAAAATTGAATCTATTCTTGCGGATTTGGAACGCAGTGACATCAGTATTGAGGATGCTTTTAATAAGTATAGCGAGGGTGTCGCGCTTCTTAGACATTGTGATGAGAGTATTGATAAAGTTGAGAAGAAGGTTCTTAAGCTAATGGAAGACGGAGGTACGGAGATTTTCGAGGATCTGGAGAAAGATAAGCATTTGAATGAATAGATTTTATGTAGGGAATCCATCTGCGGATGACTGAAATTCGCATTGAAATAAGGAGAGGAATGTAAGAATGAGTAATTGGAAAGATGATTTAAAACGTCATATAGAAGAAGTTGAGGCAATTCTGGCAGAATTTCTTCCTGAGCAAAAGGGCGTATATTATGAGAGAGTCATTGATGCAATGCGCTATAGTTTCTACGCAGGCGGTAAGAGACTTCGTCCCATGATGATGTTAGAGAGCTTCCGTATGTTCGGAGGTAAGGATGACAATATCGTTAAGCCTTACATGGCGGCATTGGAAATGATACATACCTATTCCTTGATTCATGATGATTTGCCGGCCATGGACAATGATGATTACAGACGTGGACGTCTTACGAATCATAAGCAGTTTGATGAGGCAACGGCAATTCTTGCAGGTGACGGATTACTTAATTTTGCATTTGAAACCGTATCGAATGCTATGATGCAGACTGTTTCGGAAGGCAATTGCGAACTTTTAAAGAGACAAACAAGAGCATTGCAGGTTCTTGGTCACAAAGCCGGTGTGTTTGGAATGATTGGCGGTCAGGTGGCAGATATTGAGGCGGAGAAAAAGGCAGATGCTGCAAAAGAAGAATTACTGTTTATTCATGCAAATAAAACCGCGGCATTGATTCAGGCGGCTCTTACCATTGGTGCCATTTTGGCGGGAGCACCCGAAGAAGATATTTTTAAGTCTGAGAAGATTGGTTATAATGTAGGTGTAGCCTTCCAGATACAGGATGATATTTTGGATTGTATCGGAGATGAAACAGTTTTAGGTAAGCCGGTAGGAAGTGATGCCAAGAATCAAAAGACAACCTATGTTTCTTTGGAGGGGCTTGAAAAAGCACAAACAGACCAACGACAATTATCTGACGAAGCAATCGTCATGTTGGATGAAATTACGTTGGATAATGTATTTTTGAAAGACATAATCAGAAGTCTTGTAAATCGCAGCAAATAAGGGCCAGAGAGTAGAGGACGATAAAATGTTTCTTGAACGAATTGAAAAACCAAATGACATTAAAAGAATTCCCAGAGAATATTATGATGATTTAGCTCAGGAAATTCGTGAATTTCTGATTGAGAAAATCAGTGTGGCCGGTGGACATCTGGGCGCTAATTTAGGTGCGGTGGAACTGACTATGGCACTGCATTTGTGTATGAATTTTCCGGAAGATAAGTTGATTTGGGATGTGGGACACCAGTCTTATACCCATAAAATTCTTACCGGTCGTAAAGACGGATTTGATACTTTGCGTAAATTCAAAGGTATGAGTGGCTTCCCCAAGACAGTGGAAAGTGATTGTGATTGTTTTAACACAGGGCACAGTTCTACTTCCATTTCGGCAGGGCTTGGAATGGCTATGGCAAGGACAATACAGGGTAAAAATAATACCATTGTTTCCGTAATCGGAGACGGAGCCCTGACAGGCGGTATGGCATATGAGGCGTTAAACAATGCGGCGAAGGCAGATACGAATTTCATCATTGTTTTAAATGATAATAATATGTCCATTTCAGAGCCTGTTGGAGGAGTATCCCAGTATTTGAACAGTATTCGAACCACGGAAGCCTATATTGACTTAAAAGACGGCATTAAGGACAGGTTACGTCAGATGCCTCGCGGTAAAAATATGATTCACGGTATTCAGCGTGTTAAGAGTACTTTTAAGCAGATGGTTATTCCCGGTATGCTGTTTGAGGATATGGGACTCACCTATCTCGGTCCTGTGGACGGACATAATATAGCGGACATGATACGTGTGTTTAAAGAAGCAAAAAGATGTAAAGAACCGGTACTTGTACATGTTTTAACACATAAGGGTAAAGGATATGCTCCGGCAGAAAGACATCCGGCCCGTTTTCATGGTGCGGAGCCTTTTGAAATTGCTACGGGATTGCCGGCATCTAAGAGAACTACACCGAATTATACCGATATTTTTTCCACGGTTATGTGTAAAATGGGTGCCAGAAATGATAAAGTGGTTGCCATTACAGCTGCAATGCCGGATGGAACCGGATTAAAACGTTTCCGTAATATGTATCCTGACCGTTTCTTTGACGTTGGTATTGCGGAAGAGCATGCCGTAACCTTTGCGGCAGGGCTTGCGGCAGGCGGATTGCGGCCGATTGTAGCAATTTATTCGTCATTTTTACAGAGGGCGTATGACCAGATTTTACATGATGTCTGTCTGCAGAAATTACCGGTTGTTTTCGCTATCGACAGAGCAGGTTTGGTAGGAAGTGACGGAGAAACTCATCAGGGTGTGTTTGATTTATCCTTTTTATCTTCCATCCCTAACTTGACCATTATGGCTCCGAAGAATAAGTGGGAGCTTTCCGATATGTTAAAATATGCGGTAGAATTTGACGGTCCCATTGCCATCCGATATCCCAGAGGGCAGGCTTATGAAGGATTGTATGAGAATCGTGCAGTGGTGAACCACGGTAAGTCCGAATGGATTTTTGAGGAGAGTGACATTGCAATTTTTGCCGTGGGCAGTATGGTAAAGAATGCGGTTGAAGTACGCAAACAGTTAAAAGAAGCAGGTTTAAACTGTAGTCTGATTAATGGACGTTTTATTAAGCCTATTGATGAGGAAGCATTGCAAAAAGCGGCAGAGAAACATTCATTGATTGTAACCATGGAAGAGAATGTTGCAAGTGGTGGCTATGGAGAGAAGGTCCGTGAATACTTAGACAGCATCAAGGCAGAGTGTAAGGTGTTAACCATTGCCGTTCCCGATAAGTTTGTAGAACACGGTAGTGTGGACCAGCTTTATAAAGAAATCGGTATGGACGCAGATTCTGTGGTTACCCGTATTAAAGAATGTTTGTAGGATTTTGTTGTAAAGCGGATAAAGATTTTAGGGTTTGAATATATTCGCGAAAACGATTTGACCGGGAAGGTAGTGAAATGAAGGTACGTTTGGATGTACTTGTTGTAAAAAAAGGTTTGGCGGAATCCAGAGAAAAAGCCAAAGCCTATATTATGTCCGGAATTGTCTACGTAAACGGACAGAAGGAAGATAAAGCAGGTGACTTATTTGAGGAGGAGACTGCCAAGGTGGAAGTGCGTGGAGCTACACTTCGCTATGTGAGCCGTGGAGGTCTGAAGCTTGAAAAGGCGGTGGAGAAGCATAATCTTTCTTTTGAAAACATGGTTTGTATGGATATCGGGGCTTCTACAGGCGGTTTTACCGACTGTATGCTTCAGAACGGCGCAGATAAGGTGTATGCTGTGGACGTAGGCCATGGACAGCTTGCATGGAAGTTGCGCAATGATGAACGCGTGGTTTGTATGGAGAAGACCAACTTCCGATATATGGTAAGGGAAGATATTCAGGATGATTTGGATTTTGCTTCCGTGGATGTTTCTTTTATTTCATTGCAGAAGATTCTGCCTCCGGCATACAATCTGTTGAAACCGGGTGGAAGAATGGTATGTCTGATTAAGCCACAGTTTGAAACTACCAAAGAGAAGGTGGGTAAAAAAGGGGTTGTTCGCGACCCTTCTGTACATAAAGAAGTAATTGTAACTGTTTTGGGAGCAATTCACAGTATCGGTTTTGAAGTTCTGGATTTGGATTATTCGCCGATTCGCGGACCGGAAGGAAATATTGAATATCTTGCGTATATAGAGAAACCTTTGGATGCACCGGACGCAGGTGCATTATCTCCGGAGGATATTTTAAATAAAACCGTTGTGCGGGAAGATATTGTGTTATCTGAGGAATTGCAGAATAGAATCCATGAAATTGTAGCCATGTCACATGATACATTATAAGCGTAACCGTAGCTTGAGGATTTCAAAGAAAGGGAAGCGATGAAATCATTTTTATTGATTACCAATAACCAAAAAGATAAAGAGTTATCCGTAACCGACAGAGTCTGTGATTATCTTGTGAATGAGAAGAGTAAACAGGTGAAGACTTTTGTTCCGGAGAGCAGGGACTACGAGATTCCGGAAAAATATCTTAAAGACGTGGATTGTGTGATTGTGCTTGGCGGTGACGGCACAATTTTACGAGTGGCAAAAAAAATAGTAAAATCCCGGTTGCCTATTCTTGGTATCAACATGGGGCATTTGGGATATCTTGCTGATGTAGATAAAAGCAATGTTTTATGCGCACTGGATGCGTTATGCAGTGGGGAATTCACTACTCAGGACCGTATGATGTTAGCCGGTAAAGTAATGCGTGGAACAAAAGAGATTTGCAGTCTTGATGCATTGAATGATATTGTCATTACCCGTGGCGGTTCCATGCAGATTTTAAACCTGGATATCAGTGTTAAGGGTAAGATGTTTAAATCCTATCGTGCGGATGGTGTGATTCTGGCGACTCCTACAGGCTCTACCGCATATAACTTATCTTGTGGAGGCCCGATTGTAGAGCCTTGTGCAGATATGACAATTATTACGCCGATTGCACCACATACCATGTTAAGCAGAAGCATTATTTTTAATGCAGAGGATGAGATAACAGTAGAGATTTTACCACCTCATGATTCTACGGTGGAGCAGATGATAGAAGTATATTTTGACGGTATCGAAAGAATAAAATTGGAAGTTGGAGATAAAGTTGTGGTAAAGCGTTCCGAAATGACTACAACTCTTGTGCGTATCAGTAGTGCTAGTTTCCTTGAAACCTTGTATGAGAAGATGAAAGAGCGATAATTTTTGTGCGGGTTTCAATATCACCCCATACATGAATGGAGTATTCATATGAAGAATAAAAGACATCAAAGAATCGTGGAACTCATTGAACAATTTGATATCGAAACTCAGGAAGAACTGGTAGGGAAGCTTCTGGCAGATGGTTTTAACATTACTCAGGCTACCGTATCCAGAGATATCAGGGAATTGAAGATTACCAAGGTGCCGAATGGCAAGGGTAAACAGAAGTACGTGGTTCTGAACAATGATGTAGAACATTTGGCAGATAAATACATTCGAATTATTAAGGATGGAGTGACGGGTATGGATACCGCACAGAACATTCTTGTTATTAAAACCGTTTCCGGTATGGCCATGGCCGTTGCGGCAGCTTTGGATGCCATGAATCTGGCGGAAGTGGTAGGCAGTATCGCAGGAGACGATACCATTATGGTGGCTGTGAGAACCTCACAGGATGCTGTACTGGTAAAAGATAAAATAGCAGAAATGATACAGGCAACCTTTTAAATCCTGAAGAACAAGAGAGAGGGAATGGATAAAAGGAGGCAATATGTTATTACAGTTACATGTGAAAAATTTAGCCATCATCGATGAGGTGGAAGTGGATTTTACGGAAGGGCTAAATATCTTAACCGGTGAAACCGGTGCGGGTAAGTCCGTGATTCTTGGGTCCATTCATCTTGCTTTGGGTGCCAAGGCTGATAAAGACAGCATTCGTGATGGTGCGGAATATGCTCTGGTTGAGTTGGTATTCCAGTTGGAGAACGAAGAACAAAAGAAGAGAATTCGTGATTTGGATTTGCCGGTTGAGGAAGACAATGTGGTGATTTTACAACGTAAAATCAGTCCTATGCGAAGTGTATTTAAAGTATGTGGAGAGACGGTCTCCGCTTCCGTATTAAAAGAGCTGGCGCCGATTCTCCTGGATATTTACGGTCAGCACGACTACCAGAGCCTTTTGCAGGATAAAAAGCACTTGGATATTCTGGATTCTTTCGGTAATCAGGAATTGACGGATAAAAGAACTGTTTTAAAGGAAGAATATAATCACTATCTTTCGATAAAGAAAGCATGTGATACGCCGGAAATGTCTCCTGAGCAAAGAGAACGTGAGCTTTCTTTTGCCCGTTTTGAAGTCGAGGAAATTGAGAAGGCGAAGTTGATTCCGGGAGAGTTGGAAGAACTGGAAAGCAATCTTCGTAAAATGGAGAACAGCGGCAAAATCAAGGAAGGCCTTATAAGAGTACTTCAATTGTTAAAAGAGGATGATTCTGCTTGCGAAAACAGTTTAAATCGCGCGTTAAGAGAGATGAATGCATTAACTTCCCTGGATGAGGACATGTTGGAACTGGAAGAACGTATGGCGGAAGTTGATTCCCTTTTGCGGGATTTGAACAGGGATTTGTGTAATGTTTTAGAAGCGGATGACTTGGATGAAAGAGAGTTTGTCCGTGTTCGGGAGCGAGTGGATTTAATCAATCATTTGCAGTTAAAATATGGTAAAAGCATTGAGCAGATTCTGGATTATGCCGAAGAAAGAAAAGCATACATTTACCGACTTGAAAATGCCGTGGAAGAAAGCGAACGACTTCAAAGAGAACTATCGGAAGAAGAAGCGAAGCTTTCGAATCTTGCAGATGAAGTGAGTTCACTCCGTAAGGCAGAAGCACGTAAGCTTGAAAAAGAAATTGTGGATGCTTTGCATGATTTGAATTTTATGCAGGCTGAATTTCAGGTTTCGTTTGAACCATTGGAGCATGTGGGTGCTACCGGCAGCGACAAGGTTGTTTTTATGATTTCTACCAATCCCGGCGAGAAACTGCGTCCTTTATCCGCTGTGGCGAGCGGTGGTGAATTGTCCAGAATTATGCTGGCAATCAAAACCATATCCGCGAAACGTGATGAGATTAATACATTGATTTTTGATGAAATCGACAGTGGTATCAGTGGTAAGACTGCATGGAAGGTCTCTGAGAAACTGGGATTTCTGGCACAGAGTCATCAGGTTATTTGCATTACGCATCTTCCGCAGATTGCAGCGATGGCAGATTCTCATTACTGTATTGAGAAAAGTGAGCAGAACGGTAAAACCATAACAGATATACGACCTTTGGATGAAGCAGGTGCGTTAAATGAAGTTGCAAGATTACTCGGCGGTGAAATGATTACGGATGCTGTGCTGGAAAATGCAAAAGAATTGAAATTGCAGGCTGGAAATACAAAAAATGGATAAGTAAAAACGGAATATTTTCACATAATAAGAAGGACGAAAGTCCTTCTTTTTTTGGACTGATTTTGGAGGCGGTTATGGGTGAAATAGATAATAGTTTTTTAAAATACAGAAGAATGAAAATATATCGAAGGGTCTTGCTTTTTGTGCTGGGATTTGTTTTGACAGTGGGAACTGCGACGTTTTATATATATGAGTGGAATCGCATGCCGGATGTGATTTATGTGGAAGCAGATACGCGACAGGTTATTGATCTGGGAATACCCGCCAAAGGTGAGTTGTATCGTGAAAGTATAGAAGCAGGTATGTATACGGAAACTGTCGTAGAGAGTATCAGTAAAAATGAGCCGGGGAAAAGTATAGATATCGATTTTTCAAAAGAAATTATATTGGAAGGGGCTAAGGAAGATATCTATTGTGCCAAATTAAAGCTATTTGGTATTTTGCCTTATAAAACCGTTTATATTGAGACAGTGGATACTTATAAGGTAATTCCGTCCGGACAAACCATCGGTATTTATGTAAAAATGGATGGGATATACGTAATAGATGTGGGTGATTTTAAAGATATGAACGGCGATGTTGTTATGCCATGTGATAATGTATTGCAAGTAGGAGATTACATTACAAAAGTAAACGGAGAAGAGATTACGCGCAAAAAAGATTTTATGGAGTTAATTCAAAACAGCGAAGGAAATACATTAACACTTACAATAGCAAGAGAAGATGAAGAGGTGGTAGTGGATATTACTCCGCAATTGGCTTTGGACGGAACTTATAAAATCGGAGCATGGATTCGGGATAGTTTGCAGGGTGTAGGCACTATGACGTATATAGAAGAAGACGGTGAATATTCCGCGCTGGGGCATGCTGTCAGAGACGTGGATACGAATGAATTGGTTCAGATATCCTCCGGTGCATTGTATGAAACCTCCATTGTATCCATTACCCGCGGTGAGGAAGGAGAAGCCGGTGCGATTACAGGTCTTATCCAATACGAAAAGGATAAAAAAGTTGCCGAAATAGATGACAATACTTTAAGCGGTATTCATGGTACGATTATTAAAGAAGAATGGATAGAAGGTACCATATGCGAACCTATGGAAATTGCATTAAAGCAGGAAATTGAGTTGGGAGAGGCATATATTTTATCCTCTGTAAGTGGTGCGTGTGAAATGTATACGATAGAAATCATTGATATTAACTATAATCATTCCGAGAAAAAAAGAGCCTTAACCATTCAAGTGACGGATGAAAGACTGCTGGATAAAACCGGTGGTATAGTGCAAGGGATGTCGGGCTCGCCAATTATTCAGGATGGAAAGATTGTGGGGGCGGTGACTCATGTGCTGGTGAATGACCCGACCAAGGGGTATGGGATATTCCTCGAATCTATGTTAAATAATGGAAATTAGAAATAAAGCAGACAAAAGTTTATACCTTTGTCTGCTTTAATCTTGTTAAGTATTGTTCAATTGTAGTTTTGATTTCGTCGGGGCTTTCTTGCATT
>JAZNRC010000053.1:0-49267 GCA_045590555.1 Lachnospiraceae bacterium | reverse complement strand
CATATTTAGTTGATGACTTTTGATGACTTTGTAAATTTGACGACGTGGGAGCCCCTTTGTTTACTGTATTTTTGAGTGGAAGATTTGCTTCGAATCCCCTCTCGCTACGATAAAAAAGAGAATCCAAACGGATTCTCTTTTTCGTCGTAGCGAGAGGGGGATTCGAACCATCTCGCCATCACAAAAAACATCGAAAAGAAAGGAGTTTCAGAGCATCTTCGCCACAACTGTCAGCAAACTGTCAGCAGAAGTCTAAATATAAAAATTAAATATTATCATTTACAATAATTCCTAACTTCTTCTCATAATCTTTAATTCTTCGATAAAAAGTCGCCGGTTTTAATCCTAACTCCCTCATAAAGTCTCGGGCAGTAATCTTCCCTTCTTTCCATACCGGATACCTTCTCTTAAGCAAATCTTCATCAATTTCGATAGGCTTTCGTCCAAGGTACTTGCCTTCTCTTTTAGCAATCTCAATACCCTCCCTTTGCCTCTGCAGAATATAAGCACGTTCCAATTCTGACTGTGCTCCAAACACCGTCAACATAAACTTGCCTTGCGGTGTACTAGTATCAATAGCCTCCTTCTTGGAAATAAACTGAACTTTTTTCTCATTTAAAAGTTCCACAATTTCCAATAGGTCTCTTGTATTTCTCGCTAATCGAGAAATTTCTGACACAATTAACACATCTCCTTCTCGAAGATACGCAAGCATCTCAATTAATGCTTCTCTTTGTGCTGTACTCTTGCCGGATGCCTTATCGATAAATACCTTCTCAACACCCAACTCCTGCATCAACTCTTCTTGCCTCGCAGTATTCTGTTCGGCAGTACTGACTCGACAATACCCAACTTTCATCCTTAACTCCCTCCTTTCCTTTTTGGGGTGTTTTTACCCGTCAAAAGAAACAAAAGAAGATATGGTATTCCAAAAAGCACCTTTAGTTTTTGAAGCATTTCAAAAACACATTCTGAAGTCTAATGATATAGTTTTTTGATTAACTATTGGAGTACACCCAATTGATACACATCTTACAAAACAAAAAAGACATCACTCACATAACTCGTAAGTGATGCCTCTACCGGAGAAATATCATTAAGCAGATGTTCTCTTTAAAATGCCATCTGTGCTAAATATCTGACCAAGTATATTGACAGAAATGCAACCTGAATATCTCTGTACCTCTGTTACATTAACATCATTAAATGCTCTGCAAATATCATTTGTAATTTTCTGTTCTACACTGATCATATACACTATCAACTTTTCATAACTACCCTTCAACCGCTTATCTTTAGCATAATTCAAATACGGATTAGCCAAAAACTTAATAGATACGCCTTTCTGCTTACATATCTGATAAAAGTTCCAATAAGTTATTACACTCCCAAATCGGTTTACATCCACTACCCAAACCACATCGCCCAACACCAACTGCTCTGCTAACACATTCAAACTCCCCACTGAATGCATATTTCTTAACGGAATCTTCTTACTTGAAAAGAACTCCATTGATACTGCATTCTTATCATCATTAGACACAACCGCATAAATCATATTATCACTCTCCTTTTTCTATCCGCCTATTATCTCCAGTTGACAAATTAGTGTTGTCTGACAAGTTCTGTGTTTTAACTTGCGGTTATCATTTGTGAAGGTTTTGATACAGTGTAAATTGTGTTCCGCATTTTCGAACAATTTTGGCAGTTACTTTAACCTGCAAAATTGCAGTTCTATTTTTTGTAATACCCGGATTTTCTGCCACTTTCAGCAAATAAAAATGCAGGTCAAGATTTTTGTTATTTTATTACACAAAAATATGGCTACAATAAGTGAATTTGACCTCCTGCTTTTTGATACATACCCAAAATATTTGTGTGCTTTTACATACTCTCATTTTTCCATTCTTGAACTCTATAATCAAAAACTGTGTTTTTATAATCTCTCTATGCGGATGGTGTCTGACAGTTTTTATACTTCTTACCTCTAGAACATTATAAGCCTTGCCCGTATTTGCCCCAAATTTTGCATTATTCAAGCAATTACCTAGAAGTATAGATTACACACCAAAATACTCGCAAAATGAAGCCCATATGAAGCCGTGTAGGGCATTCATTTACTATTGGTTTATGCACACAAAAAAAATGGCATAAGCCATCATTATACCCATTTCCAAGATGAGTTGTAGAGCCTGCACCACCGCCTGAGAACTGACCCCCATTTGCACCACCTCCAGTGCTAGAAGAACCACCTGATGAAGTTAAGGTGTAAACTGTACCGTCATATGAACTCGGAGCAGGTCCACCTGGGGGTGGGGGTACTATATCATCCTCTAACGCTGAAATAGCTAACATACCAACACCGTATTGATATACCTGACTATCCGATAATTTAACTGTTATATCTCCAGTATAAGCAACGAAACCTGCTCGCTCACCTGCACTACCTGAACCAATACGCTCTGCATAGCAGGCTACCTTATTTAAATAAGGTGAAAATAAATTCACATCTAGTATGTCAATAAATGGATTATCTGACTCAGCCTTTGCTTTCATTACATTATAGTAACTTAGACAGTCCCTTATAGTTCCAATAATTGGCTGACCAAAAGGAGCTCTATACTTTTTACCCTCTTGTGCATACTCATAATAATACTCTGCACATCTATCAACCTCTGAACTTGGTGCACCTTGCATTTCATCCTCAACCAAATTTCGCCAATCACTCTGCGTCCAAGACTTGTCATAGGTGTAGTCGAAAGTGTACTGGAAATGCATTATGGTTTCTATGATGAGGATGTAGTCACCTACAACAAACTTATCAGCACAACTAGTCCCCCAGACTTGCTCTACAAAAGACGCACCATTAGACTTCATCCATGCTCTTATTATCTCTGAGTTTGTGGTCTGGTCACTATTAAAAGGGCTACACCCCCAAGGTGCAGTACCCTTCCAACTGCTAGCAGAATACCCACCCTTTCTCGATGTTGCCCTGAATACATTACCAAAAGTAAGATTAATTTCAGCAAAACCTGGGCATTTAAAAGCGTACGCTTGAGTACCCGATACTGCATTACCATCTGCTGTTAATAAATAGCATAAGTAGCCTGTTCTTACATAAGATACACCTCTCTTAATCGTGCCGACAGATGACGGTACACTGTCTCCAATCAAATCAACTCCAACTCCTGCTGCACTTATGGGTATTGTTGGCATTAATGTCAAACATAGCATTAAAACTAAAATACCCGAAATAATTCTCTTGAATTTCTTCATTTCTCATACCTCCTGATTTAAAAAATAAAAATATAATTTGAACAGTTAACTTTATATGGTATGAAATAAGAAGAATATAAAAGGGCATAGAAAAAGACCTCTAAGTGCGTGACTTAAAGGTCTACATTTTATTAGCTAAAACCAACAATATCTTTTAATTGTGCTCTTATGCTTACTTTAAAACTATCACTTAAAAAGAAAGCATTTAACTTAGATTTTGAATAAGTAAATCTATACTTTTCCTCACACAAACCAGTCAACAAATCCGTATAATAACCTTCCCATGTTAAATATTTGCTTATATCGCAATAATTCCAAGTAGCTACTAATTCATCCGACAGATAACGATTAAATGTTTCTGTCATTAATAACATATACTCAAAAGACTCGGGTGCAAAAACATACACATCATAGTTCTCGCAAATACTTAATAATTTCTGTATAAATCCACCAAATGCAGCACCATCTACTATAACATAAATAGTCTTATTAAATTTAATTTGCTCTAAAACTAAATTACTTACATTTCCATTACCTTTTGCAGACATAACACTACAGGGAAAAATAGATTCCATCATATCCTTACCAGAATTTGAATCCTCAGTAATTACTAAATCCGGACTTACATTTAATAAATTATCCTCATAGAGATTATACATTCTTGTCAAGTATCCATTTTTTGTTTTTTCACTTCTTAACTCATACACGCTCTTTATGGCATATGGCAAATGACTGAACAACCCACTTCTTGATACCACAACAATATAATTATCAGAAACCGCAAATTCTTCTTGAAATGCTTTTTGATAAATATACCGCACATTCTCATCGACAAAAAAGACCGTATTCTTTGACTCACTCAAATCCAAACTCCACCTTGAAGTTGGTGTCAAAACCTTGACTTCTAAATCACTATATAAAGTTGAGCCTGATACCCTTCCTTCAGTGATGTAACCTAATAACATACTTATCAATGTAGTTTTTCCAGTTCCACTGTTGCCTTTTATTACTGTTACTTTTCTATTTATTTCTAACTCAAAAGATAATCTTTTATTTGAAATCTTAACAATATGCTTACCTGTCATCGGCAGTACCTCCTACAAACTCACACATTTTAAGAACCCAATCTTTAGAATTATTTATTTCTGAATTGTCATTTAAACACACTGCCTTAATATCATAATCTTTAAATGTCAAATCATACCCTGATAGGGTTGCTCTTATATTTCTTCTCTTTGCTATCTCACAAATCCACTTCTCACAATTTTTACCACATACAATCAAATCAACACAAAAATCATCACACATATATAAACATATTAAAGCTTTTACACCACCTGATAATTTTTCTGGTGGAATAAAACCTAATACTGGACTCTCTATAAGCAAATCTTTGATAACAGTTGAATTGTCAACGTCTTTTATCATTTCTTTGATAAAATCATCTGACAACCACTCATCCTCATATACATTATTAAAAAATAAATCTATGTCCAACACGCTGTCTGCATCATATCCAAATTTGATTTTTAGCATATAATTTCCCTCCAATTAATGTGTATAGTATACCATAATTCTTATTTAATGTGTAGATTGACTGATGAAATAATTAAAGGAATATCTACTTGTTTTATTTGTCTGACAAGTAAATACTCCTTTAAAAGTAAAATGTGACCTTTATGGTCACATAACTACAATAACATATTACTATGAACTAAGTACTCACTACTGCATATTAATCTCATACCCATCATATTTTCCACCAGGAGTCATCTGAAAGTCTTCATCCTGACCGGGATCGTGAGTCCACTCATCTCCAAAACCGCCCTGCTCAAGGATACCCAAAGGGTCATCAGGATTGGTGTTTGTCTGAGGGTTGTTTCCGCCTGCACCTCCAACGTTACCAGTGCCTGCCTGCGACTCCGATGTGGTTTCTTCATCCGCAACCAAGTCAGTTTCCTCGTTGTACTCACCAAACTCCGTTAAATCAACGGTACGAATATACCCGATAGTGCCGTCATCTAACTCTACTTTGAAAAATTGAGAGATGTGGTGGATACCTAAAGTGGATACTGCTGTCTGGTCTGCTAATGTGCCAAGAATCTCCGCTGTTTCTGAAGGCTCTACATATACATTGATGTTGCCAGTGCAATACATAGTAGTAATGTAAATGTCGGAATCGTCTAATGCATCTGACTCCTCTACTTCAATACCCATATCAGATAAGTCTTCCTCAATGGTCTCTGATACTTCTGTGTCTGAAATAACCTCTGACACAATCTCACTGGTCTCTACTGGTAATTCCTCTACAGCAGAAGAACATCCAGTCAGTGACACCGGAATTGCTAACATTGTGACTGCTAACACTGCCATGATGTGTTTTCTTTCCATTTCTTTTTCCTCCTTAAAATTATTATCTTGCTTTATTCTACTTTTTAGATAATAAAGCATTTTCTAAATTAAACTTATATGACGGTAATCAAGCGTTAGATTACCACTAAGTCTGGACACTTAAAAGCATACGCTGAAGTGCCTGGAACTGCCTGACCATCCGCTGTTAACAGATAACATAAATACCCAGTTCTTAAGTAAGAAACTCCGTCCTTAAGTGTTCCTGTGGTTGCAGGTGAACTGTCACCTACCAAATAATAACTTCTGTGTTACTATCTAAATGTAAGAGGTAACTGAGAGCTTTACTGGTAGTTTATATTTGTACTACCTCCCAAGTCACCACCCTGACCGAACTGGTAGCCACCATCATCGGATGCACTGTCTCCGTCATAGTAGGTGCCTCCGAAGCCGTTCTGCTCTAAGTAGTTCATAAAGTCATCCTCAGTTCCTCCTAAGTTGGTATCCGTTGCGAAATCGCTACCTCCACCACTTGTCTGGGAATCGGTACTGGTCTGAGAATCGGTATCGTCTGCAGGGATTTCGTCAACCAAGTCGGTCTCCTCATTGTACTCACCGAACTCCGTAAGGTCTACGGTGCGGATATACCCTACTTCCTCACCATCAACTGATGCTTTATAGAACTGCGAAACGTGATGTATACCCATTACCTGAACAACCGTCTGGTCTGCCAGTGTTCCAACAATCTCCGCCGACTCCGATGGCTCTGCGTATACATTTACCTGACCTACACAGTATCTGTCGCCTACATACAAATCTGAAGTATCTAGAGCGTCTTCCTCTATCACTTCATTAACTACTTCTGAAATTTCTTCCTCAATGCTTTCAATTTCCTCAACTTCTACAATTGACTCCTGTTCTAATACATCTGCAGATGTTTCTTCTGCCCCATTATTACATCCAGCAAGTACAACTGCCATCAAAATTAATACTCCAATCATCTGAACAATTTTAAATTTCTTCATAACAATACCCTCCTCATCGGTATCTTCCATTTCCTTCCTGTATATTAGCATACCCCACAACAACTTTCAATCACTTTGCACCCATTCTGCACCCACTTTTAGTTGTAGAATTGTGTTGTAAGACAAGTAAAATTAAATTATACATAAGAAATGGGGTGCAAAAATGTTCAAACTCAAAGGCGACTACGATAGCTACGAATCAAAGACACTAAGGCTTCCTACCAAACTTGTAGCCGAACTCTCAAAACAAGCTGAAGCTGAACATATTTCATTTAATAAAGCCGTGGCTCAATGTATCGAGTATGCATTATCAGATATGGCGGAAACATCAAGTGAGGATAAATAATCCTCACTTTTATACTTTTGTCGGACAGTTTCTTTTCATTTTAAATCAATTATCAATACCCAAGAAAATTTCTTATGATACAAACTCCGGCTTGTTTTTTCCAGTAAAACAACAATGTTCTTGCAGGTTATCACATACCTCAATTGGACTTCTCGGATAAAAATCCGGTAATTGTCAAAGTATGCACCATTCCCCTAGAAAACTGGGCTAACAAAGATTTATCTCCCATAATTCTACTGCTTCTATTGTTTGAGTTGATTGGCTTACACCGAACTCATCTGTGCATCAGCATCATAATATATATCCTATCCCTCTACTCTTGATTATGTACATTGCTCTCAATTGTCTGAGTTAATTAGCTTACCTCGAAACTGACTGTGTATTAGTATGATAATATATATCTTCTGTCTCTACTCTTGAATTAACTATATGTCACTCTTAAATATCCTTTAAATATACATATTACTCTTCTCTCTGATGTTCTAATAATATAGGTTTATCTACCAATTCAGATAAAAGAACTCATGAAAAGCCTCATTATTATCTATGACTCGAATCAAAGTGTGTATTCTTATTATACTCTTACTCTCTCAAACCAATCATTTTCATTTATTAAAATGAATTCAGTTTGCATTGAAACAAATTAAGTATGAATCACAATTAAATCAGTGTTACTCGTAACTACAAGCACCCAAGACTCATTTTATCAGCTTGCATCAAATTGATTTTAGTAAGCATCAGAATACTCAAAACGTGGATTATAATGTTTTCAGCTTACATCAGAATGGCAAATGCAAGGATGAAACTGTTTTCAGTTGCCATCAGAATGCCGGTTCGTATCCTCGCTCCTTCAATTTTGTCGGACAAATAAAGTATGCCGTTGTGTGTTTCTATACCCATATAGGGTGGTTTTAAACCGCAAATCACATACTCCCTTTACTGCAACAACTCCTCTATCGGAACCTCCAATGCTCTGGCAAGTTTGGCTACAGTATTACTTTTTCCATTCTTAATGCTTCGCTCTCCGGACTCATATTTTCGGATTATGCCTACATTTACATCACTTGCTTCTGCCAACTGTGTCTGTGTATATCCTCTGACTTTACGATAATGCTTAAGTATGCTTTCTCCACAATCTTTTATATGATACCCATACAATGCCTCATATAGCTTATGTGTCTTTAAGCCAAAACTCTGATACCCCTCCTCTATGGTCTCAAGGTATGATTTACTCGGCATAGCATATCGTGCCTTTGGATTCATAAGATAAACCATTGCCTCAATCTTTTCATCGCCAATACTAACCTCTATCATTTCTTTGTAGTAATGAACCGGACATCCTTCATATCGGTCTAGATTGTTTTCATCTATTCTGTCAATCTCCCACACTACAACCGGAACATACTCATCCACGCTAGGTTCAATAGTTGCAAAAGCAAATGCTCCTAATGCCTTAAAGACCAAACGATACCCCTCTATTCTTCCTACTCCATATACCCTTGCTTGTGAGCATCGTGTCCTCATCTGCGGAATATTCAAATTGCTTCCATACGCTACATAAAGTGTCTTTTTTCTCATATCTTTTCCTCCTTATTTCCTAGGAAGAAGTGCTTATGCACTCCTTCCATTCCTCCATGCCGAATCTCCTTCTAACCACTTCGTCATATGATGTCTGCAGGTTTTGAATTCATCACCATTCAGTCCCAGTCTTAATAACCAACACCTCATCGTGTATTTTTCATTGTCTGACACACTTCTGCGACAGCTTGCTTTCTTCTGTATCAAAGCCTGATGACTTACTGCCAAACAGAACTGAATATATGATTTAATCTCTCCTGCGTGTGTGGTGGAATTAAATAACCGGAACTCTACTGTTCCCTTCGTAAATGTCGCATGCAGGTTCAAACCTCTATAACGGCTTCTGTTATAGTGAGAATCTCTGTCACCATATACGTCTGCATACCACATATCCGCTAACTGCTCCAAGGTTTTCGGTTTCCTTTTATTAACCACTTCAACGAGCCTTGTATTCACTTTGTTGCAATACTGCATTCTTCTTGCATCGACCTTCAAAGCCTTGTATAAGATATCCTCTTTCTGTGCCATCAGATTTACGAGATTTCTTAAGGTTGCCGGATTATGAACTGAAGCATCCACATGAATATGAATACCACACGATGCATTGACAATGGCTCCTGCGTGGCGAAGCTGTCTGACGATTTCCTGCAAATCTTCGATATCCTCATATACAAGAATCGGACTAACAACTTCCGTTGCATAATCACGACCTGCACTCACAAGACCGCTTCTTGCTTTTCTCTGACAAGTAATGGACGAATCACTCATACATTTCCATCTTCTACCTTTACTATCCTTTGCTTCGTATGTCTCATATCCGCCACCCACATAGCTTGCAGTTGTTCCAAAGTATTTAGCAATCACCTCTGCCGCTTTTGCTCTTGTTATTCCGGTCATCTCAATTTCAATACCAAATTTCTGATTACGCATATTAACTACCTCCACATCGAATCGTACATTTGTTCTCTTTGGTTGTGTGTATGTTACCTCTGAAGTGGCAGTATAGCAAGTTATATTTGCCCTATAAAATAACCAAATTTCTCGCCCTAATATGGCTGTGTTTTTGGTGGTATTGGCTATCCTTTAAGGGCATAAAAAAGGACACAAAATATTCATTTTCCAATATTATTAAGCATTACTATATTCAAAAAGAATCTCAAACAAATTTTTAATTATTCATTTTCCTTTTTTTCTTAATGAAATTTATTCCTGAGTCCCAAAAAGGAATCTATATCTTACTCAAAATATACTCTTTTTCATTTGCGTCCTATGAAAATTCCTGTTCTTTTTCTTTCATCCGACTTACCATCAATCACACAAACTTATTACTCAAATCCATAAGTTAGATTTCGTGCATCATGAATTAGATTTAACTGACCTCATGATATTTCTATTAAGATTTTTTGAGATATTCTATTGACAAAATATAAGTTATGCTATCTCAACTTCTGATAATTTGAGTGATATTTTACTTTTTACACTTGATATTCATTGCTTTTGAATGAATTAGCCTCTTTTATTGCCAAATCTTGTTCGGAATGAGTTTTCATGCGAGTCAGAATATACAGCCTCGTGCGGGGGTGACCCTGCCCAAAAATCATAAGGAGGCTGAATAAGCATGAACAAAAGTAAAAGAAAAAACTCAAACGAAACATCGGTGGTATTAACCAAGGCACTTGTAGATGAAATGGTCAGAATTTCATTTGCACATTCCTCAAGCAGTGCAATCGAACTCGCCGTACGTGCTGTATTATCTGAAAACAAATTTCCGAAGTACACATTATGGGATGTAAATGTTTTGCAACCCGACTCTACAGGCGACAACTGGGAATCAAGTTATCAAAAGCGAAAGAAAAAGGTAACCACCAAGCTTTACCTACCTGTAGCGCTTCTCGATGAACTACTAACAGTCTGCAAAACGCATATTCCCCACTTGAAATCGTTATCCTCTCGCATTGAGTACTGTTTAATTTGTTTTCTAGTTGAATATCAGCAGGCACCTCTGAGCAGACCCATCCGTCTACCTGGTAGTAAATGGGGAACAATGCAAAAATCGATTTCAAGTATTTTAGCAAATCGAAGCTATGACACTGTAGTTGAAACATGCGCAGGAGCTCTTGGTATCTTTTGCACAACTGACTGTGCTAAAAAGGTAATTTTGAATGATTACGATACCGGAAAATTTTGTTTTTATGAAGAACTTGCGAACAAACCGGTTCGTTTACTCAATAATTTTTTAAGTTCTCAACCGGAAGTTGATAAATGCAAGACATACAAAAAAATACTCAAAGAAATCGACGTATTTTATTTTAGAAAAGCACAATCTGAAAGAAAGTACTCGAAAGAATGCATTGCTGATATGTTTCTATATCAGAATTATTACTATAAAGAGAGAAGGGAGCGCGGTCATGTACCATTGTACGAAAAACCTTCCAGTGCTTATATCTGCACTCTCTTGAAAGTTGCAGAACGTCTCAAAGAGATAATAGTAGAAAATCTCGAATCTTCTACGCCTTCACATAAAGTGAAATTGATTAACGAGGATATGCTAACACTTATTCCTAAGAAAGATGATAACAGCACGCTTATCATCTGCGACCCACCATATCCATTTACCGGAGCCTACAATGACAACCTAACACCTGAACAGCATCTAAAGTTAGCCAAAATGCTTAATAAATGTAAGGGCGACTTTATCTACTTCTGCAGACTCACGGAACGCAAGGCGGATCGAATATATCCGTCATCCCGACTCAGAGGTTTTATCACAGATATGTTCGCATCCCCTAAAAATTTTTTCATGGATGTACCGACTCGAGATGGGTTGGAGCGCATCATCACAAACTTTCCGTTTGATGGTGGTATTCCTTACTCTGTAGCAGCTGATGTTGCAAAACAAATCAGTACCACTAGCGAGAATGGGGGTGATAGTAATGAATAATAATCTTTTTGACTTTTTACCATTGCTATCTTCCACCTCACTTGGCATAATGCTCTCTGAGGAAGATGCTCTGAGTCAATCAATTATGATAAGTATCAGAGAAAAGGCATTAAAAATGCACAAGACACCTATTACACAAGGAAAGGGGATTGATAAACGCTGGGTTACACAACTTCCGGATAAGACTACGGCAAGCGGAAGAAAAACGATTCGTAAGCAGACTCGTGAAGAAGTTGAAGAAGTCGTGATTGCATTTTACATTGAAATAATGCGGAATGAATCTACGACAACGTTGCCTAAAAATATCTGCTTACGTGATATGTTCTTGAAGTGGATTGAGTATAGACAAAATCAACAACAAGCTTCAAGCACCACCATCCGAAAGTATCGTAATGATTTCAAGCGATTGCTGGATAATTCTGATTTTGGACAGATGTGTATAATCAATATCGATTTTATTGATATCGAGGAATTTTTGATAGAAATTACACAAAAGTATAATCTGAAGAAGAAAGCATTGGAGAATTTTGCCGGTAATCTTAAGGGAACTTTTGAATTAGCATGGCGAAAGCGACTTCTTTCTGAGAATCCTTTTACCAGAGTTGATATGCGAAACATCCGTCACTACTGCAATGAAACAAGCCCTGACAATGATGAGCGCATTCTTTCTGATGCTGAAATTAAGATATTATTAAGTCGTTTACATCAACGTCACCAAGAATATCCGCTTTATTTTGCTGACTATGCTATTGAAGTTTGTATACATACCGGTCTCCGTGTTGGAGAAGTTGTTGCATTACGATGGATTGATATTCAAGAGTCCGAACTTCTGATACACTCTTCTGAACATCGCATTTATCTTGAAAACGGAAGTAGTGTATATGAGATTGGCAAGACAAAGAATGGAAAGATTCGACGAGTTCCTATTAGTGAAGAATTACGAACTCTTCTCGAAAAGATTAGGCAGTTACAAAAGAATAACAACATTGATAGTGAATTTATCTTCCATAATGGCAAGAAACGAATTCCTGCCCACGAGGTTACTCATGCAATGGCAAGACGAGGAAATGAATGCGGAATTAAAGCCAAAAGTATTCACGCCATTAGAAGAACAGTATCTTCTAAGCTGAATACGATGCTACCAAGAGCAACCGTTGCTCACATCATGGGGCATACTGAAGAGGTAAATGCCGGACATTACGATTATGATGTCTTAGAACTGGCAGTAAAGACAGAAGCTATGAACCAATTAATTGCTATTTAGCAACTGTCAGCAACTGTCAGCAAGAAATATAAAGAAAAGAAAAAGGCGAAACCTTTGATTTCTCAAGGTTTCGCCAACTTTCAAGGCAGTAGCGAGAGGGGGATTCGAACCCTCGACACCACGGGTATGAACCGTGTGCTCTAGCCAACTGAGCTATCTCGCCATATGGTAGTCGCAAAAAGTATGAGTGGGACCTACAGGGCTCGAACCTGTGACCCTCTGCTTGTAAGGCAGATGCTCTCCCAGCTGAGCTAAGATCCCATAGCCTTTTTGCGACTGCCTTATTAATATACAAAAAACACGTGAAAGTGTCAAGCACTTTTTTCAAAATATTTACATTTCTCCAGTGCATGCACCATAATTCACAACTTATATCGCCCTTACATTCTTTCAGGTGCACTGAAACCAAGCACATCCATACAGCTTTCTGCCACATCTTTCGTAAGGTTTAAAAGGGCAATCCAGCCAGCCTTTTTTGCTTCGTCTTCTTCGGAAAGAATCTTCGTTTCATGATAAAAGCTATTAAAAGCATTGGCCAAATCGTAAAGGTATGCACAGATTTTATGAGGTGCAATTTCTTCATAAGCACTTTCCATCACGCTGTTAAACAATACTAACTGCATCATTAAGTTCTTTTCGGAAGTATTGCTGTAATTCTTACAAGCCAAGCCTTCCAAAGAACCGCCATTCTCTGCATAACGCTTTAAAATAGACTTAATACGTACTACCGTGTAAAGCAAATAAGGGCCTGTATCGCCTTCAAAAGAAGTAAAGCGGTCAATATCAAAGACATAGTCCTTACTTGCCTGGTTGGATAAATCACCATATTTTAATGCAGACAACGCAATCACCTTAGAAGTCTCTTCCGCTTCTGAACGTTCCATTTCACGGCCGGAAAGAATCTTTTTAAGCATTTCCTCGTTAATATCCGCAATTAAATGTTCCAGACGCATAACGCCGCCCTGACGGGTTTTAAAAGGCTTGCCGTCCTTGCCGTTCATTGTACCGAAGCCCAAGAACTTCAAAGAAGTGTTCTCATCTACCAATTTGGTCTTTCTTGCACAACGGAATACCTGCTCAAAATACAAGTCCTGACGCTTATCTACAACATAGATGATTTCGTCGGGCTTATACTCTCTCATACGCACCATAATGGTAGCAAGGTCTGTGGTATTATAAAGAGCTGCGCCGTCAGATTTCAGAATCATACAGGGCGGGATTTCTTTGGTATCGGTCTCTTCCTTAACATCCACAACCAAAGCGCCCTCGCTCTCATGGGCATAGCCCTCCTTCTTCATATAATCTACCATCTCAGGAATTACATCATGAACATCAGACTCGCCCTTCCATAAATCAAATTCCACGGAAAGATTCTCATAGTTCTTCTTTAAGTCTGTCACAGACACATTTAAAATGTGCTTCCAAAGGGCGCGATACCCTCTCACACCGTTCTGAAGTTTAAAAGTATTCTGCATCGCTTCTTCTTTGTACGCAGGATCTTCTTTCGACTTACCGCTTGCGGTAGGATAAATTTCTTCCAATTCCGAAATAGTAAAAGGTGCCTCTGTAGGATATTCTCCTTCGAAACTTTCATCAAAATAAACCAAATCCGGCTGACGTAATTTTAACTCGGTAATGATAAGACCCATCTGTAAGCCCCAATCTCCCAAATGGATATCGCCGGTTACATCGTGTCCCATATATCTTGCAATACGCTTGATGCTTTCACCGATAACCGCAGAACGCAAATGTCCTACATGAAGGGGTTTTGCAACGTTAGGTCCGCCATAGTCAATCATAATCTTCTTAGGCTGTGCAGGTTCTTCCACACCAAACTTTGCTTCTGAAGCCATTTCATTTAAGTACTTCTGAATCATTTCGCCACTTACATTTAAGTTTAAGAATCCGGGCGGTACTACCTCTGCTTTCTCAAAAACTTCAGAATTTTTCAAAAATTCTGCCACCTCGTTGGCAATCATTACAGGGGCTTTCTTATACTTCTTCGCGCCGGCCATGGCACCGTTACACTGATATTCGCACAGGTCAGGACGATTTGAGATGGTTACTCTTCCCAGCTCTTTTTCATAACCTGCCTTTTCAAAGGCACTTCCCACTTCACTTGATAACAAGTCCAAAAACTTCTTCATCGCTAATTTATTCCTCCGTTTCCGCTCTATGCGGTGTTTTATTTTTTATAAAATTATTCCGCATTCTTCTGCTTCTGCAATTCCCTCTCCGCCTTGGAAAAAGCGCAGCCGCAATAATCCTGCCGATATAAATCGTATTTCTTCGACAACTCTATGCTTGTCTTATATCCGTTCTTCTTCTTAAAATCCGACACAAGATAAGATACATCATATTCCTCTGCCAAAGCAAGTCCCAATTCGTTTAAAACCGTTGCATTTTTCAAAGGGCTCACCGTGAGAGTGGTTGCAAAATAATCAAAGTTCTGTGCCTTGGCAAGCGAAGCAGTCGCCTCCAATCTTTGCCTGAAACATAATTTACAGCGTTCTCCGCCTTCCGGGCAGGACTCATATCCTTTTACCAGTTCCAAAAAGCTTTCCGGCTCATAATCCCCCTCAATGGTATCAATCTTGTAACCGCTCTCATCTTCATTCAGCACTTCAATCAGGCGTTTCTGCTCTTCCACCCGTTTATAATACTCTGAATCCGCAGTAATATTAGGGTTAAAATAAAATACCGTCACCTTAAAATACTGTCTCAAATAGGTCAGCACGTAACTGCTGCAAGGGGCACAACAACTGTGCAAAAGCACTTTTTTATCCCTTTTACCCTCTGTACTAAGAAGCTTCTCCAGCTCTAACTGATAATTCATTCCGTTTTCTCCCCGGACTCTTCTTTTTGTTCGGATACTTCTGCCGCATTCTTGCTTTCTGGGCTTTCTTCAGATATCCCTTCCCCGCCATCTTTTCGACAATACTTCTCCAAAAATTCATTCATAGGGAGCGGCTTATCATAATAATATCCCTGAACCACCATACATCCCAGTTCTCTTAATATGTCTACCTGTTCTTTGGTTTCCACACCTTCGCAGATTACTCTCAGATTCATGCCCTGAGCCATCTCAATAATTTTCTGCATAATGATAATTGAGGATTTGGATGCTACGGATTCACTTACAAATTCTCTGTCAATTTTAAGAATATCAAAAGGAATATCTCTTAAAATATTCAAAGACGAATAACCGGAACCAAAATCGTCCATGGCAAGGCTTAAGCCCAGCTCTTTCAGCTGATTTACCACATCAATCATTTTATCCTTTTCATCAAAGAATACCGTTTCCGTAATTTCAATTTCGAGATACCTTTTATTTATTTCATATCTGGAAATGACTTTTTCCACATTTTTCACATAATCCGGATTATTAATCAGAATTCTTGATTGATTTACGGAGATGGGAACCATGCGATATACGTTCTCTTCTTCCAAATTACGAATTTCCTTGCATAACTTCTCCAGCATATGAAAATCCAACTTTTCGATAAAACCGTTGGTTTCAAACAAAGGAATAAAATCCGAAGGATATATCATGGTGCCATCGTCCTTAATCCAACGAACCAATGCCTCTGCACCAACCAGACAGTCATTCACAATATCCCACTTAGGCTGCAGGAAAATCTTAAATTCATCATTGATAACTGCCGCCTGCATCTGGGATTCAATAGCATCCACCTTCTTCATGTTGGAAACAATTTTTTCGGAGTACATGGCTTCCAAGACCTTCTCGTTCCCGGTCAAAGACTTTCTGGCCGCATTGGCATGATCAATCATGATATCAATATCATAATCGTCTTTACGAACCTGATATATACCGGAACGAAGACGTATCGGATAACGCACTCCACCGGTTCTTGCGCATTCTCCGATGGATTTCATGTAATTTTTATATTTTTGCCCCGTATCCGTATTGTTAATTACCAATGCGAGAAAATGATCCGAATTAATTCTTACACATATCTCATGATCGGAATAAATACGTTGAAATTCGCGAATACAGGCTTTTAAAACCGTATCTGCCTTGCCATGTCCGTACGCTTCATTGATATACCGGAAATTTAATATATCAAAACGATAAATTAAAAACGGAGTTTCTCTGTTTTTATTAATAATATCCGCTGCTTTTTTACGAAAATAATTTAAATTTTTACCGCCGGTAACCTCATCATCATAAGCCAAAGCTTCCACTGTTTTCTGCGCCACTCTTCCGTTATGCCATACAAAAGCTATGGTTATCATCATGATTACCAGAATAATAACCCATAAAATAAAATTACGTAACAACACCGGCTGTATCATTTCACTAATAATATCTTCATGAAACATTACGGTAAGATATCGGTCTCTGGTTCCTCTTATTTCTTCATACGCCACAAATACATTCCGTCCGGAAGAAGACGTAAACTCAATGGTCCCTTCCGTATTGGTTGAAATGGAGCTGCGCATTTTGATAATTTGCCTGTTACTTGCATTTCTACCGTTGCCATAGTCCTTCAAATTATCAAAATAATTATTTCCCAGTCCCATTTCCCGAACATAATTTTCATCCGCCGTAACAAGAGTTCCGTCCTTAAAAATAATGCTGCAGGTTCCCAAATCACATAAATACCTGAAACATTCATCCTCAAAAATATTTTGATTCTGGCGACGGCTCATCAAAAATCCCGGCTCATCGTATCCGTCAATCTGCAAAAGGCAGACACCGACCCAGTAAGAGATATGTTCGCCTTTTACATTTTTTTCTTCCTGTGTAATACAAATAAAGCCATTGGTAAATTCATATTTATGAATCGTCGATAATTGTTCAAACGCCCCATCTGCTTTTTGGGTTCCGTCGGCATAATATGTTATTCCGTCCGGAGCCGCATAATAGAAATCATACTCATCGTATTCTTCCATACAATTACTCATGATGGCAACAATTCCTCTTCCCTCCCTGTCATACAGAATGGCATCTGCACAGGCCAAAGTTGCTTCTTTTTGAATGTCCACATCATGATTGATAACTTCAATCGCCACATCCATATGTCCGAGAAGATTAGCCTCCGCATTTTGCTCTACCATTTTACCTACGGTAAACATATGAATGGCACAAGCCAGAAAGCAACCTATAAGAATGAAAAGACCGGTCGTAAGAATTTTAGCTGTTACCGGATTGAAATTTCTATTCGTTTTCATCTTATCCCCCCTTCTGCACATACTAAAAAAAGTATATCACAGAAACCAAATCCGAACAACCATTTTAAGCTCTTATACTAGAATTGTCTCTATCTACGTTAGAAAGATAGACATTGCATTCACGGCAAAAAAATAGTATTATATTTTTATGTAAAAAAAGACAAATACTATAAAAATAAAAGAGAGGCAAACGGTATGACATCCATTCCCGAAACCAATAAAATAAAACAATATATCAGTCAGGCTATTCATGGCAAAGACGACGTAATTGATACCGTCATCTGTACCATCCTTGCCGGTGGACATATTCTGTTGGAAGATATTCCCGGCGTAGGCAAAACCACACTGGTTACTGCCCTTGCCAAAACCATGTCCCTTGGGCATAAAAGAATTCAGTTTACTCCGGATGTTCTCCCCAGTGATTTGACCGGTTTTAACATGTATGACAAAAATAGCGGGAACTTCTCATTTCATGAGGGAGCCATCTACACCAACCTGTTTTTGGCCGACGAAATCAATCGTACCTCACCGAAAACCCAGTCTGCGCTTTTGGAAGTTATGGAAGAAGGCCAGGCTACCGTAGATGGTGTGACAAGGGCATTACCCAAACCGTTCTTTGTCATTGCCACACAGAATCCCATCGGTGCTTCCGGAACACAGAAACTTCCGGATTCACAGTTGGACCGTTTTATGGTGCGCCTTTCCATGGGATATCCCAACCACGAAAGTGCCATTCAGATTCTCAAAGGCGATTCCCATGAAACCATACGCAATATGGAAGCTGTTTTTTCCCGTGAAGACATTCTTGAATTCCAGAAAAAAGTATCTGAAATTCACGTTTCCGATAGCTTGTATGAATATGCGGTATCTTTGACCGAAGCAACCAGAAATCCCGAATTATTTACCTTGGGCTTAAGTCCTCGCGGAAGTATTGCTCTTATGAAAATGGCCAAGGCTCATGCCTTTGTATCCGGCAGGGATTATGTGGTGCCCGAGGATTTCAGGGAAGTTTTCCAACCGGTAGCCAATCATCGTATTATTCTTTCTACCAAAGCCAAAGCCGGCGGACTTTCCGTATCGGATGCATTAAAGCAGGCATTTGAATCCGTTCCTTTGCCTAAAAACTAATTTTATTCAGGAATTAAAATATTATGAAAGAATGGAAGAAACATTGGTGGAATATCATAGGATACCTGTTCGGTATCTTTTTCCTGTGGGCATGCATTGTAATTTTTCAGCAGCCCTTTCTTCTTATGCTTTTATTTCTTTTATTGATTTTGCCCGCTCTCAGTGTCTGGTTTTTTCATATCACTGCCTCTCAACTTGAAATGCGGGCATACAGCACGGTTCCTTCCGTTGAAACCGGCAACACCGTTCCCTTCGTTTTGGAATGTAAAAACAATTCTTTTTTCCCTATTTTTTCCGGAATTTATGTTTTTACCATACAAAACATGTATAAGCCCAATGCCAAAGAGCATTGCCTGTCTCTTCCGATTTTACCCAAACGAAACAACAGAATTTACCTTCCTGCAGAGACGGGATGTTGCGGAATGATTTCCATGGATGTTTCTGCGTTACGTATATCTGACAGTCTGCATTTTTTTACCCGGGAACTTCCGGTAAACATACGAATACAGATTCCCGTATTACCGCCTGTTTCTACAATTTCCATCCCTTCTACCGCTCCCGTAACCGACGGCATGGAAGAATTCACGGAAACAGACAACAAAGGCAATTTATCCTCTGACATCAAAGAAATCAGAGAATATCGTCCGGGAGACCGCCTGCAACGTATCCACTGGAAACTCTCCGCTAAATTGGATGATTTACTGGTAAAAGAAATGGCTCATACCACCATATTATCTCTGGTGGTATTACCGGAATGTAATAAAGCAAACATAGAAGATACCGCCATTGCTCTCCACTCTGTAATGGAACAGCTGTGGAAACGGGAAGAACGGTTTGAGGTCTGCCTGTATAATCATGCAGCCTGCGAATTTACTTATTTTTTGATTACGGAAGAGAGCGATATTACGGAATGTTTGATTCACTTCTTCTATCTGCCCCTGTATGAAGCAGATAATTATGCCAAAGAAAACTACTTTGCCTCTGCGCAAAAATCTGCGGTCATTCTTCATATAAACGGCGAAACATTAAATCGAATTGACAGCGATACCATTATTGGTTGACATAAATAAGGAGTTGCCATGTTCCCTTTCTTCGAAAAAAAGAAAAGAACAAAAGAATTGGACCAAAACGGCTTATATATCGGAGCCATTCATAACGAAAGCGGTCTGAAACGTTTTCTCATCTGTCTGCTACGCGGACTGATGGTCTTTTTGGCGTGCTACTCCGTAACCGTAGGTCTGGTGGAGGCCTTCGGCCTTGTCTACAATCGAAGCCTGGTTACTATCGCTTTATTATTAATCTCCATATTTGCATCTCTTTTATATATTAACAAACCGGTGTTTTATGTAGGCTATTTCATTCTGTTATTCGGTTTTACTTATGCACTGGGATACAGTTACTATTATGCAAACAGTGGTTTTCAGGCAATTATTAATACCATATATGAAGAGTACTCTGATTACTTTAAATTGCTTTCCTTGCGAGAATCTCAGGAATATATTACCAACCGATATGTTACCGTTACCATAGCAATGATTTTGATTGGTGCTCTTCTCGCCATCCTTCTAAACGTAACCATCTCCGGTTACATGAACTTACTGGAAACCATACTGATTACATTTCCTTTTATGGAAATAGCTTTTTATATTGATAAAAGACCTCCCTTATACTGCGTTGTTATGCTGGTTGCCTGTTATCTTTGCGTTGGTATCCAACAGGCCGGCAAGCATTTTAAAATGCAGGTAAAAGGCAAGCATACGCCGGAATACTTAAGGTTCCGGCGCAAAAAAGAAACCACCTATGTATATCAGAGTACCGCGTTGGGTACCTTGCAGACATTATTGTTTTCACTGGTCTTTTCTGCGCTGATTGGATTTGGATTCTATACTTCTTATTATTCGGAAGTACCTATACAACCCACCAATGCAATTAAGGAAAAAACAGATAATTATGTTAAAATCTTTGTGCAAAGCGGTTTTACCGGCCTGTTTGACCGATACGATTCTACCGGTGGTCTGAACAACGGACGCCTTGGCGGTGTCAGTGAAATTCGTCCGGATTTTGAAACAGACCTTACCGTTACCTTTGCCCCCTATTCCTATGAAACCGTTTATTTAAAAAGCTTCACGGGTAGCCACTATGCCGGCAACCAGTGGATGGAGCATACTTATCTAAGTTCCTATTCCGGTGAGTTGACTGCTCTCCCGGAAGAAATCCTGGCATCTTCCACTGTAAGTGTTTCCGAGAATGCCGTATATATGGACCGTGATGTCATTGCATCCTATGATGCACAATATATGCCAATGTCAACTTCCTCAGGTAAAATGGAAATTGTTCATATAGATACCGGTAACCAAATGTTTTTACCATACTATTCCGCTTTTGATGACTGTGTTATGAATTACGGTCCGAACAGCAGTCTGTATCTGACAGACGGAACGGCACTGAATACCAACGGTTCTCTGTCTGTAACAGGCATTGAGCCCTCTACAACACAACCCGCTGTCACGGTATCCTATACTCCTTATCTTGGAGATTGGGAAGAAGATGTGACACCTTATGATTTGCCGCAATATTATGATTTGTATGTGCACGAGTTCTGTTTACAGATCCCCGATAACATCCGCCCTACATTGCAGGAATACTGTGCCGAACAGGACTTCCCCGGTATTGTTACCGGTGATTTTGCGGATGCTCCGGCAAACCCTGAAGATGTTAATGCTTATCGTCTGGCTGTTGCACAGGCAATTTTTGAACACTATGTGGAAGAATTCGACTATACCATGTCACCGGGCACCACACCCTACCGACAGGATTTTGTAACATATTTTTTAACTACGCAGAAACGTGGTGTATGTGCGCATTTTGCGGCATCCGCTACTCTGCTGCTTCGCAGTATGGGTGTTCCTGCAAGATATGTAGAAGGCTACTGCATTCCCCTTTCTGTTATGTCTAACGGACAGGCGGTGAACGAACCTTACTCAGAATGGTATCAGGGTCCTTCCCAAGTTACCGAACACGGTGTTATGACTGTAAATGTAACCGATGCGCAGGCACATGCCTGGGTGGAAATCTATCTGGAAGGTTACGGCTTCGTTCCCTTTGAAATGACTCCGCCGGACTTTGCGGAAGAGAACAATCTAAATTTTGATTTCGGTGATTTATTTGATGGATTTTTCTTCATGAATATTCCTACGGAAAATACCATTGCCAATACCGAATACCCGGAAAACTACGACAGTGGAGACCTCTCTTTGTTTAATTTCTCCCTCGGCACGGCTTTTACGCCGGTACTGATTATGCTTGGCGTGCTGACACTATTGATTATACTGTACTTTATCGGCAAACTCCTTTTGGAACGCTACCGACATCACAAACTGCTAAAAGATGAAAAGTATGCCGAATTAATCTATCAGGACTATATGGTGCTATGCAAAAAAATAAAAGCAATCAAACCTTTCGACAATCCGAATCCCTTACCGGATGAATTGTGTAAGCATCTGACAAATGCACTGGTATCTCTAACACTGACTCCCGAACAGCTAAAAGACATTGACGAAATGTTTACCCTGTTCGAAAAAGCATTGTACGCACCGGCGCGCATGACTTTAGCTGAATATGAGCAGTTCCAATTGTATTTGGAAAATGTATATCAGTTACTGAAAGTTTCTAAGAAACGCAAGAATACAGAGCATATTAAATAGAATTTTCAAAGAATTGCAAAAGAAAAATCGCTTAAACCTCCTATCGGTTTAAGCGATTTTTTAATCAACTAATTATTCAATATAATCCAATATATATTTTACGGTCTCATCCTGAATCAAATATGCCTCTTTATTAAAACACATTAAATATTTACATAATTATTTTTCAACTTACATAAAATACTTCACGCCGGATTCAAAGATCTTAATATCCTGCTCACCATAGATATTGATAGCTACGCCATCGCCACGACGTTCAGCATGTGCCATCTTACCGAAGCATCTTCCGTCAGGTGATGTAATACCTTCGATGGATGCATAAGAACCGTTGATGTTGTATTCCTCATCCATGCTTACATTGCCGTCAGGATCCGCATACTGGGTTGCAATCTGTCCGTTAGCAGCCAACTTCTCAATCCATGCCTTAGGTGCTACGAAACGGCCTTCACCGTGGGATGCAGGGCTTGTATAAGTTTTACCAACCTCTGCAAGCTGTAACCAGGGTGACTTGTTGGAAACAACCTTGGTATAAGCCATCTTAGAGATGTGGCGGTTAATGGTGTTGAATGTCAATGTAGGTGAATCTTCTGTCTGTCCCACAATCTCACCGAAAGGTACAAGGCCTAACTTAATGAGTGCCTGGAAACCGTTACAGATACCAAGTGCCAAACCGTCTCTTTCGTTTAACAACTTCATGACTGCTTCTTTTAATGCTTCGTTTTGGAATGCGGTTGCAAAGAACTTCGCACTACCGTCAGGCTCATCGCCTGCTGAGAAACCGCCGGGGAACATAATAATCTGTGCCTTGGCAATTTCTTTTACATACATATCAACAGACTCTCTGATGTCGCTTGCACTTAAGTTGCGGAATATTCCTGTTGTTACGGTTGCGCCTGCACGCTCAAATGCTGCGGTACTGTCGTATTCGCAGTTGGTTCCGGGCATTACCGGAATAAATACGTGAGGTTTTGCAACCTTATTCTTGCAGATATAGATATCCTTTGCATTGTATTCGGGAATATCAATCTTAGTGTCATCAAAAGTTACACGGCTGGGGAATACCTTCTCCAGTTTAGACTTAAAGGAATCCAACATTTCAGCGTGTGAAATTACGGTTCCCTTGTAAGAGAAGTCACCTTCTGTTACGGTACCAACCAATGTATAATCACAAGTAATCTTCGCTACATTTTCAGGTGCAACTTCAACGATGATGTTGCCCAACTCATTTGCAAATAATGCTGATAATTCCAGAGAATCATCCATTGCAACGCCAAGTCCGTTACCAAAGGCCATTTTACTTACTGCAGGTACCAAACCATAAGCATCCAAAGCATATGCAGATTCAACAATTCCCGCCTGCATCATACCATGAATTGCATCGTAAAGTGCCATAACCTTATCGTACTTAGGAACGTCATATTCATCTTTCTCAATTGAGAACTTCACAAGCTTGTTGCCCGCTTTTTTAAGTTCAGGTGTGATAACATCCTGCGACTTTGCCACATCCACTGCGAAAGATACCAATGTAGGAGGTACGTCGATATCCTGGAAAGTACCGGACATACTGTCCTTACCGCCGATGGAAGGAAGTCCGTAACCCATCTGCGCATCATATGCACCAAGCAAAGCTGCAAAAGGCTGACTCCATCTGTAAGGGTCTTCTGTCATACGACGGAAGTATTCCTGGAAAGTAAAGCGAATCTTCTTGTAATCACCGCCGGCTGCCACAATCTTAGCCATAGATTCGGTTACTGCATAAACCGCACCATGGTAAGGGCTCCAGCTCGATAAATAAGGGTTAAAACCATAGCTCATCATGGTTACCGCATCTGACTTACCGCCAAGAACAGGCACCTTAGCTACCATGGTCTGTGTCTCTGTCAACTGATGCTTACCGCCGTAAGGCATAAGCACTGTACCTGCACCGATGGAAGAGTCAAACATTTCCACAAGCCCCTTCTGGGAACAGGTATTCAAATCATGAACACTTTCAATCCATGCTTTCTTTACATCGTCCTTTGCAACTGCGTCTGCTACTGTATCGCAGGCAATTTTATTGAAGTAATTGTCCTTTTCATCCGGCATATCTACAGCTACCTTGGTAGACTGGTGTGCACCGTTGGTATCAAGGAAGGAACGCTTAATATTAACGATTTCCTTGCCTCTCCATACAAGTACGAGGCGCTTCTCTTCTGTTACGGTTGCCACGCAAACCGCCTCTAAGTTTTCTTCTGCAGCATATGCAAGGAATGCATCTACATCCTTAGGGTCAACCACTACTGCCATTCTTTCCTGTGATTCGGAAATAGACAATTCTGTACCGTCAAGACCTTCATACTTCTTAGGAACCTTGTCAAGTTCTACTCTAAGACCGTCAGCCAATTCACCGATTGCTACGGAAACACCGCCGGCACCGAAGTCGTTACACTTCTTGATTAACTTACTGACTTCCGCTCTACGGAATAATCTCTGGATTTTACGCTCTGTAGGAGGGTTACCCTTCTGTACTTCCGCACCACAAGTCTCAATAGAAGAAACTGTGTGTACCTTGGAAGAACCGGTAGCACCGCCACAACCGTCACGGCCTGTACGACCGCCAAGTAAAATGATGATATCGCCGGGATCGGAATTTTCACGAATAACGTTACGTCTGGGTGCTGCACCCATAACCGCACCGATTTCCATACGTTTTGCAACGTAATTGGGGTGATAAATTTCTTTTACAAGACCGGTAGCAAGACCAATCTGGTTACCGTAGGATGAATAACCGCTTGCTGCGCCTTTTACAAGCTTCTTCTGTGAAAGCTTACCCTGCATGGTTTCTGCGATGGGCACGGTAGGATCTGCCGCACCGGTTACACGCATTGCCTGGTATACGTAAGAACGTCCTGACAGGGGATCGCGGATTGCACCGCCAAGACAGGTTGCCGCACCACCGAAAGGTTCAATTTCGGTAGGATGGTTGTGTGTCTCGTTCTTGAAGCTGATTAACCATTCTTCTGTAATCACACCCTTGCCATCGTTGTAGTCCACTTCCAAGGGCACTACGATGGAGCAGGCATTGATTTCATCAGACTTCTCCATATCTTCCAACTTGCCGTCTTTTTTGAGCTTACGCATTGCCATAAGGGCAAGGTCCATAAGACAAACGAACTTATCGTCTCTTCCGGCAAAAATTTCTTCTCTGGTTTCAAGATAGTTGTTGTATGTTTTTTCTAAAACAGGCTTATAAAAACCTTCGTCAAACTTCACATCTTCTAACTCTGTAGAGAATGTGGTGTGACGGCAATGGTCTGACCAATAGGTATCAAGTACCTTAATTTCAGTCATGGAAGGATTACGCTTTGCATCCTCCTTAAAGTGGTCACGGATAAAGCAGAAATCCGTAAAAGTCATGGCAAGACCAAGGCTGTCATATAACGCCTTCAAATCCGCATCCGGCATTGTGATAAAATCATCCATAATTGCTACGTCCGCGGGCACGTCAAACTCTGTTACCAAAGTATCAGGCTTTACCATACCTGTTTCTCTGGAATCTACAGGGTTGATACAATATGCTTTAATTCTGTCGAAATCCGCATCGCTTAATTCACCGCAAATCAAATATGTAGTTGCAGTCTTAATGATAGGCTCCTCGTCCTCTTTTAAGAACTGAATACACTGCACTGCAGAGTCTGCACGCTGGTCGTACTGTCCGGGCAAATACTCTACCGAGAATACACGGCCGTTTGCAGGCACTTCTATTGTCTCTAAGAAAAGCTTATCAACAGGGGGCTCTGAAAATACAGTCTTGCACGCTCTGTCAAAAATCTCCTCCGATAAATTTTCCACGTCATAACGTATAAAAACTCTGACCTCTTCTACACTGTTCAAACCAAGGTAATTCTTAAGGTCTTCTTTTAACTCACTTGCTTTTACCGCAAAGTCAGCCTTTTTCTCAACATAAATACGTTTTACATTTCCCATATAGGTTTATCCTCCAACAAACTATCCTTTGTGCATAGTCACACATATCCCATTATATATGTTTTGTGGCAAGTTTTCAATGTCGAAAAAGATAAAAATAAAGATTTTATAAAAGCAATACAAAAGAGCGCACACACTGTACGCCCTATACTTGACCATATGTTAAGAATTTCCTACATAGCTCAGCCACATATCCTCAACCCAAAAACATCTTCCGTTTCGCGATATGTTATAATATCCGGATATATATAGACTTTTATCATTCTCATCATAATATTCTATTTCAAAAAAATATGTTCCCGGCAGATTGCTTGGTGCATCAGTTATCTTATACTCTATCTCCTCACTCTGCCAAGCCTTCCATTCCGGAAGCATCTCATATCTGAATTCTTCGTAGTTCTCACCATACCCCCCAATACGCGTTTTCTCATTACTATATAAATCAAATGTTTCCTCATCCACAGTTGCCATGGCTTCCAAGAAATCCTGCGCAACAATATCACGCTGCTCTTCTTCCCAATTCAAATCTGCGACACTATATATTATTCCACCCACAATATAAGCAATCAGAATACCCACAAATACCTTATTTCTTGTGCGTCTCATGATATTAACCAAACGTTCCCGCCTGGAATATTTAGTAAACGAAAACAGACATATGGATAAAGAAACTACAGCCAGTATAATAACAGATATATTGACTATAGTTCTTAATCTAATCTCCGGCAATAACTCTAACGACTCGTATATTCTAATCGCCTTACCGCTTTCATCTAATTTTATGCAATAATAATTGGTTTCCTCAAAATACCGCCCTATAGCATAAGAAATCCTATCATCTCTAACACTTGCAGGTTCACCGTACACCGCTTGAATTTCTTCAATTGACTTCCCGTAAATCCATGCATCAGCATATGGAAAATGCGTAGGAAATATAATATAAAACGCTACTGTCAACAAAACAGTTGAAATTATCAATGAACTGAATATTATTACACGCTTAGTATTGTTCTTTTTTTTGTTTTTGACCCCAAAAACCGTAAACACAATAAGAAGCCCAAATACTATCAACTGTGCCCAGTATATCCTAATAACCAAATATATACTTAACAGCAGTGATATACATAAACCAGCAAATTTAGAGAAAATCAACATCGCAAATCTCCTTCATGGCATCACTCTATAAACCATTCCACATTTAGTTTTTTTCTCGCATATATTAACATTAATGAAAACCCCAAACGATGCCTCAAAACATTACAAAAGATAGACAGATAGATACAGTATAAAGTATAATATAAAGAAAAAAGTATTGCAATTATAAAACCTGTTTTTCTGTTATGTATCCTCCTTACCGGATGTCCAGTAAAGAGGGTACATATCATATAACATTCAGGTGTTCATTACTTGTTTGCACATTCACATTGTCGATTAAGATATAACTTTGTAAATTGTCTCCTTCTACGGCTTGAAACTTGAATCATTTCACCATTACTCAAATGCACAATTCTCTCGTCGATACGTTTTACTTCATCCAAGTTAACAATATATACATTATGGCATCGAGTAAACCACCCCTCCGGCAACATACTCTCAACCTCATACATTGTGTTCTTACATTTCGCTGTTATTTTACGTAAATGAATCAACACATAATGTTTCTCCGTCTCCACGTAAATAATGTTCTTTAAGGCTATCTGCCTCGGACCGTCCCCAATGACAGTAATCGTTATCCTTTGATTACGTTGTAAAAGTATCTTCGCGGAACGAATTGCCTCTTCCATTTCCTCTAGTCTTGTTTTGTCAAGATATCGGAATGCATTCACAACATACCCTTTCCGGCTCATCTCCACATGGGTTGTCAATATTACATAAATCCCATCCGGATGGTTTTCTCTTGCTTTTAATATGGTATCGAATCCGTCCATTCCCGGCATCTCAATATCTATAAAAGATATATCATATTGTTTTTCGCTTCCTATATACTGCTCTCCGCTTTCAAACAAATCAATTTCCGGTTCCTGTTTGAAATTCTGACGGAGAACTTCTTGTCTGACACGTTCACGCCATTGTTCTTCATCATCCACAATTGCTATTCTCATAACCCGCCTCCACAGTTTCAACCTTTGAAGTACCCATACGGTTGAATGCTATTTTAAGAATGCAGACATTATCTATTATTTCAATATCAAAGATACCATCATACTTATTAACGCTATCGCTGATATTTTCCAATCCGTATCCATGATAGTCTGCATTGTTTTTCTTCGTTTTCCAAATCGTACCACCGGTAGCAACCTCACTGTTGCAGGAATTCTTAACAACAATAATGATTGCTCTTTCCGTATATCCACAAACCAAAGATACTAATTTATCTTCCGTTTCCACCGCCGCCTCATAAGCATTACTCAATATATTAGAAAATATGGTACATAAGTCATATGTATCTATCGCGCAATCTACCGGAAACCTGCCTTCCACAGTTAATTTTACGCCGCTTTGCATGGCTTTCATATAATACTGATTGATAATTGCATCTACAATTGCATTATGTACCGTCACAATATTTCCAAAAGTATCAACCTTCAGATTAATCTGTTCCAGATAGTCTTCAATTTTATCATATTCACGATTCCTTGCCAGATTCGCAATCAAATCCATATGCTTCCGTATGTCATGGCGAAACTTCTTGGTTTCTTTCTCTCTGTTTTCCAGATATTCATAATGATTCTTCTGTTCATTTAAAAATGCATCCAGAATCTGTTCCTTTTCCTTGTGCACATTACGTTGTGTAAAAAGTATAATAACCGCTGCCAACTGTATAAATATACCGATGACTGCAAAAATTACTGCAATTAAATATACATTTCTTCTACCTGCCTCATACATATCAGCTCCAACTACAATAGCAGAAACAACAAAGAAATCTACCATCAACAAAATGGTAAATCCGATTAAATTTTTCATTCCTATAGTCAGCAAAGTAGTTGACGTTTTCTTCTTATAGCTTATTCCTAAAACCCATATCAACATTAAGGAAATAACGGCTGTTGCTAAATTAGATATGATATCTCCATCCACATTCAGCAACAACATAACAATTTTAAACAAAACGGAAGTCATTATATCAACCACGGACAAGGAAAATATAGTCCATATTACAACTATAACGGTTCTATATACCTTTTCATTATACAATAAGCATCCCAATAAAATCATGCTTATAATATAAACACAAGAATTTATTAAATTATTGTTATAATAATAGAAAACAACTGCCATAGCAGTTATAAGAATGAATACTCCAGATAGAATAATTCGTTTATGTTTAACTTCTCTCTGTTGAAGAGAAAAGAAAAAATTACATATAATTAGAATAGTAATAAAATGAATAACATCTGCCAATACACAAAGAAAAAGTTCCATTTCTCCCTCCCAAACAAAGACTCTTTGTTACTTAAAATATAGCAAAGATTCTTATATTTGGAAAGGAGAAACTTTTCTGCTTAATTCCCTCTAAAGAAATCTGCAATGAGATCAAACAATACAGTAATCACTGCCTTTTCCTTTCCGTATATACTATTGTATTATCCGGATAAGGTCAGCATATATTATTTGATAAAAAAGTAAATAGACTTTCGGTAAGTGTATACTTTTTTTGGATAAGTGTGCATTTTTTCGACTGTAAAACATAAATTTTTTTATTCCTCAAAACACAAAATCCTCTTCCACCCACTTCCCTTTTATGTTATATTTATTAATGATATGGATTTTTATCTGACGATGAAAAACAGCTCATCGGATTATTTTTTAGAACGGAGACTTTTATGGACGAAAAGAAATTTGCCCTTTTAATCGACGCAGATAATATATCTTCCAAGTACATCAAGACTATTCTGGATGAGCTTGCGAAATATGGTCTGGTTACCTACAAAAGATTATATGGTGATTTGACAAGGACCAATAATAAAAGCTGGAGGGATGCACTTTTAACCCATTCCATCATCCCCATGCAGCAGTTTAATTACACAACCGGAAAGAATTCCACGGACTCGGCTATGATTATCGATGCCATGGACATCCTCTATTCCGGCCATGTAGACGGCTTCTGCCTGGCAAGCAGCGACAGTGATTTTACAAGACTTGCCATGAGACTTCGTGAATCCGGCATGACGGTTATCGGCATGGGCGAGAAAAAAACCCCGGAAGCTTTCCGTGATTCCTGCGAACGTTTCCTCTTTTTGGATGTCCTTGCAGATACGTCTTCCGAAGAAGGTGCGGACAGCGATAATAAAGATGATGAAATCGCCATCACACCCCTTCCTGCGATTGAAGCAATTATTATTAAGATTATTATGGAAAACGGTATCAACGGAACTTCCATGGATATCGGCGAATTGGGAAGCCGTATTACCAAATTTTATTCCGCTTTTGATATCCGTAACTACGGCTATACCAAATTCTCCAAGTTTCTGGAACAGTTCTCTGCCATTCGCTTGAACTATACCGAGACCACGGTAACTGCAGAGCTTACGGAATCGGACATTCCTCTGGAAGTTATTGAAACAGAGATTGTAGCCATTCTTGATAAATGCGAAAAGAAAACTGCTTACTTAAGCCAATTAAGCAATATGCTGTTAAAGAAGTATCCCAACTTTGACATTCACAATTACGGCTACTCCCGTTTCAGCAAAATGCTTTCCGAGTTCAAAAGCGTTAAAATCGGTGCTTTTAATAAGACCGTTACGTTGGTAGCTCCCCCCGTCGCCGTAGTTCCTGTGAAAAAGACATCTTCTGCTCCTAAAATCAAAGGAAGTGCCCAGCGCGGAAAGAAAAACTAAACGAAGAACACTACACAGGTTTTTGTAAAAGTAATAAGCACTTGAAGGTCATCAACCCTCAAGTGCTTTGTTATTTACGTTTCAATTAAGTTTTACTGTTCTACCGATATCCTGGTCAAAAGATATGCCATTTCCCGGTCAAGTTCATCTGCTTCCAAATCCGTAGTCTGTCCCATAATCTTCAGGCCCTCGATGGCATACATCATATTCTTAGCCTCCAACTCGGGATAGGCACATACGAATTCTCCGTTTTCAATTCCCAGTTCAATCAAATTACGGATAATTTCCGTTCCTACTTCGAACTGTTTCTGCAATACATTATCCAACCCGCAATCCTTATAGTCAAAATAATACTCATAGATTGCCATAATCAGACTTCCCTTTGTGGCAAGAATTTCTGCCTTTTGTGCCTTAAAAAATACGGTTAAAATCTCTGTAGCCGTAGCATCTTCTGAAAGCTGCTCTTCCAGTCCTTCATCGGTCTGTCCGGCCTCCATCTTAAGCACATCTCTGAATATCTCAGCCGTATTATTGTAATACAAATACAAGCCGCCACGGCTGATTTCACAGGCTTCCACAATATCCTTCATGGTAACGGTACGAAATCCTTTTTCGATAAAAACCTTTTTTGCCACTTCCAATATATATGTTTTCTTTTGTTCCGACTTTGCTCCCATACTTACTCTCCTGCACTTTCTTCCACATAAGGAACATCCCAGAATTCAATCAATTCTTTCATTTTAGACACCAGGGCATAAAAGACGCCGAACTCCACGCCTTCCTTCCACATCATGCCTTTGGTACGTCCCTTAATGATATAGCGGGAAAGAATTGCTCCCAATAACTCCATGTCCTGAATACGGGCACGGGCAATCATTCTCAATTCATCCTGATAATCTGTCATTCGATGTCTGCGATATACATACTCATAATTTCGATTGATAAACTTAGTTTTCTCAGCCACTTTAACAAAAGCAAGTAATGTGCCGTCATATGTAGGAATTCGCATGGTTCCCGCTGTGGCGGAATCCGGTGTATACTGAGATACCACATTGAATCCTTGTTTTGACTCCAACCAAGGAAGATACTTTAATAAAAGACGTACATCTTCTTTATACTCTTCAACAAACTGTTCTGTTGTAAGCTTTTCATTCTCAAACATTGGTTTTACCCTCCTTAACCATAGCCCCTGTTGCAAATATCATAACACAAACCGATTTAAAATTCACTAAATTTTGTTATTTTTCTACATTTGCAATAATTTTTGTACCAGTCCCTTGGCTTCCTCATAATCAAAATTCTTGATACACCGTTTTACTTCTTCCAAAACCTTTCTTTTAGACTCTTCCATACGGAAAGAAAGCATAGTATTTACCTTCTTTTCGGCCTCCTGCTGTTCCAGCATATCGAGGCTTCCCATCATGGAAAGAAGCTGAGCGGTATATTCACTGGGAGTCAGCTCGACATCCTGCACTTTAACGTCATCGATTAACGCAATTCCGTTATTCTGGAATACAAACTTAATATTGGCAAGAAGCATTTGATACTGCTCAAATAAATGCTCCGCACCGTCCGTAATGACATCATAGTTCTTCTCTCTTGCAGCCATTTCCTGGACTCTGGCTTTTTCAGACAACTCCATTGCACCGATACCCTTGGCCAATCCTTTTAACGCATGGGCCTCAAAAAGATAGTCATCATACCGTTTCTCTCGTACCTGTTTCTTCATACGAACAATCTGTTCTTCACCATCGTCATATATATAACGTAAAATCTGAATGTAACGCTGACGACTGTTACCGTAATTCTCAATACCGGCTTCCACATCCACCTGCGGAATTACGATAGGCTTACCGAGACTGACTCTGGGATTCTTTTTATCTACCAGGTGAATAAATTCCGTAGGCAGATATTTACGAAGTATTTTTTCTAAAATATTGATATCCATAGGTTTGGAAATGTAGTCCTGAAAACCATTTTCCAAAAACATTTCCCTTGCACCGCGAATGGCATTTGCAGTTAACGCAATTACCGGAATGTTTCGGATATCTTTATCCTGAAATTCACGTATCTTCCGCGTAGTTTCAATACCGTCCATAATCGGCATCATCTGATCCATTAAAATCAAATGATAATGATTCTTTTCAAGTTTTTCCAAGCATTCCTGTCCACTGGTGGCTGTATCCACACGAATCTGATACATGGACAGAATCCCCTGTATTACCTTGATATTGGTAACATTGTCGTCCACCGCAAGCACCTTGGCCATAGGAGCAATAAAGCTTTCGTTACTACTCTTTAATTCTTCCTCTTCCTTTTCTGTCAGCACATTAAAGTCACCGGTAGGCGCATAGTCCACAATTCCCTGATAGAAATAAAAAGAGAAAATGCTGCCTTCTCCATAAGTACTTTTAACAGAAATGGAACCACCCATATATTCAATCAGACGTTTGGTAATGGCAAGACCCAGACCGGTTCCTTCGATGGTACGGTTTTTAATCATATCCGCACGCTCAAAACTGTTAAACAGGGTTTTCATGTGTTCTTCACTGATGCCGCATCCCGTATCTTCCACGGAAACACGCACCAACGCCAGACCGTTCTGCAACTCCCAATCCACATTCATTGCCACATACCCTCTCTGGGTATATTTGACCGCATTGGTAAGAATATTGGTAAACACCTGACGTACATGGGTTTCATCTCCATGTAAAACCTTGGGCAGGGTATCTTTTACATGTATTTCAAACATGATACCCTTTTCATCCAGCTTCTCTTTGATGGAATCCGTAATGTCTTTAATCAAAAAGCCGGGCTTATAATTTACATCATTTACATTCATTTTGCCGGATTCAATTTTAGAGAAATCCAGAATATCATTGATGATGGAAATTAAAATATTACCTGCATTCTTGATACTGTTAGCATGGTTTTCCACCGCTTCGGAAGTATTCTCGCGAAGAATCATTTCCGTAGTACCCATGATTGCATTCATAGGCGTACGTATTTCATGAGACATATTGGCGAGGAACATGGTTTTAGCCTTGTTTGCCTCTTCCGCCTGCTCTTTTAACGCAAGAAGCTGTCTGTTATACTCCTGTTCTTCGGTTTTATCAAAAAGCCATAAGTTGTAACCTTTTAAGGTGTTTTTATCATAAAAAGGAACAACAGAAACACTGTACTGTTTTCTGCCGAGGTGAATTACTTTTTTATTACTTCTGTATATCTGGTTAATGATACGGCTCTGCTGGTTTGATAATTTCAATTCCGGTAAAATTTCCAATGCCACATCATTGGCATACAAAAGATTTTTACCAATATCTATGACAAAAAAGCCCTCATCAATGGTCTGCAACACATCTTCTTTTGCAACCTGAACAGTATCAAAAATACGATACCGGAAGATTATGATTACAATCATAATCAATGCAGCCACAAGAATAAACTCTGAATATCTTGCGTAGGGATGCAGATGAAAATTCTCCATAACCGTACATATCCAGAACACAAAAAACGATACCGGAAGAAAAATAATGAACTTTGAATTCTTTGTCTTATATGTAATCTGGTTACGGATGGTAAGAATAAGCGAACTGAGCAAAAGCGCAAAATGATAGATATACCAAAAAATCATCATTCTACCCGGTGTATATACCAATTGATATAAACCACCAACTTTTTGGGCATAACATTCTTTCAAAAACAGATCATGATAATCCATTAATAAAACCCCCGTCAACATGACGGTATCAATTAGAATCAGAAATACTGCCGCGAACGTATGCACCTTAATGTTACAAGAGCGCACAATCAACAGTAATAAAAACGTATAAAGATATGCAATACCAAAATATTGTATTTTAACAGCAACAATCAATTCTCCGCCGGAAGCTGCCAAATCTCCCAGAAAGCATCCTATAATACAGATAAACGCAGACACAGAAACCAAACCGAGATATTTCTGATTCTCGGAAAATTTCTCATTATAAACTAAGAAAGTTAAAATACATAAAATTAAAATGCACACTACATGTGCTATCATAATACCATTCATAGTCTTCACCCCGCATTTTTATTATACGAAAAAAAGATAAAAGTGTCAAAAAATAGTTCACGCTAATATATTGTTAATTTTACGCAAAATAATTATAGATTTTAACCTTTGTAAGTAATATAATTTCATTAAAGTTAGTCAGTGAACGACAAGCATTGATTAACAATTCCGAAAGAATTCCCCTTTTACACAAAACAAAAAGCCGGATGGTATGAACCAGCCGGTTTTTTGTTTGCCAAAAACACTTTGCTATCTTGTTCCTGACAGATGACCGCATTGAAAAAGGATTATATTTTATTAAAATAATACTTGCCATTTACCAAAAGCTTATGCTATAATAACCCTCGGTGGTAAGACAACCCGATTACATAGGGGAATCATACAATGGCAGTATGACGGTCTCCAAAACCGTTCATGGGGGTTCGAATCCCTCTTCCCCTGCTAAAAAACCTTGATAAAAATTCGTATCAAGGTTTTTCTTTTTATATGTATTATTCCTATTCGGACATCCATCCGACATAATAAATTTGTTTTATGAGAGTATAATCTCAATTGCATCGGTAACGGATGAGACAAAGATTAATTTAATCCCTTCCACATCCTGTAAACTGTCCTTACAGCTTGCAGGCACCACACAGGTCTTAAATCCAAGCTTTTTCGCCTCACTTACTCTGGTCTGCATCTGGCTTACCGCTCTTACTTCTCCCGATAAACCAACTTCACCGAAAGCCATCACATCTTCTCCGATTGCTCTGTTACGAAAACTTGATACCAATGCCAATACTATACCCAAATCAATTGCAGGCTCCGTTATCCGCATACCGCCTGCAATATTTACATAAGCATCACAATCCCCCATGGACATGCCAAGGCGTTTCTCCAGCACTGCCATAAGCAAATTCAGCCTGTTTAAATCCGTACCGATAGCCTGGCGACGCGGAATTCCGAAATTGGTACGGCATACCAAAGCCTGAATTTCAACGAGAATCGGTCTTGTACCTTCCACAGAACAAGTCACAATACAACCATTCTCCCCTTCCGGCCTTCCGCTCAGCATAAACTCCGATGGATTTTCCACCTCAATCAGCCCCTGCTCCCGCATTTCAAATACACCGATTTCATTGGTAGAACCAAAACGATTCTTAACGCCGCGTAAAATGCGATATGAGGCATGTCTGTCCCCTTCAAAGTATAAAACAGTGTCTACCATATGTTCCAGCACTCTGGGGCCTGCTACAGTACCTTCCTTAGTTACGTGACCTACAATAAATACCGAAATTTCCAATCCCTTTGCAATCTGCATCAACACGGATGTTGCTTCTCTAACCTGAGATACGCTTCCCGGCGCTGAACCTACATCTTCTGAATACATTGTCTGAATAGAATCGATAATAACAATCTCCGGTTTTACCTTTTTAATGACTTCTTCAATAATATCCAGATTCGTCTCACATAACAGCTGCACATCATCCGTAAAAGTCCCGATACGTTCTGCCCGTAATTTAATCTGCTTCAAAGATTCCTCTCCCGAAATATAGAGAACCGAATGTCCGGCATTACCCAAATATCTGCAGGTCTGCAGAAGAATCGTAGATTTACCGATACCGGGGTCACCACCTACCAAGGTGAGAGACCCCGGTACAATGCCTCCACCGAGAACACGATCCAACTCTTTCATCCCGGTTGCCACACGCTCTTCCTTTGCCGTAGATATTTCGGACATTTTACTCAAGACAGCCTCTTTCCGGTCTGCCTTCGTAACGTTCCCTTTGCTGCTTATTGTAATCCGTTCTTCCGACATGGTATTCCACTGTCTGCAACCGGGACATTGTCCCATCCACTTCGCCGATTCATATCCGCATTCTTTACAATAAAAAACTGATTTTTCCTTGCCTTTTGCCATTTGCGCACTCCATAACAAGCCTCCGACAAACCATTTTTGCCGGCTTTATTTCTTTTAGCAAAAAACAACATGCCAATCCGGCATGCTGTTTTCTTTGGTATATTTCTTTATTACTTTTTAATCTGCACCTTCAATTCGGATGCATCTGCCAGTGCCACACTGATATTCATTTTACCGCTGAGATTACTCTTAAGCGTACCAACATTCTCATCACCGATCCACACGTTATATTCAGCGTTTTCGGCAAGACCGATGGTCAACTGCGCATCATTATCACCATCTACGATAAAAGATACGCCATCTTCCTTTTCATCAAAATGAGTCACGCTGGTTCCGGGAACAGATTCATATAAAAACATACCGTTCTTCTCTAATTTAGTCATTGTCTGGAATGTTTTTACCTTGTAAAGGTCTCCGTCATGAGGGAAATCCTCTACCTTCGCTTTGTCTGCCAATGTATGGTTTCCAAAACTGATTGTTCCGTCCGCTTCCTCGCGGAGTAATTCTTCTACCACAGCCATTTGTGTATCCTCCCAATTTATCATAAATGCCCATCAGAAAATAAAAATTGTCTTCTTATTTTCACTCTTTTAGTATACTAAATTTTTCTCTTCTTTTCTACTGTTTCAGACAAGTTTCATAAAATATTTTTTTCTTTCGTCACAACTGACAAAGCAGTGCTGCGGAATTTCATTATTTCTTTTGAAAAACTACTTTTTTATTTTTAATTCCCGCAAGAACTTTATCACCTGCCTGAATTCTTCCGCTTAAAAGTTCCTCTGCCAGCGCATCTTCAATGACAGACTGCACGGCACGTTTTAAGGGACGTGCCCCCATTTTAGCGTTACTGTATTCATTTATAAGATGCTCTTTTAATGCGGGGGATACGGTTAATGTAATATCCATCTGCTCCTTGCATCTGTTACTTAAATTTGCGGTTAAAAGCTGAATAATATCTTTCATATTCTCATGATTTAACTGATGAAATACGATAATGTCGTCAATGCGGTTAATAAACTCCGGCTTAAAAATTCTTTTTACCTCTTCCATTACTCCCGACTTCATTTTCTCATAATTCTGCTTTTCGCTGTTACTTCCTGCAAATCCCAGGTTTTTGGGTTCTACAATACGCTGCGCTCCTGCATTGGACGTCATAATCAGCACCGTATTTTTGAAGCTGACCTTGCGACCTTTGGCATCGGTAATATGACCATCATCCAAAACCTGCAAAAGTACGTTAAACACATCGGGATGTGCTTTCTCAATTTCATCAAAAAGAACAACCGAATAAGGATTTCTGCGAATCTTTTCGCTCAGCTGTCCGCCATCCTCAAAGCCAACATATCCAGGCGGCGAACCAATCATTTTAGAAACGGAATGCTGCTCCATATACTCTGACATATCTACTCGAATCAGAGAATGCTCCGTTCCAAACAATGCCTCTGCCAAGGCTTTACTAAGCTCCGTCTTACCTACTCCGGTAGGACCCAGGAACAAAAAGCTTCCAATCGGACGATTGGGATCCTGTAAGCCCACACGGCCTCTTCTTATGGCTTTGGAAACGGCATTTACCGCTTCCTCTTGCCCTATAACACGCTTGTGCAAAACCTTTTCCAGTTTTAATAAACGTTCCGATTCCTTTTCTGCCAAGCGGGTCACCGGAATTTTGGTCCAGACGGATACCATTTTTTCAATATCTTCTTCGCCGATTTTGATGGCATCACTCGCCATTTTCTTTTCATGATTAGCCCGGGCACGTTGCAGTTTTTTAAACAATACATCCTGTTCTGCCTTAATTTTACCGGCTTCCTCAAAATTAAGCTCCTGAATTGCCTTCTCAATGGCTTCATCAGCAAGTGCAATGTCTTTACGCAACTTCAGACATGTCTGAGACACTGTTTTGTCAGACAATCGGGCACTGGCTGCCGCCTCATCAATCACATCAATGGCTTTATCCGGCAAATTACGATCAGATATATATCGGTCTGAAAGTCTCACGGCAGCCTCAATCGCTTCTTCCGTGATGCAAACACGATGAAACTGTTCATATTTCTGAACAATCCCTTTCAAAATCTCTATTGCTTCTTCCACCGAAGGCTCTTCTACGGAAACAGTTTGGAAGCGACGTTCCAACGCCGCATCTTTTTCGATATGCTTCCGATATTCCGTAATGGTGGTAGCTCCGATTAACTGTATCTCGCCTCTGGACAATGCCGGTTTTAAAATACTTGCTGCATCAATGGAACCTTCCGCACCACCGGCACCGATCATGGTATGAATTTCATCCATAAAAAGAATAATATTTCCGTCTTCTGCCACTTCCTGCATTACGGTTTTAATGCGTTCCTCAAATTCACCGCGATACTTACTTCCTGCCACCATGGCAGACAAATCCAGAGATAAAATTCTTTTATTTCTCAAATTCTCAGGCACATTTCCGGTTACAATCCGCATGGCAAAACCTTCTACAATAGCGGTTTTACCAACACCCGGCTCTCCTACCAGGCAAGGGTTATTCTTGGTTCGTCTGGACACAATCTGAATCAGCCTCTGAATTTCATTCTCGCGCCCGATAACAGGGTCTAATTTCCCTGCTTTCGCAAGCCCCGTCATGTCTCTCGAATACCGGGATAACATATCCTGGGTACCCTTCTTCCTACTCATATTTCTTTTGCCTAATTTTTCTTTCACACTGCTTGCATCTTCGCCCATGGCAAGAATCACATCCATGTAGACTTTTTTAACATTTACCTTCAAAATGGAAAGCATTTTGCCGGCCATATTATCTCCGTCCCGAAGCAGTGCGATTAAAATATGTTCCGTACCGGTTCTTCCTCCATGAAAAAAAGCGGCCTGATTATGACTGTCACTTAAAACACCCATGGCGCGAGGGGTATATTGATTGTCTCCTTTGGCTATGGTCGTTCCGCCGGGAACCCCGTAGGCTTTCAACAATTCCTGCAATTCTCCCGCGGAAACACCGTTGGCATTCAACGCCGCTCCTGCCACACTTTCCTTTTGTTTGGTCAGCCCATATAAAATATGTTCTGTTCCGATATGATTCTGTTGCAGCTTTCTGGCAATTTCCTCTGCATAACGCAGTGCCCTCTGAGCCGTATCCGTAAACTGCTCCTGCATATTACTCTCCTCCATATTCCATATAAATTTCATCAATTAAAGCATGCACTTCTGCTCTTGAAATATTCTTACATGCACCAATTGCCAATAAAATTTTTAAATCTTTTTTCATAAGTTCCAATGCCCTTAACTTATCTACATCCACGGCAATCACAGCGCCTTTTCTTCTGTCTACTTTAACAAAGCCTTCCTGCCTTAATACATTATATGCTTTATTTACCGTATGCATATTAATTCCAATTTCATCTGCCAACTGTCTTACGGAAGGCAGAGCATCACCTTCCCGGTATACTTCCGTTGCAATTCCGATAATAATCTGATTATGCAGCTGCATATATAAAGCTTCTTCACTGTTAAAATCAATTTCCCAATACATTTTCTTCCCGTTTTCCTTCCATTCAGAACAAAAGCATCTGTTATACAAATATTATAACAGATGCTTTCTCTTGTCAACTTAACAATGTCGCATATAACTTATAAATCAATAAAATTCAAATCGTCATCCTCATCGTCGTCATCAAACAATGATTCTTGCACTTTTTTTGCTTTTTTGCGTTTTTTGGGTGCTTCTTCCACCTCATCATCGTCATCTTCTTCATCGTCTTCCTCTACTTCAACGGTAAAGAAATCCAATAAACGCTGTGAAAACTTAGCCTTCTTGGGCTGAGGCTGTTCTTCTTCCTCTTCCCCATATTCAACGCCGTTTTCCTCTTCATATACCACGCCTGCAACATCAATATCATCTGCTTGAGAATCGAAAACTTCTTCCTGCGCAGTTTCCATGGAAACATACTCAGTTTCCTGTATGGTTTCCTCCGGTATATACTCTGTTTCCTGCATGGGTTCCATTTCTGCGTAATAATTTGTCTGTGCTGCATTTATGCTCTCTACCGGCATTTGGATGGTCTCATCTTCATAAGCAATCTGAACATCCTCTTCCGGTACGAAAGAATCTTCTGCCAGAATATCATCGGACAAATCCACATAGTCATCTTCATCATCTTCTATATCGTCATCATCCTCATAATAATCATCGTCGTCATCGTCATCATCCTTATATCCGGCATTGGCAAGCTTATATGCCAAAACACCGATTACCATCAAAAGAACCGCAATAACAACAATACAGATAATGGCAACGAGCTTATAATTAAATTCTTCTTTTTCTTCCGGAACCGCCACATCACTTACAGCAAATAAACCATTGTAAGCCACATAACTTTTATGAATGGTATCATAATAATAATATTGAGGTGCCTCTCCGTTAACAGATGCATAAATGATATAAAACTGCCCCTTGCCCCATACGGTAAATGTATCTTCACCGAGTTGCAATTGTGTCTGCTCAAAACCTTCCGGAATCTCTTCCAATATAGAAGCAGGTTCCATGATTGTTAAGTCATTGGAATCACCTTCTACCGGAATATCTGTATTGGCTGGTTCTGAAGTAACTTCCTCCGAAACAGGTTCGGACGTAGGCGCGTCCTGGCTGTTATCTTCAGGCTCTTCACCTTCACCCATTTCACCTTCAATCTCTGTTATCTCCGGATCCTGAGTCGGTGCCTGAAACGTAACAAGGTCCGAACGGATAAAACCTGTCATGGTTGTTCCGTTACCTATAAACTCAATCTGATACCATTTATATCCATCTGCACCGGTTGCCTCACCAATAATGGTAATCTGTGAACCGCCGATAGCATTCGCCACACGTCCGCTGGATGTGCTTGCATCCTGACGAATGTTTGCATTGGAACCTGCAATATATGCGGTTTTATTCTCAGTCTGAGTTACGTCCACTGTAACCGTAGCCTTCTTAATTAAATCAGAACGAACATATCCCGTAACACCGGATTCCGTGGTAATCTTATACCACTTCATTCCGTCATCACCTGTAGTTTCCGCTATAACGTCTACCAAATCGTTTGTTGTAAGGGACTCTAATGCCTCTGCAGTCGTGCTGGCTGATTCTCTTACATTTACGCTGGTGCCCGTAATGGTTCCTTTTACCGTATCCGCATGACACACAAAAGATACGCCATACAATACGGCAACCATACAAAACAAAGCTAACATGCTTCTTAACGTCCATATGGTTTTCGTAACATTTTTCATCTGCTTTTTCATGTTTTCTCCTATTCGTTGTAACATACAAAATTCTACAGAATAAAACTTCTTAAACTATGCTTCATCAATAGCCTTACCAATATCATGTCTCATATATTTATTATCAAATGAAACCCATTCGGTAGCATCATAAGCCTTCTGTCTTGCTTCTATTAAGGTCGCTCCCTTTGCGGTTACACCAAGAACACGTCCGCCGTTGGTCACAATCTTGCCGTCTGCAAATTTACTTCCCGCATGGAAACAGAAGTAATCATCTTTATCATCAAAGTTCTCAAGTCCCTTGATTTCAAAGCCCTTTTCATAACTTAAGGGGTATCCGTCAGAAGCTAAAATAACACAAACTGCCGCATTGTCTTCGAATTCCAACTCAATTTGATCCAAGGTCTGGTCAATACAAGCTTCCATCACATCGATAATATCATTTTTCATTCTGGATAAAACAACCTGCGCTTCCGGATCGCCGAAACGTGCATTATATTCCAAAACGCGAGGGCCGTCAGGAGTTAACATCAATCCAAAGAAGATAACCCCCTTAAATTCTCTGCCTTCGGCACGCATGGCATCTACGGTTGCCTGATAAATGTATTTACGACAGTATTCATCTACTTCATCCGTGTAAAAAGGACTGGGTGAGAAAGTTCCCATACCACCGGTATTTAAGCCCTGATCGCCGTCCTTGGCACGCTTGTGGTCCTGTGCGGAAGTCATGACACGGATTGTCTTACCATCCACAAAAGTTAATACGGACACTTCACGGCCGGTCATAAATTCTTCGATCACCATACAATTTCCTGCGGTACCGAATTTTTTATCCAGCATGATTTCTTTCACACCGTCTACTGCTTCTTCGTAAGAATTGCAGATTAAAACACCCTTACCTAAAGCAAGTCCGTCTGCTTTTAACACGATGGGGAATTTAGAATTCTTTAAGTATTCAATTGCCTCATCTGCATCATTGAAATTCTCATACTTTGCGGTAGGAATATTGTACTTCTTCATTAAATCCTTGGAAAATGCCTTACTTCCTTCCAGAATTGCCGCTGCCTTATTTGGGCCAAATGCTCTCAATCCTGCTGCTTCCAAAGCATCCACTAAACCTGCAACCAGAGGATCATCCGGAGCCACGATGGTAAGGTCGATTTCTTTTTCCTTGGCAAATTTCACAATTTTATCAAAATCCATTACACTGATAGGTTCGCATTCTGCCAATGCAGCAATTCCTGCGTTACCGGGAGTGCAATAAATCTTGCTTACTCTTTTACTCTTGGCTACACATGTAGCAATTGCGTGCTCTCTACCGCCACTGCCTACGATTAAAACTTTCATGATTATCCTCCGACTCCTGTCTGTTATTTGATACTTGTTTCTGTATAAAAGTTGCTTCGTTTCATAGGGATTTTATCCCAATTTTACCTTACCCTCGGCAATCATACGAATTGCGCCGGGTAAAATTTCCCATTCGGCCTCTTCCATAACGCGAAGCTGTAAATCCTTCGGTGTGTCGCCTTCTTTGACATATACGGCTTTCTGTAAAATAATCGGACCCGTATCGGTACCCTCATCTACAAAATGCACGGTTGCACCTGTTACCTTAACGCCACGCTCCAAAGCCGCTTCGTGCACTTTTAACCCATAATAACCGGTTCCGCAGAAAGACGGAATCAAAGAAGGATGTACGTTAATGATACGATTACGATACTTTGCAATTACTTCCTCGGGGATTACCACAAGGAAACCTGCCAAAACAATCAAATCAGGACTTACTTCATCAATGGATGCCAAAAATGCCTTGTGGAATTCTTCACGGCTTGCATAATCCTTGGGGGATACGCATACACCGGAAACGCCGGCTTCTGCCGCTCTTGTCAGTGCATAAGCATTGGCATTGTTGCTGATGACGCGGACGATTTCCACATCACCCAATTCTTTTGCTTTTGCCTTATCTAAAATTGCCTGTAAATTGGTTCCGCCACCGGACACACATACCAATACTTTTAGCATAATGTTACTCCCTTTTCACCGGCTTCTGTCTTACCCACCACATATGCCGTATCGCCTGCTGTAGCAATGGCTGCCATGGTCTTATCCACATCTGCGGGATCTACTGCAACAACCATACCAAGACCCATATTGTAGGTATTGTACATCATATCTTCTGCAATATTGCCTTTCTTCTGCATAAGTTTAAAAATTGCAGGAATTTCATAACTGTTCTTCTCAACAACTGCACGGACTCCGTCAGGAAGCATTCTGGGAATATTTTCCTGGAAACCGCCGCCTGTAATATGTGAACAACCGTGAATTCTTACGCCTGCATCTTTCACAGCCTTCAATGCTTTTACATAAATTCTGGTAGGTGCAAGCAGTGCCTCTCCCAAAGTTGTTCCGAGTTCATCATAGTATGTGCCAAGACCTTCCTTGGTCAATTCGTTCTCGAATACTTTTCTTACCAAAGAAAAGCCGTTGCTATGTACACCGGAAGATGCAATACCGATTAAAACATCGCCGTCTTTAATCTCTGCTCCGGTAATAATATCTTTTTTATCAATTACACCTACTGCAAAACCTGCCAAATCATAATCTTCTTCCGGCATCATTCCGGGATGTTCCGCTGTTTCACCACCGATTAATGCACATCCGGACTGCTTACAGCCTTCTGCAACACCGCTTACGATGGTTGCAATCTTCTCAGGGATATTCTTGCCGCATGCAATATAGTCTAAGAAAAATAAAGGCTCACCACCTGCACATGCCACATCATTTACGCACATTGCCACAGCATCAATACCGATGGTATCGTGCTTGTCCATAATAATAGCTAATTTTACCTTTGTTCCGCATCCGTCTGTACCGGATAAAAGAACAGGCTCTTCCATATCCTTAATGCTTGCAAGGGAAAATGCTCCGGAGAATCCGCCCAAACCGCCAAGAACCTCAGGTCTCATGGTTTCCTTTACATGCTTTTTCATTAATTCCACTGATTTGTATCCGGCTTCAATATCGACGCCCGCTGACTTATAATCCATTTTATTTGCCTCCTAATTTTACTTACTGTAATTGCGGAATCCAACTTCCTGTAACTTTGCATCTTTCTTCTGTACGCCTTCTTTCAAAGACTGTGCGTAAGCTTTTACTTTATCTAATAATTCGGGGTTTGAAGTTGCGAGAATCTTTGCCGCAAGAATACCAGCATTTGCACCGCCGTTAATTGCAACGGTTGCTACAGGAATTCCGGAAGGCATCTGTACGATTGAGTACAATGAATCTCTTCCACCCAAAGATGTTGTATGCATGGGAATACCGATTACCGGCATAGGGAAAATTGCCGCGCACATACCGGGTAAGTGTGCTGCCATACCTGCTCCTGCAATAATTACCTTAAAACCTTTTTCTTCTGCAGTCTTTGCATATTCAAAAAATACGTCCGGTTCTCTGTGTGCCGAAATAATGGTCATTTCATAAGAAATACCAAACTCCTCCAACATTTCTGCGGCTTTCGCCATTACGGGCATATCTGAATCGCTACCCATTACAATACCAACCTGTGCCACTGTCCTAACCTCCGTTTGTGTCATTTGTTTTATCTGCGCATTTGCACATACGCATACAAGTTTATTCTACTAAAAAGATGCTGTTCGTGCAAGCATTTTAGTTCTAAAACATGACAAAATTACACAATGAACAACAATAATTTTTATATAAAACAACCAATGCACCGCTTTTATCCTTCGTACCATACACTACATAAAAAAATGGACAAAATGCTTAACTGCTGCATTCTGTCCATTTTATTCGTTTTAGCCTGCGTAGTAAAGCATTTCAAAGCTTTCCCATGCATCCATACCATTTACTGTTGACCCTGCGGGTGTAGTATACAATCTGCACGCTTTCCCTTCACTTGTCATCATATCAACATAGGTCATACCGTCAGTTCTACGGAAATGATACTCCGTTCCTGCCGGGAAATCATATGTTTCTCCGGTCAAATTGCCGTTTTCATCTACTAATTCAGCCTTAATATTTACCGTAGATACAATTGGAGTATCTTCATACATTTGAATTTCGTAAGCACCCTCTTCTTTCACAGGCATACCGTCTTCGCCAACATAAAACCTGCCTTGTCCATAATAAGTACTTAACAAATCAAAACGCTTTGTAAGACTAAAATCTGCCGAATTGGTAAAGTCAGCAATACCACTACCTTGTACCTCACCAATAAATTCTACCGAGCTTTCGGTAACTTTAAATACATGTATCGTCCTATAATCATTTTCACTCATACTCTCTGCATAAATATAGGTATGACCATTTGCTTTTACCAAATAAGATGTCATTTCATAATACCATAAATCCTGAGTGTATGTATTATTATTTACGGTGACATTAATTGTAGTATACATGTCATAATCTGCATCATAATCGCCATCTAAGGTAATCATATCCATAACACCGTCGCCGTTAAGATCCGTAAAACCTTCTTCTCCATACCAGAAAGGCGCAATACGCACTGCGTAATCCTGTGTAACACTTGTAAAATATTCTGCGTTTAAAAGCTCGGGATATTCATTATATGTCAATACCACCACCTGGTTACCATCTGCATAAGAACCGATTTCATAGGCACCGAAATAGAAAGTTACACCTTCATAACCCAATGTCCAAGTAAATTCGGGAGTAATATCATACTCTTCTTCAGGCGTTAAGTAACTTGCAAGATAATCCTCTAATCCGGCCTCCCACGTATACTGAATTGTTTCCTCTAGATAAGGATACTGCTCCAACATTTCGGTAGCCAATGCATTCGGTAATGCTTCAGTATTTGAAATTACATCTTCCACCGCAAGGATTCTGCCGGTCTGCGTATCAAAGTTCACGGCACTGTATCCACTCATACCATGGGCTCCGCCACTATACCAATAGTTCTCGGTCACTGCCGACAATGCCTTATCATCTGCTCTCGTAATATACATCTCGTCTTCACTGACATAAGGTCCATAAAATTCATATCCCTCTGTAACAGCAGCGTTATAATCTTCTCTTGCCCAGCTCTTCAATTCATTCATGGAAGAAATCCAATTATTCTCTGTTTCAGTATTATACTGCGCAACCGCCTCTTCCAATGCGGGATACTCGGGCGCATCCAATTCAAACAAACAGCAATTACCGTACATCAAAGCAACCTGATCATAATCAGAATCATATCGCCAACCTACCGATACATCCAAATATTTTGATGCCTGTTCTGTAACTTCTGCCTCATTGTCCTGACTGCCATCCTGCGAATTTTCAACAGCATCGTTCTGCGACTCACTCACCTGCCCGACTTCGCTTCCCTGGTCGGCATTATCGTCAAATGTACTCTGCATATTACATCCACACAAACAAAGGGCAGATATTAAAATTGCACTCAATAAAAAATTCTTTTTCATATCTTTCAACCTCCTTTTACAAAAATGGCTTATTTAAATCTTCGCATCCTTTCAGAACAAACCTACCGTCGCGAATAATGGCCACACCGGTTCCGTCAGGAAGTACGGCTTCCAAAAGGCCGATTTCATCATAGGGAATGGTAATGTCAGTATGACAGTTAAAATATGCCTTCTTCGGCTCTGTTTTGCGAAGCAGGGAATAATCATTCTCTTTGGCAATGATTTCTTTACCGTCCGGATTATATACCCGCACTTCTTCTTCGTGGGAATAACAGGTATCACCTACCGCAAAGTGAGGTCCCATCTTTTCTGCAATCAAAATCGGTAATTTAGCAGCAATATCATACTTCTGTGCCATAACGTATGCAGTGGTATTGGTGCCGACAGCAAATTCACCGATAGGCAACGTAGGATGATGGAATAAAAGATTTTCCTCGATAAACTTTTTATTCTTCTCTTCTTCCGTAAAATTATCGCAATTATAATCAGATATCACACCATTTTCAAACTTCAGTTCCAGATTGCGATATTCATAATCGTTTAAGAATACCTTGGAAACGTGAAGCACACCGGTTGTACCTTTTAACACGGGAGACGTAAATACTTCACCTACCGGAATATTTACATCTGCAACACAATTTTCAAACTTGGTCTGTTTAGTGGCATCCGTAAGTTTGACAAGCTGCACATTTAAATTCGTGCGATTGTTTCCACAACCCTTAATATGCACGTATTCCGCGGTATCCAGAGTATCTATAATTGTCTGCTGAATGTTCTGATACAAAGAGTAGTCCAGTGTATTTAAGGCAATTACCTCTTCAAAAATCTCCGAAAAGTGCTTGCCGATTTCTGCCACCGGAAAGGCAATAATCGTAAAACTGCGCTCTTCTCTTTTAATATAAGTATTGGTAATCACACCTGCCTGCGAAATATATTCCACTACTAACTTCTGTTGCTCGTCGCTATAGTGTGGATTCTCTTTTTTCGGTATTGGCTCAAAAATCT
>JAZNRC010000052.1:0-9050 GCA_045590555.1 Lachnospiraceae bacterium | reverse complement strand
GGAAAGAAAATAATTGTAAAAGAAAGTAGACAAGACGTGAAAAATTTAGTAAAATCGTATAGAAAGGATATTTTTGCAAATTGATGCGAAATGAGTGGTGAGTAGCAGTGGATTTGGCTTCGATTATTGGACTCGTTGTCGCTTTTGCCATGATGATGTTGGGTATCTTGACAGGAGACGACGGAGTTGCCGGAATTAAATATTTTTGGGATTTCAAGTCTGTCCTGATTACCTTCGGTGGTTCTTTTTTTAGTACTATGGCCGCTTATTCCATGAAGGATTACATAGCCGGTTTGAAGAGTTTTCTCTTGATTTTTAAATCTCCGACACAGAATATCCCGGAAATGATTACAAAGATTATTGATTTATCCAATGTTGCACGTAAAGAAGGCTTGCTTTCTTTGGAAGAGGTTGCCAGTGAATTGGATGATGATTTTTTGAAAAAAGGTATTTTGCTTATAGTAGATGGAACGGATCCTGAACTTGTACGAGCTATTTTGGAAACTGAATTAATCAGTACGGAAGATCGTCACAAGACTAAAATTAATTTTTGGCAGGATTTGGGTTCTGCGGGGCCTGCTTGGGGTATGATTGGTACCTTGATAGGTCTTGTTCTTATGCTACAGAATATGTCTGATGCATCGGCAATCGGACCTGCGATGTCCGTAGCTTTGATTACGACGTTATATGGTTCTATTCTTGCAAACTGGATATGCAGCCCTACGGCAAATAAGTTAAAAGCATATAATTCACAGGAAATAATGATGAAAGAGATAATGATTGAGGGTCTTCTTTCCATTCAGGCGGGCGAGAATCCCCGCGTAATCGAAGAGAAGCTGAAATCATTCCTTGCTCCCAATGAACGTATGAGTTCGGCAACGGATGAGGGAGGTGAATAAGATGGCAAAGCAGCGTAAAGCAGAAGAACCTGCACCCGGGTCTCCGGCGTGGATGGCGACGTTTAGTGATCTTATGAACCTGCTTTTGTGTTTCTTTGTTTTACTTTTTTCCATGTCAACCGTGGATGCGCAGAAGTTTGAGTTGGTGGCGGCTTCTTTTTCGGATACATTTAGTATATTTTCCAATGGTGGGCAGGCAATCGGAGAGGGCATGCTTATCAGTAACGGTGTAAGTCAGCTGAATGAATTGGATGATTTTCTTCATAGTGTGGGACGTCCTGTTGATACGGATGAAACCATTACCAGTGCTTTAGATGAATTGGAAGCGCAGAAACTTGCGGAATCTGAAGAATTGGCGGAGAAGGTAGAGGAAGCATTGTCTGAAAGCGGTTTGGATGATGAAATCGGCGTTACTTTTAACTCCCAGTATGTACAGTTAACTTTGAACGGTTCACTTTTATTCGATTCCGGTGACGCGCAATTAAAAGAAGAATCTGTAGCTGTTATGGCACAAATCGCCAAAATTCTTGAACGATATGCGGAAGGAACCATTGAAGTGGAAGGACATACCGACAATGTACCCATGAATGGTTTTAAATATTCCAACAATGAGGAACTCAGTAGTGCAAGAGCTATTTCGGTATTTCATTATCTGATGCAGAATACGACCATTGACCCGGCGAGAGTGAAATATTCGGGGCGCGGTGAGTATATGCCCATTGCTGATAATTCTACTCCCGAAGGAAGAGCATTAAACAGACGTGTAGAAATTAAAATTTATAATACATTAAGTTCCTACTAATAGGAGCGGAGGCGGATTCATGAAGAAAAATTTTATATCAATCCTGATTCTGGGATGTACATTGATTAATATTGCTTTGAGTGCAATTACCATGTTCAGTGTAGTCAGTACCAATCAAAAGACCGCTGCAATCGTTACGGATGTGGCACAGGTTCTGAATATTGAACTTGGTGGCACGGAGACGGAAGAGAAAGAGAACGAAGTCCCCATTGAGAATATTGTTACATATTCCATTTCGGAAGAAATGATGGTGGAATTAAAACCGGGAGCAGACGGTGAAAGACATTTTTGCTCCGTGACCGTATTTTTTTCCATGGACTCAAAACATAAAGATTATAAGAAATATGGTGCAACCATTGGAGAGAACGAATTGATTCTTAAAAGTATCATAGGCGATGTTTTTCAGAATTATACCATGGAAGACGCAAGAGCTAATCAGGATGAAATCAGAGCCGAAATACTGAAAAAAGTTCAGGCAAAATATGGTGGTTCTGAATTTGTTTTCGATGTTTCTTTCAGCGACATTATGTTCCAGTAAGTCCGGGAGCGGTCCCTTGGACGGTAAAAACCAAGAAAGACAGGAGGTGGACTTGTGGCTGACGTACTCTCGCAGAGTGAAATAGACAATCTGCTCAAAGCCTTAAACAGTGGAGAAATTGATGTTGACGAGATCAAGGATCAGTCGTCGGAGCTGCAGGTCAAGAATTATGATTTCAAACGTCCTGCCAAGTTTTCCAAAGAACATTTAAGAACTCTGGAATTGATATTTGAACATTACGGACGTTTGTTATCGACAAACCTTCCGGTATATTTAAGAAAGAACGTGCAGGTGAATGTGGCAAGTTCCGAAACAGTTACTTTTTCGGAATTTTCCAATGCCTTGGCCAATCCGGTTATTTTAGCAGTGGTAAATTTTCGTCCCTTGCCCGGTGATATTATTATCGAGATGACAGAAAATTTAGGATATGCAATTGTTGACCGAATGTTGGGAGGAAAAGGCGTTGCACTTGAGAAGACCCGAGATTTTTCGGAAATAGAGCTTTCCATTCTTGATAAAATAATGGTTATATGTATGCAATTATTGCGAGAACCGTGGAAGAACGTAGTTGAAGTAAATCCTATGTTGGAACGTATTGAAACCAATCCGCAGTTCGCACAGATTATCGCACCCAATGAAATGATAGCCATTGTTACTTTAAATATCAAGATTGGTGATGTGGAAGGTTTTATGAATATTTCTCTTCCCTACATTACGTTGGAAGACATTATTGATAATTTGAATACAAAGTTCTGGTTCTCAACTATGACCAGAGATACCGATGAGACTTATGATGAATATCTGCAAAGCATGTTGAAGCGTGTGGATGTTCCGGTGAAAGCACTTTTGGGTCGCAGTATGGTTACGGTAAACGATTTTGCAGGTTTGCAAGTTGGTGACATTATCCGATTGGATACAAACGTAGACAGTTCGTTAGAGGTCTATGTTGGAAATATCAAAAAATTTACGGCGGTTGCAGGTGAAAGCAATGAGAAATATGCGCTTAAAGTAACTTCCGTAATAAGAGAGGAGGAATAATCAGTGGACGGAATTTTATCTCAGGATGAAATCAATGCGTTGCTAAACGGAATGGATTTATCCGATAGTGGTTCGTCTGGTGCAGATACGAAATCTACGGAAATAGATCAAAGTATCTTGAGTGACATCGAAAAAGACGCCATTGGTGAAGTTGCCAACATTAGTATGGGTACTTCCGCAACCACGCTTTTTTCCTTGGTAAACAGAAAAGTAAATATTACAACCCCGGTTGTTAGTTTGGCAACTTGGGATACCTTAATTGATGATTATGAAAAGCCTTGTGTATTTATTCAAATTAAGTACACAGAGGGCTTGGATGGGTCAAATATTTTAATTTTAAAAGAGCAGGATGTTAAGATTATCACAGACCTTATGATGGGTGGTGACGGTACTAACACAGACGGTGAATTAGGGGAGTTGCATTTGAGTGCTATTTCAGAGGCGATGAACCAGATGATGGGATCTTCCGCAACTTCATTGTCTTCCATGCTTGGTAAAATGATTGATATCAGCCCGCCACAAGCCAGTCTGATCAACTTAAATGAATTTAAAAATGCAGAGGATATTGCAGGCTTTTTAACAGATACTTTTGTACGAATTGGTTTTAGAATGCAGATTGGAGATTTGGTAGACAGTACAATCTTACAGTTGTATCCTATTGAATTTGCAAGATCTTTATATGAGACTTTTATCAATCAGCAGATGGGTGGAATGGCAGAAGAACCGGTAAAAGAGGAAGCACCGGCACCTGCACCCGCACCAATACCGGAACCGGCTCCCATGCCTGTACCGGAACCGCAACCTGTTCCTATGCAGCAACCTGATATGAGTGCATATCAGCAAATGCCGCAGATGGGAATGCCGCAGATGGGAATGCCGATGTACCAGCAACCTATGATGCCGCAGATGGGGATGCCGATGTACCAGCAAATGCCACAGATGGCACCGGTAAATGTACAGCCGGCGCAATTCCAGACATTCTCGCCGCAGGCGTCACAGCCTGTACCGCAGGAGAATATGGGATTGATTATGGATGTTCCTCTGGAAGTAACCGTAGAACTTGGGCGTACCAAGAAATCAATTGCGGAAATTCTGGATTTTGCACCCGGAACAATCATAGAATTAGATAAGATTGCAGGTGAACCTATTGATGTTTTGGTAAACGGAAAGTTCGTTGCAAAGGGTGAAGTAGTTGTAATTGAAGAAAACTTCGGTATTCGTGTTACTGAAATTATTAAATAGTCGGATAGGGAGATAAAAACTATGGGAAAAAACATTTTAATCGTTGATGATGCTGCATTTATGCGTATGATGATTAAGGACATTCTTACAAAGAATGGTTATACTGTTGCCGGGGAGGCAGAAAACGGAGCTAAGGCTGTTGAAAAATATAACGAACTTAAGCCTGATTTGGTATTAATGGATATCACGATGCCTGAAAAAGACGGTATTCAGGCATTGAAAGAAATCAAAGCTGCAGACGCAGGTGCACATGTAATTATGTGTTCTGCCATGGGTCAGCAGGCGATGGTTATCGAGTCCATTCAGTCCGGTGCGAAAGACTTTATCGTTAAGCCTTTCCAGGCAGATCGTGTAATCGAGGCAGTAAAGAAAGTAGTTGGATAAAATGTTATTAGCATTGGATAGCAGTAGCGGAATTAACAGTTTTGCACAATTTCTTACCGTTTTAATTATTTTTGTAGGCGTACTGGCATTGACGTATTTTACTACGAAGTGGATTGCTACATATCAAAAAGGCAAGATGATGTCAGGAAATATACAGGTTTTGGAGACATTAAAAATTACCCAAAACAAGTATATTCAGATTGTGCGGGTAGGTGATCATTTTTATGCAATTGCCATCGGAAAAGATAGTATGACGTTACTGGGTGAATTAAGTGAAGAAGAGATTCATATTCAGGAAGACACAGGTATGGTGCCTAATATGAATTTTAAGCAACTATTGGAAAATGCAAAAAATATGAAACTAAAGAAATAGGCGATTGGACTATGAAGAATATCAGATTCAAAAGACAAATCGTGACTGTAATATGCCTGCTGTTTATGGTGGGCATATTGTGTATTTCCGCAAAGACAACAGTGTATGCAACCGGAAATGTCGATTTGCCGGAAGTTACAATTGAAGAACCGGAAATTCCGGAAGTGCCTGATCCGGATGGTCAGACTTCGCTGGAAATTACCATGGACGGAAGCAATGGAACCATTAGCGGTGCATTGAGGATTTTAATTATCCTTACCTTGATTTCGTTCTTGCCGGCCGCACTTATTATGCTGACTTCTTTTACAAGAATTATTATTGTTATGCATTTTACCAGAGCGGCTTTGGGAACGCAGACGGCACCGCCTAATCAGGTTTTGATAGGTATTGCAATCTTTTTGACAATCTTTTTGATGGGACCTATTTTTACGGAAATCAATGAGAATGCCATTAAACCGTTGGATGAAGGCCTGATTACGGAAGAGGAAGCATTGGAAATCGGAATGGAGCCTTTGCGTGAATTTATGTATGCACAGACGCAAAGCAAAGATGTAAGTGTTTTTATGGAGATATCCGGTAATGAATGGGATGGCACTCCGGAGGGTGTGCCTACTTCGGTTTTGATACCCAGTTTTATTGTCAGTGAGCTTAGAACATCTTTTATTATAGGCTTTCTGATTTATATTCCGTTCATTGTAATCGATATGGTTGTAGCGTCAGTACTTATGAGTATGGGTATGATGATGTTGCCACCGACTACGATTTCCATGCCGTTCAAAATATTATTATTTGTACTGGCTGACGGATGGAATCTGGTAATTGTAAATTTAGTAAAAACATTCTATTAGCTGTGGGAATACAGTAGGACAGAGGAAAAGGAGGGGAAAAATGACAACGGCAGAAGTTATAACAATTGCAAAAGATGCGTTGTTTACCATTATCATGACTTCAATTCCGATTTTGTTGATTTCCCTTGTAATCGGTCTTGTTATCAGTGTGTTTCAGACGGTTACTTCCATTCAGGAACAGACTATGACCTTTGTGCCAAAGATTATCGGTATTTTTCTTGGGTTGATGTTGTTGGGTGGATGGATGTTGGAAAATATGGTTACGTTTATGACGGATTTGTGGTCAAACTTCAGTATATATGTAAGGTAAAGCCATGATTGATTTTACATTTCCCATTGAAGAGTTGGAATACTTTTTGTTAATAATGACAAGGGTGACTTGTTTTATATATATAGCACCTTTTTTCTCGATGAAAAATACCCCTAACAGGGTCAAAATCGGTCTGGGATTTTTTATATCTGTTTTACTGTATTATATGACAGAGCCCCATGTATATCCGGTATTTTATTCCGTGTTGGATATGGCGACGTATATTTTAAAAGAAGCTTCGGCCGGTTTGATTATTGGATTGGGTGCGAATTTGTGTACCAGCATTGTTTTGTTTGCAGGACGTGTTATTGATATGGAGATGGGATTTGCCATGGCCAATCAAATGGATCCTACCACGAGAGAACAGGCTACGCTTACCGGTGTGTATTATCAGAATATGGTAATGCTTTTGATGTTAATTACCGGTATGTATCAATATTTTATAAGTGCTTTGGCGGAGACTTTTATTTTGATTCCGGTAGGTCAGGTAAATTTTAATTTTGATCATTTGTTATCCTCTTTTATACAGTTTTTAGGGGATTATATGATAATCGGAATGCGGATTTGTCTTCCGGTTTTTTGTACTATTATGCTTCTGAATGCAATCTTGGGTATTTTAGCCAAAGTTGCACCACAGATGAATATGTTTGCGGTCGGAATTCAGTTGAAAGTATTTACGGGATTATCCGTTTTATTTTTGACAATAGGGTTGTTGCCGCGAGTTTCCGATTTGATTTTTGAACAGATGAAAAGAGTAATGGTTTCATTTGTGGGAGGGATGATGTAAATGCTTGCTCTTGATTTGCAGTTATTTGCGGATGGCCCCGGTGGTGAAAAAACGGAACAGGCCACTCCTAAAAAATTGCGTGATGCAAGAAAAGAAGGTCAGGTGGCAAGAAGCCGTGAATTGGGGTTGTGTGTAGGTATTCTGGCACTTTTTGTCCTTTTAAAAGTTTGGGTAGGTGTAATAGGGACACAGTTTATGGAAACTTTTTCCCTTGTTTATAACAGAATTCCGGAGTTTACCAAACTTGTTGCGGGCGAGGTTTCGGTCTGGGACCATGCTTATCTGTTAAGAGAAGTGTCCTTACGGATGCTTTTGTATATGTTACCTTTTTTGGCTGTCGCTTTAATCGGCGGAATTGTCGTTGAAATTATGCAGGTTAAATGGGAGCCGACCACGAAACCTTTAGAGCCGAAATTCAGCAAATTAGATCCGATAAAAGGTTTTAAAAAAATTATTTCGCTGAATTCACTGGTGGAATTAATCAAAGCTATTTTTAAAATATTATTGATTTCGATTGTTGTTTATTCCACACTTAAGAATGAGTGGCGTTCGCTTTTTGTTCTTCTTGATATGCCGGTTGAACAGGCAATTGCCCTGGTCGGCGAATTGACAATTAATCTGGGATTGAAAATATCCCTGATTTATGCTGTGTTAGCTTTTGCGGATTTCATCTATCAGAAGTGGAAGTTTAACAAAGATATGATGATGACCAAACAGGAAATCAAGGATGAGTTTAAGCAGTCTGAAGGTGATCCTAAGATAAAAGGAAAAATCAGACAACGAATGATGCAGGCTTCACAAAGAAGAATGATGCAGGATTTGCCTAAGGCTGATGTTGTTATCACAAATCCTACACACTTTGCAGTTGCTATCAAATATGATGATAAATTGTATGATGCACCCTATGTGGTAGCGAAAGGCTGTGATCATCTTGCTGCGAAGATAAAAGAGGTTGCCAAAGAACATCATGTTGAGATTGTAGAGAATAAACCACTGGCGAGAATGCTTTATCATAATGTTGAATTGGGAGCCGTGATTCCGCCTGAATTGTATAAAGCCGTGGCAGATATTCTGGTAATGGTTTATAAAGCACAAGGGAAGATTTAATCTGAATGATTAGATTCATTAGAAAAATATGACAAAAAAGGAGGTGCTCGATGTGAAAAAAGCAGATATTGGTATTGCGTTATATATTTTGGCCGCTTTTGTCATGTTGATTGTACCGATTCCGAGTTTTGTTCTTGATATTTTTCTCACTCTGAATATTAGTATTTCGTTTGTGATTCTTTTTGCATGTATGTTTGCAAAGGAAGTTCTGGATATGTCGTATTTCCCGACAATCCTTTTGTTTACAACAATTTTTAGAATTGCATTAAATGTTTCATCCACGAAATTGATTCTGACAACCGGACAACCCGGAAATGTTGTCGAGACTTTCGGTTCCTTTGTCGGCAGCGGAAATTTGATAATAGGTATTATTATTTTTATCATATTGATTATTGTTCAGTTTGTTGTAATCAACAAAGGTTCTGAGCGTGTTGCTGAAGTAACGGCGCGATTTACACTTGATGCAATGCCCGGTAAACAGATGGCAATCGACGCTGATTTGAATACAGGTGCGATTACGGATGAAGAAGCGAAAATTCGCAGAGAAAAGATTCAATATGAAGCGAATTTCTTTGGTTCCATGGATGGTGCGGTTAAGTATGTGAAAGGAGATGCAACTGCCGGACTTATTATTACTGCCGTTAATGTCATTGGTGGTATCGCAATGGGCGTTCTGATGCAAAAGATGGATATTGTGGACGCACTTGAAAAATATGTTATCC
>JAZNRC010000051.1:0-64545 GCA_045590555.1 Lachnospiraceae bacterium | reverse complement strand
CCAAGGAAGAATTTCGTCTGTGCTGCGTTCTCTTTCGTTGTAAAATTCGATGCTTAAACCGTTTTTATCAAATGCTTCCAGCCATTTATCATAGTGGAAGTACTCATTCCATGCATCAAAAACACAACCTGACTTATATGCATCCAAAATAACATCTGCAATACGTCTGTCTCCGCGGGCAAATACACCTTCTAAAACCGAAACATCCGTATCGTGCCAGTTGTATTTAATACTCTTCTGATTTAACTGGCTGATAATGCCCTGGCGGGTTTTATAGGCCTTTTCACGGAAGTCTGCCTGGGAATTCATAGGTGCCCACTGGAATGGCGTAAAAGGCTTGGGAATAAAGAAAGACGTACTTGCCGTAATCTGCACACGACCGTTTCGTTTCTCTTTCGGTACGGTTTCGTAATAAACTTTAGCAATTTCATTGCAAAGCGCACCGATTCCTGCAATATCTTCGTCTGTTTCCAAAGGAAGTCCCAACATAAAATATAATTTTACCTTGTTCCAACCACCTTCAAAGGCCAATTTAGCTCCGTCAAGGATGACTCCCTCAGTCAATCCCTTATTGATGACATTTCTCATTCGCTGAGTACCGGCTTCCGGTGCGAAAGTTAAGCTTGTCTTCTTTACATCCTGGATTTTACTCATAATATCCAGCGAGAAAGCATCAATTCGCAAAGAAGGCAGGGAAATATTAATCTTCTTCTTGCTACATTCATCAATTAAGAATAAAAGCAAATCTTCCAACTGACTGTAATCGCTGGAACTTAAGGAGCTTAGGGAAATTTCCTCGTGTCCAGTGTTCGCAATCAGTTCCTTGGCGTATTGTTTTAACACTTCCACATCTCGTTCTCGGATGGGACGATACAGCTGCCCGGCCTGACAGAAACGGCATCCCCTTGTACAACCGCGCTGAATTTCCAAAACAAGCCTGTCCTGGGTAGACTTGATAAATGGAATCACCGGTTTTACGGGATAATAAGTGTCAGAAAGGTTTGTTTCTACTTCCTTACGCACTGTCACGGGAACATCCGTATATTTAGGTTTAAATTCGCTTATAATGCCCTGTTCGTCGTAACTCACTTCATAACAAGCCGGCGCATAAATGCCGGGAATATTGGCAGCGTGACGCAGGAATTCTTCGCGGCTTACACCTGCGGCACGGTCTTTTTTATACAAATCCAAGAGTGCACGATATTGGGTCTCACCCTCTCCGATGTAAAATAGATCAAAGAAAGGCGCAATCGGTTCCGGATTATAAGCGCAGGGGCCACCTCCGATTACAATCGGGTCTTCCCAGGTACGTTCTTCATTGATTAAGGGAATTCCTGCCAAGTCTAAAACCTGTAAAATATTGGTATAGCACATTTCATACTGCAGTGTTATTCCTAAGAAGTCCATTTTTTTCACGGGTTCCTGGCTCTCTAATGCAAACAAAGGAATCTTCTCCTCGCGCATAATGGCATCCAAATCCGGCCAGGGCGAATACACACGCTCGCACCAGGTATCTTCAAAGCTGTTGAACATGTCATACAGAATCTGGATTCCCAAGTGGCTCATACCGATTTCATATACATCCGGAAAACACATGCAAAATCGCACATCTACGGCATTTTTATCTTTTACAACGCTGTTGATTTCGTGGCCGATGTATCGCGCCGGCTTCTCTATTTTCATTAAAATTTCATCTGATAACGCTAAGTGTCTCATGCATACCTCATAAACTAATTTTCATCAGACGGTGTTCCTGTATCTGCGCCACTGCCTTCCTGCGCATTAGGCGCGCTTTGGTCACCCTCTTGTAAAGTATAAGTGAAAGGACTCATAAAATCAATTAAATTTCCATTTTCTTCTGTTGTAATGATTGCATTGATGTAATATTGCAGTTCGAGATTCTGATTTACAATAAAAACAAACACACCAAATATAATTACACAAATTATAATTCTCACAATTAAAAACACCAAAAAAGAGCTGGTTTCTTCAGGTTGTACCGGGATTTGATTATTTTTTGTTCCTGAGTTATACTTTGCTGTTTTAAATGTTTTATCTGTAGGTTTGACAGGCGTAATATTATTAGTATTACTTCGAAGCTGTTGTACAATAGCGAGTTTCTCTTCTATGGTTCGATTGGAAGGAGTCATATTTCTACCCTCACAGAGTTTTGTACAAGATATGATAACCAAAAATATAAAATGATAAAAATATCAGGTTTTTATCAAAAAATTAAGACAGAGCTTGTCTTGCATATGCTCTGCCTTAATGTATTTTGTTTTGTTATAGAACAGTATCTAAATCCATTATTGCACGAATTTCTTTACTTGCAACTTTTAATTTATCAATTTGTTCCGAATTATTCTGTGCAACATTAATCAAATCCGTTTGCATTTTAACAATATCAGCTTCATAAACATCAAAGGTTTCACGTTCCATGGCTTCGTATTGTTTATCGATTTCATTAATGATATCTGATGCAATAGACGAGAAGGAATTATAACTTTTTACCTGCGCCTTCTGTATTGCCACAATGCGTCTTTCTTCTTCGATTTTTTCGGCAACGTCCATAACAACACCAACCATTTCCAATGCAGGTCCGATTGCTTGTGCTACTTTGCCGGCTTTTCGGGCTACTGTCATTGCTTTGGTTGCATCACTGCCAAAGAATTTGCCGATTATACTAATAGCGTCGCATATGGTTTTACCGCTTGCCACCATAGGTAAATCACCATCAGCATCAATAAGTTTACTAAATTTGGAACTATCCATCCCAAGTTTATGTGCAGCTTTTCCAATCGCTGCAAACATTCCTTTATAATCGGCTGCAATTTCACTATCCTGAGTATATTTCTCATTTACAACATTTTGAAAAACATAGGTACCTATATCGGACGTAAGGATATCTCCCATATCTTCGATTAAGTCGGTGTTCATTTCCTCAAGATGTTTTTCCATCTCTTCAATTGCAACACCTACTGCCTCTTCGATATCAAGATTTACTTTTTCAATGTCAGATTCTGAAATGTTTTCATCGCCTAATTTTAAAGTGATTTCATCGCCGATATCCATGATTCTTGCTCTCAAATCAATTTTTTGAAAACCAATATCTTTTCGTGCATCACGTTTGCATTTTCTGACACTTTTGCGTAGCCTGTTTAAAATAGTTACCATATTTTTGTCAGTCTGAGTTCCTGTACTGCTTACAACACTTGATATGGCATCCAGTAAAATCGTACACTTAGTCAACACTTTGGCCGTAAGATCTTTTTCTTCTGTTTGCTTATTTAAAATATCTACAAATGACTGAAAATTACTAAATTCAATTAATTCTTCATCCTCATCGGCAACGGCATTCTTGTAATCCATGGCGTCGATAAAAGCAACAGGAAAGTCACTTAATTTGGCACCGTATTGTTCCAGTGCTTCGTTGATGGAATATTTATAATTTGATACCAGTTCGTCAAATTCACCGGCTTCAAGAGCCATTTTATTTACGACCAGAATCATTTTACATTTATAGCTTTTTTCATATGCCAGATTCACAAAATCTTTTATCATCAAATCGTCAAACAAAGATGCAGTGAGGCAATACACCAACAAATCGGAGGATTTAATTGCTTCCAAGGCCTCTTCATCATGTTTATCTTTAACACCCGCCCGAAGTCCGGGGGTATCATATAAGTACACATCTCCCCATTTGTATTCGGTCGTTTCGTCAGTTTCAACTTTTGCACTGATGCGAATGCTTGTATCATTGGTTAATGCGGATACAATGGTTGATTTGCCGGCATTGTGCTGTCCGATGAATGCAATTTTTAATTTTGTTTCGGCGTCTACTTCTTTTAAGCGTGCTTTTAAATCGATGTATACATCTTCATTAATGGCACTGATAATTTCTAAAACTTCTTTCTCCAATGCATTTTCTTTTTTTGACATTGTCTGAAACAATAAATTTGTATCCATTCTTTATTCGCCTCCTAAAACTATGATTTCTTCCTGCAGAATCTGACTTACTCTATCCGGTTCAACCTTTCGGCTGGATACATATATTTTGTTGTCGGTTATTTTGATTTGTTTGCCGAAATCTCTTTCTATAACCAGCCCCGTTAAAGTCTTTTCGTCGTTTACGTTATATAATGTTTTTCCGGCAATGTAATTGGCAATGCGGGCACCGAATAATAAATTCAACTTGTCCATGGATAGCTTTTGTTCTTTTTGCAAAATTGCAAGATTTTCGCCTACTTTATCAAATGAATCTGCGATTAAAGCAAAATTTCGTTTGATGTTTTTGTTAATCGTTCCTGTAGCTGTATCATATTTTTGCAATAAGTCTTTTAATACTTTCTCGCGAATGTTTTCTACATTTTCTTTTAATTCTTCATATAATTTATCTTTGGCCTCAGCAATTTTTTTCTTCTTGCTTTTTACAAACAGATTAGAAATTGCTCCTGTAAGCGCCATCACTGTCAAAATAGTACCAATCATAGGATTTGTTGAAGCAAAAAGTAAAGCCACAACCGTAATAACACCATTTACCGCATTTATGGCAAACTTGGTATCAAATACCCTTCCAAGACGTATCTCGGACAAATTACCAAATTCCACGCTGAAATTCATGTTTTCCTCTGCTTCTACCATAATATCCTCTACATTGTGCATGTAGGAATCCCAAATTTCTTCGTACTCAAACTTTAACTTCTGTTCTATCTTTACCTCATCTAAAAGTTTTTTCCAGGCTTTATTTACTTCTTCTTTCTTTCTGCCATAGCTTTCCCGAGCAAAACGTCGTATGTCATGGGCAATAAAGTCATCAATTAATGAATTTAGGGAGTTAATAATCTGATTTCTGGATTTTTTGGTAATACTGTCAATTTTATCAATACATTCATTGCTATAATTACTGATTTCCGCTTTTATTTTACGAAAACTTGCGGATTGTTCTTCAAATACCCTTGAATTCTTTTGCAGATAATAGATGGAGGCATTATATATGGTTTGTGATTTCTGTAAAATACCGCTTTCACAGATTACTTCAAACAGTTTATCAATAAAAATCTGTAATCTGGACCCCATCATTAATTGGGACTTGGCCTGTAAATCTTCCTCTGAAACGGAAATTTTAGCCGCAAGTAACTGAACCGGGATAATCATATAGTTCTGATAATGAAAACGTTTACTTACGTATTCCGTAATTCTGTCCATATGCCCCTGTATTGCATCTTCTCCGTCTCGTGTATACCAATCCAAGGGATTTTCAAGAAAACGCTCTTTTGTTTTGCTGCTTCGAATGATATTTTCTTTTTTATTTAATAAAATAATTACCGGTTTGTTTTTTTCTTTCAGATACTGCAGAAAATCAAATTCTGTTTCCTGGATACTGTCACTGGTAACCACATAGCAGATTAAATCGCTTTCGTCAGCCACTTCCTTGGCAATCTCTGTGTCGGTTTGGCCGCCAGGCGCACCAATTCCCGGCGTGTCAATTATGCGAATACCGTTATAATCATAAATGTAATTATAACGAGTGGTTCTTTCCATACCTTTTCCAATAAAATCATTATCAATATCTTCTAAAAGGATGGAATGAATGGTACTTTTACCCGCTTTGGTTCTGCCCATAAAAGATATGGTGAAATGTTCTGATATTTTTGTCTGTTTTTTACGCAATACAGATAAATCATTGCTTGCGTCTCCTATTACCTTGGAAATCGTTTGGGATAACTGTTCAAGGTAATGATCCATTTCCTTCTTTTGCTCACTCTCCTGAAGGCTGTAGGAGGATTTTACTATTTTATCAATTTGTTTATCAATCAATGCAGGGTAAGCATTCAACTGTTTTACGGATGCTTCCAATACATCCATGGAAATCTTGGCATCTTCTTCTGAGATTCGTTGCATCTCTTTGCGTACTCGCGCATATTCTTTGGCATCAAAAATCTCATTGGTTATCTCGTTTTGACCAGGTTTATTCCTAAGGCTTTCAAGCACCAGTCTTTTGATTTCCTCAAAACGTTTCTTATCTATTGACCACTTAACACGTACCTGATTAAGCAACTCAATTTCCACATCGTCTAAAATCTCATCATAAAATGCAATTTCCAAGCCGAAACAAAGAGCGGTTTCTTTTACCTCAACCGACGCGCGAGAGATTCTTTCGAGCAGATCTTCCCATTTAATCTTCGTATCTTTATCACGAACAATTGCAAGCATATTCTGATATATCTCATCATCAAAATTATGACTTGCAACAAGTGCAGTCATTCTCTTCCATTCATCATAAAAGAACTTTCTGTCAGAAACGGCAATATATGCACCAAAATACAATGCTTCCGGCGTGAAATTAATTTTAATAGCTGAATCTTTTTTCATATGCAGCCCCCTGCTTAACACGATGTTATATAAATTATATCACTCTATCTTCGTAAAAACAATTTTTCGTTTCACTTTTTCAACGAAAAAAGTCGCCCGAAGGCGACTCTTATTTTTATAAATTATATTTAGCATACATTTCGTTTAAAAACTCTTTATCTTGAAGTTTGGTTACAAGATGCATTTCGTCACTATTCTCCATACATTTCAATAATGCAAGCATTCTGTCCTGTCCTTCCTCGCGTCCTTCCTCGCGCCCTTCTTCACGCCCATCTTCCTTGATTAATCTCATATGCTTTTCGTGATCATATTCAAAAATACTCATAGCAATTACCTCCGCACGTTGTGCTTTTAAAAAATCGGCGAGAATTCCGTTACAAATACAATCTTCAACGGCCTTGTTTACTGCCAGCCGCAAGTCCATTGTCTTTCGGTTTTCTCGAATCTTTGCAGTAAATAACATATATTCTTTTAGCAAATGACAAGCTTCTAATAAATCTTCATTCATTCCGGGATTAATATTATATACCGTTACAATCAATTCTAACTCCGGATAATCCATCTTCTTTTGAAACAGGTCAGACAACCGATATTCCATTCGTTCCGGCATCTGCGTACTGCCATTGTAAAATACAGCAAAACGCGGTGTTGGAATATGTATACACTTGCTGTGGTATAAATTCTTCTCGGAAACAAGTTTCTGCAACTGCCCGGCAACGTAAAATAAGTCACGTAACGGCATATTCGGATTCACCGTCGACTGATGTTCGTATAAGCTCAGTTCAAATGCAAACATACAAGAAACATCATTTTTCATTCCCATATACACTGCATTTTCCAATGTAGTAATCTCTAAATCGTCCACATTGGTAAAATTCGTCTTGTTTACTGCATTATACAAACTCAACAATGCACTCTTTTCACGTAAAAGCATCCGAAAAACAGTGTCCTTATAGTTTCGCGCCGCCTCCGGCAGAATATCATTGGTTAATGTTCTTTGTTCGGTAAGTTTATCTTCTGTAAAAGTGACATTTGTGTAGTCCATACACTTACCTCCTTATTCCGCAAGGACCCTTAAATCCCTGCTTGTGTTGTGATTTGTGAATAAAAGCATGGATTCTTAAGAATTCCTTTTAGATAAAGGAAGAACGGCGATATTGCCGGAAGATGTATAAGGTTGAAACTGCTTATACTAAAAGAAAATATGCTTTGTATATGTATTGTATAAAAGAGAATAGGGATTGACAATTGGTAAAAATGACGAAAAAAATCCACAGCGACAAACACTGCGGATTTTTTAATACATATACCTTTGTACATTATGAACTTTCTAATATGTCATTTAAATATTCATAGAAATTTTCAGCAATAACACGTATATGAGGTGCAAAATCATCCTTACACAAAGTTTTACCATTCTCTTCTGCATCATAAATCAAATCAAACATTTCTTCATGATCGATTTCAACAATTGCACATTTTTCTTCATCCGGCATATTCTGCAAATCAAAACAACGGATAAAGTAATGGTCTTCATCCCATACGAAAGGCAAGTATCCATTTGCAGCCAATGACTCATTAAAAGCATTCAAAAGTCCCCAAAAGGGCTCATTGATTGGATTTCTTCCTACAGGCTCTTCAAACATATGATGATATGTCATGAAAAAAGATTTTAAAACTTCCGGAAATTCTACTTCCAACTGATTTTCGATTTCCTTTATTTTAGCATCATCAATTCTGCTTGGTATTAATTTCCAAATTTTCCACTCATCATCGTTATGTTCGCTTTCTGAAATCATCTCTGTGGGAACACAGGGATTTGCAAGAAGGAAGGGGGCTTCATTATATAATTTTGAATAATATGAGTCAAAGAAATTTTTAATAAATTGCATATTTTCTTGTTTTGTCATAAAATTCCGCCCTTTCTATCTCTGCGCCAACTCGCTTGTAATCTCTTCCCAAGTAATATCCTTTTCAACCATAAGAACCATCATATGATATAAGAAGTCAGAAATTTCATATTTAATCTCTCCTGCCTCAGGATTCTTAGCTGCGATAACAATCTCAGTTGCCTCTTCACCTAATTTCTTAAGGATTTTATCAATGCCTTTATCAAAAAGATAATTGGTGTAAGAACCTTCTTTGGGGTTCACCTTACGATCAGCGATTACGCCGTATACATCTTCGAATACCTTAAGGGGATTCTTCTCGGCATAAGGTTTTGATGCAATTTCTTTAAAGAAACAGCTCTGGCTTCCGGTGTGGCATGCGGGGCCGATTTGTGAAATTTTTGCAAGGATTGTATCATTGTCACAATCTGCATAAAGAGACTTCACATACTGGAAATGGCCGCTGGTTTCGCCCTTTTCCCACTGGGACTGACGGCTTCTGGAATAATAATTCATTTTACCGGTTTTTAAGGTGTTCTCATAGGCTTCTTTGTTCATGTAAGCCATCATAAGCACTTCACCGGTTTTATAATCCTGGGCAATAACAGGTACGAGTCCATCGCTGTTTAACTTTAACTCTTCCCATTTGATTGCGGGGATTAAAGCATTTACCTCAATACCGCGTTCTACACAAAGGGCCTTAATGGAGTTAATCTGTTCAACATTAGAATTCATAACGTTGCCATAGATACCGCCAACACAGCCTGTTCCAAAGAGTTCAAGTAATTTCTCAAGCATAACGTCCGCGACCGGGAAAATACCGGGCAAAACACTTAAACCTTCGTATTCCTGCGGTTTCATCGGTTTTAAAGCAACAAATTCGGTTGCATACTTCTCCGCCTGCTGTCTGTAAATGTTAAAAAGTGAACAGTCGTCGATGCTGACAGCGATTTTATCCGCACCAAAACGCTTAGATACTTCTTCTAACATCTCCCAGTTTGAAGTTTTAGACAAGTTAAGAATAACCTTCTTACAGTTGGCATAAACCAATTTCTTAACGTCTTCCACTCTTTCAATAGGGAAAGTTGCCATTACGGGAATTTCACAGTTATTGCTGATTTCTTTTAAAAGTGCAAGCACTTCTTCCTTCTCAGCATCACCTTCTGCTTCCGTAAAAGCAATGACTTCGTCGGCATTGGCATCGCCAAAGAGTCTTAATTTCTCATATAAACAGTCTGTAATGTCATTTTTTAACTCGGCATCCATATAAACTCTGTTTTTCTGAATATAAATACTTACGATAAATTTCTTTTTCATCTTATACTCCATTCTATCACTTGAATTTTCTTGAAGGTGCATACTAAAATTATATTCTTAAACAAGTTTTGTATTTTGATTGAAGACCGTTTCAGCTCGTCGGTGCTTAATGAGAGGATTTGGTTACAAATCCACGAATTTAGCATCCGTTATGTAGATGAACCGAGCGAGAGCGTGTCTGAAATCATATACAAAACCTTGTTTATGTATACACCTCTTATAACTTCAAGAAAATGCTAAACTCCTAAATCTGTCCCTTAGTTGACAAAACGCCCTTACGGTCACCATCTTTCGCACAGGCAATCTTTAATGCATTTGCAAAGCCCTTAAACATAGCTTCAATAATGTGATGTGCATTCTCACCGTCAAGTACCTTAATGTGAATGTTCATACCTGCAGCATAAGAAAGTGCATAAAAGAACTCATTCAAGGTCTCGGTCTCAAAATAACCCACACGTTCTACATTAAAGTCATACTTGAAGTTAAGATAAGGTCTGTTACAAAGGTCTACAGCCACTAAAACAAGGGCATCATCCATAGGCTGGATAAAACTTGCGTAACGGTTAATGCCTTCTTTATCGCCTAAAGCCTGACGAATTGCACTACCAAGTACAATACCGGTATCTTCCACGGTGTGATGATTATCTACATTCAAATCTCCGGCTGTAGTTAATTTCAAGTCAAAAGAACCGTGCTTTGCAAAGCCTTCCAACATGTGGTCGAAGAATCCGATGCCGGTCTTGACTTCATATTTACCCGTGCCGTCAAGTTCTAAAGATACGCTGATATCTGTTTCGCTTGTTTTTCTTTTTAATTCTGCTTTTCTGCTCATTGCAAGACCTTTCCTTTCTTTTTGGACTTTGTCTTTCTAAATTATACATTAAAACAATACAAATGTATATTTTTATTCGTTCTCAAATCTTACTTTAATGGAATTTGCGTGTGCATACAAGCCTTCGTTCTCTGCAAACATTTCAATCTTCTCATGTACAGCCTTTAAAGCGTCGTATGAGAAGTTAATTACGCTGGATTTCTTGATAAAATCGTCCACGGACAAAGGCGAGAAGAATTTCGCGGTGCCGTTTGTGGGTAAAACGTGATTGGGACCTGCAAAATAGTCACCCAAAGGCTCAGATGAATATTCACCAAGGAAAATCGCACCTGCATTTTTGATTTTTGTCATGGTTTCAAAGGGATTTTTAGTGATAATCTCCAAGTGCTCTGAAGCGATATCGTTTGCTGCTTCAATTGCATCTTCCATGGAATTTGCCACTAAAATATATCCATAGTTGTTTAAAGATTTCTCTAAAATCGCTTTTCTGGGAGCAACTGCTACAAATCCTTCTACTTCTTTTACCACGTTATCAGCCAATTCTTTACTTGTGGTAATCAGAATACCCGAAGCCATTTCATCATGTTCACACTGTGATAAAAGATCTGCAGCCACAAATCTGGGATTTGCGGTTTCATCCGCTAAAATAAGGATTTCGGAAGGTCCTGCAATGGAATCAATGCTTACATAGCCGTAAACCGCTCTCTTTGCAAGGGCTACAAAAATATTTCCGGGGCCAACAATTTTATCTACCTTGGGAACACTTTCGGTTCCATAAGCCAGAGATGCAATGGCCTGAGCCCCGCCGCACTTATAAATCTCTTTTACACCGGCAATTTTAGCCGCTGCAAGAGTTCCTGCGTTCACCTTACCTTCGCTGTTGGGCGGTGTTACCATTACGATACGTTCACAACCTGCAACAAGGGCAGGAACAATATTCATTAAGGTTGATGAAGGATAAGCTGCCTTACCACCGGGCACATATACACCAACCTTTGCGATAGGTGTAATTCGCTGTCCTAAAATACTTCCGTCAGGCTTAGTGCTAAACCAACTGTTACGAACCTGCATTTCATGATAAGCCTTGATGTTTTCAAAAGCTTCCTTCATTACTTCTATGTATTCCGGCGAAATCGATGCATACGCTTCTTCGATTTCAGCTTCTGTTACGCGGATATTGTCTGCATTCAAATCGAATTTGTCGAATTTTACAGTATATTCAAACAATGCTTTATCACCGTTATTTTTGATGTTTTCAACAATATCAGCCACAATTGCTTCGTATTCGCCGTAGTGATTGGGGCTTCTCTTGATTAATTCGTCTAAAACATTCTTTTTATTTTCCTGAGTCAATTCCAGAACTCTCATTTGGGTTTCTCCTTTTAGTTGAGATTTTCACGTAACGCATTGATAATCTGCTCAATACGCTCGTTCTGCATCTTCATACTCACTTGATTTACGATGACTCTCGCGGATAACGGACAAATTTCTTCCAAAACATCCAAACCGTTCTCTCTTAATGTTCCTCCGGTTTCTACGATATCCACGATAACGTCAGAAAGACCAACGATAGGTCCTAATTCTACGGAACCGTTTAATTTAATCATATCTACGGTCTGATTCTTGACATTGAAGAAATAATCCTTTGCAATGGTAGGATACTTAGTCGCCACGCGGATTCGCTCGCGATGCTGTAAAAGCTCTCTTGCGCTTTCCGGTCCGCAAACGCACATGCGACACTTTCCGAAGCCTAAATCCAGCACTTCGTAAACTCTTCTGTTTTCTTCCATAATGATGTCGCTACCTACAACACCGATATCCGCTGCGCCGTGTTCCACATATGTAGGCACGTCAGGACCTTTTGCAAGGAAGAATTTCACCTTTAATTCTTCATTTACAAAAACAAGTTTACGTGAGTCTTTATCTTTGATTTCTTCGCAATGAATGCCGATTTTTTCCAATAATTCCAAAGTTTTAAAAGCAAGTCTTCCCTTACACAAGGCAAAGACCAAATACTTACCGTTATCTTCCATCGTAAGCCTCCAATGTTATATTTCAAATCATAAAAGTCAAAAAATCACTATGAAACAAAAATTGTTTCTTTCATCTCGTTCTTTTTACCGTACGAAGTATAATAATCTTCTGTTTTATCGGCGTTTTTCTTCATTATAGTGACATTTTTACCTTGACTGCGCAAGTCATTTGCCTGCTCAAGAGCTTTCTCATAGGCATTATCAGAATAAACCATAAGAATATTCTCTTCTGCATCCACGCTTATGCTTATATTCTGGCGTTTCAAAGCGGTCTGAAGTTCGTCAATCAAGAAAACACAACCAACCGAAGGTGCTTCCTTACCGAATTTACCAAGCAATCCGTCGTAACGACCACCTTTTACAATGGCATCGCCTACGCCGTAAGTATATGCTTTGAAAATAATGCCTGTATAATAGTTGATTTTACTAAGCATACCCAAATCAAAAGAAATGTACTTATCATACCCTCTTTTCGCAAGCAAAGCCTTAATTGCAAGCAGGCGTTCTACTGCTGCGACAGACTTGGGATTGTTTGCCTTCTTAATCATCTCTTCCATGTCAGTATCTGAGATGTAAAGCTTAGAAATAGCTTCAAACTGCGCCACAATCTCCTTATCCAAGCCCTTATTTCTCAAGAATTCTCTGGTTCCGAAGTAGTTCTTGGAAGAAATATGAGCCTTGATTTCTAACTGGGTCTCTTCGTCCAAATTCGCCGCTTCACAAATACCCTTAAAATAAGAGCTGTTGCCTACACTAATCTGAAATTCCTTCAAACCACAGGCTTTTAAACCTTCAATTACCAAAGATAAGGCTTCCGCATCCGCTTCTGCGCTTGCATCGTTGATTAATTCGATACCCATCTGCGTGGTTTCTTTTAATTTACCCTGTAATTCTGAGGTATTTACGAAAGAATTGCCTTCATAACAGAATCTCAAAGGTACTTCTTCTTCCATAAAATACTTTGCTGCACATCTTGCAATCGCAGGCGTAAAGTCAGGTTTTAAAACCAAAGTATTTCCTTCTTTATCAAACAACTTATACAAATCCTTTGATGGAACGGTTCCGATATCTTTGGAGAATACGTCAAAAAATTCAAAAGACGGAGTCTGGATATTACGATAACCGTAACGACGAAGAACAGTCATTAAGTTCTTGCCAACCTGTTCTTTTTCCAATAATTCACGGCCATAGATGTCACGTACGCCATCCGGTGTATGTAAAAGTGATACATTCATTATTATTACCTCTTTGCTTTAATGAATTAAAGTGCTAATTCGCTAGCACAATAAAAAGTATAGTGTTTTTACATTGTTTTGTCAACATAATCTTTTAAGATATATTTGCACAGACGAAATATTATATTAATTTGAAATCTATACTCTCCAAGTTTTCGGTTTGTCACATATGATTTCTTTCTTGGATAAATACGTCAATTTATCATTCATCTGCGGAAATACAAGGCGGTAGGCATGCAAAAGTTGTCCATCGGTTTTGCCGGCACTATTACCACCATCATATTTCACATCGCCTACTAACGGAAAGCCTAACTTCTCCATTTGGGCACGAATCTGATGAGTTTTCCCCGTAAAAAGTTCAATTTCAAGTTCAGTACAATCATTTTCACTTGTATATTCAATAGGTTTTATGCCTGTTTTAATGGATTTTATATTATCTTTTTGCGCAACAGGAACCTCTTCATAATCATTATAAACCGTAACCTTATTGTTTTTTTCATTCTTATACAGATAGGCTTCATATACACCGTCAAGTTCACATTTTCCATGAACAAGACATCGATAAAACTTATGAAGACTCCGATCTTTTAACATCCGCGCCATTTCCTGGCTGCCAAGCAGGGTTTTGGAGCATACTAAAAGCCCCGATGTGTTGCGGTCCAGGCGATTGCATACTGAAGGTTTAAACGTTTTTAAATCATCTTCCGAAATTATTTTTTTATCCAAAAGATATCCAATCAACCATTCATTTACAGATAAATCCCGCGCATTTGCCTGCTGGCTTAACACACCTGCCGGTTTATTGACAAAAAGCACATCATCAAATTCAGCTATAACATGAATACATTTTAACTCGACATAAGCTTTATGATAGAGTGCATTACGAGCTGACACCGAAACCTGCGAGCCTGTAAATTTTTCAATCGTATCTTCAGAAAGGAACAGCTTAATGCTGTCCCCCTCTTTGATTTGCTCGTTTCCGGTAACCTTTTTACCGTTTAGCACGATATTCTTTTTTCGCATCATTTTATAAAGAAAAGAATTTGGAGCTTCCTTTAAATATTTATGAAGGAATTTGTCCAGCCTCTGACCGGCCTCCAGTTCTTTTACAATAAGTTCTCGCATGAACACCTCGAATATATCTTATAACAATGTCAAATTAACCGTTTACACACCCATTGTAAAATATAATACAACTGCCATTACTGCAAGAATTGCTCCTAATGCAATAAAAACAATACTTGTCATGGTTTTTGCAAAGCTCTTAACGAAATACTCCTTCGGCTTCTCAGGATTAATATAAATTGTAATTTTTTTGCCTTTTTTAGGCATTTTCTTATATTCCTTAGAGTCTTCCGTCTTATATTCCTTACCCTCATATTCATATTCATAAATCGGGCAATAGACAACCGGTTCATCATCTTTTTCCTGTTTTACCTTTACGTCACAAACCTTGGCTGTGCTCTGAACCGTACAACGTTCTTTCTTTTTGTTTCTGAAAACAAGCATTAAAACGCCTGCAATCAATAAAATCAAGCCAAAACCACCCAATACAACATACAACCAAACCATAATTAAATCCTCCTTTTAATTTAATGTAAATTTCTATGTAACAACTTGTGTTCCTTACCGTTAATTACTTCTTCCATTACATGTCCGATTACAGGATTATCCGTTGCAAAACGAATCTGGGATTCACGATCTACACTGTAGATTCCCTTTGCTCGGGCTTTCTTGGTTCTGGGACCGACAGGAAGGGGCTGACCGCCACCAACGATACATCCGCGCTTGCAAGCCATCACTTCCACGAAGTCGTACCGGGCTTTGCCTGCTTTAATGCTATCAAGAAGCTTACCTGCGTTGGCAAGACCGTGAACTACGGCAATCTTTACTTCTCTATCGCCAAGCACAATGCTGGTTTCTTTGATATCATCGTTGCCACGAACACCGGAATATTCAATCTGAGAAAGAGCTTTATAACCCTTATCTGCGGAAAGATGTCTTAATACCGCTTCTGTCATACCGCCAGTAACACCAAAGATGGCAGCTGCACCGGACGCCATGCCAAAAGGCATATCCAAAGCTTCGCTGTCGATTTCGTCAAACTTAATACCTGCTTGGCGGATCATACGGATTAACTCAACCGAAGTTATAACCCGGTCTGTATCCTGTCTTCCGTCGGTAAAGTTGTCGGGACGAAGGATTTCACCCTTCTTAGCCGTACAAGGCATTACGGATACTACAAAAGTCTTTTTACCTTCTTCTTCATCTGCCTGCGCAAAGTAATCTTTAATTACTGCAGAGAACATACCCTGAGGTGAGCGACAGGTTGAAATATTACCTGCAAATTCAGGATATTTGGTTTCGCAGTATTTTACCCAGCCGGGACAACAAGAAGTAAAAAGTGGAAGATTTTCGTTCTTTTCCAATCTTTCAGCCAATTCCTTGGATTCTTCTAAAATGGTCAAATCCGCACCGAAGTTTGTATCATAAATTTTATCAAAGCCCATAAGGCGCATAGCTGCAACGATTTTGCCCATGGTGTTGGTTCCCTTAGGGAAACCAAACTGGTCACCGATAGCCACGCGAACTGCAGGCGCAATCTGAGCCACAACTCTTATATTAGGATCCATAATTGCATTCCAAACGTCAGTTACGTTAGTACGGATAGAAATTGCGCCGGTAGGACAAACCACACGACACTGTCCGCAACCAACACACTCTGTTTCGTTTAAAGGCTTGTTGAAAGCGGGCTGTACCTGCATATTGGAACCGCGATGTGCAAAATCAAGTGCACCAACGCCTTGAATTTCAGCACAGGTACGTACACAGTCACCACAAAGAATACATTTATTAGGGTCTCTAACCACGGAGGGTGAACTGATATCAATAGGCACCTGCTTGCGATTGTTTAAGAAACGAACCGCATGGATACCCACCTTAAAGGCAATCTTCTGTAATTCACAAGAGCCGTTCTTCGTACAGGTAGTACAATCGCGACAGTGTGAAGCTAAAAGAAGTTCCACAATTAATTTACGGTATTTTTGAATTTTTCTGGAATTGGTTCTGATTACCATACCCGGACGGGGTTGTTCAGAACAGGAAGCAAGAATTCTTCCTCTCTCGTCTTCTACCATACACATACGGCAGGCACCATAAACCGATAATTCTGAATGATAACAAAATGTAGGCAAATCAATACCGGCCTTACGAATCAGGGCTAAAATATTCTTCTCGCCCTCAATAGGCACGCTTTTGCCATCTATTGTAATATAATCCATTTCTTATGTACCCCCTACTGAATCGTAATCGCACCGAACGGGCAGGCACTTTCACAAGCACCACACTTAATACATTTTGCACCGTCGATGGTATAAGGATTTTTAATAACGCCGGAAATTGCACCAACAGGACAATTTCTTGCACATTTTGAACAACCCTTACATTTTTCAGGGTCAATCATGTAGGTCTTTAATGCCTGACAGTTGCCTGTACGACATTTTTTATCTACAACGTGTTCTACATACTCGTCACGGAACAATCTTAAAGTACTAAGTACCGGCAAGGCCGCACTTTTGCCAAGTCCGCAAAGTGCCGTATCGGTAATGGCTTCACCCAACTCTTTCAAGATATCAAGCTGTTCCAAAGTACCACGACCGTCAACGATGTCTTCTAAGATTTCAAGCATACGCTTGGTACCTTCACGACAAGGAATACACTTACCGCAGCTTTCGTTCTGGGTAAAATTCATAAAGAAACGTGCAACTTCAACCATACAGGTATCTTCGTCCATAATAACAAGACCACCGGAACCAATCATGGCCCCCATCTTCTTCAACGAGTCAAAATCAAGAGCAACATCCAAATGATCACCAATCAAACATCCACCGGAAGGTCCGCCAATCTGAACAGCCTTAAAATCTTTGCCGTTTTTGATACCGCCGCCGATTTCATAAACGATTTCACGTAAAGTTGTACCCATGGGAACTTCAATCAAGCCTGTGTTGTTAATACTTCCGGTTACTGCAAACGCCTTGGTTCCCGGACTTCCTTCTGTTCCGATACTCTTGAACCATTCTGCACCGTTTGTAATAATCATCGGTACATTTGCGTAGGTTTCAACGTTATTTAAAACAGTAGGTTTGCCAAATAAGCCCTGTTCAACAGTACGGGGCGGCTTGGTTCTGGGCATACCTCTTTCACCCTCGATAGAAGCTGTCAAAGCACTACCTTCACCACAAACAAATGCACCCGCACCGCGGTTAATATGTAATTTAAAACTAAAATCCGTTCCAAGAATATTATCGCCCAACAAGCCGGCTGCTTCTGCCTGCTCGATAGCGATTTTTAAACGACTGATTGCCAAAGGATATTCTGCACGAACGTAAATATAACCTTCCTGTGCACCGGTTGCGTATGCTGCGATGAGCATACCTTCAATCATCTTATGAGGATCACCTTCCATGATGCTTCGATCCATAAAAGCACCGGGGTCGCCTTCGTCGCCGTTACATACCACATAACGAATGGTTTCAGCCTGTCTTGCAACCTGTTTCCACTTGTAACCGGTCTGGAAACCACCGCCTCCACGGCCACGCAAGTTAGATTCCAAAACCTCATTCACAACATCTTCGGGAGTCATTTCAAACAAAGCTTTTTCCAGCGCAGAATAACCGCCAACTGCCAAGTACTCACTGATGTGCTCTGAATCAATATGTCCGCAATTCTTAAGAACCAAACGGGTCTGTTTTGCATAAAAAGGAATTTCTTCCTGGGCTTTATACTTCACGCCGTCACGCTCATACAATAAGCGTTCCACGGGTTCGCCTTTTAGAATTGTGGTATTGAAAATTTCTTCGCAGTCTTCTTCTTTTACCTTTATATAAAGGAAGTTAGAAGGCTCAATACGTACCAAAGGTCCCATTTCACAGAAACCATGGCAACCACTCTTCTTAACATTACCTGCAGCAACAACATGCCCGGGACATTCACCGTTAGGACCATGTGCAACTCCGGCACCAAACTCTACGTCAACATCTAAACCTGCTTTTTTCACAAGCTGGCACATTTTATCATAAATTTTGGCAGAACCACCGGCAAGACATCCGGTTCCCGCACAGATTAAAATGCGGAATTTCTGCTGTTCCAAAGCAATTTTAGCCTGATTGCGGGCATCGATTAAATCCTGTCTGTTTTTTAACATTAATTTTCACCTCGCAATTCCTTAATTAATGCAGTAACCTTTTCGGGAGTCATAGCTGCATGAACTTCATCGTTTACCGTAAGAACCGGTGCAAGACCGCAGGCACCCAGACACGATACGGTTTCTACCGTAAAAAGCATATCCGGCGTTGTGTGCTGTCCTTTTTCCAGTTTCAATTCTTTGTATAATTGGTCAAGAATTGTAGTGGATTTACGCACATGACAGGCGGTACCGTCACATACCTTAATGACATACTTACCTTTCTGCTCAAATGAGAAATTTTCATAAAAGGTCGCAACGCTGTATGCCTTTGCCTCTGTAATATTAAGCTTACCTGCAATATATGTAAGCAATTCAGGGGGCAGATAACGATATTCGGTCTGCACATCCTGGATAATTGGAATTAACCATTTGGGTTCAGTGCCGTAATTGGCAATGATTTCGTCAGCTTTATCATAAAAAGACTTGTCCAACATAACCCTTCCTCCTTTATGTTTATGTATTTCTATACACATCTTTTTTATTATAACATTATTTTGCTATATTTCGTAGAATTTTTTGTGTTTTTTATCAGAAAAATATTACTATATTGAATTATTTTTCTGCTATAAATTTTACAAAGATAAATTAAGCAATAAACGATACATTGCCTTCTCGTTTTCGGTTGCATCCTTTTTGTCCTCACACAATTGCGTAAAACGCTCCAAAAACTTTTTTTCATCCGTAAAAACTTTGATGTTAATGCCCGAAATACCGTTCTTTTTCATATATTCCTCAAAATGTTCCCGACATTTGTTACAGTCACACTTCTCCCAAGGTGTATACGCAATCAAACAGCCTTTATCAACACAGGCCACACTTAAAGGGAAGTTTTTATCATAGCTTGTAAGATAAAAGTCAAATCCCGCAAGCAAACTGTCTTTTTTATCGCCTGCAATCTTCATAACTTCTTCGTACAGGTGCGGTACACAACTAAACTTCTCTGCTTTCATAAAAAGAATCATGGATACAATAAACTTTGCAACGGGAAGCAAGCCAAGCACGGCAATCACGGTTAAAATTGTATTGTGTTGTGTCAGCCAGAAGAAACCGATTAAAAAGATGGCGGCGCAGACTGTAAGCAGCCCCAAGGCAAGTAATCCCTGTTTTACGGCCTGCTTTTTTAAATATCCATAACTACCTTTTCCTTTTTCTGCCATTATTTTTATCCTTTCCTGATGTTTTTTTATCATCAGAGTATGTTTTTCTTGTATTTAGATTGTTTTTCGGTTTCTGCGAAACACTCTTTTTGGCGTTTGCATTATCTTTTGTTTTTGGTGAAGCTGACTTTTCTTTCGCAAGCTTTCTCGGACGAATCAGACATTTTTCGCTAAAACCGATTAAATCCCTGCGACCGCACTTTTCTAACGCTTCTTTTACCAAATCATAGTTTTCCGGATTGGAATATTGAATCAAAGCACGCTGCAACGCCTTCTCGTGGGGATTCTTGGCCACATACACAGACTTGCCGTCTCTCGGGTCAGTTTCGGTATAATACATCACTGTAGACATGGTGGAAGGCGTAGGATAATAATCCTGCACCTGCTCAGGGATATAACCCGTATCGCGAATATATTCCGCCAAAGCCACTGCGTCTTTTAAGGTACTTCCGGGATGAGAACTCATAAAATAAGGCACAAGAAACTGATTTTTCTTAAATTCCTTATTGTATTTCTCATATTTTGACACAAAACGCTTATATACTTCATGTCTAGGCTTACCCATTTTATCAAGGACATTGTCTGATACGTGTTCGGGCGCAACTTTTAACTGCCCGCTGACGTGATGTTCCACCAATTCTTTCAAAAATGCATCGTCTTTATCAGCCAATAAATAGTCAAAACGAACACCGGAACGTACAAATACCTTCTTTACCTTCTTTAAGTTGCGTAATTTTCGTAAAAGCGCAATATAATCCGAATGATCTGCATCCAAATTACTGCAGGGTTTAGGAAAAAGACACTTTTTATTCTTGCATGCACCTGTTTTTAGCTGATTTTTGCAAGCTGTATGGCGAAAATTCGCTGTTGGACCGCCCACATCGTGAATGTAACCCTTAAAATCAGGCATATCGATAATTTGCTTAGCCTCTTCTATCAAGGAATCATGACTTCGAACCTGTACAATCCTTCCCTGATGAAAAGCTAAAGAACAAAAATTGCAGGCACCAAAGCATCCGCGGTTACTTGTAAGCGAAAACCGTACTTCTTCAATAGCCGGAACACCACCTAAAGCCTCGTAGGACGGGTGAATGGTACGCATATAAGGCAGGTGGTAAACTTCATCCATTTCAGCCTCACTTAAAGGCATCGCCGGAGGATTCTGAATGATATAACAGTGCTCAGAATACTTTTCAATCAAGGTACGACCATTGATAGGGTCTGTATTTTTTGACTGAATCAGGAAACTTTCACCATATTTCTTTTTATCAGCAAGCATTTCCTCATAACCGGGTAAAAAAATCGCTTCCGCAAAGTCATCTTTTAAAACCTTACGTTTATAAACCGTTCCCGGCACGTAGGTAATATCTTTTACCGGAATTCCGGCTCTTAACGCCTCGGCGATTGCAACAATACTTTTTTCACCCATGCCGTAAGATACCAGATCAGCACCACTTTCTAAAAGAATGGAACGCCTAAAAGAATCCGACCAGTAATCGTAGTGGGCCAGACGCCGCAAAGACGCCTCAATGCCACCAATAATAATAGGAATGTCTTTAAAATGCTTACGAATCATGTTGCAATACACAATTACTGCACGGTCTGGGCGTTTCCCAACTTCACCTCCGGGTGTGTATGCATCTTTTGTTCTTTTTTTCTTGGAAACATAATAGTGATTCACCATAGAATCCATATTTCCGGAAGAAACGAGAAACGCAAGTTTAGGAATGCCCAAGGCCAGAATGGAATCCGGGTTGCGATAATCCGGCTGTGAAAGAATTCCTACCGCAAAACCGTTATATTCCAACACTCTTCCGATAATTGCCGCACCAAAAGAAGGGTGATCAATATACGCATCACCCAACACATAAACAAAATCTAATTGTTTAATGCCTCTTTCCTGTAAATCTTCTTTACAGACCGGCAAAAATCCTTTGTTACTCATGCTATACTATCACTTCCGATTTTTAAATCTTTTAATTCTTCCGCAGTTAATGCCCTATATTCCCCCGGTTTTAAACTCTCATCCAACTTTAAACTGCCCATACTGATGCGTTTCAACCCAATCACCTTATTACCTACCGCTACAAGCATGCGCTTTACCTGATGAAAACGACCTTCGCGAATGGTCAGATACAGTTCATTGGCTTGCGCACCCGCTTTTGCCAGTGCCGGCAGAGTGATCTTTTCATCACCGATATCAACACCTTTTCGCAAAGCAGCCAATTGTTCTTCAGACACTTCTTTTTCGCAAGTCACATAATATGTTTTATCAACATGTTTTCTGGGTGACAACAGGTTATGGGATAACACTCCGTCATTGGTTAATAACATCAAACCGGTTGTATCTTTATCCAAGCGTCCAACCGGAAACATATCTCTTCTGTCCTCTTTAGACAAACAATCCAAAACGGTTTTATCCAGATTATCTTCCGTAGCCGAAACTATCCCGGCAGGCTTATTTAACATGAAATAGCGATATTTTACCAGCGAGATATGCTTTCCCTGACAAATAATTACATCTGAATTTTCATCAATTACGTCATCACCGCTTTTGGGCTTAATACCATTAACGGTAACCTGTCCTTTTTTTATTAAATTTTTAACCTGACTGCGACTGCCGACACCGGCATTGCTCAAAAATTTATCCAGTCTCAATCCGTGCTCCGTTTCTTTTTTATTTACGAAATGAAAGATATCATCATAAAAATAGTTCTTTACAGTTTTCAATTAACATAAATATAAAACAAAAACTTTTATGAAACGCATTCTTTTAACCTGTATTATATTAATCATAATGATTGAAATATTACTTTTTCCAAAGGAGTCCATGCTTTATGCTTCCACCGGGCTCAGGCTGTGGTTTGACAATATGATTCCGGCACTTTTTCCGTTTATGGTGCTGTCCGGTCTGATTATTCGTTTGGAACTGGCACCGTCAATCGTCTCATTTTTGCATCCGCTTTTATATAAAATTTTTCACACGAATCAATATTGCGAATACGTAATTACAATGGGTTTTTTATGCGGATACCCTATGGGAGCCGTAATTATAAACGATTTGATAAAAGAAGAAAAAATATCCTTAGCACAAGGTGAATATCTTCTGTCGTTTTGTAATAACGTTGGTCCGGTATTTTATTGTTCGCTGGTATTACCCATGTTCGAAAAAAAGTACTATACGCTTTTACTGTGCGGAATGTATCTGATTCCGTTATTTTACGGTATTATTATGCGTTATACCTTTTATAAAAAAGCTTTTATTACGGAAAAAAACACAATAATTCTTCAAAAGATAAATCAAAACACAGATATACAATTCGGTTCTGCACTTATAAATTCATTAAACAGAGCTGTAAGTGCATCTTTGTACCTTGGCGGATGTATGATTTTTTTTAATATGCTTCGTTTGATACCAATGCATTTTTCAGGCGACAACAAGATATTATCTCTAACGGCTTGCTGGCTATTGGAAGTGAATGGTGCAATCTCCATGTCTTCACAATTATGCGCAAACGGATATGTTACAGCAGTTTTGTTAATGCTCCCCTTCCTTGCAATTGGCGGTTTGTCCTGTATTTGCCAGACAATTGGTGTTCTTAGCGATACAAAATGCAATATAAAAGTACACATCTTTCATAAAAGTATTCAGGCATTTACCTGGTTTTGCCTTACGCTCCTTTGGCTTCTGATGAAAATTTAGATGCTTTTTGTGCTTTTTTGTTATCAATAAAAAGAAAAATCATAGTAATCAGACCGAGAACACTTCCAAAAACAAGTACAAATTTAGCTGCAACCTGCGCTTCGGGAGGCAATTCTTGAGCGAATTGTTCGATTTCATCCAAGATACCCGTCAAATAGCCTGTAATAATCATTTCATCCTTGATTTCAGGTTCTTTTGTAATGTCAAACAATAACAAATTAGTATCATATATTTCACTATCCGTATATAAGCCGTAAGAGTTATATGCCCTCACCATAAGTCCGCTGTTTTCCGCAGGATGGACGGCTAATCTGAAATCAATTTCAGAATCCTCATAGATGGGAAAAGGTCTTGAAAATGTCTCTCCACCGTTTAAAGAATATCTGTAATATGACATGGTACTTTCATTGTCATTTACGGTTAGATGAAGGTCCAGTAATGATGTACTTTTACTGAAAATACCGAGTTCCAAATTTACAACATCCGGTGCGGTGGTGTCTTCTTTAAATAAATCTTCAGGAAGTTTCGTGTTGGATATATAATGTCTTGAATAATCCACCCCAAGCTCTTCGGATGACAAACGATATGTCATGGCTACAGCTGTGGCATCAATGATTCCCAAGCGTTCCAAAGCTGCATCCGTGTCATAAAAGGTATATTCTTCCGGTCTATCCAGATAGCAATGCTCAACAATAACTGCCGGGATACCAAAATTTGCACTTTCACGTATTATTCCGTAATAATCAGAACCCAAGTCATTCAATCTTGTAAAGCAACCTCTCTTGGGGATGCCATAATCTGCAAGGAGTTTTTGCTCCACCTGAGCAAACTTTTGTGCCTCTGTATTTAAACTGCCCTGTGACGAAATCCACATTTCACTTCCTTGTAAATCATGAAGCTCAGACATATTAAAGTGTAAACTTAAAATAATATCCGCATTAACATCCCGGGCAAATTTTGCTCGGTCCAATAATTCCATGCTATCATCACCGCTACGGGTAAGATACACTACAACACCCTCATATTTTTCAAGTTCATTTTTCATTGCCAAAGCCACGCGCATGGTTGCTTCTTTTTCCACAACACCATTATACCTTGCACCAAGATTATCTCCACCATGTCCCGGGTCAATCACAATTATTACATCTCTTTTCGCTTCTGCTTTTATGTCAAAACAGGTCCAGCATAAAACCATCATCATAAAAGCAATTGCGATATAATGTTTTATTCTTTTATGCATACTGTATTCCTTTGTTTCTATCTGTGTGAAAACTCAAAAATACCGGCTTCACTGGGAAACCGGTATATTCTGATTCTTTTTTAAATCATATCCAAATTAATTTCTCCGGTAGTTGATTCGGTTACCTGAAAATCACTATCCATAGGAGTCTCAACATTCTCCCCTGAAGCTGCCGGATGCAAATCATCGCGATTGGCTTTTACAATCTGATAATAGTGATTCAAGGAATTCTGCAAATCCTGATATCTTGCATTGTTGGAGTCAATGGAGGATACGAGAATCTGTTCAACATTGGCAAGCATATCATCCGTATATTGAATAGCTGCATCTCTGACCTGATTTGCTTCCACGGTTGCCTTATCAATAATTTCCTGAGCCTGATATGTAGCACAAGCAACTACTTCATCTGCCTGAGCATAGGCCTGAAGCATAATTTGATGCTCACTTAATAACTGATTTGTCTGAACGGTTGCATCATTAATAAGCGCTTCTGCCTTGACTTTAGCATCATTCATAATTGCATCTTTATTGGCAATAATCTTACGTAACTGCTTGATTTCTTCCGGGGTCTGCTTACGCAAAGCATCAATGATACCTTCAATTTCTTCTTTATCTACAATAATCTTGGTAGAATCCATAAATTTGGGTTTCGCATCATCAACACACTGCTGAAGTTCTTCAATTAACTGTTCAATTTTACTTACCATATCCCTATCTCCCTCATTTACTTATAGCCATATTTTTCATAAAGTCTGTTTGCAACATATTCCGGAACACATTTAGATATATCACCGTTAAAACTTGCAATTTCTCTAACTGTGCTGGCGCTCAAAAACGAATATGAAATATCCGTGGTTAAAAACACGGTTTCCAGTTCACCGTCTGTCAATAACGAATTAGTCTGTGCAAGATGCAACTCATAATCAAAGTCTGTAACCGCACGAAGACCACGAATCAAAACCTTAACATTCTTACTACGTGCATATTCGCTTGTTAATCCGCTAAAACTGTCTATTTCCACATTCGGAATATCTTTTGTAGCCTCTTTAAGCATTTTAACACGTTCTTCCACAGAAAACAACGGAGTTTTTGCGCTATTATTCAAAACACTGACAATAATTTTATCAAAAAGCCCCGAAGCTCGTTTAATAATGTCCAAATGACCGTTGGTAACCGGATCAAAACTGCCGGGATAAATGGCAACTCGCATTTTTATTTCCTCCTGATAAACACATGCTGGCATGTTTTATATTCTTTGATTTTATATACTTCAAGACCGATTTCGTCCGTAAAATCAAAATCAGCCTCCAAATCACATTCTACCACAATAATAGCATCTTCATGCAAATAATTCCAATTTGCAAGGAACTGTAACACCTGTACTTCGGCATGCTCCACATAAGGCGGATCCATAAAAACAATGTCTACAGACTCGCGAATGGAATTCTGCAGGGCAAAAAGCACATCCTGTTTTAAAACCGTTGCTTTGTCAGCAAGCTTGGTATGGTTAAGGTTGTCAACAATGCATTTATGGGCTGCAGTATTATTTTCAATAAAATATGCTTTTTTCGCACCGCGACTCAAAGCTTCTATGCCGATACCACCACTTCCGCTGTAAAGGTCCACAAATACGGCACCGCCAAGATATGACTGCAACACATTAAAAAGTGTTTCTTTGTATTTATCCGTTGTAGGTCTTGTATGATTTCCGGGCGGAGTCTTTAACAAAAGGCTGCGCGCACTTCCTGCGATTACTCTCATATTTTTCTCCAAAACTTAAACTTATTTCATTATTTTTCTTTATCATACAAAATTCGAATAGAAAAATCTTCTTTTTCAATGTTGTCAATTCGAAAAACAACATATTCATCAAGTTCAATTAAACACTGGTCTGCAAACCTATAATTATAACCTTCTTTATCTTTATATGCAAAAGCAACTTTTACCGGACAATCTTCATACGGTTGAGGCGGTACAGGAAATTTATCAATCGGATAATAAATATATAATCTACCATTGGAATTTCCTTCTTTGTAATATGCGACATCGTTTATAAAAACAGCATCTGCTGCTCCCCATCCGTTCCATTCGGACGACAAATGCAATTCCGGATTCGATACAAAAAAATAATCTTCTACAATACTCTCTGTACACAAGTAATAGAAATCGTTACAACTTCCCAATGATATGTCAAACTCTACAATTTCACCCTTTTCAAAAAAGATTGCATCAGAAACATATATTCCGTTTTCCCACACATTACTATCTAAAAACATTTTTTCCATTGTGAAAATTTTAGATTTATTCATATCATCTTCTGTCACGTGCGTGGCAACCAAAAAATACATATTATAATCAAGAAAAAGTTCATTTCCTTCGACAGACATTTTTAATGTTTCAAAATCATAATCTCCAATCATTTGAGCAACACAAATTATATTACTTTCAGTCAAAACACTTTGCAGATTGTTCCCGTCAAAATACTCTTGAAACATAAATACATTATAATATTCCTCGCCTAAACAGGTAGGAACTGACCCTAAGCATAACTGTAATTGATCAGGTTCACATCCAAGTATATTTTCAATTTCTTTTTGAAAAGCATTACATATTTCTTCTTGTTGATAATTATCAGCAGACCTACTATTACCAACACCATTGCCGGCGGCAAATACATAAAACACTTTATTGTTGTAACTCATTTTTACCAAAGTATCAGAATAGTAATAATACGTATTATCATGATACGAATAGCTGTCTATAACATCCGGAACAAATCCATATTTATCTTTAATATACACTAAAGCGTTTTCTTCCGCCTGTTCACGCCAAGCCACAGCAGCCTTTTCATTATCCGATGTTGGTGAACCTATAATACATCCGCATAGTCCCAAACATAACAAGGACATCCAAATGATCATAATTTTACTTTTTATATTTATTAACATAACAAATCCTCATTCTTGTTTCACTACATAGCTACAATAAAAATTATAACGTAATATTAAGCTCTGATTTTAACACCTTTACTGTCTCTCTTGCCAAGCTTAATCTTATTTAATTCAATTTTCTTACCATTGTATTCAATACTGCTTTCTACGGCATTCTTAGAAAAATGAACCTGGTCAATTACCGCTTTGGCGCTTAACTTCATACCGCGTACACCGATGGCAGCCTTCTTCTTCTCGGGAATTTCTTCCAAGGGGAATCGCAAGAAATAGCCGTCGTTTGATATTAGAATCATATTACGCTGCTCTTTTAACACTTCTACGCAAACAACTTCATCGCCGTCCGCAAGTTTGGTTGCTGCAACAGAACGTTTTGCCACATCAAATTCACCACCGTCGACAATCTTAACCATGGCGGTTTTAGTTACGAATACAAGACGATAGAGATTTAACTCTGTCTGGCTTGTAGCACAAAGAATTCGCTCGTTCTGTGATGAATAGGGGCTGATATTATCAATGGGCACACCCTTATCACGAAGTTTTCCGAAAGGTATATCGGATACTTTGATGGTATACAACTGCCCCTTATCCGTAAAAATACACATTCTGCCGGTATTTTTACATACAAAGACATATTTGTTCTCGGCTTCGATGGTATCTTTGTTACGCTCATAAGTTGCTTTGTCAACGCTCTTTACGTATCCAAAGCGGTCAACCATAACATAAACATCCATTTCTTCCGGTTTCTTTTCTTCATAAACCGCTTCTGCAGCATTTTCAATCAGGGTACGACGCGCTCTGCCATATTCTTTCTTGAAATCTTCTAACTCTTTGATAATAACCTGAGTCATGGAGCTTCTGCTGTCCAAAATATCCTCGTAACGATAGATATTGGCCATTGTCTGGTCATGTTCCGCAATCAAAGCCTGAATTTCCAAACCGATTAACTTATACAAACGCATTTCAAGGATAGCATTTGCCTGACGCTCGCTAAACATCAATTGCTGCGCCATGATTTTAGATTCTTTGGACTTAAACTTAATGCCGTCGGTAATACCTTCTACAAGGCATTTTTTAGCCATAGTACGATCCTTAGAACCGCGTAAAATTTCAATGATCAAATCGATTACATTACAAGCTTTAATTAAGCCTTCCTGTACTTCGCGTCTTTCATTTTCTTTCGCCAAAAGATTAGTATATTTACGCGTATTGACTTCATAACTAAAATCAACACAATGCTTAATCACCTGCTTTAAGCCCAATGTTTCCGGCTTTCCATCGGCAATTGCCAGCATATTTACACCAAAAGTATCCTCAAGACGGGTCTTTTTATAAAGCATGTTCTTGAAGTTCTCGACATCGGTATCTTTCTTTAATTCAATAACAATACGGATACCTTCTTTGGATGACTGGTTTGTGATATCAACGATATCCGTTGTCTTCTTAGTCTCATACAATGCCGCAACATCCTGCAAAAACTTGGAAATGTTGGCACCAATCATGGTATAAGGAATTTCAGAAATTACTAGGTTAATGTGTCCGCCCTTGCCCTTTTCCACCTCAACTTTACCGCGAAGCTTGATTTTGCCAACACCTATTTCATAGATTTCAAGCAAGTCATCCTGATTAATTACAATACCGCCGGTAGGAAAATCAGGGCCCTTCACATATTTCATCAATTCTCTTGTGGTAATGTCGGGATTGTTCATATAAGCCTTAGTAGCATCAATCACTTCCGCAAGATTGTGAGGCGGAATGCTTGTTACCATACCAACCGCAATACCTTCCGCACCGTTCACCAAAAGATTCGGGATTTTAACCGGTAAAACCGAGGGTTCCTTCTCGGTTTCGTCGAAATTCGGTATAAAATCCACCACATCCTTGTCCAAATCCGCAAGAAACGCTTCCTGAGTAATTTTCTGAAGGCGAGCCTCAGTATAACGCATCGCCGCTGCGGAATCACCTTCGATATTGCCGAAGTTACCGTGACCGTCTACCAAAGGAAGTCCCTTCTTAAAATCCTGAGTCATGACAACCAACGCATCATAGATGGAACTGTCACCGTGGGGGTGATATTTACCCATGGTATCACCTACGATACGGGCACTCTTACGATAAGGTTTGTCATATTTAATTCCCAGTTCATGCATATCATACAGCGTACGTCTCTGAACAGGCTTCAAGCCGTCGCGTACGTCAGGCAATGCGCGGGCAACAATAACACTCATGGCATAGTCGATGTAAGACTTCTGCATCACCTCGGAATATTCGGTTTTAATTATCTTTTCAGCCATTTTATAGCTCCAATCTTTTTGTAAAACTCATATATGCACAAGGCATATTCAAAAAACATCTTGCTTTTACACATCCAGTTCCGCATCATTAGCATGTTCATAGATAAAAGCCTTACGGGGCGGAACTTCCGTACCCATAAGCAATTCCGTCATACGGTTCGCCATTCCGGCATCCTCAATCTGGACAAGTTTTAAATTACGTGTTTCAGGATTCAGTGTAGTCTCCCACAACTGTTCAGCATCCATTTCACCAAGACCTTTGTAACGCTGTAAAGTAAAAGGTCCTTTGTGCTTCTTACGATATTGTGTCAGGGCATAATCATCATACAAATATTCTTCTTCGCCCTTGGAAGGAATTGCCTTATAAAGGGGCGGCATCGCAATGTATACATGCCCTTCCTGAATCAATTCCGGCATAAAACGATAGAACAAGGTCAATAAAAGCGTACTGATATGGGCACCGTCAACGTCCGCATCGGCCATAATAATGATTTTATCGTAGCGTAGCTTATTAATATCAAAATCATTGCCGTAGCCTTCTGAGAAACCGCAACCGAAAGCATTAATCATGGTCTTGATTTCCGCATTGCCAAGGACTTTGTCCATACTTGCCTTTTCCACGTTAAGAATTTTACCGCGAATGGGCAGAATCGCCTGATATTTACGATCTCTGGCCGTTTTGGCACTACCACCCGCAGAATCACCTTCTACGATGAAAATTTCACACTTGGAAGCATCTTTTGATTCACAGTTAGCCAATTTACCGTTGGAATCGAAAGAAAACTTCTGCTTGGAAAGCATATTGGTCTTGGCTTTCTCTTCTGCCTTACGAATTTTCGCAGCCTTCTCAGCACAACCGATTATACCTTTTAAACATTCCAAATTACGGTCGAAGTAAAGCACCAATTCATCGCCTGCTACCTTGGAAACTGCCTTGGACGCATCCTGATTATCAAGCTTTGTCTTGGTCTGGCCTTCAAATCTCGGTGTAGGATGCTTGATACTTACAATTGCCACCATACCGCTTCGCACTTCCGGACCGGTAAAATTCACATCTTTTTCTTTTAAAATGTTCAACGTTCTTGCATAAGAATTAATTACAGTTGTAAAAATCGTCTTAAAACCTGTAATATGGGTACCGCCTTCGGCATTATAAATGTTATTACAGAAACCTAAAACATTCTCGTGGAACTCATTTACATACTGAAATGCGCATTCCACAATGATATCCTCGGAACTGCCCTGGAAATAAACAACATCGTGAATCGCTTCCTTACCCTTGTTTAAGTCTTTAACGAAACCAACGATACCTTCTTCTTCGTGGAATTCAATGACTTCATTCAAGCCATCGCGCTTGTCCTCAAAAACAACCGTAAGCTTCGGATTTAAATATGCAGTCTCGTGAAGGCGACTCTTAATATCTTCGGCCTTAAATCGGGTCTTCTCAAATATCGTATCATCCGGTGTGAAATTCACCGTGGTTCCGGTTTCCTTGGTTCTGCCTACGGAAGGAAGTTCACCGTTGTTAAGCTCTAATGTAGGGATACCCTTCTCATAAAAGTCCTCATACACATGTCCGTCACGCTTAATGGTAACCTTCATCTGCTTAGACAAGGCATTTACTACCGAAGAACCAACACCGTGCAAACCGCCGGAATTCTTGTAAATATTGTTATTAAACTTACCCCCGGCATGCAATGTGGTAAAAACAAGACGTTCCGCGCTGATGCCCTTCTCATGCATATCTACAGGGATACCACGACCATTATCGGACACGGTTGCCGAACCGTCCGCCTCCAAAGTAACCGTAATACGGTCACAGAAGCCTGCCATATGCTCGTCCACGGAGTTGTCTACAATTTCATATATCAAATGATTCAAGCCCTTGGTGGACACACTGCCGATATACATATCGGGACGTTCACGTACCGCTTCCAAACCTTCCAAAACGGTAATTGCACTTGAATCATAAGTCACTTTCTTTGCCATTTTATCTTTCTCCTTAAAAATGCACAAAAATTTCCAAATGAATTATAACATAAAGAATTGTAAATGAGAAGTAAAAAATACACGATATTGTGGTTTTTTGACATAAATACCACATAATATGCAACAAAAAAGGCAGGCGCATGCACCTGCCATCTATCATATGTAATTTTTCTTTTAATATAACTTGGTTATTCTTCTTAATTCGAGAAGAAAACGGGATACATTTTTGGCCTGTTCGTCCAAATCACTGTTTTCCACATCACTTGCTACATTCAAATCCACACTTTTTTTCTTGCCATTCATATTAAAAGTAATCTGAACTCGGTTAATTCCTAAAAAATTCGGTCCTTTTATTTTTAATTTCGTTGCACAGGAAAGCGGATATACCTCAGCGACCTGAGAAGTTCCGAAATTTTCATGATAATAAATCAATAAATTGCCGTTAGATGTAATTCCGGCAAACATTTCCGCTACTTTCCCCGGAAAAATCCCAAAAGCCTTATCGCGATAGGTTGTACCAAAAACATTACAAAGCACTTCTTCGTTCATCTGGCACATATTGTTCATTGCCTGATGCATCATTTGTTTATAAATTCTTGCCATTTTATCCTAAACCTTTCCCATATATGTTTCATTTGACAAATCAATTCTAGATTAAAAATATAAATTCTATATTAACTATTACAATAAAATATAAATATAACAGTTTGATTTATTTTTTATTTCTCATTCTTCTCTAAAATAATATACGCATACGCCTCAAATGCCTTCTTTACAATCTTCTGCATCTGAATCTCTGAAACATAATACAAAACCGAAGGAACAATCACCCTGCGAATATCCCAGGAAACATGGAAACCGTCCTTCATATTGCCCTCATAATCAAAGTCCGCATTCACCCGAACCGATTGATTATTCACAATCAACCAATACTCATCTTCCTCAATACTCATCATAAAAAGATTATTGATACGATCTGTTACCCAAAACTTCGGCATTGCATAATTCTTATAAATTCTGCCGTCATTATAATAAAAGGTATGGGACGCAATAAACATTCTATCCCCTGTTGTCAGCGCTTCCGGCTTAAATTCAGGCTCTTTACACATAAATTTGGGGATTTCATCTTCGTTTGCCATATAACCCGGCAATCTTTTAATTCCAAAAAAATCGTTCCAAGCAAAAAAAATCATAAACTCCTCTTTTCTGAGCGATTCATCGCGAAGAGGCGACGCAAATCTCAAATTTGCGTCTGCCATCATAGCTATTTGTTTTCGCTCAGAAACAAATAGCGTATGAAAAATTGGCATATCAATGCAATTTTTCATACTGTCCTCCCATCCGAAAGACATAAGCGCTCTCCTTTTTTATTTGTTATTAATTCAGAACAACAATGCGCAAATTTATAAATACTTAGACAATTTTTCACCCCAGTATCCGATTCTTTTATAAGTAACAATTTTACATAAAAGATCTGAGAATTTACCCCATTTACGATATAAAAAGTTAAATGCGAGGTAAGGAAAAACATTTTCTTTTGTCTTAGGAATTCGCTTCATAATGTTTTTATAACTGTAAACCTTACGATAAATCCACAAATATCCCTTGTAAAGCTCTTCCTTGGTCATATTCTTCGGTTCAAACACCACATGCGCAGTATTATAAAGAGATAAATCATCGGTTAAAATACGGCCTTCTTCTTTCATCCTGTCATAAAGCACCGTACCCGGATATGGAGTCATAATATGGGACGTAACAGTTTCAATACGATTACGCACGATAAAATCCAATGTATGCTTAAAAGTATCCTTGGTATCACAATCCAGACCAAACACAAAGCTTGCATTAATCATAATACCATGATCATGAATCTGACGGATGGCATCTTCGTATTTGCTGACATCATTCTGCACCTTATGTACATTATGAATGGAATCAGGATGTACACTTTCAAAACCGATAAAAAGGCTGCCACAACCGCTTTCTTTCATTTCCTGCAAAATACCCGGAATATTTACTACATTAATGGATACCGCAGCATTCCAAACAATATTTAATTTCTTTAATTCTTTTAAAAATGCTCTTGTCCAGGCAATATCCCCGATAAAATTGTCATCAATGAACATTACATGTTTGGAGCCTACTTTTTTAACATCTTCCAGTACATCTTCTATGGGACGATTAATATAATACCGCTCAGGTGCGCTGTTGTAGCAAAAATCACAGCGGAACGGGCAACCACGGCTGGTATGTACGATGTTACAATATAAATATTCAGATTTGTCTACCATATCGTAAGCCGGAGAAATTATCTTATCGCCGGGCAGCTTCTCATCACAATGATAAATATATTTTAACTGATTCTTCTTATAATCTTCCACAATCTGCGGCCAGGTATTCTCAGCAGGACCAATACAAAGCACATCAAATACACCTTCCGGGATTGTATGATGTGCGGTTGTGATATGAATACCGCCGGCAACCACGATACTGCCTCTTTTACGGTATTCTTCCGCAATTTCCGCCGCTCTCGGATATGCATCTACCGTAACCGTGATACCTACAATATCCGGCTTGTCTTCAAAATCTGTTTCCTTGATATTTTCGTTTGCCAAAACAACCTTATGCTCATTACGAAACATATTGGCAATGGTAAGAAGACCCAACGGTGGTGACATGTGAATCTTAAGACCGGTATCCATGGGGCGTTTTTTCATTTTAGGCTGGATTAACTTAATATACATTATAATTGTCCTCCATTATCATTTGTAACGTTGCAATATATTCTAAAACTGAAAGATTAATTTTATATAAACTTATTCTGTTTCATTCTCAACCGCATCCCTTGCAAGCATCAAAATATCCGCATCCTGATAAATATCCCCCATGGCAAACTGCATCAAACCACTCTGGCGAATACCGAATAAATCGCCGGGGCCACGCAAGCGTAGGTCTTCGTTGGCAATAAAGAAACCGTCATTACTCTTTACAAGCACTTCCAGACGCTCCGACTGCCTCTGTTCCTTATTCCCCTGTATAAAAACACAGTAAGACTGGGCATCACCACGCCCGACACGTCCCCGTAACTGATGCAACTGGGCCAGGCCGAAACGCTCTGCATTTTCAATCATAATCGCTGTAGCATTCGGCACATCAATACCAACCTCAATCACCGTGGTAGACACCAGAATATCGATGTTTCCGCGGGAAAACTCGTTCATAACTTTATTCTTATCAGCTGGCTTCATTTGTCCGTGTAATACACCGATACGATATTCTTTCGGCATCACTTCCCGCAGTTTATCTGCATAATCAATAACATTTTCAAGATTTCCCGCTTCTTCGGAAGCTTCTACCATAGGACAAATCACATAGGCCTGGTGACCCTTTTGCACCTCTGTCATTAGGAAACGATAGGCAACCTCTCTTTTATCCGTACCAACCACGCAATTCTTAATCGGCAGTCGGTTCTTCGGCAATTCATCCACAATGGACACACTTAAATCGGTGTATAAAACAGAGGCCAAAGTTCTGGGAATCGGAGTTGCACTCATAACAAGTACATGAACTTTATCGCCTTTTTCTTCCAGTTTCTCACGTTGTCTGACACCAAAACGGTGCTGTTCATCGGTAATCACCAGGGCAAGACGCTCAAACACCACTTTCTCTTGAAAGACCGCATGGGTTCCGATTACAGTATCGATTTCACCGCGTTCAATCTGTTCATAAATACGACGTTTCTCCGCTGCGGGTGTAGATCCTGTTAAAAGTACCGGATGCATCGGTAAATCGTACTTATCTACCAGCTTTTTTAAGCTTTCATAATGTTGTCCTGCCAAGACTTCCGTGGGAGCCATAAAAGAACACTGAAATCCGTTACTTACGCACAGAAGCATTGCCATAAAAGCTATAATCGTTTTACCGGCACCAACATCACCCTGTACCAAACGGTTCATCACATAACCGCTTGTCATATCATCACAAATATCACGCCAGGCATTTGCCTGGGCCTTGGTCAGTTCAAACGGTAGCTTCTCTATAAAGCGCGCTGTATAAGCATTTTCAATCATTGTAAAATTGCTTACCACACGGTTATTTTCTTCTTTTGATGCTTTTAACGCCTTTAAAAAGGCATAAAATTCATCAAAAACCAGTCTTTTACGCGCTTCTACCAAAACATCATATTCTTCCGGCAAATGCACGCGTTTTAAAGAGTCTTTCAAAAGGACAAGCCCGTATTTCTGCCTGAATTCCTCAGAATATACTTCCTCAAACTCACTATAATCTGCAAAAACCTGTTTTACCGCCTTCTTTATGGCATTTGATGTCAAGCCCTTGGATAAGGAATACACCGGCTGTAATGTCTGCATCAAGACATTATAATCCTCCGGCTTGATAATCTGTGGCTGGTCCATATGAAGCTTGCTGCCATGCTTGGAAACCGTTCCGTAAAAACAAAAGATACTGCCGGGTTTTAGTACTTGACGCAAATACTTTAAATGAAAGAATGTTAACCCGATGCGTCCTGTTTCATCTTCCACGGATACGGTAGTTATGGTTTTACCCTTAATATCTTTTTGAAAGAAATCACGGCACACGCCTACGCGAATGGCGCCTGTATAGCCTTCATACAACTCATTTACTTTCACAGGCTCTGTATAGGTCTGATAAGTTCGCGGGTAATAATATATAAGATCGTATAAGTTCTCAATTCCGACCTTTGTAAAAGGAACGGCACTCTTCTCGCCAATGCCTTTTAATTTAACCAAAGGTATATTCTTCAAATCATTGATTTGCATGCCGTTCTCCTTTCTTAATTTTATGGATTTAAAATTGCAGATATCGTTTCTTTTAAGACTTCAGTGTTAGGTGGTTTTAATAAATAACCGGCAGGATTTAATTGTAACACGGAAGCAATATGCATTTTATCTGCCACTGCAGTCAAAAATACAACCGGAATATCTTTTATTTCCTCATCCTGACGTATCATTGCAAATGTTTCTTTGCCATCACACACCGGCATTTCATAGTCCAACAATACCAGATCGGGCGGATTTTTTTTCATTTCTTTTATTGCTCTTTCTCCGGAAGTCGCTACCGCAACCGTATATTCCTTATCTAACAAAGCTTTTACGCTACGAAGGGTAACTGCACTATCATCTACAATTAAAATACGTTTTTTCAGATTCTCTTCTGATTTTGGAATGGCCGTTACCGCTTCTGTTTGACTTCTGTCGCCCAACAACCTAGCACAACGATCCAAAATAACGCTGCTCGCAACCGGACGAAACAATGCAGAGATATATTTTCCATCGAAATATTGTTGATAAAAATCACAGTTCTCTTTATTTCCAATCATTAGTATAGGGATATTACTATAAATCTCTCTTAATTCCCCAAAAAGATTTTCATTGATGTCTCCGTTTTCCAAAGTGTTTAAGATAACCATATCCGGCTTTGTAATCTTTGCCATGGACTTAACAATATTCATAGGTTCTTCAGAGTGACACAGCTGCACTTGATATTTGCCTTCCAACGTTTTATACAATGCTTCTGTAATGGCTTCCAATTTACCAACGATAAGTATTCTATACATTACAATTCCCCCTTTTATAATTTGCTTATCAACATATCAATTACTTCCTGAGCCTGTTCCGAATCAAGGTTTACCACATGTACGGATAATTGCTCCATATCTTCCTGTACTTCGGGACTATATTCATATTGACGAAGCTGATTCATAATTTCATCTGCGGTATCAATATCCAAATTATCCATAGCATATTTTAATTCCTGTAATGCGTTTAAAATGTCTGTTACATCTTCCACCTGTTTCTTCTCTTCTGTCTCAATACATACTGCAAGTTTATCCTTATATGATCGCCAATCTTTTATAAAAGTGATTGTGTTTTCTGTAATGAAATCTGTATCATTTGTTTTTGCTGCATCTTCTAATTCTTTTGCAGACTGACTCAATTCCATTGCACCAATTAATGACGCTGAACTTTTCATGGCATGTACTTTTATACGATAATCCTGTATGGCATTTCCATCATCATTTTGGATTTTAGTATAGTACGCCTCTAGTTCATCCGCATCCCCATCCAGTGTTGTGTACAGAACAAACAAGGTTTCTTTTAAATTATCTAAATTTGATGCATGTTGCAATGCAATATCCCAATCGATACCATCCACATCAGGCAAAGATATACTCTCATCATTACCAGCACAATCAACCGTCTCATATTCTTCTACCAGTTCTTGGGGCAACATGGATACAATCATTTTCTCAAGCTTTTCCGGCTGAATAGGTTTTGATAAATATTCCGTAAATCCTTCTTTTAAATACATTTCATGTGCACCGGAAATTGCATTTGCCGTAAGTGCAATTACCGGGGTATCCTTACACGGATATGTATCCATTGCTTTCATATGATGTAAGGTTTCAACGCCATCCATCTCGGGCATCATGTGATCCAAGAAAATCAAATCATACCGTTTTTCCTGTACTTTTTCCAAGCATTCCATTCCGCTCTTCGCTTCATCAATTTGAATTTTTGTCTGTTTCAGAAGATTAATAAACACCATACGATTGATTGTATTATCATCCACAACAAGTACATGTGCATTGGGTGCCGTAAATGAAACCCGATACTTATAATCCGAAGCATGTTGTTTGATTCGTTCTTCCAGATTACCAATCGGTTCATTGTTTACAATCCATTGTTTTAATACGAAAGAAAAACGACTTCCTTTGCCATATTCACTTTCAACCTTTAGCTCACTATCCATCAGTTTCAGCAATTGCATGGTAATGCTGATGCCCAAACCGGTTCCTTCAATATTTTTGTTTTTTTCTTCTTCAATACGTTCAAAACGGGCAAATAATTTTGAAATATCTTCTTCCTTAATACCGATTCCGGTATCTTCCACAACAAAAGTAAGACGTACTTCATTATCCTGTATATCGCCGGTAACATTTAAACTAACAGAACCTTCCTTGGTATATTTTACGGCGTTGTTTAAAAGATTGATCAAAATCTGACGAATTCTGCCCTCATCGCCAAATAATCTGCTGGGAATTGTTTTTTCTACGGAAACAACGGTTTTTAATCCTTTATTTTCCGCCTTCATCATAATCATATTAACAGCATCGTGTATCATACTGCTAAAATCATATTCCACCGGTACAAGTTCCATTTTGCCGGATTCAATCTTTGAAAAATCCAAAATATCATTAATCAATGCCAACAAAGTCTGTCCTGCATTCTGAATGTTTAACGCATATTCTTTAATGGACTCATCGTTACTTTCTCTTAATATCATAGCATCCATGCCTAATACAGCATTAATAGGCGTTCTGATTTCATGTGACATATTCGCCAAAAACTTGCTTTTCGCCTCGTTGGAAAATACCGCCTTCTGTTTTTCTTTTTCCGTATGTAAAATATCTTTCATTGTATTTACAAACGCAATGGCAAGAATAACCACTAATCCTATTGCAATAAAAGATCCGCTAAACTGATTTGTCCACGTAAAATAAATAACCAATTGAACAACAGCCATAATACATGTTACAAAAATACCAAGTGCAACTAATCTGTAGTTTTTAATATGTCCGGTAAAAATATCTATTACTAAAGTAATTGCCAGCAATGAAATCGATATCACGCAAAAAATTGCCATATATTTTATGGTATCCGTAAAATCAACAATATTAAAGATATGCAGACTTGTACATACAAAGAAATCCAATAAATCAAGTATTGTCGCAATTATATACGCTTTCTCGTATCTTCTTTGTTGTACACCATTCATATAAAACATAAATGGTATCGGGAGAAGCATTACCATAAAAAATGCCATATCACTGATTACCGATATACTCGGGAATAAAATTTGTCTGAACACCGAATTGGCCAAAATCCATACTGAGGCCAAAAATACTGCCCATCCCAAATATTCAATATCAAAGTTTTTCTTATATGAAATTCTCAATGAAAAACTTATAAAAATAGTAGCAACGCTTAATATCATCATAAAAATGGAAATCAGAAGCTCTACACCATAAATCTCCCAAAAATATAACCAGACATCCCATTTTTCACCATAAAAAATATCATGAAACACACCACTGTAAGAAGAATCTGTTTGTTCTTCTATTCTGATGATTTTTCCCGCATCCTCTGAATTTAGTTCAATAAATACCCATGCAACAGCACTGACTTTACCAAAAAGGCGTGTTTCTGAAGTGCTATAAGTATAACGGAGTGCATCATCTATGTATACATTCATTTCCTGCTTTGAACTGCGAATGCACAGATACAAATTATCATCCACATTCTCAGGCAATGTATTCTCTACAACAATAAGTTCATTTCGTTCTGCCGGGCATTTACCCGGAATTTGAATTTCTTCACGGGTACCGTCATCTTTTATCCATACCCAACCATCCGAAAACGGGTAAAACGCACTCTCCTCTACTCGATTTTCGGCAGGCATAAAAATCTCACCCAAAATCCAATATAATAAAACTCCTATAACACACAACATAAATATGAATTTTACAATCTTAATTGGTTTTAATTTTTCTGACATTTTCAGTTCTCCTAACCGGGTTACTTTTATAATATAACACTGTTTTCATTTAATAATAATGTTCTTTATTATTATCTAATATATTACTTCATAGTTTATTATATAAAATTTCTTTTCACTTCACAATCCCCGAAAAAGCACAGAAACATATTAAAAAAGAGCAACATCAGAATAATGTCGCTCTTTCATTCCGCATCATATTATTTTTATAAAATATTCAACCAAACTTACTCTACCGATACAATATAGTAGTAAATCGGCTGTCCGCCGTACTGAAGCTCTACATCCAAATCGGGATATTTTGCTTCAATTTCTTCAGAAAGTGCTGTTGCATCTTCTTCAGAAATATCTTCGCCGTAGTAGATACTGATTAATTCATCACTGTCTTCATCTACCATTTCGTTAATCATTTCAAGGGTAACATCTTTCATTTCCTTGCCTACGGAAAGAATTCCCTTATCGCCGATACCCATGTAATCGCCCTGAGCAATCTTCTTATCGTCAATTTCGGTATCGCGAACCGCATAGGTTACCTGACCGGTCTTAACGTTGCCCATTTCAGAACCCATCTGCTCTTCGTTCTCATCGGGAGCAATATCAGCCATAAAATTAATTACCGCTGTAATACCCTGAGGGATGGTCTTGGTAGGAATTACAATAATCTTCTTATCCTGTGTCAAATCTCTTGCCTGATTTGCCGCCATAACAATATTCTTATTGTTGGGAAGGATAAAAATATTGTCTGCATTTACTTTGTCGATGGCATTCAACATATCCTCTGTACTGGGATTCATTGTCTGACCGCCTTCGATGATATAATCAACGCCTAAACTCTTGAAGATTTCGTTGATACCCTTACCAACAGAAACTGCGATAAAACCGTATTCCTTGCGGGGTTCATCAGCCTTAGGCGCTTCTTCTGCGCCTTCTTCAGACTTGATTACCATTTCATTATGTTCCAAACGCATATTATCAATCTTTAAGTTAGAAAGCTGACCATACTTTAATGCTCTCTGGATTGCAAGACCGGGATCGTTGGTGTGTACGTGTACTTTAACGATTTCATCATCCGCAACCACAACAATGGAATCACCGATTGACTCTAAGTAATCCTTGAAATCCATTTCATGTTTAACATTGAAAGTCTTGCTTAAAAGAATGATAAATTCTGTACAATATCCAAACTTAATGTCAGAAGTTGCAAGATTTTCCATACCTGCTGCAGATGACTTCTTTGCGCCGCTACCTGATGCTTTTAATGTAAAATCAGTCACCTTGCCCTGATATGCATCAAAAGCGCCTTTTAACACTTCCATAAGGCCCTGTCCGCCGGAGTCTACAACGCCGGCCTGCTTTAATACAGGCAACAAATCCGGGGTTGTGCTTAACACATAATCTGCGTGTTTAATTACTTCATCGATAAATTCTTCCATATTGTCGCAACCGTTGTCGGCAAGCTCTTTTGCCTTGGTTGCTGCACCTGCCGCTACGGTAAGGATTGTACCTTCTTTCGGCTTCATAACTGCCTTGTATGCAGTCTGTACTGCCTTGTCACAAGCCTGTGCCAATACAGGAATTGTAATTTCATTTGCTTCCGATGCAACCTTTGTAAAACCACGAATCAACTGGCTTAAAATAACACCGGAGTTACCTCTTGCTCCGCGAAGGGACCCGGAAGAAATCGCCTTGCAAACAGTCTGCATAGACTTTTCATTCAGGTTATTTAATTCTTTTGCTGCTGACATAATGGTTAATGTCATATTTGTACCGGTATCACCATCCGGAACAGGGAATACATTTAATTCATTAATATATTCCTTTTTACTTTCCAAATTTTTAGCGCCGGCAAGAAACATCTTCGCAAGCAATTCGGCATTTAATACATTAGTAGCCACTTTATAAGTCCTCCTTAATCAACCACCTTAACGCCTTCAATGTATACGTTAACTTTTTCTACATCCAAACCGGTAAACTGTTCAACATTGTATTTTACTTCGCTCATAAGATTGTTGGCTACGGCCATAATGCTTACACCAAAAGCAACAATAATATGAAGATTCAAGGTCATCTTATTATTTTCTACCTTTACCGTGATTCCCTTAGATGCACTGTCTTTCTTTAAAAGACCAACAAATCCGTCTTTTACATTCATGGCTGCCATACCTACAACACCATAGCATCCCATCGCAACGCCGCCTGCATAGTTTGCAATTACATTGCTGTCTACCAAAATACTACCCATATGAGTATCCATAGAACCTTTCATAGTTACGCCTCCTTAATTCTTAAAGTCGGTATTTTTGCATCTATGTATGCCTGGACATACGAATGCTAATATATTATAACCTTTTTTTCGGAAAAAGAAAACAAAAATCTTTGAAGTTATAACATTTTAATACTTTTATACAGTATTTTTATAAATACAACTAAAAATCCCCATAAAAAAACCGCCGAAACACTTCAGCGGTTTATAATCAGATTATAAAATAAAATTATGCTCTTTCAACGCGACCTGACTTTAAGCAGTTTGTACATACGTGCATAGTCTTAGTTGCACCGTTTACTTTACATTTTACTCTTCTGATGTTGGAATTCCAAATATGATTGGAACGTCTATGAGAGTGGCTTACATTATTTCCGAAATGAACGCCCTTATCACAAATTGCACATTTTGCCATGATTGCACCTCCTCAGCATAAATTGAGTTCACTGACTCGCAACATTGATATATTAACAAAACTTTATCAAGAATGCAAGAAAAATTTTTATTTTTTTAAAATTAGTCACAAAAGAACCAAAATCTCCGTCAATCCAATTACGGGGTTCTATATAACAAACATCTACCAGGACTTTCTTTCAATCCCTAAATCATGCTTCAAAATTTCGTATTCACGATTGATTTGCTGCAAAGTATCATTATCTCCGCTGACATTGTCAGGGTGAAAAATTTTAATTAAATCCTTATAACGTTTCTTTAAAGCCAATTGGTTGGTAATTCCTTTGAAAAAAATTCCCTGTCTGTATTCAAGCGGCCTGGTGCGGGGAACATTGTTTCTTGCTTCTTCCCGATAACGCTGAAACTGTTTTTTTTCCGTTTCCAGTTTTTGCCTGTCCACATCCAGCTGACGAAAAGACTGTTCTAATACCCTTTGTTTTTTTTCAAAAAAAATGGTATCTTCCTCCAGTCGTCTGCGCTGTTCCTGTAATTCTTTCTTAATATCCTTGGCTTCCTGATTTAAGGCCTTGCGCTGATTTTCAATTTCTTCCCTGGTCTCTTCCAGTTTATTTCTTTCTTCATTGAGCCGTTCATACATTTCCTCCAGCTCTGACTTATCCGTTTTAATACGGACATTTTCACGAAATAACTGGATTTTGTATTGCTCTAATTCTTCCGGCGAAGAAGCATCTCGTAAGATACTGATAAAATTATCCATAGGTCATCCCATCATTCTTAGTTTTATCTAATTGTAGCAATATAAATGATATCCAAGTACCAATAAAAGTGCAATAATAATACACCCTACAAATTTATTTGAAATAAACAACATTAAAAGCATTCCTATAGACATTGCCAATAAAAATGCACCGATTTTTCTTTTCATACGTTTAGCCATATACTGTCTTTGTTATCAGTATATGCCGTACAATTAGTTTTAAGCCTGATTTTCTTCGATTGTTTCAGGAAAAGCAGCTTTCTTTACATCTTCTTCCTTAAGCGCAGACTGTTTTCCTTTTTCTTGGAATCTGTCCACCAAATCAGGAATCAAATCAAGAATTTTGGTTACGCTGTCCTGATTCTTAATATTAACAAGCTTAGAATGACCATTACTGATTACAAGAATGGCACTGGGGGTCATCTTACCGTTTAAAGAACCTGCGCCGCCTTTGTTTTTTTCACCATGCAGACATCCCGCATTTACACCAAAAGATACATCTACCAAAGGAACTATAATGGTATCACCAATTGTTGTTGCATCACCAACAACTGTTTTGGTAGATAAAAATCCATCCATACCCTTCATCAAAGAATCAACAACATTGTTAAAATTACTTTCTGCCACGTTTCTTAACCTCCCGCCTGATTAATCTGATTAATTTTCTAACATTTTTATCCGTAAAAATACTCCATCCCAACAACATCATCCGCAACATCTGAAATCTGCCGGAAAGAAATGCATCTGCCTTAAATACCTTATTTTCCATGTCCGGTGTGAATTGTATTTGTTTTCCGTAAAACGGATATATCATGCAATAATATCCGTAGACTTTCATGGTGGATGCCGGGTCACCGGAACCAAACTCTATTGTAGCACGCAAACGCCTGGGTCTGATGTGTTTTAAAAATTTCTTTGCAGTTTTCCATAACCTTAATAAAGCAGGTTTTACGCTTGGATGCTGAATCAAACGATAATAATATCGAACTTCTTTGTACTTTTTCTTAATATTATCTATAAACTGCCGTATTGAGTCTTTGATATTATAACACTTATCTCGTAATTTTAAAATAAGTTCTTTTATTTTCAGAATAAAAGCCTTAATTTTTTTTACAAAAGGCAATTTATCAAAGGTATCTTCCTCGTCAGAATCCGCTAACCGTTCCTCAATTTCCCGATCTAACTCTTCATCGGTAAGCATTTCGCTTTCTTCATAAGTATCATCAAAGAATTCGCCTTCACTTACATAAGAATCGTTGATATCATTATTTCTTTGTGCATTATCTGTATTGTCGGTAGCCGTATCTTCATTTGTCTGATTATTATCGGAATTGTTATTCAACGCCGTATTCTCATCTTCGGCAGTATCCGTTTTTTCTTCCGTCGGCCAAATCTTAAATTTATAAATCGGAATTCCCAAGAGACGAACTGTAAGTTTTGCTTCTCCGTCATAAGTGACCGTCGCAGTCAACAACCCTAACAGCCATAAAATTCGAACGGCACCATAAAATTCCGTCTCGTCTTTATGCACCTTAAACCGATAGGAAAAGGGCCAAAGAAATACAAGTAAAAAGAACAAAAGAGCCAGTCCAATCAGGCAAAGCAGTATGATTCCGATGATTTTTAAAATAAGTAATACCACTTCCACCCTTACTTTTCACCTTCCTGTTCAATTACTTTAATATCATATTTTTTGAAATAACTTTTTTGATAAGTTTCTGCCTTGTTTTTTAAATACGTCTTAACATCAGCGTTTCCGGTCTGTTCTACAGTTTCCTCGATCATTTTAATTACAATATTACGGGCACTATCCATATTTTGGGCCAATCCGATAATCAAAGGATAATTCCCCGTTTGTTCATAATATTTCTGTTTAAAAGCCTTACAATCATAGTATTCCACCCTGCCGCTGTTTTTAGACAATACTATGACAAAAGTTCCGGAAGGATATTTACCGTCTTTAAACTTACGTCGTATGCTATGGAAATGCTCTGAAACATATTTGTCCACATACAATTGTCGGCAAAACATATCCTTCCTCCTTTCTACGTAAAAAGGAAAGCCCAGCCTCTAACCGGTAACTTTCCTCTTGAAAATCGTACTTTAATAGTATTTCTTGCTGCCCCAAAGATTCCTTTTCTTTAACGAAAGATAGTCATTATATGCCTTCTCCAGAATCTGTTTCTCATTGGGAAATTTTAGCAAATGATATGCCTCATGATACTTATAAAAGCCCGAATCCACAAAAAATTCCTCGCGCTGCGGTTTACTGTAATAGCTGTCTGCCATCATTAAATACCAATGTACTTCTTTGTCAACAACGTCTTCCGGCGTCGTAAAAGAGTATTCACTCTTGCCAACGTACTTTATAATGGACGCTTTGGCTCCGGATTCTTCCAGCACCTCTCTCAGTGCCGTATCCTTAAATTCTTCGCCATCTTCTACAGTTCCTTTAGGTAAAACCCAACCTTCATAACGATTTCGATAATTCTTGTATAAAAGCAAAATTTTACCGCGAAATATAACCACACCGCCACAGCTCACTGCTTCACTCATAATGCAATTCCTCCTGTTGGTGTGAACGTAAAAACTAATAAAAAGTATATCCTATTTCACGGTATTATGCAAGTTTTATATATTTTCATTCCGCGTTATTAATTTCTTTAATCTTATGATATCTGCATAAATTAATAACGGATCGAATAAAAGGAATGCCAAAAAACAGTGCCATTACAAAATAACCAATACCGCCAAACAACATTATGAACATACCCAAATCATCCAAATCAGAACCACCCATAATATACCCGATGAATTCAACAACACACATTCCAAACAAAACCAACCAAAACGCGGTAATTATCCCAGCCATCACCGTCAAAATATATTGTAAAACCAATCCGAATTTTGATTTCGGTCTCATTGTTATTCCTCTTTTCATTAAATATCCTCCTTTTATCCGGCATACCTCGTTCAATTTATAAAAACAATAACTTAGTAAAATTATATTCTTTTTTGTAGAAACACACAGGTTCGCACCATTTTATATTTCATCACCTACAGTTACTACATGATTTGATCTAAATTCACATAATAACGATCCGGATTCTTAGGGTCAATATAGATAGCAACATGTTCTCCCGGTTTGACTCGATAGGTTAAATCTTCATATACTTTATGACTTGTGTATCTGTATATGGTATCATCCGCCTCATTTATTTCCTCACATACAACCCAAAACGGGTGCTCCCCATTGTTAGTTGAATTATAATCTGCTTCAATACTTTTTATGGTTGCCCAAACACACCTTCCGGTATCGATTAAACCGCTGTTCTTATTTTGTCCGAACTTAAGCAATGCAGAAGTTAATAACGGTAACGAAGATACCACAATAAAGAATACAGCAACAATCACTAATTCATTATAATTTTGATCCACATCATAATACAGTCGAACTTCAGAAGGATTACTCGGAACATAATAAACTTCTACAGAATCCCCTTCAAACATACCTTGTTTCCATTGGCCGGCATATACATGTGTATAACTTTGATAATCAACTTCATAATCAACATACACATAATGTTCATATTTTACATTACCATCGGAATCCTTAGTTTCATGATCTTCTATTTCACATATTGTTGCCGTAAGGGGCAAAGCTTTGTCAAAAAAATCATGATCTTCTTTACGCATAACGCATGTATATATTAAGACCCCAACACCAATCGTTCCAAATATAGCAAACATTAGTATTGAGGTAGTTTTTGAAGTTACCCTTTTAAAGGTATAAAGCATTTTATAAATATTTTCAGGCATAAATTCTGCTTCCTTCCCCTTATAAATATTCCGACTCCGCATCCGACATTTTTTTAGTATTGTCTGCTTTCTCGTAAGCATCAATATCCATATAAAAATTAGCCGGATTTCTCCAATCAACATAAACCGGAACCAAATCCCCGGGCTCTAATGAAAGACAATTCACATTATAGATTACATCGGACTTATAAATATCCAAACAACCGATTTCATTGTTTAAATTTCGACATTCTATATAATATCCGTCAATACCATTCATTGAACTGTTAGCCTCTTCCACACAAACAACCGGTAATTTTACGCAAACTTCGCTCTTCATCAAATCAAAGTTATTCGTAATTTTGGGGCGTTTTATAAAAGAATACATTCCGACCACAATGGCAATTCCGCCTAAAATAGTGCTTAAAAGACATAAAAATATCAATTCGGTATCCGAAGAGAAAAACGGTTCTTCTTCAATTATTAAATAAATTCCGATTCCAAAAAACAAAGATCCAATCAACACAAAAAAAGCAGAATACCAAAAGAACGGAAAACCTCCATTCGCCAGATTGCTTTTTTTATTTCGTTCTCCACGAACTACAACTTTCATAATTTTTCCCCTTATAATATGAAGATAGGAAGAGATTACACTCTTCCTACTTTCATATATCAATATACATTCAATCACTTATGAGATATTACATTTTTGCAATCAAGCCCGTAATTTCATTTGCCTCAAAAGGTTTGGTTACGAATTCAGAAGCGCCGCTCTTAATCGCCTCCACCATTTTGTTTTGCTGACCGGCTGCAGTTACCATAATAACCTTAGCATCCGTATTAATCTTTTTAATCTCTTTTAAAGCTTCCAAACCATCCATATTAGGCATGGTAATATCAAGTGTAGTAATTTCAGGAGAAAGTTCCCGGAACTTATTTACACCATCTACACCATCTACTGCTTCGCCGATCACTTCGTGACCTGCGGTTTCAAGAATTGTTCTGAGAATCTTACGTGATGTTCTTGAATCATCTACAATTAAAATTTTAGCCATTCCTCAAATTCCTCCTAAAAACCAATTGTTTCATCAAATGCTGTCAGCATATTTACAATTTTTCCATTTACACAAACAGGTAAAATACAAATTTTTTCTGCCTTTGCTACGCTTCTTGCATCCTTATAAGAAGGAGGAAGCATATCCATATTACAGGTTCCGGAAAGTTTTGTGCTGAACATACCATTTACACAGTTGATAAATTCACCAACCGCATCCAAAGCATCCAAATCAACCGCAGCAAAATCTTCCTGACCATACACATCCGCAATTGCCTTTAAGCCATCTCCATCCGCCGCAAAAGAAAGAGTCGCTACATGATCTCCATTCAAATCCTGAAGTGCAAAGCGATCAGCCTCAAAAGCATTTACTACGGCACCTTTTAATACATATGTATCCGAATCAATCAAACGAATCAATGCTCGAACCGCACCCTGTACCAACTCAGCCTGTAAACCTGTGCACTCAGCAGGTAAAAACAAAGGAACAATACGGTCAGCGTCTCCGCTCTTTAAAGCATCTATATCAGTAGCAGTAAAAGAATTGGCTTTCTGATACTCTGCCAAAGCAATATCTGCTTCTTCAGGAGTCATATATTTGCAATCATCCAACGCCTGAATAAATGTAAGATACGCATTTCCCTGTAAGCCAAGCAATCTTCCGACCTGCTCATCAGTCAAATAACCTTTTTCTACAGCAATATCCCCATAGCGCTTGTCCATAATTGCCTGTAAATGATTGACTTCATCTGCCTGTTCAGGTGTCATAAGTTTCTCTGCAACTGCAATCAAACCTAATTTTACACGCACCTTTTTCTGTGTTGCGATTACCTCTTCCAACTGCGCCTGAGTAATCTTTCCGGATTCCACCAGATAATTTCCAAATAATCGATTAATCATTGTTCCCTCCCCAAAACTTTACATAAAGTTTTATAAAAAACATTCTGATATAAATATACTACACTTTTATATAAAAATAAAGAAAAATTATATAAAAAAACATAAAAATACCATAATTGTAATTGCAATTTTATTCATTTTGTCCATATTGTTCAAAATAAATATCAAAAAGACGTTTTGCGATAGGAACCGCATAGTCTCCGCCACTTCCTGCCCCCTCAACAATAATAGTTACGGCAACTTTCGGGTCTTCTGCAGGAGCGTATCCCGTAAACCATGCATGACTGTCTCCCTTTGCAGTTCCATATTCTGCAGAGCCTGTTTTTCCCGCACTTGTATATGAAGCACTCAAAAGGAAATCTCCGGTTCCGTTTTCAACCACTCCGGTCATCAAACCACCAAGATATTCAGCCTCCTCCGGAGTCATAAGGGTAGCATATACTTCCGGATTGTACTCTTTTACCTTATCTCCGGATACACTTTCGATACGTGAAATTACCATAGGTGTCATAACCTGTCCGTCATTTGCAATGGCACAGGTTATCATGTTTAAGTGTAACGGCGTCATCAAAGCAGTACCCTGTCCGATAGAAATCTGAACCATTTCACTGTCATTGGTTTCTCCGTTAATATGAACAACGCTCTGTTTGGAAGAACCAAAAGGCGCCGGCAAATCCTGCCCGAACAATAATTGAGCCAAAGTGTTTGACATTGCTTCCCTATTAAGTTTCAGTCCGATATTGGCAAAGGAACAATTGCATGACTTAGCAAAAGAGCGAGGCAAATCCACCCCACCATGTGATGTTCCGTGATAGCATGTGATTTTGCGCTCATCATATCGCAAGGAACCGTTACACTGATAGAAATAACCTTCCACCTCATCGGGATACTGGCGATAATACTCCAGGGCATCTATAATTTTAAATGTGGAACCGGGTGGATATTGTCCATGTGTAACACGATTTAATAATACGGACGATTCCGAATTATTAATAATACTGTCCCATTCTTCGGCAATATAATTCGGGTCAAAATCAGGTTTGGAAACCATGGAAAGAATCTTTCCGGTTTCAATATCCGTTACAATAATTGCACCTTTAAAAGCTCCCAAAGACTTAAACGCCACTTCCTGCATGCGAACATTTAAAGTAGAGACCACTGTATCTCCCGTATCTTTGGTTCGATTCAAATCATTATCTACTTTATCCGAAATTGACGCATTCGATTGCAAAAGGCTCATATTCGCAATCTTTTCAATGCCCATTCCTCCGTTGGTACTGTAACCTACAACATGGGCAAATTGCACATTATAAGGGTACACACGATGTTCCTCATCCCCATAAACTTCCGTATATGCTAATACATCTCCCTGCTCCGTAACAATAGATCCTCTGATGTTATGTTGGGCAAGAATTTCATCTCTCGGATTATAGATACTGTTTATTGCCTCATAACTCTCCGTTTCAACATATACGGCAAGATTCACAATCATACCAAGAAAAACAAGTCCATACAGAATTGAGGATATCAGAATGGGAATATTGGAATTTTTATGTTCTTTTTTTGCAGTTACTTCCTCTTCTTCCACATCATTATTCTCAAAATATGCAAACTCTTTGATATAAATACCCTGAATTACACCAAACATCAATAAAGTAGCGGTTAAAGAACTTCCACCCATACTGATTAACGGTAACGTCACACCGGTGAGAGGAATAAAACGTGTTCCGCCACCAATAGTAAGAATTACCTGTGTTCCCAAAGATACACCGATACCCAAAAGCAAGAATTTATGCAGTAATTCCTTGGAACGATAAGACATTCTGAAAATATGCAAAATGGTTACCAAATACAACAAAATCAGCAAAACAGAAAACATAACACCAAATTCTTCCGCAATGGCACTGAATACAAAATCTTCATTCACATAAGGAATGGACGTGGGATCTCCCTGTAAAAGTCCCATACCTTCCCAGCCACCGGTTCCAATGGCAAACAAAGACTGGGTAATCTGGTATCCCGTATTACTCATGTCTGTCCACGGATTCAACCAATTCTGCACACGAATCTGTACATGACTGAAAACATGAAGCGCGGCCCAAAACGCTCCTGCGCCCAAAACAGCTCCCGCCCCCAGCGTTAACACACTTTTGTTTGCAAGATACAACATAAAAAGATATATCATACAGTAAATTCCGGCACCGCCAAGGTCTCTTGATAACACAAGAATCAGGACATGCACAAGTGAAAACAACCCGGTCGATATATACCGATACGGATCTTTTTTATTGGATAAAAGAGCCGCCACAAAGAAAACCAACGTAATTTTTACAAATTCCGAAGGTTGAAAAGACATTCCTTCAATAGTAAAAGCCAGCTTTGAACCATTTGTAATCTCACCGGTAAGCCAAACCGCCCCTAACGCAAGGATACCGATACCGCAATACACATAACCTATTTTTTTAACAAATTGGGTATGAGACATAATCCACGGAATCAGCATGGAAACCGCCAATGCAATCACCGTAATCACAAACTGCCTTACCGCATTCATAAATGCAAGGCGACCCAAAATGGTAAATCCAACAAATAATAACATGATAACGTTATTCAGCATCAAACGGCTGACAGAACGGTATATGGTTCTAAAAATCAAAACAAGTGCAAAGAGAATAATTTCCTGAAATGCAAAGAAAAAGAAATACCTCGGATCCTCCGTTCGCATGAACAAAGTAATATATCCCACAGCATGAAAAGAAATGGCAAGTAAAGTCTGTAACATATAAAAATGCTTATGTTTTTCGGGATTTTTAAAGAAAAACACACAAATATTTGTTACAACATAAATTGCCATAATAACAACAAATGCATAGTTTGAAATTTCCGAAATAAAACTACCCATGATATCTCCTTGCCACACAATACATTATCTATTGCACACCGCGCATAAAATGTCCGTTTGTATACGGGAACGAAATGTCCTTTTCAATTCCATTCCGACTAAAATCATAAAACAAATTTAATACTTCCTTTGTTTCAGCCATATTTTCAAAAGTAAACCTTAGCTGATAACACCGGCATGGAATCTCATCTATCCTGCTTTTTTGTTTATGAAGTGATGTAACCACGCTGTTATAAATTGTATTATAACATATTTCTTCTTCACAATGTCCTTTATATAAAAAATTCATATTTTTACGGTCTTTTAATCGTCCATCCACGGAATTTTGACCTTTTTGACATTTTCCTGCCGTAAGAAACAGGCAATTAGCCGTATGCATCAGGGGAGTCCGTCCGTAAAGAATCAGTTCGCTTCCGCAATCCGCCTGATGACGCAGTTCGTCTTTGTTTAATTCCACCGGCAATGTATATCCGTTAATTCTCTCCATCAACCATGCAGAAGCCTTTTGATTCATACCATACAAATTCAAATCACCGATACATTTTAAACCCGGAAAATTCTCTTTTATATATGCCATACTGTCAACCTGGTTCACATATACACCTTCACATGCTTCGTTGCCATATGCCGAATCCAGAATAATGCCGATTTTTTGATAGGATTGATTTCTGCACACTGCAGGCAAAGACAGGAACAACTCTTTATTCGCTTTTTTACATCCGCTACGGATAAAAGAAGCATTCTCACCTGCCATCCAATGATAAGGCACTACAACTCTTTTAATGTAATCGGCACACAAAACCGCATCAAATTGCTCCGTTTTTTCAACAAATGCCGTAAAAAAAGCCTTTCCTGCATTATCATTCTTTGTTTTACTACGAATTACTCTTTCCGAAATACCGCATGTGCGTTCTTTTGCCATTGTACACTTTATCTCTTCACACAATGCTTCAACAGCCTTCCGTCGAAGTTCATTCAAGGACTTTATGGGCATAAAAATATTGTTGTCCACCGTTAGCTCCAGATTTGTAATCACAAAATAAGAATCTCCGGTTTTGCTAAGCTTTTCAGCTATATTTTCTTTGGTCAAAGGTGCTTTTTGTGCTTCCTGAACTACATCTCCCAAAACAGAAATGCAATAACTTTCTTTCGATTCAACCTCCAGAATCAACGAAAACTTTGCAGGTTGTCCAACGATAAATTCTGCATATCCGCTTATTTCTTTTACCGGTTTTGTATTGATGAGTTCTTCCGTAATTCCTGCCACCAAATCTTCATCCGTCTTTGAATACGCCGGACTCTCCGGAGTAATCATATTTTTGCCCCGAACCTGTTGATAATAACCTTCCTGCAAATCCGTTCTGATATACAAACTTTTTAATATCTCTAAATCCTTCTTTTCCACACGATATTCATCTGATTTTCCCATAAAATATCTGTCAATATACTTACGATATATCTGTGTAACCTTGGCTGCATAGGCAGGATTCTTCATTCTTCCTTCAATTTTAAAAGAAGTAATTCCGCTTTCCAGCAAAGCAGGCAAATATTCCAATGTACACATATCTTTAAGGCTTAAACAATATGCTTCTTTTTGATCCTTGGACAGCTCATAAGGAAGCCTGCAAGGTTGTGCGCAACGACCTCTGTTTCCGCTTCTGCCACCCAGCAAACTGCTGAAAAGACACTGTCCGGAATAGCAATAACACATAGAGCCATGAATAAAACATTCCGTTTCCACCCCGGCCTGAACAACAGCTTTAACTTCTTTTAAAGTAAGCTCTCTTGCCAAAACAACTCTTTTTACACCGTTTTGCGTTAAATATTTCGCACCTTCCACAGAAGTAACACTCATCTGTGTACTGGCATGGATTTCCAAATCCGGAAAATGCTCTTTTACAAAAGCCATCACTCCGAAATCCTGTACAATTACACCGGTCAATCCCATATCATAGAACGGTTTGAGATAGTCGAACAGTTCATCCATCTCCTTATTTTTCAATAATGTATTAACCGTAAGATATATTTTTTTATCAAAAATTTTAGCAAGAAACAAGGCTTCTTTTATTTCGTCCTCACTAAAATTATCCGCATATGCTCTGGCTCCAAAACGATTACCGGCAAGATAAAAAGCATCTGCGCCCCCATTTAATGCACCGATAAACCCACGAAAACTGCCGGCCGGAGCCAATAATTCTGTTTTATTTTGTAAAGAACCCATATTTCATCTCCACATAAGACAAAAGCTGACCGAAAACGGCCAGCCTTATACTGTTCTATTTTACTTTCTTTCCCGTTCTTTCAACTCGGTTTCGAGACGAATTACTTTCTTGGAATTGTCATCTGCTTCTTTTTTGGCTGCAAGATAATTCTTTTCCAACGTATCCAATTTAATCTGAGTTGCAATCAATTCATGCTTGATATTACACAACTCATCCTCGCGTGTTTTTAATTCTTCTTCCAGAAGAGCCATCTGTTTCTTCGCCTTAAAATAATCATCCGCTATATTAAACTCCAACAAAAGCGCCTGATACTCATTGGGCTGTCTGCGAAAAGCATCAATTTTATCATATTCAGAATGTTTATTGTTGATATAAGAAGCAACTTTTTGTAAATATTCTTCGCTTTCATATCCGCTCAATGTAAAAACCTTACCACCAACAATTACCTCTGTATCTGTTTTAGCTGACATAATGATCCTCTCCCCTTCCGGAATCCGCGAAAACCGCTTCCATACACTTGTTTTATTATAAAATATTTATACAGGAATTTCAAGACCCAAATGCCCATAAGCAAGCTCTGTAACCATACGTCCTCTGGGCGTTCTTGCAATAAAACCGTTTTTTATCAAATAAGGTTCATATACATCTTCAATGGTACCTGCGTCTTCACCAATGGCAGCAGCCAAAGTATCAAGGCCAACCGGTCCGCCTTTAAATTTTTCGATCATTGTCAATAAAATATTTCGGTCAATATGGTCAAGGCCAAACTTGTCTACTTCCATCATATCCAATGCATAGGATGCAATTTCATCCGTTACAACTCCATCACATTTAACCTGGGCAAAGTCGCGGACTCTTTTTAACATGCGATTGGCAATTCTTGGCGTTCCTCTGCTTCTTCTTGCAATTTCCAAAGCTCCGCCGGTCTCAATCTCAACATTTAATTTCTTGGCAGAAGCAAGCACAATAAGTTGTAGTTCTTCAGGAGTATAAAATTCCAATCTGTGGACTACACCAAAACGGTCACGCAAAGGCGCTGTTAACATTCCGGCACGGGTAGTGGCTCCAACCAATGTAAAATGCGGAAGCTCTAATCTGACAGAGCGTGCGGTAGAACCTTTTCCAATCATAATATCAATAGCAAAATCTTCCATGGCAGGATAAAGCACTTCTTCAACCTGCCGATTCAATCGATGTATTTCATCAATAAATAACACATCACCTTCTGCCAGATTATTTAAAATCGCAGCCAATTCACCCGGTTTCTCAATTGCAGGTCCGCTGGTTATCTTCATATGACCACCCATTTCATTGGCAATAATCCCTGCCAAAGTTGTTTTACCAAGCCCGGGCGGGCCATACAAAAGCACATGATCCAAACTTTCACCACGTTGTTTTGCCGCATCCATATAAATCTGCAGACTCTCTTTTGCTTTTTCCTGTCCTATATATTCTTTTAATGTTTGCGGACGCAGAGAAAATTCAATCACCGCATCCTCCTGCGTAAAACCGGTTTCAATCATTCGTTTCGGCATATTCTATCTCCTTAACAGCCTGTAAATTCCTCTATAATGTAATTATTTTTTTCAATGCTAATTTTAAAATTTCTTCCGTAGCGGTTTCCGAGGTACATTCCACCTGATTAACTGCTTTTAACGCATCTGTTGCCGAATATCCCAATGCGGTTAAGGCTTCTATTGCCTCTTTACGAGCCGGAGACTCTGTCTGCATTGCTCCGGATACGCTTTCCTCTGCACTTAAATTAAACACATCTTCCGCCTTAATTTTATCCTTCAAATCAATAATCAGTCTTTCTGCTGTTTTTGCACCGATTCCGGGTGACTTTGCTATACTTTTGGCATCCCCGGCAAGAATGGCAAATCGCAAGGCATCAACCGTCAAGGTGGATAAAATCGCCAATGCGCCCTTGGGGCCGATACCATTAACCGTAATCATCTGTTTAAACAGCTCTAACTCTTCCCTGGTCAGAAAACCATACAAATTCAATGCATCCTCTTTTACATATGTATATGTGTACAGTTTTATTTCACCGGACATATGTCCTAAATTCTGTATGGTTCCCGCAGAAACCTTAATATTATATCCGATATGATTTACTTCCATCACAACACTTTCCGGTTGCACGAATACAATTTTACCAATAAAATATGCGTACATCAGCTTCTCCCTACTTTTTATCACTCCGAAATAATATGTTTGGTTTTCTTATATATGTAATGCGACAATAACCCATTTGCAAACCCCGTTACTGCACCAAGCACAAGTAAAACAGGCAGATAGTAAAACAAAAACACTACTTTCGTTATGATATATGCCATCAATACCTGTCCCACATTATGCATTACACCGCCTGCAATGCTTACTCCTATCATACTAAAAGCCCTGCATCTTTTTATTAAAACCATTGCTATAAAACTAAATACCGCCCCGGCGAAGGAATACAACATGCTGTAAGGATTACCAAACAATAACCCCATCAGAATAATCCTGCTTAGATTAAGCAATAATGCCGGACCGACACCAAATGTATAAATACAGTATACAATTGCCAAATTGGCAAGTCCAAGCTTGGCTCCGGGTACTCCTATATGAAAAGGTAAAATTGCTTCCACATAGGATACTATCATTGCAAAAGCCAGCATACAACCATATTGCGCAATCATCCTGACAGATTTTTTCTTCATGAATATACTCCGTTATAACAACCCTTAATAAACAATTCCGTCCGGTATTTCAATATTGTTTTCTCCGCATATCGTAATGGCAATTTTATGCGGCAAACATATTATACTTTCGTTGGTATTCATAATCTCATTATGATTAACACAATCCTGATTGGGACAGTTGGCAGAAATCATTTTCACCCTGCCGTTCTCAATTCTTAACAAATTTTCACCATTCTCACGGGTTGTAATTATTATATCGCGATCCTCATTCAAAGAATAACGTTCTGTTTCCTCACCTTCAACAACAACACTGACAAAAACGGCCTTCTCATTGTTTTGAATCAGTAAAGCCGTGCCAACTCCTCCAAGAAGCAAAACAATTATTAACAAAATAATATCTGCTTTCTTCATAAAATCACCCTGTTTTATTTCACAAGAGAATCCGCAACCTTAACGGCACCCGCAGCATCTTTTGCATAACCGTCTGCAAGGATTTCATCGGCATATTCCTGTGTGATAACGGCGCCTCCGATCATAATTTTGGATGAAAGTCCTTCTTGCTTAGCCAAAGAAATTACATTCTTCATTTCAACCATGGTAGTTGTCATTAATGCAGATAATGCAATAATTTCGGCATTTGTTTCTTTTGCCTTGGCAACGATCTCTTCCGCAGATACATCTTTGCCCAAATCAATGACACAATATCCGTAATTTTTTAGCATTAACGAAACCAGGTTCTTGCCGATATCATGGATATCACCTTTTACGGTTGCAATCACAACAGTTTTGGTTGCATCACCATTCTCTGATTTCTTTAAATACGGCTCTATAACCTCGATGGACGCTTTCATTGCGTTGGCGCCTGCAATTAATTGCGGCAGAAAATATTTTCCCGTATTAAACAATTCTCCTACTTCATTGATTGCCGGAAGAAGACATTGATTCAAAATATATTCTGCTTCCAAAAAACCATTTTTCATGGCATCCTCTGTAATTTGAATAATACCCGACGTATTACCTCTTAAAACCGCCGTTCGGATTTTATCCTCATATGATTCCGCCTTGATTTCCGCATTTTTTGTAACTGCATTCGAAGATTCGCCCATCATTTTATCAATATAAAGCAGGCCGGCATCTTTTTTATTTAAAAGCATATCCGTAGCATAAATGGCATTCATTAACTCCTTCTGGGACGGATTTGCAATTGCCATGGTAAGCCCCTGCGATATAGCCATGGTTAAAAACGCCGTATTGATATTGCTTCGTTCCGGCAACCCAAAGGAAATATTGGACAATCCGCAAACCGTGGCAAGACCTTTTTCCTTGCAATAACGGATTGTTTCCAAAGTTTCCAATGCGGCTTTATCATTGGCGGATACTGTTGTAACCAACCCGTCAACAATAATATCCCTGTTCGTCAGGCCATAGGAATAGGCCTTTTCCAAAAGACTTTCAATAATATGTATCTTTTCCTCAAGACTCTTGGGTAAGCCGGCATCAGATAAGGGTAACAGAATAAACATGGCTCCGTATTTTTTAATTAACGGAAAAAGCTTATCAGCCTTACCCTCTTCCATGGAAACCGAATTCACCAAAGCGCGACCGGGATAAATACGCAGTGCACTTTCAACAACATCAGCATTGGAAGAATCAATGGAAAGTGGTAAATGGCTCACCCCCGTCACTTCATACATTGCATTTAAAAGCATGGTTTTTTCATCTATGCCACCCATGCCAAGATTGATATCAAGAATATCCGCGCCCTTCTCTTCCTGCTCGGTTGCAAAGTGAATAATCATATCCAGCTTTCCGTCACGAAGTTCCGCCTGTAATGCCTTTTTACCGGTAGGATTAATTCTTTCACCGATTACAATAAAAGGATCATTTAAACCAAACATCACCGTTTTATATTCAGAGGTCAGTACACATTTTTCACGCACATTTTCTGCTTGCGGCTTCATTTGATTTGTCATTTGATATAAAGCTTTGATATGTGCAGGTGTTGTGCCGCAACATCCGCCAATAATTCCTGCGCCGGCTTCTACCAGAGCAACACACTCCTTTGCAAATGCCTCCGGAGTCATGGAATAAACCGTTTTGCCGTTTTCATCCAAAGTCGGCATTCCTGCATTTGGTTTGGCAATTACGGGAATGCTGATATTTTCCTTCATCATTTGAATTACAGTCTTCATCCGGTCCGGCCCGGTAGAACAATTTACGCCTACGGCATCCACACCCAAGCCTTCCAATACAAGGGCAGCGGTTATGGCATCCGTTCCATACAAAGTTTTACCATCTGATTCAAACGAAAGCGTAGCCATAATGGGAAGTTCACAACATTCCTTTGCTGCAATAACGGCAGCTCTTGTCTCCTGCAGACTCATCATGGTTTCAATTACAAGCAAATCACAGCCTGCCCGGGCAAGTACAAGAATCTGCTCCTTATAAATATCTATCAGTTCTTCGAATTTCATCGTTCCCATAGGAAACAACTGACGTCCTGTCATGGTTATATCTCCGGCCACAAGAGCTCTATCTTGCGCAGCCTTGCAAGATAACGAAACAAGTCTTGTATTAAGTTCTTCAAGGCGGTCTTCTAAACCATATTCGGCTAACTTAATCCGATTACCGCCAAAAGTAGGTGCATAAATAATATCCGCACCGGCTTCCACATATTCCTTTTGCAAGCCAATCAGAACATCCTCATGCTCCAAAATCCATTTTTCGGGGCATACGCCTGCCGGCATTCCCCGCAATGCCAGGTTAGAGCCTGTGGCACCATCTAAAAATATCATACGATTTCCGAATTTATTTTCAAAAAAACTCATAAGCTTTCCTCTTTTACCAAATATTTTATACAGAACATCAGTTTATTTTACCATAATTATCTTATATAATCAAATTGTTATTCCAATGATAAAATATATTTATTTCCAACAGAATTTAAGTGTTTCGCTCTTGATAAAAAACATTTACTATGATAAATTTATTATGGTTTTAAGATGAACATATGAATTTAAACATAACGGAGAAAAACATGAAAAAAAGAATATATGCTTTTATTTTATTAATCAGTATTGTTGCTACATTAACAGGATGTGGTGATTCAAAAAATGAATTAGATAATTATCGCAAATCAGTAGAGGATTTTTATGATGAAGTTATAGCTGTCAATGACCGTATCAATGCCATTGATGCCGAAGGTGAAAATGCTCCTGAAGAATTATTAAGTGAATTAGATACTCTCAATGGGTTATTTCAGGATTTTGCAGAATTGGAAGTTCCGAAAGAATATATTGCCGTTGAATCACTGGCAGACGAAGCTGCATCTTTTATGGACGAATCCGTGACACTCTATCATTCTGCATACAACGACGGAACTTTTAATAGTTTCAGCGCCGGTATGGCATACGACAAATACAGCAGAGCCATCATTCGCATCAACTACATTGGAGATGTTTTACAGGGCAAAGAAATCGAAGGCGAAGGTGTAAACGTCTACTATGGTGAAGAATAAGTTCCTGCAAAAAATCAATTCATATATTGCTTATTAATATCAAAAAACGCATGACTTCAAAAGCCATGCGTTTTTAATTTAAGTAAATCTAAATTAGCAGAAAATAGAAATTACACCGATGCCGGTAAAGATTGTAAGAAGGAAGTCAACGATACCCTGGCATGCCATTGAAATACCACCTAAAATAATACCTGCAATTGCTAATCCCTTAGGTGCATTCTTCTTGCAAACACCGATAATACTCAAAATAATTGCAGCTACTGATACCAAATAAAGAGGATTAAAAAAGAAACCTAAAATACCTAAAATCATACCAACCATACCGATGGTATTCTTCTCAGGTGCGACTGCATCCTCGTATGTGGTGTATGTACTATCATATGTATTTACACCCTCGTTATAGTTATTATTGTTGTAATCCATAACATCTTCTCCTTTGCTTTATCTGTTTTATTTTATAATATAACAGCAAAAATCAAATAGCAAGATTTTTTATACCAAAGATATTTTTACATATGAAAAACTTTTTTTCGTATAAAATATATGTTATAATATGTATCATTTATAAAAGGATAAACAAATGAAAACACCTATTTCAAAAAGCGAAAAAATACTTTATATTATATGGTCCTCTGTCTTATTGGCCGGCATACTTTTTTTTATTTTTTATCATCTGTTTGACATGCAATTGTACACCGGAAACAGACCCTGTGGTTTTAAATACATATTTCATTTATATTGTGCCGGTTGTGGCGGAACAAGAGCTGTAGATTGCTTTTTACATGGTAAATTGATTCGCTCTTTTTTGTACCATCCCGCAGTTGTTTATATAGCCGGATTTTTTATCAGCTATTATATCCCAACCACTCTACGCATGATTGGACTTATACGAAAAAAAATAAATGATATGATTTACGTCGGTATACTTATTGGCTTGTTGGTAATTATTATTTTAAATGTTGTTTTGCGAAATGTATTGATGGTAAATTATGGTTTGGACTATATCGGAGAATGTGTAAAATATTGGATTTAATCTTTTATACAAAAAATAAAAGCAGCATCACCTGATAACAGGGATGCTGCTCTTTTGATTCATAACTAGTCAACTAAAGGATAACCTTTTCCATCTACTTTGATTCCGCCTGCAAAAATCATAATAGCTTCTACAAGTACCCAGATGGCAATGCCAAATAAAAATATATATCCAATAAATACAAGGCACAAAATAAAGCTCAAAAATGTACCAACAACCTGAATGATACCCTTTGTGGTATATCCAAGATAGAAGTTATGAATGCCATACATACCAACAAAAAGTGCTAATAATCCGGCAACAAGTTTCTGTTTCGGCTTATATCCGTTATCCATTCTTTTATCCTCCTAAATTCCTCTTCTGAAAATTAGAACTTACCGTTATCAGATGCTTCCTGAATAGCAACTGCTACAGCTACTGTCATACCAACCATAGGGTTGTTACCTGCACCGATAAGACCCATCATTTCTACGTGTGCGGGAACTGATGAAGAACCTGCAAACTGAGCGTCTGAGTGCATACGTCCCATAGTATCTGTCATACCGTAAGAAGCAGGACCTGCAGCCATGTTGTCGGGATGAAGTGTACGGCCTGTACCACCACCTGAAGCAACTGAGAAATATTTCTTGCCCTGTTCGTTACATTCTTTCTTATAAGTACCTGCAACGGGATGCTGGAATCTTGTAGGGTTGGTTGAGTTACCTGTGATAGATACGTCAACGCCTTCCTTGTGCATAATTGCAACACCTTCACAAACATCGTTTGCACCATAGCAGTTAACCTTTGCACGAAGACCTTCTGAGTAAGCCTTACGATAAACTTCTTTTACAGTGTTTGTGTAAGGATCGTATTCTGTTTCAACAAAGGTGAAACCATTGATACGAGCGATAATCTGAGCAGCGTCCTTGCCAAGACCGTTTAAGATAACTCTTAAAGGTTTCTTACGAACCTTGTTAGCCTTTTCTGCGATACCGATAGCACCTTCAGCAGCTGCGAATGATTCGTGACCTGCAAGGAATGCGAAACATTCTGTTTCTTCTTCCAATAACATCTTACCTAAGTTACCATGTCCAAGACCTACCTTACGGGTATCTGCAACAGATCCGGGAATACAGAAAGCCTGAAGACCTTCACCGATTGCTGCAGCAGCGTCAGCTGCTCTTCTGCAGTCTTTCTTGATTGCGATTGCTGCACCTACGATGTATGCCCAGCAAGCGTTTTCAAAGCAGATAGGCTGAATGCCTTTGATCTGATTGTAAACATCAAGACCTGCATCCTTAGTAATTTTTTCTGCTTCTTCGATAGAAGCGATTCCATAGCTATTTAATACGGAATTGATTTTGTCAATTCGTCTTTCATATGATTCAAATAATGCCATTTTTCAGTCCTCCTATCCTTATTTCACTTCTTCGTCTGTTCTGGGGTCAATGATCTTAACAGCATCTGCTACACGACCATACTGGCCACAAGCCTTTTCATATGCAGTGTTAGGATCATCACCTTTTTTGATGAAGTCTGTCATCTTACCAAGACTAACGAACTTGTAACCAATAATCTGATTGTCAGCATCAAGAGCGATACCTGTAACATAACCTTCAGCCATTTCAAGGTAACGGGGACCTTTAGCCAATGTACCGTACATTGTACCAACCTGTGAACGAAGTCCCTTACCAAGATCTTCAAGACCTGCACCAACAGGAAGACCATCCTCAGAGAATGCACTCTGTGTACGACCGTAAACAACCTGAAGGAATAACTCTCTCATAGCTGTATTAATAGCATCACATACAAGGTCTGTATTCAATGCTTCTAACAAAGTTCTTCCGGGTAAGATTTCAGAAGCCATAGCTGCTGAATGAGTCATACCTGAACATCCGATGGTTTCAACCAATGCTTCCTGGATGATACCTTCTTTGATGTTGAGGGTTAACTTACAAGCACCCTGCTGAGGAGCACACCAGCCGATACCGTGTGTCAAACCGGAAATGTCTTTGATTTCTTTTGCTTTTACCCATTTTGCTTCTTCAGGGATAGGAGCACAACCGTGATTAACGCCCTGTGCTACTGTACACATTTTTTCTACTTCATGTGAATAAATCATGTGAAAATCTCCTTTCAAACATAATATACTTTAACAAACAGGCTT
>JAZNRC010000050.1:0-9975 GCA_045590555.1 Lachnospiraceae bacterium | reverse complement strand
TGGACAGACTGCATTACTGGGACCTATTGCGGTTGCGGCATATTCTTATATGTCTTTGGTACCTATTATTCAGCCGCCTATTATGAAGCTTTTAACAACCAAGAAGGAAAGAGCAATCAAGATGGAACAGCTTCGTCCTGTTTCCAAACTTGAGAAGATTCTTTTCCCTATCATTGTAACGATTGTTGTATGTTTGATTCTTCCTACCACAGCGCCCCTTATTGGTATGCTGATGTTAGGTAACTTATTCCGTGAATCAGGCGTGGTAAGACAGTTAACAGAAACAGCATCTAATGCTTTAATGTATATCGTTGTAATTTTACTTGGTACATCCGTTGGTGCAACCACAAGTGCGGAAGCATTCTTAAAATGGGATACTGTTTGTATCGTAGTTTTGGGACTTGTTGCATTTGCATTCGGTACCGCTGCCGGTGTTGTATTTGGTAAGATTATGTGTTGGGCAACTAAGGGTAAGGTTAACCCGCTTATCGGTTCTGCGGGTGTATCTGCGGTTCCTATGGCAGCCCGCGTATCCCAGAAGGTTGGTGCAGAAGAAGATCCTACAAACTTCTTATTGATGCATGCTATGGGACCTAACGTTGCCGGTGTTATCGGTACTGCAGTAGCAGCCGGTACTTTTATGGCAATCTTTGGTGTATTCTGATTGGATTTCGGAAACACAGCTTTTATATAATTACAGGAGGAAAATATAATGGATAACGCTGAAAATAAAGTGGTTAAAAAACCCATTGGAATTACAGAAACCGTTCTGCGTGATGCACATCAGTCTTTGCTTGCAACCAGAATGCCGACTGAATTCATGTTACCCATCGTTGATAAGATGGACAAAGTTGGATACCATTCCGTAGAATGCTGGGGTGGTGCAACATTCGATGCTTCTCTTAGATTCTTAAAAGAAGATCCCTGGGAGAGACTTCGTAAATTAAGAGACGGATTCAAGAATACAAAGCTTCAGATGCTTTTCAGAGGACAGAACATCTTAGGATACCGTCATTATGCCGATGACGTGGTAGATCAGTTTGTACAGAAGTCTATCGCTAACGGTATTGATATTATCAGAATTTTTGACTGTTTGAATGACTTAAGAAACCTTCAGGCTGCAGTAGATGCTACAAATAAGGCAAAACAGCAGGAAGGCCGTGGTCATGCGCAGATTGCTCTTTCTTATACATTAGGTGATGCATATACATTGGATTACTGGATGAAGATGGCGAAAGACATTGAAAACATGGGTGCAGATTCTATCTGTATCAAGGATATGGCAGGTCTTTTGGTTCCTTACAAGGCAGAAGAACTTGTTAAGGCTATGAAGAGTGCTACAAACCTTCCTATTCAGCTTCATACACACTATACCTCAGGTGTTGGTAGTATGACATACTTAAAGGCTGTAGAAGCCGGTGTAGACGTAATCGACTGTGCTATGTCACCTCTTGCATTAGGTACATCACAGCCTGCTACCGAAGTTATGGTTGAAACCTTCAAGGGAACTCCTTTTGATACGGGTTACGATCAGAACCTTCTTGCAGAAATCGCTGATTACTTCAGACCTTACAGAGATGAATGTCTTGCAAATGGACTTCTTAAGCCCAAGGTTATGGGTGTTGATATTAAGACATTGTTATATCAGGTACCCGGCGGTATGCTTTCTAACATGGTTAGCCAGTTAAAAGAGCAGAATGCAGAAGATAAGTACTATGATGTATTAAAAGAAATCCCTGAAGTTCGTAAAGACTTAGGTGAGCCTCCTTTGGTTACACCTTCTTCACAGATTGTTGGTACACAGGCTGTATTTAACGTGCTTATGGGTGAAAGATATAAGATGGCTACAAAGGAAACCAAGGCTGTTCTTCGTGGTGAATACGGTCAGACCGTTAAGCCGTTCAACAAAGAGGTTCAGGATAAGGTTATCCCCGGTGAAGAAATCATCACCTGCCGTCCCGCAGATTTGCTTCCTAACGAATTAGATAAGATTGAAGCAGAAATGAAGGAATGGAAGCAGCAGGATGAAGACGTATTATCATACGCTTTATTCCCTCAGGTTGCTGTTGACTTCTTTAAGTATCGTCTTGCACAGCAGGAGAAGGTTGACCTTGCTCAGGCTGACACCAAGAACGGCGCATACCCTGTATAATAATTAAATGACGAAAGCCCCTTTTGTAAAAGAAATTTTCTTTTGCGGAAGGGGTTTTATTTTGTTTAGTGTTTGGCAAAAAGTTATAATATTTTGTACAATTGTTTTACATATTTGCCTTTTTTATTTCGGTAAAATATGGTATACTTTATAATAGTGTAAACTTGTGTGTATTATATGCTTTTTGAAGCGTTTACAAGCGGTTTTTAATCATGGAAAAATAGTTTACATAAAGTAATTACAATTTTCTTTTTAATATAAGGATGCTTAAAAAATTGTCGCAGAAGGAGAGCGGTTAAAGAATGGAATTCAATGTAATGGATAAAATTCTCGGTGCCCGAAATTTGAGGAGCAAGGGATATAAAGCAATTGCGAAATATATTACAGAGAATACGAAACAGGCTGCTTTTATGACGGCAGGAGCCATTGCAAAAGAAATTGGTGTTAGTGAATCAACAGTGGTTCGTTTTGCGTCATCGCTGGGATATTCGGGATATCCGGAGTTTCATAAAGCTCTTGGACAGTGGGTGCAGGAACAGATGAACGATACCGGCGTATCGGCAACCATGGTTTCAAAAACATCCGAATCCGAACTGATTCAAAAGGTTTTAACTTCCGATATGCAGAAGATTAATGATACAATTGAACGAACGGATGTGGCATCTTTTAATATGGCTGTGGACATGATTTTATCCGCAAAGCAGATTTATGTGATGGGGCTCCGAAACAGCGAACCGGTAGCGCATTTTCTTGCATTTTATCTGCAAATGATTCGTGGAAATGTTACGCTTATTACAACAAGCAGTACTACGGAATTTTTTGAACAGATGATACGAATCGGAAAAGATGATGTGTTTATCGGAATAGGGTTTCCGCGATATTCCATGCGTACGTTAAAAGCGATGGAATTTGCCAATGACAGGAAGGCGGGGGTAATCGCCATTACGGATAATGAACATTCGCCTATGAAGATGTATTCCACCTGCAACTTGTTTGCCGCAACGGATTCGTCTACATTTATTGATTCCATGGTGGCGCCTATGAGTTTGATTAATGCATTGCTAACTGCAATCTGTATTAAGAAACCGAAGGAAATTCAGAAGCATTTAAGGACACTTGAGCAGACTTGGAATACATATCAGGTATATTTAAACGATGAAATTGATTTTATCGGAGAAGATCCGGTTATCAAAGAGGTATAAAATGAGTAGAATCGCAGTGGTCGGCGGCGGAGCTGCAGGAATGATGGCGGCTATAAGAGCAGCAGAGCGGGGACACAGTGTAACCATATATGAAAAAAACGAAAAACTGGGAAAAAAGGTTTACATAACAGGGAAAGGAAGATGTAATGTAACCAATGCTTGTGATGCGGAAGAGTTTTTTGAGCACATAAGCGGGAATGCCAAATTTTTTTACAGTGCATTTTATGGATTTAATAATTTGCAGGTTATGTCATTGCTGGAGAATGCAGGATGCCCTTTGAAGATTGAACGTGGGAACAGAGTATTTCCGGTGTCGGATCATTCTTCGGACGTGATTAAAGCACTACGTCAGTTAGTGGAAAGTTTGGGATGCGAGATTTGTTATCATACCCCGGTTAAGGCTTTGATTGCGGAACCATATTCGGTAATGGATGAAGAGTTAGATAAAAAAAATAAATATGAGCAACGAATTCTTGGTGTGGTAACATCTGATGGTCGGAAAGTATTTTATGATAATGTTATTCTTGCAACCGGAGGAGTGTCTTATCCCTCTACAGGTTCTACCGGAGACGGGCATGGGTTTGTGCGAGAATTAGGTCTGAAAGTAACAGAATTAAAACCGTCGCTGGTGCCTTTTGAGACGAAAGAAACCTGGTGCGGGCAGTTACAGGGATTGGCATTGAAGAATGTAACTGCTACGCTTATGATAGATGGTAAAAAGGTGTTTTCACAGATGGGCGAATTGCTTTTTACCCATTTTGGTGTGAGTGGCCCCTTGATTCTCACCGCCAGTAGCTTTTTGGCACAGAAAAAAGATTATAAAGATGTTATGTTAACTATAAATTTAAAACCGGCTTTATCGCAAGAACAGTTGGATAAAAGGTTTTTAAAGGAATTTGAAGAAGGACAGAATAAGCAGTTGAAGAATATCCTTCCTGCGTTATATCCTTCCGGGCTTGCGATGTTGATGCCTGAACTTGCAGACGTAGACGGGGCGAAACCTGTTCATTCGGTTACAAGAGAGGAACGGGAACGGCTTGTAAAAACGACGCAGGCTTTAACGCTTACCATAACAGGAACGAGAGGCTTTGCAGAGGCAATTATAACTACAGGCGGTGTTGATTTAAAAGAAGTGAATCCTTCCACAATGGAGTGCAAGAGAGTAAAAGGGTTATATATTACAGGAGAATTGTTGAATTTGGATGCTCATACGGGCGGATATAATTTACAGATTGCCTGGTCTACCGGCTATTTGGCGGGAGACAGTGTGGTGTAAGCTTGATTTTAGACAATTAATCGTTTGACGATGGAAAAGATTAGGAGTAGTGTCTATGGGTCAGAGAAAAAGAATTGCTTTGCTGTTGGGACAACCGGGAGAGGACAATCAGCAGAATTTTATGACAGGTTTTATGAAGCAGGCATTTGCAAAGGATTTTGATGTCTGTGTTTTTGCTATGTATCATAAAATCCAGGAATCGAAGCCACGTGAAACAGGTGAATCCAATATTTTTAAGTTGGTTCGGTTTGATGCTTTCGATGCGGTTGTAATTATGGGTGATACCATTCAGACGCCGGGGGTTTTGTACAATATCGAGAAGAACTTAAAAGCCACGTATAAAGGCGTTGTTCTTTGCGTGGATAAAGACAGTATGAATTTTCCGACTATTCGAATGAATCATTATATTCCGATTATGCAGATGGTTTCTCATTTGATTGAGGAACACGGAATTACGGATATTGCCTTTTTAACAGGAACCAAGTGGCATTCTCATTCTACGGAACGTCTACGTGCCTATATTGAATGTATGCAGGCGCATAATCTGCCCATAGAAGATGATTATATTATGTACGGCGATTATTGGTATGACAGTGGATTGAAAGCCGTAGAGCGCTTAATGGAGAAGCATGGGAAACTGCCCAGGGCAATTGCCTGTGCTAATGATTATATGGCAATTGGAGTGGCGGATGCCGTGACAAGGAAAGGGTTGCGTGTTCCTGAGGATGTTGCCATCACCGGTTACGGGTGCATGGAGGAAGGAAGAACAAGTCCTCAGCCAATCACATCTGTATATTATCCTTCGGAGGAGTTTGGTATTTATGCAATAGATTGTGTTTTAGCTATGTTGAAACAAGAGCCCATGCCTGATTTTACTCCGGAATATAGGACATTTATCGGAAGCAGTTGCGGTTGCAGTAATGACAGTGTTATTCCTGTGGCACCGGTACGTACAAAATGGCAGATTGGTGCGACAAAAGGTATTTTACATACAAATGTGGATTATCTGTTAGAGGATATGCTGTCGCGAAATAATTTCCGCGGATTGATGGATACCATCCAGACATACACTTACCAGATTCGAGAATTTGACAGCTTCCACATTTGTTTAAATGCTTCTTGGGATAATACGAAAAAAGATGACAGTAAATTAATAAAATCAGGTTATGCGCCCCAAATTATCCCTGTTTTAAAATGTGGTCCTTCGGGAAAAGGTGAAGACCAGTTGAATTTTACGGAAGTGTTTGAGGTGGGTGAAATGTTGCCTCATATGTATAAAGAAAGTGATGTGCCGAAATCATACATTTTTACACCGCTACATTTCGAGGATATTTGCTTTGGTTATGCAGTAATCAGCTATGGAAATGAAGCAAAAGGCTATGGTGAGAATTACTATATGTGGCTTCGTAATGTCATGCTTGGATTGGAGTATTATCGAAGGATAGCAGCGTTACGGGCGACGAACCAGATTATTGAAGAACAAAAAATAATGGATTCTTTAACCGGTTTATTTGATTATAACGGTTTTGTAAAACATGCAAAGCCTATGATTGAACGTGTAAAATCCTCAAATCAGTACGTAGCTGTTTTGGCAATTGATGTGTGTGATATAGGCGATATAAATGCCAAAAAAGGACGTGAGGCCGGGGATAAAGTGCTTGTGGAACTGGCAAGAATGTTGAAAGAAAATGCCGGTGAAGGCGCGATGTGTTGTCGTTTGGGTAATGATGAATTTATTGTGGCACAGATTTCACCCAAGGACAATGCAGATATGACAAGGCGCATCAGCGAAAAGCTTTTGGAGGCAATCTACACATATAATGCCCGCCCGGATGCGGTTGCGCATATTGAAATCAATGCAGGAACCAAAACGGGACATGTGGCAAACTGGCCGGATTTGGAGAATCTGATGAATATTGCCGTTAGCCGTAAAAATGGTAATAAGGTAAAAGCTCTTCAGATGCGCACCGGAAAGAAATTATCGGAAGCAGAATTGCTGGAGGCAAAAGTGGTAGGCAATATTCTGGATAATAACTTATTTTCCTATCATTTCCAGCCGATTGTTAGTGCAAAAGATGGTAGTATATATGCGTATGAAGCATTGATGCGTACCAATGTGGAGCCAAGGGTATCTCCCTTGCAGATTATTAAATATGCAGATCATCTTGGACGTTTATATGATGTAGAGAGGGCAACGTTTTTTAATGTGCTCCAATGCATTGAAGAGAATAAGCCACTGTTTGAAGGGAAGAAAGTATTTATTAACAGCATTCCCGGTAAACAGTTGGAAGGGGATGACGCAGAGCATCTGGCCGTTAAATTGCGTAAGTTTAACTCTTCGGTTGTAGTGGAACTGACAGAGCAGACTGAGGCGGATGATGTGGCATTGGAACGTATGAAAGAGAGTTTCCATACCATTGGAGTGGAAACTGCAGTAGATGACTACGGTACCGGATATTCCAACATTATCAATCTTTTACGATATGCACCTAATTATGTAAAAATTGACCGAATGCTTTTGAGCGGTATTGATGAAAACTTACAGAAACAGCATTTTGTAAAAAGTATTATTAGTTTTGCTCACGAAAATAATTTTAAGGCATTGGCGGAGGGTATCGAAACTACAAAAGAACTGGAAACCGTAATTTCTCTGGGTGTAGATTTGATTCAGGGATATTATACCGCAAAACCCGGCGCTGAAATTGTACAGTCCATTTCAGAGGAAATTCAAAAGGAAATCCGTGAGTATTATGCTAAGACCAATGCATAATGATGGTATACTATGATATCAGAAAAAATTATATAACAAAAAAGGGGGATATTGAAATGGCTTTTAATGTGGCAATTGACGGGCCCGCAGGTGCGGGAAAGAGTACCATTGCCAAAAGTGTGGCAGCGGAGTTGAATTTTATATACGTGGATACGGGAGCAATGTATCGGGCGATTGCATTGTATTTAATCCGCAACGGAATCAAGGCCGATGAAAGTGCTGAGATTTCAGCGAAATGTAAGGAAGCCAAGGTTTCCATTCAGTATGTGGATGGTAAACAGGTGGTACTTTTAAACGGTGAAGATGTGAATCCTTATATCAGAACCGAAGAAGTGGGAAATATGGCATCTGCAAGCTCTACCAATCCGGATGTAAGAGCGCAGCTTCTTGATTTGCAGAGAGATTTGGCGGCAAGCAATGATGTCATTATGGATGGACGTGATATCGGTACGAATATTTTACCGAATGCTCAGGTAAAAATATATCTGACTGCCAGCATTGAAGTGCGTGCAAAACGCCGTTATAACGAGTTGATTGCCAAGGGCTTAGAGTGCGATTTGAAAGAAATCGAAAAGGACATTGCGGAACGTGACGAGCGTGACATGAACCGTGAGATTGCGCCTTTAAAGCAGGCGGAAGATGCGGTATTTCTTGATACTTCCGATATGGGTATTGAAGAAGTGAAAAATGCAATTATAGATATCATCCGTTCAAAGCAGTAATGAGTAAAATGCGGTAATAAGGTGACAACAAGCCTCATCCGTATCTGATGATTAAAAAAGATCTGTAAAATAATGCAGTAAAAGAGGAATGAAGATGGAAGTAAAACTTGCGAAATCCGCAGGATTTTGTTTTGGAGTAAAAAGAGCGGTAGATAAGGTTTACGAGCAAATAGAAACCGGTAAAAAAATATACACCTACGGTCCGATTATTCATAATGAGGAAGTGGTTAAGGATTTGGCGAGCAAAGGGGTTTCGGTGATTGAAAACGAAGAAGAGTTGAGAGGCCTAAAAGAAGGAACGGTTATTATTCGTTCTCACGGTGTTGCCAAAGCTATTTATCGAATCATTGAAGAGAACGGTTTGGAGTATGAAGATGCCACTTGTCCTTTTGTAAAAAGAATTCACTCCATCGTGGAAAAAGAAAGTGCGGAAGGCAAGCAAATTGTCATAATCGGAAATGAGGGACATCCTGAGGTGGAAGGCATCCGGGGATGGTCGCAAACCCCTGCAATTGTGGTGGAATCCCATGAACAGGCGGAAGAAATTACAATTGACAAAGATAAAAAAGTTTGTATTGTCTCACAAACGACATTTAATTATAGGAAATTTCAAGAATTAGTTGAAATTTTTACAAAAAAAGGGTATGATATTAGTATTGCGAATACTATATGCAATGCGACGGAAGTGCGTCAGAAGGAGGCCCGTGAAATTGCGGGAGAAGCTGATGTTATGATCGTCATTGGTGGGGCTCATAGTTCTAACTCACGTAAGCTGTATGAAATATGTGCGAAGGAATGCGAGAATACTCATTTTATTCAGACACTGGATGACTTGCATTTAGACATACCTAAATCTGTGGAACTGGTGGGAATTACAGCAGGGGCTTCAACCCCAAATAAAATTATTGAGGAGGTTCAAAATTATGTCAGAATTAACTTTTGAACAAATGCTTGAAGAATCATTAAAAACTATTCATACAGGAGAGGTGGTTGAAGGTACAGTTATCGACGTTAAGCCGGATGAGATTATTCTCAATATCGGTTATAAGTCAGATGGTATTTTACCCAAGTCTGAATATACCAATGATTCTGCAATCGATTTGACAGAAGCAGTCAAGGTGGGGGACAAGCTTGATGTCAAAGTCGTTAAGGTTAACGATGGTGACGGACAGGTTGCTCTTACATATAAGAGACTGGTTGCTGACAGGGGTAGCAAGAGAATTGAAGAAGCATTTAACAATCAGGAAGTACTTACAGCCAAGGTTGCGCAACTTTTAAACGGTGGTTTATCGGTTGTAGTGGACGAAGTAAGAATTTTTATTCCTGCAAGTCTTGTATCAGATGTATACGAGAAGGATTTAAGCAAATATGCTGATCAGGAAATCCAGTTCGTTGTAACAGAATATAATCCTAAGAAGAGAAGATATATCGGTGACCGTAAGCAGCTTATCGTTGCTGAAAAGGCGAAAGCACAGGAAGCACTTCTTGCTAAGGTAAAAGAAGGTGATGTAATCGATGGTACTGTTAAGAATGTAACAGACTTCGGTGCGTTCATCGACTTAGGTGGTGTTGACGGATTGCTCCACATTTCAGAAATGAGTTGGGGAAGAATTGAACATCCTAAGAAATTATTCAAGACCGGTGATACCGTTAAGGTTATGATTAAAGAAATCAACGGAACCAAGATTGCTTTAAGTACAAAGTTTGACGATGCAAATCCTTGGAAGGACGCAGCTGAAAAATATGCAGTTGGCACTGTTGTTACCGGTAAGGTTGCAAGAATGACTGACTTTGGTGCATTCATCGAACTGGAGCCGGGTGTAGATGCACTCCTTCATGTTTCACAGATTTCT
>JAZNRC010000049.1:0-9802 GCA_045590555.1 Lachnospiraceae bacterium | reverse complement strand
ATTCCATTATTATGAACGATACCACCATCGGAAAGAATTGTGAAATCAACAAGGGTATTATTGCAGAAAACGTTATCATCGGTGACGATGTAAAACTTGGTGTCGGCGAAGAAATCGAAAACGATACGGCGCCTCACATTTATAATCACGGCCTTGTAACCATTGGCGAAAAGACAGTGGTTCCCAACGGTGTATCCGTAGGTAAGAACTCAGTAGTTTCAGGCAACACTACTGTAGCAGATTATCCCGATATGTACCTTGGCAGTGGAAAAACTTTGATTAAGGCAGGTGACGAATAATGAGAGCGATTGGAATTATTTTGGCCGGTGGCCATAACCACAGAATGCGTGAGTTGTCCCAGAAGAGAGCAATCTCCGCAATGCCTGTAGCAGGCAGTTACAGAAGTATTGACTTTGCATTGAGTAATATGTCAAACTCTCACATTCAGCGTGTAGCAGTTTTGACACAGTATAATGCCCGCAGTTTAAATGAGCACTTAAGTTCTTCCAAATGGTGGGACTTCGGTCGTAAGCAGGGCGGTTTATATGTATTTACTCCTGTAGTGACCGCTGATAACAGCAATTGGTATCGTGGTACTGCAGATGCGATTTATCAGAACCTTGATTTCTTAAAGAACAGCCATGAACCTTATGTTGTAATTGCTTCCGGTGATTGCGTTTATAAGATGGATTATAATAAGGTTTTGGAATATCATATTGATAAAAAAGCTGATATCACAGTTGTATGCAAAGATATGCCGGAAGGTATGAATGTTGACAGATACGGTGTTATTAAGATGAATGAAGAAAGCCGTATTGAGGAATTTGAAGAAAAGCCGGTTGTTGCAAAATCTAACACGGTTTCCTGCGGTATCTATGTTATCAGAAGAAGACTTTTGATTGAGTTAATTGAGAAGTCTGCAGAAGAAGGAAGACATGATTTGGTAGCGGATATTTTAATTCGTTACAAAGGAATGAAGAGAATCTTCGGCTATAAGATGAAGGATTACTGGAGAAACATTGCATCTGTAGAAGACTACTATGAGACCAATATGGATTTCTTAAAAACAGATGTAAGAAACTATTTCTTCCGTGAATATCCTGCAGTATATTCTAAAGTTGATGATTTGGCACCTGCAAAATACAATGTCGGATCTGATGTGAAGAACAGCCTTGTATCCAGCGGTAGCATCATTAACGGTAAGGTTGAAAACTCCATTATCTTTAAGAAGGTATTTGTGGGTAACAATTGTACCATTAAGAACTCTATCATCCTGAACGATGTTTACATCGGAGATAATACTCACATTGAGAACTGTATCGTGGAAAGTCGCGACACCATTCGTGCCAATTCCTGCTATGTAGGTGAAGGTGAGATTAAGGTATTAATTGAGAAGAACGAAAGATACGATGTATAAAAATAATCGTTCTGTGTTAACAACGACTGCCCTATAGGGGAAGGAGGATTAACGTGACCATTACAGATGTCCGCCTGCGGAAAATACCAAGTGATGGTAAAATGAAAGCTGTAGCTTCCATTACCTTGGATCATGAATTTGTAGTTCATGATATTAAAATTATTGAAGGTGAAAAAGGATTGTTTATTTCAATGCCCAGCCGTAAAGTTGGGGATGATGAATTTCGCGACATTGCGCATCCGATTAAGCCGGAAATCCGGGAGTATATTCAAGAGAAAATTCTCATGGAGTACGAGGAGTATATAGGAAAGGGAAGAGAATCGGTTTCATAATTTTCAAGAATCAGGGGTGCCTTACGGCGCCCCTTTTTGATATGTGCTGTATCTTAAGAACGTAAAAAATGATTAACCGCTAACGGAAGGTAAATTTCCGAGGTTGTTGTTTTCCGTGCCGTCCGGCAAGGATTTTAAATATTCGGTATCTTTACGATGAGCAACACCTACCCCTTTTATATCGCCGGCTTTTGCCATGGCAACACCTTCTTCTTTGGATACGGTAGCACCGTTGGATAAGCGATAGCCGGTTATTTTGCCGCTTGATTTCACAAGGCCGATAATTTCTTTGGCATCCGCTTTGGGTGTGGGAACATCATCTAGTGCTGCGTAGGCAAGTTCTGCCCCTAATTCTTTTCTGTCTTTGTTCATGGAAACCTCCGTAAAAATATAAAATAATTGTTTTAAAAAGAGAAAAATAATTCTAAAAGCAATTTGTTTTTATAGTATTTGATAAAAAGAAAAATATATACGAGATGAAGATTTTCTTTTCGTAAGAAAATGAATGTGATAATATGAAAAACGTAGAAGTTTTATTTGGTTATTGTAAAAGTATAATTCTAACAAGAGATATATAAAATCCTGATGCATAAATGGAGGTTTCCATGAAAAGAAAAGTAGTAGTATTAGGGGGTGGCACCGGTTCGTCCACCCTGCTTCGCGGATTAAAAGAATTTCCGGTGGATTTGACTGCGATTGTGTCCGTATGTGATGACGGAAGAAGTACCGGCGTTTTGCGTGAAGAATTCAGCATTCCGGCGGTTGGAGATATACGAAGAGTTTTGGTTGCGTTATCCGAGACGGAGCCTTTGGTTATGGAGCTTTTTAATTATCGTTTTCATACCACAAGCGATTTGGACGGCCATACCGTAGGAAATCTTTTGCTTACGGCGTCTTCCGAAATTACAGGGAATCTGTCCGATGGAATTGAAGCCTTAAGTAAGGTTTTTAACTTAAAAGGTAAGGTTGTGCCCCTAACGGAGGATAACGTAGTCCTGATGGGCGAAATGGCTGACGGAAGCGTAGTGGAAGGTGAGCATAATATTACGGAGAATCACAATGCGGTGAAACGCGTCTTTTATAAGGAAAAGCCTGTGCCTACCAAAGAGGCGGTTAAGGCTTTGGAAGAGGCAGATTTGATTGTGCTTAGCATGGGAAGCCTTTTTACAAGTATTATTCCGAATCTTATTTGCGAGGAAATCGTGGAAGCGATTGACAGAAGCAAGGGTAAGATTATGTATGTCTGCAATATGGTGACCCAGCCCGGAGAGACGGAGGATTTCAAAGTCTCTGACCATGTGAGACTGGTTAATAAATATCTGGGTACGAGAAAGATAGATGTGGTGCTTGCAAATGATGGTTCCATTGATAAGGATATGGCGAAACGATATGAGTCCTTGGAGCAGAAGGATCCCGTGGAACTTGATCGGGATGTAACGGAAGGCTTGGTTGAGACGGTTATCAGTGATGATTATGTTACCGTAAAGAATAATCTGCTCCGGCACAATGTGCTGAAATTGGGTATGCATATATTTGGGTATTTGTTGAGTGAGAAGGAGTAAGTGCAAATTTTATACCGGACAAATGATGTCTGATTTAGAGAAAGACGGCATTTCTCGCTTTGTGTCGTGTTTTTTGTAAAGCAGGTGAAGTACTCTGTCAATGAAAGGAGGTAACGCCATGGACCAGAAAAAAATCGGTCGTTTCTTAAAAGAACTTAGAAAAGAGAAGGAACTTACGCAGGAACAATTGGCTGAACAGTTCCACGTGTCAGACCGTACGGTGTCCAGATGGGAAACCGGAAGTAATATGCCTGATTTAAGTGTTCTTGTAGAGCTGGCGGAATTCTATCAGGTTGATATGAAAGAAATCATTGATGGAGAGAGGAAAAGCGAGAATATGAATGAAGAAGTAAAAGAGGTTGCTGTTAAGATGGCAGATTATGCCGAAGAGCAAAAAGGCAAACTTTTAATTTGGATAAGACTTATTAGTTTGGTGGGAACGATTTTTATGGCGATTGTTTTGGGATTGCAGAGCATGGATTATGAACCCGGAATACTATCGCTGATAGCGTATGTTTTATCCATAGCTGTTTTTACGGTTATGGTAATATTGACTTTATATACGAATGGAATGCTTGAAAGAATTGCAAAGCATAAAAAATTTATAACAGCATGCAACATACTGATTATTGTGGTGGCGTTGTGGGTATTTTATTTCGTAATACGATATTTGATTATACTGATACCGGTATTCATATTGGAAAGTGCGCCTTTTGAAAGTCAAAGCGGTATTGAAAATTATGATAAAACAGCCATAGTGGAAGAATATTGTGGAGACTTGGGGAGTGGTTTATCAATCTTTCCCGATGATACAGCGAATATGATTGATCCAACATTTGTCTCCAGTTTAAAAACAGGATTTTTTGATACGGACGGATATATTATTTTACAAGGAAAATACAGTGAGGAAGATTACAAGGCAGAAGTGGAGAGGCTTGCGTCCATTGAATGCACGGTGGCTGATATTACGGTTGGTGTTCAGTACGATGAGGATAGTTACGCATGGCCGGCATATGTGGCAACGGATGGCTTTGATTATCAGTATGAATATGCCTTGGCAGATGAGGAAAATTGTCAGATTACATATATTTTACTTAGTTATCCTGAATATGTTGATTTAACCGGATATGAGGAGTATTTGAAGTTGGATGAGAGTGCATACGATATAGAGGATTGTCTGAAGCAATTTTCAATTTATAGCCGTTATTATGAAGACGGTGTTTATGTAGAATATACGGATGAGCAATAAGGATATTAATATAAAAATCATAATTAGGAGAGATGTATGTTACATTTGGTGCGCCCCACAGCCGAGATGAAAGAGGCTGCGCTGGAATATAAAAAAGAACATTTTGAATATGGTGATAAGGAAATCAATGGCAGTGAGCTTTTGGACCAAATGGATTCCTACGAGGAGTGGCTGGTATCTGTAAGCAATAATACATCACCTGAGACGGTAAATCCGGCTTGGGTGGTGACGGATACGTTTTTTGCGGTGAATGAAGAAGGTCGCATTGTGGGTATTATTGATTTGCGCCATACCTTAAACGATTTCCTTAAGGACTTCGGAAACAGCGGTTACAGTGTCCGTCCGTCAGAGCGTAGAAAAGGGTACGCCACAGAAATGTTATGCCGGGTAAAAGATGTGGCAAAGCAGGCCGGAATGGCAGAGTTACATATGGCAACTTTCCAAGATAACATTGCGTCTGTTAAAACCATTGTAAAAAACGGAGGCGTGCCGGAGCGGGAGTTTGAGGCGGAAGGAAAGCCTGCCAGGATGTATTTGATTGAGTTGTAGAAAATAAAAAAGGAAGTGTTGTGCAGTGAGTAAGATTAACATTTTGCATTACATAGAAGGTGCAAAGCAAGCGGAGGGGCTGACCGTCATTATTGACGTGTTTCGTGCCTTCTCGTTAGAGTGTTATTTATATGATATGGGCGTGAAAGAAATCCGTCCCGTGGGCACAATTGAAGAGGCCTTCCGTTTAAAAGAAACCTTGGATAACAGTCTTTTAATCGGCGAGCGCCGCGGTAAAATGTGTGAAGGTTTTGACTATGGAAATTCCCCTTCTTCCGTAAGCAGGGAGAAAGTGAAAGGGAAAACCATTGTTCATACCACAAGTGCGGGAACTCAGGGCATTGTGAATGCTACGGGTGCAAGTGAGATTGTTACAGGGAGCCTTGTGAATGCAAGGGCTGTTGCAGAGTATATTAAAGCTAAAAATCCCGAGGTGGTGTCTCTGGTTTGTATGGGAAACAATGGAGTAACACAGGCCTTGGAGGACGAGCTGTGTGCAGAATATATCAAGAGTATTTTGGAAGGAAATGAATTGCAGGATATGAAAGCGCGTATGGAAGAATTGCAGTTTACAGGTGGCAAGCATTTCTTTGATGAAGCGCAGAAAGCTGTCTTCCCGACGGCGGATTTTTGGATGTGTATTCAGTATGACAAGTTTCCTTTTATCATTCGGATCGAGAAGGATGCGATTGGGTATGTGGCGAGGAGAGTATCATGATTGTTTCGTATGAAGAAGATTTCGCAGGATGAATATAACGTCTTGATAAAAGGGGATAGGTAAGAAGCTTATGTATAAGTTAAATTTAGAGAATGCATATGATACAGAGGCATTTGAGAAGTATAAAGAGTATTATTCAGAATGTTTTCGGGAAGCGAATATCAGTGAAGAGGAAGAAAAAGAGATAGCATTCGGATATCGTATTAAAAGCGTAACTTATATCATTCCCCAAAAGGGATATGAATCGTATGCGTATAAGCAGTATCTTTATGATGCAAAGGGCGAGGAAGTGTGTACGTGGTTTGTATATGATACTCATGATTTTCTGAACTTTTCTGATGTTTTTATGCATTCGGACGGAGAGAAATATTTTATTTATAAAGAATGTCTATATGGGTATTCCATATTGCGTTTAAGTGATTTAAAATCACTGCATTATGTTCCGTACGGACAGGTGACAGAGAACGAGCCGATGCAACAAATCGGTGAATCTTTTATTATGACTGATTTTTATTACAATAATGAGACGGATATGATAGCTGCGAATGGGTGTTTTTGGGCGGCACCCGTAGATGTGGTAGTGATAGATTTTAAGCAACCGTTGGCGGAACCCCAAAAGATGATTACTTGCCATAAACTGATAGATCCGAATTATGAGAATGACGATTTGGAAGATGTGGAATTTAAACATTGGGACAAGGATGAATTGATTATACAGACAGGAAATGGACAGGAGTTCCGATTTTCGGGAAAGGACCTAAAGTGAATAAATCCACCTTCGAATTAATCTATGATGTCGTAAAACAAATTCCCAAAGGGAAGGTTGCGACTTACGGACAAGTTGCGTCCCTTGCAGGAAATAAAAGATGGTCCCGTGTGGTAGGATATGCTCTGCATTCAAATCCGGACCCGGAAACAATCCCCTGTCACCGCGTAGTGAACCGTTTGGGCGAAGTGTCTAAAGCCTTTGCCTTCGGCGGTGAGAATCGGCAGATTACATTGCTACAAAATGAAGGCGTTGGGTTTGTGGAAGGCAGAGTTGATTTAGAGAAGTATCAGTGGAATCGCGTGACGATTGAGATGATGGAAGGGTAGAGATATTACTATCCGTATGTAGTATTTTAAATAAAGGACATAACAAATTGATTGAATATAGAACAATAGAAACAGACGCCGACTGGCGCAATATTTCAAAACTATATAAAAGTGCCTTTCCGCTGATGGAACGAAAACCTTTAGGCCTAATTCGTTCCACCCACAAAAAGAACAAAGCAGATGTGTGGCTGATTGAAGATGAAGGAACATTTAAGGGATTTGCAATCACCATGAACAGCGGTGACTTGGTGATGCTTGACTATTTTGCAGTGACAGAAGATGCCCGAGGAAAAGGCTACGGCAGCAGTTGTTTAAAATGGTTGCAGGAGCAGTACAAAGACTATCGTTTCTTTCTGGAAATTGAGAGCATATATATCAAAGCCAAGAATATGAAACAACGCATTGGGCGTAAAGCCTTTTATGAAAGAAACGGAATGCGCGAAGTGGGTATTGTTGCCAAGGTGTTTGGCGTGGAGTTGGTAAGTATGGGATATGGCTGTAAGCTGAATTTTGAGGAGTATAAAAAATTGTACACGGATTGCTATGGCAAATTGGTGGGAATGAATATAAAGAAAGTAAAGCGCGAGTTGAAAGAAAAGAATGTCTAAGTGGACGTAGTGCCACTCAGAGTTGCCAAAACGCAAAAGCAAGTTGATAGATTTTTAAGTAAGCACCGATATAATAGTATTGTACATTATGGAAGCGGAGAGAATTATATGAGTTTTTCTGAAAATCTTAAGGACATACGAAATAAAAGAAATATAACACAAGAGCAATTGGCTGAAATTTTATCCGTTTCAAGGCAAACTATTTCAAAGTGGGAATCAGGGCAGGGATATCCGGAAACAGAGAAATTGCTATTTATTGCAAAGGAATTGGATGTATCTCTGGATTACTTATTTTCGGAAAGATGCCATATGGTCAGACCCATATCTTCGAAAAGGATTTCTAAAATTGATACTTATTTAAACTGTGCAGAAGTTTTTGCTTATAGGAGCACATGCATTAAACGTAAATACGGAGCAGTAATCGTAAAAGATGATGTAGTAATATCCACAGGATATAACGGTGCACCCAGAGGCTTTGAGAATTGTTGTGACATAGGGAAATGTCCAAGAATGGATAGAAATATGCATCAGGGAGAGGGATATGGAATCTGCAGAGCTATTCATGCCGAAGCGAATGCCTTGTTAAACTGTTCTCGACAGCAAACAATGGGAGCTGATCTTTATCTGGTGGGAGTGAATCCTGCGGATAATTCAATTCATGAGGCAAAGCCATGTCCGCTATGCGCAAGAACAATTATTCAGGCAGGGATACAGAATGTATATTTGCGTGTGGGAGAAGGCGCGGACAATTATATTGTTGTACCGGCAACAGAACTAAAGTGGGTACAAGAAACAGGAGATTGAGGAATAGGGTACAAGATATGAACATTCTGTTAGATTTGTTTTTTACATTTGCCAAAATCGGTCTGTTTACCTTTGGCGGCGGATACGCCATGATTTCAATCATAGAGAATCATTGCGTGGAACGTAAAAAGTGGATAAGCCATGATGAGATGTCGAATATGCTGGTTGTTGCCGAGTCGACACCGGGGCCGATTGCTATTAACTGTGCTACCTATACGGGGTATAAAATGGCTGGATTTATAGGTGCCTTTGTTGCTACCTTGGGAATGGCGATTCCGTCTTTTGTTGTGATTTTTTTGATATCCATATTTCTGGATAATTTTCTCGAAATTACGATTATTGCCAATGCATTCAAAGGAATTAAAGTGGGCGTAGGCATTTTGATTCTCAATGCGGGAATTAAAATGGTGAAGAAAATGCCAAAGAAGAAAATGGCGGTCATCATTATGATATGTTCCTGCGTAGCAATGCTGGCCATTAATATTTTTGCGTGGAATTTCTCTGCTATCAGTATGATGTTGGTGGCGGCCGCTGTGAGTCTGATTGTATTTATCATAAGTGGTGGAGCCAAGCAGCAGAAAGGCGGTGAAGCGAAATGATATATTTAGAGCTTTTTTTCGGCTTTCTGAAAGTTGGATTTTTCTCATTTGGCGGAGGCTACGCTGCAATATCATTGATTCGCGATGTGGTTATGGACTATGGTTGGATTGATGAAGAAATGCTTACCTATATGATTGCGGTCAGCGAAAGTACTCCGGGTCCCATTATGGTAAATCTTGCAACCTATGTTGGCAGTAATCAGGCAGGATTTCTTGGGGCTTTGATAGCAACGACGGCGGTTATCATGCCTTCTTTTTTTATCATATTGATTATAATGGCACTACTGAAAAGTGTCTTGAAGAATAAATATGTGCAGGCAGTATTAAGCGGACTGAAGCCCTGTGTAATAGGGATTGTACTTGCGACGGGTATTTTTATGTTGCTTGGCACTTTTGTTGGAGCGATAAGTGATATAAAAGTGAATATGCAGGCAATCATAATTGCGGCAATTTTGGTGGCTTCGATGGTAGGATATCAGTATATTGCGAAAAAGAAAATATCGCCGATTGTCCTCATTGTGATTTCGGCCGTGGCCGGGATTGTGGTGTATGGGGTGTAGTGGGGGGAGGAATTGGAACCGGATGGTACGCAAAATCCAACAAAACGAATTAAATCAACTTTTACAACTATATACTCATCTGCATGAAACGACCGTGCCCGAGGAGTCTGAGCATTTGAAGCAAACCTGGCAGACAATTATGCAGGATTCAAATCACCACATTATCGTCAAAATTGTAGACGGTCAAATTGTATCTTCCTGCGTGTGCGTAATCATTCCGAATTTGACGCGAGGTGTAAGACCTTATGCTTTTATCGAGAATGTGGTGACACATAAAGATTACCGCGGTAAAGGTTATGCGAAGGAATG
>JAZNRC010000048.1:0-68993 GCA_045590555.1 Lachnospiraceae bacterium | reverse complement strand
CACTTATAAAGTTATAAACATGAATGTGAATAACTTTTATAAAAAAAATATTATGGTAATCATATTGTTTACATAATTATTAACTTAATAAATATTTGAAATTTTTAATTATTTGAGGTAATATTAGATTGATATATTGTTGTTATAAATATACTACATATTATATATAAGTAAGGAAGATAAAATGAGTGACGTAGGTAATAATTGGGAACTTATCAAAGAAACGCTAAAGAAAGAATATGATTTATCCATCGTTGCATATAATACCTGGATTGCTCCCCTTAAATTCCACAGTGAAGAAGGGGATGTAATTAATGTGCTTATTCCCGGAGAACAGGCACATATTTTAAATTATATCGTAAAAAAATATAAAGATTTCTTCCAGGTTACCATTTCAGAAATGATGGACCATAATTATGATGTTAATTTCATATTGGAATCCCTTGCTCCTTCTGATAATAAAGAAGAACCTGCAGAAAGAAAACCTGAAAATGCCAACGATTATTTGTATAAACAGGCTAATTTAATGGCTAAATATACTTTTGATAATTTTGTCGTAGGAAGCAACAATAATTTTGCACATTCTGCTGCCTTGGCAGTTGCAGAATCTCCCGGTGAAGTTTTTAATCCTTTGTTTATTTATGGTGGCTCCGGTCTTGGTAAAACTCACTTAATGCATTCCATCGGACATTATATTGTGGATAACAATCCTAATATGAAGGTTCTCTATGTAAATAGTGAAACTTTTACCAATGAAGTAATTGAAGGTATCCGTAGCGGTAACTCTTCTGCCATGAATAAGTTAAGAGACAAGTATAGAACCGTTGACGTTCTTCTTATTGACGATATTCAATTTATTATAGGTAAAGAAAGTACACAGGAAGAATTCTTCCATACTTTTAATACTTTATATGAAGCCGGCAAGGCAATTATTATTTCATCTGATAAACATCCAAAACAGATGGAAACTTTGGATGAAAGATTCAGCTCTCGTTTCCAAATGGGACTTCCTGCTGATATTCAGCCTCCCAATTATGAAACAAGAGCAGCTATTCTTTATAAAATTGCCGAAACCAGTCATAAAAAAGTAAGCAATGAAATCATTGAATACATTGCAGAAAATATTAAATCCAATATTCGTGAACTGGAAGGTGCTTTTAATAAATTAATTGCTTACGCTAAAATTAATAACCAGGAAATAACCAAAGAATTAGCGGAAGAGGCTTTGAAAGACATGATTTATCCGGACAAGCCCAAAATGATTACTCCTACTATTATTATTCAGGTAGTTGCAGAACATTATGGTGTTAAAGCGGAAGATATTACTTCAAAGAAAAGAAATGCCGAATTCGTTCTTCCCAGACAGGTTGTTATGTATCTTTGCCGTGAATTAACAGAGGTATCTTTAACCGATATTGCCAAGATTCTTGATAAAAAGGATCATACAACCATTATGCACGGTGTTAATAAAATTGAAGAAGGATTAAGAACCAATCCTGATTTGGTAAGTCAAATCGATATAATTAAGAAGAAAATAAATCCTATTTAATTTAATTTTATTTCATATATAAAATGTTATATTTTTTATATATGAATCCTTAATTTTATAATGAATATGTGGATAAAAAAGTTTATAAGCCAAGAATAATGTGTTTATAAAATAAAAACTGTTTAAATACTAATTTTTGATTCATCAAAAGGATGTTTATAACTTGGTATAAAAAGTTAAGTTATCCAAAAGTTTTTCTTAAGTTATCCATTCCAATTTTACCTTAAATTTAGTATAATATATAGGGTTATCCACATTTAAACATCTATTATTATTAATAATACTAATTAATTAATAAATAATATGTAAAAAAGGTCACAAAAATTTAACCTCAATCAAGGAAGGAGTTTATACACATTATGAAACTTATTATTTCTAAGTCAGATCTTTTAAAAGGAGTACAGATTGTATCCAAGGCAGTTTCATCCAAAACTACCATGTCTATTTTAGAATGTATTTTAATTGATGCTTCCAAAGGAAATATAAGATTGGTAGCAAATGATATGGAATTGGGAATTGAAACAATTGTAGAAGGTCAGATTATGGATAGAGGTATGGTTGCTCTTCCTTGTAAAATTTTCTCTGATATAGTAAGAAGTTTCCCTGACGGAGATATTACTATTGAAACAGAAGATAATTATAATACATTCCTTACTTGCGAAAAATCCAAATTTAATATTATTGGAAGAAATCCGGAAGAATTCAGTGATATTCCTCAGGTAGACAGACAGGAAGGTATTGTACTTTCACAGTTTACTTTAAAAGAAATCATTCGTCAGACTATTTTTTCCATTAGTGATAATGATACAAATAAAGCCATGGGCGGTGAATTATTTGATATTAACGGAGATTGCTTTAAAGTAGTTTCTCTTGATGGTCACAGAATTTCCATTCGTAAGGTATTTTTAAAGAATTCTTACGAACCGAATAAAGTGATTGTACCCGGTAAGACATTAAATGAATTAATGAAGATTCTTAGTGGTGAAACGGATAAGGATTTAACTCTTTATTTTACAGACAAACATATTGTATTTGAATTTGATGAAACAGTTATGGTTTCAAGAATCATTGAAGGTGAATATTTTAAAATTGATCAGATGTTATCCACCGATTATGAAACGAAATTAAAAGTAAACCGTAAGGTATTTTTAGACTGTATTAACAGAGCAACTCTTCTTGTAAAAGAAGGAGATAAGAAGCCGGTTATCATTACAATTAATGATGAAGCTATGGAATTAAAGATTAATTCCGTAGTAGGCAGCATGAAGGAAGAAATTGTTATTACCAAAGAAGGTAAGGATTTGATGATTGGTTTCAATCCTAAATTCTTAATTGATGCCCTTCGTGTTATTGATGATGAAGAAGTTACCCTTTATCTTGTAAATCCGAAAGCTCCCTGCTTTATTAGAGATGAAGAACAGAATTATGTATATTTGATTCTGCCGGTTAACTTTACAACCGTAGCTTAAAAAATTATAAGTATATAATTCAGGGGCTTAATTAATTTTAAACTTCTGAAAAAGGTATAAAAATGGAAGAATTGAAATTAAGAGATGATTTTATTAAATTAGGCCAGGCTTTAAAAGCTGCTAATCTTGTATTTAACGGAGCGGATGCGAAGTTTGAGATTCAGGATGGTAGGGTAAAAGTAAACGGCGAAGTGGAATTACAACGCGGAAAGAAACTTTATGACGGAGATATTGTGGAATATGAAGGTCGTAAAGTAAAGATTGTGGCAGGTTAATTTAAAGTATGTATATAAAGTCACTGGAACTGGAAAATTTCAGAAATTATGAAAAGTTAGAATTGTCTTTTGATAAAGGGACAACCATTCTTTATGGAGATAATGCTCAGGGTAAAACCAATATTCTGGAGGCAATTTATCTTGCATCCACTACCAAATCCCATAAAGGAAGCAAAGATAAAGAAATTATAAGATTTGGTGCAGAAGAAGGTCATATAAGAACATATCTTGAAAAAGATGATTTGGAATATCGAATTGATATGCATCTTCGTAAATCCAAATCCAAAGGTATTGCAATCAATAAAGAAAGTATTAAAAAAGCTTCGGAATTGGTAGGTCTTCTTAATGTAATTCTTTTTTCACCGGAAGATTTGAATATTATCAAGGACGGTCCTTCTTACAGAAGAAGATTTGTAGATATTGAACTTTGCCAGTTAGATCAATTTTATATTTATAATCTTACGAATTACAATAAAATTGTAAATCAAAGAAATATTCTTTTAAAAGATTTGTATTTTAATCCTTCTTTGAGGGAAACCTTAAATGTATGGGATATGCAATTGGAATCTTTTGGAAGTAAAATTATCGAGCGAAGAGAACAGTTTTGTGAACAATTAAATGAAATAATTTATGATATTCATCAGAAATTATCCGGTGGTAAGGAAGAAATAAAGATTATTTATGAACCAAATGTATCTGCTTCTGAAATTGGAACCATGTTACAAAAATCCCAGGATAAAGATATTAAAACCAAAATGACTTCCGTGGGTCCTCACAGAGATGATTTTGCTTTTATGGTGAATGGAATAGATATTCGTAAATATGGTTCCCAGGGACAACAAAGAACCGCAGCCTTATCTTTAAAATTGGCAGAAATAGAATTGGTAAAGAAGATAACCAAAGAATGTCCCGTTCTTTTATTGGATGATGTTTTATCAGAACTTGACAGTAACAGACAGAATCAGCTTTTAAACAGTATAGGTGATATTCAGACAATTATTACTTGTACCGGTTTGGATGAATTTGTAAATAACAGATTTGAAATTGATAAAGTTTACAAAATTGTAAACGGAACCGTTGAAGAGTAATTTTTTGGTTAAATTTTAAAAATTATTTTTATAAAAATTAGAATGAAAAGTGTGTAAAACACACCGGATTGGAGAGATTTATGAGTCAGCAGGAATACGGCGCGGATCAAATTCAGATATTGGAAGGCTTGGAAGCCGTTCGTAAAAGACCGGGTATGTACATCGGTAGTACATCTGCGAGAGGTCTTCATCATCTTGTATATGAAATCGTAGACAATTCCATTGATGAAGCTTTAGCAGGTTTTTGTGATACCATAACAATTACCTTAAATAAAGATAATTCCGTAACAGTTGTGGATAACGGACGTGGTATTCCCGTAGGAATTAATGCCAAAGCAGGGATTCCTGCGGTTGAAGTAGTATTTACCATTCTTCATGCCGGTGGTAAATTCGGGGGTGGAGGATATAAGGTATCCGGAGGACTTCATGGTGTAGGTGCGTCTGTAGTTAATGCGCTTTCAAACTGGTTGGAAGTTGAAATCAGAAGAGAAGGTAAGGTTTATAAGCAGCGTTATGAAAGAGGACACGTTATGTATCCTTTGGAAGTAATCGGCGATTGCGGTGAAGAAGAATCCGGAACCAAAGTTACTTTCTTCCCGGATGATACTATTTTTGAAGAAACAGTATTTGATTTTGATATTTTAAAACAAAGATTCCGTGAAATGGCATTCTTAACCAAAGGCTTAAGAATTACTTTGATTGATGACAGGGAAGAAGAGTCAAAAGAAAGAAGTTTTCATTATGAAGGCGGTATTAAAGAATTTGTTCAGTATTTAAACAAAGGTAAAACTCCGCTTTATGAAAATATTCTTTATTTTGAAGGCACTAAAAATGGTGTTTATGTAGAAGTTGCTCTTCAGCATAATGATTCTTACAACGAGAGTACATATAGTTTTGTAAATAATATTAATACACCGGAAGGTGGTACACATTTAGCAGGTTTTAGAAATTCACTGACCAAGACTTTTAATGATTATGCCCGTAGTAGCAAGCTTCTCAAAGAAAGTGAAGCAAATCTTTCCGGCGAAGATATCCGTGAAGGTTTAACCTCTATTATTTCTGTTAAAATTGAAGAGCCCCAGTTTGAAGGTCAAACTAAACAGAAACTCGGTAACTCTGAAGCAAGAGTAGCTGTTGATAATATTGTAAGCGAACAGCTTACTTACTTCTTAGAGCAGAATCCTTCCGTAGCGAAAATGATTTGTGAAAAATCTATTCTAGCCCAGAGAGCAAGAGAAGCAGCTCGTAAAGCGAGAGATTTAACAAGACGTAAAACTGCCCTGGAAGGTATGGCACTTCCCGGTAAATTGGCAGACTGTTCCGATAAAAATCCGGAAAACTGCGAAATTTACATCGTCGAGGGAGATTCTGCGGGTGGTAGTGCTAAGACTGCCAGAAGTCGTGCAACCCAGGCTATTTTACCTCTCCGCGGTAAAATTCTTAACGTAGAAAAAGCAAGATTGGATAAAATTTATGCCAATGCAGAAATCAAAGCAATGATTACTGCATTCGGTACCGGTATTCATGATGATTTCGATATCAGTAAATTAAGATATCATAAGATTATTATTATGACTGATGCGGATGTTGACGGTGCCCATATCAGCACACTTTTACTTACTTTCCTTTATCGTTTTATGCCGGAATTGATCAAACAGGGTTATGTATATTTGGCTCAGCCCCCTCTCTATAAGTTAGAGAAGAATAAAAAGGTTTGGTATGCATACTCTGACGAAGAATTAGATCAGATTCTTACGGAAGTAGGCCGTGACCAGAATAATAAAATTCAGCGTTACAAAGGTCTTGGTGAAATGGATGCGGAACAGCTTTGGGAAACCACTATGGATCCGGAAAAGAGAATTCTTCTTCGTGTAACCATGGACGAACAGGCTGAGTCTGAAACAGACTTAACTTTTACCGTACTTATGGGTGATAAAGTTGAACCCCGTCGTGAATTTATTGAAGAAAATGCAAGATTTGTAAAAAATCTTGATATCTAATTTAAAGAATGCCCAAGAATTGGGTACTATTGAATGAATTTGAATGGATAAGTCTTATTTTAAGACATAAAGATTGGAGCCACTAAAATGGATGATACAATTTTTGACAAAGTGCAAGAAGTCGATTTGAAGAAAACCATGGAAACATGTTATATCGACTATGCCATGAGCGTTATTGCCGCCCGTGCATTGCCTGATGTAAGAGACGGTTTGAAACCGGTACAGAGACGTGTTCTTTACTCTATGGAAGAATTGGGTAACAGACCTGATAAGCCTCATAGAAAAAGTGCCCGTATTGTCGGTGATACCATGGGTAAATATCACCCTCACGGAGACAGTTCCATTTATGGAGCTTTGGTTAACATGGCTCAGGAATGGTCTACAAGATATCCTCTTGTTGATGGTCATGGTAACTTTGGTTCCGTGGATGGTGACGGTGCTGCGGCTATGCGATATACGGAAGCAAGATTATCTAAAATTTCCGTAGAATTATTAAGAGATATTAATAAGAATACAGTAGATTTTGTTCCTAACTTTGATGAAACAGAAAATGAACCTGTTGTTTTACCCAGCCGTTATCCTAACCTTTTGGTAAATGGTACTACAGGTATTGCGGTAGGTATGGCTACTAATATTCCGCCTCATAATCTTCGCGAAACCATTGATGCAGTAGTTAAAATTATTGATAATTATGTGGAAGAAGACCGAGTAACTGAGATTGATGAAATCCTCGATATAATCAAAGGACCGGATTTCCCTACAGGTGCTACCATTCTTGGTACCAGAGGTATTGAGGAAGCATATCGTACCGGTCGCGGTAAAATCAGAGTACGTGCAGTAACCAATATTGAAACTTTACAGAACGGTAAAAACAGAATTGTTGTAACCGAATTGCCTTACATGGTTAATAAAGCTCGTCTTCTTGAGAAGATTGCAGAACTTGTAAAAGATAAAAAAATTGATGGTATCACAGATTTACGTGATGAATCTAACCGCGAAGGTATGCGTGTTGTAGTTGAACTTCGTAGAGATGTAAATCCCAACGTGGTTTTAAATCATTTATATAAGCATACCCAGTTGCAGGATACTTTTGGCGTAATTATGCTTGCTTTGGTGAATAATGAGCCCAAAGTGCTTAACATTCTTGAAATGTTGACACATTATTTAGACCATCAGAAGGAAGTTGTAACCAGAAGAACCCAATATGATTTGGATGAAGCAGAGAAACGCGATCATATTTTACAGGGCTTGTTGATTGCTTTGGATAATATTGATGAAGTTATTTCCATTATCCGCGGAAGTAAAGATACCCAAACTGCTAAAATTGCTTTGATGGAGCGTTTTGCTTTAACAGAAGTACAGGCTCAGGCTATTGTAGACATGCGTCTTCGTGCGTTAACCGGTTTGGAACGTGAAAAGCTTGAGAATGAACATAAAGAATTGCTTGAAAAGATTGCTTATTATAAGTCAATTCTTGCAGATGAAAAGAAGCTTCTTGGTGTAATCAAAGAAGAAATTACTTTAATCGGCCAGAAATACGGAGATGACAGAAGAACCAAAATTGGTTTTGATGAATACGATATTTCTATGGAAGATTTAGTACCCAACGAGAATACTGTTATTGCCATGACAAGCTTAGGATATGTTAAGAGAATGACAGTAGACAACTTTAAGTCTCAGCATCGTGGAGGCCGTGGTATCAAGGGAATGCAGACTATTGAGGATGACTATATTGAAGATCTTCTTATGACTACAACTCACCATTATATTATGTTCTTCACCAATTATGGTAGGGTTTACCGTTTGAAGGCTTACGAAATTCCTGAGGCCGGCAGAACCGCAAGAGGTGTGGCAATCATTAACCTTCTTCAGTTGAATCCCGGTGAAAAGATTTCCGCTATTATTCCGATTAAGGAATATGAAGAAGAAAGAAATCTCTTCATGGTAACCAGAAAAGGTATTGTAAAGAAGACTCATATTACAGAATATGAGAATATCCGTAAAAACGGTTTGATTGCAATTACTTTAAAAGATGATGATGAATTAATTGAAGTAAAATCTACCGATAAAGATACCGATATTTTCCTTGTAACCAAGCAGGGTATGTGTATTCGCTTCAAGGAAACCGACGTACGTGCAACAGGACGTAGTTCTATGGGTGTTATCGGTATGAATCTTGCCGACCAGGATGAAATCGTTGGTATGCAGTTAGATCACCAGGGCGATTCACTTCTTATCGCATCCGAAAAGGGTTATGGTAAGCGTACTTACCTCGATGAATTTACTGTTCAGAAACGTGGCGGTAAGGGTGTAAAATGCTACAAGATTATCGAGAAGACCGGTGATGTTGTAGGTGTTAAGGCAGTAAACGACGATCATGAAATTATGATGATTACCACTGCCGGAATTATCATCCAGATTCGTATGGAAGACGTATCTATTTTAGGTCGAATTACTTCCGGTGTGAAGTTAATTAACTTAGATGATAAGGTATCTGTTGCCCAGATTGCTAAGGTTCGTGAAAAAGTAACCGATGAAAATGGTGAAATCGCAGTAGAAGACATGACCAGCGAAGTAGCAGAAGAAGAACCGAAGGACATTGATATGATTCCGATTCAGGATGAAGAAGAGTCAGGAGAAGGTTCTGAAGAATAAGAAGCAACTTAAAAATTTTATAATGATAAAAATTTAGCTTCTGCAAAATTTTATAATTACGCGACCCCGCCTTAACGGCGGGGTTTTTTGCAACCTTTTATAAGCGTAATAAGTGTTATAAACATAAAGGTAATTTATAAAATAAAAATAATGAGAAGATATCCATAAAATTCCTTATTAAAAACGTATCTTTAATATAAAGTGAAAACAGGGAGAACTAAATGAAAAAAATATTAATTTTTATAATTTCTACAATGGCAATGACTTTAATTGCCTGTAATTTAGCAGAAAATAGTGTTTCTAATATGATTATAAATAATCAGGATACTTCAGAAATATCGGAGAATGAAAATTTAGATAGTGAAAATACAAGTATTAGTGAATTATTTGAAAATACCGCTGATGACACCGGAAAATTAGAATCCTACACTGAAGAACCGGAAAAAGAATTTGCTTTTGCGTCTGCAGAAGAAATTCAAAATATCAGCGACGAAGACCTGTTACATATCTATAATCATAATTATGATACATATGATTTCTTTTCGGAAGGTGAATACACGGGAATAGATTATTTTGGTATGGAAATGCTGGTGCCTACAGAAGCTTGTCCCGATGCACCGACAGAATGTATGTTATTTATTATTGAGGATTGCTTTTCAATTGATGAAAGTGAATTAAATTCCGTAATTGATTCCCAGAAAATGAAAACCTTTGCGGAGATAGATATCGCGGATTCCATCTATGTAAGTAATACAAGTTATGCAGAATACGAACCCGGAAAATCCATAGAGGATTTCAAATTGATTCTTTGCGGTGAAAATGACAGTTACGTAGAATACACTTCAACATATACGGAAATAAACCGCTTTTATGATGATAACAGGGTTTTAGTCAGTAATGAAACCCAAAGGGCCTATCGATGGATTTATATGAAGTCCCTGGTTTACACTAAGGTTGAAGATGAGAGACAATTGATTATGCTTGGTGAATTAAGCTTGGATTACGTGAAAGAGCAAATGGATTTATATAACAATCTTCAAAATAATACTATTTTATATCGTGAGGTGGCCGAGGAAGAAGATTGTTATACTTATACCCGTTATTATATACATCCTATGATTGGTGGAGAAGCTCAATCCAGTGAGCTTTATTTATTAAAAGAAGTGATACAGATTGACAAGGAAAGCCATAAAGTGCAATATAAAAGTGCAGAGATAATAAAGACAGTGAATATTCCATAAATTTTAAGATATTTTTTGTAAAAATGAAGGAAAAAGTTTTTATAAATATAAAAGTGTGCAAAAAGGAGCAAAATGGAAGAAAAGAAAAAATTATCAAAAGAGTTTATTATATTTGCCTGTATTTTATCCGTTATTTTATTGTTTTTTATTATTTTTATCGTTTCTATTATTATAGGATACAAAGAAGATTATCCCGGTGTAAGAACGGATTTTGCATCCATTGAGGAGTTCGAAGAATGTAAGGGTTATGTTACGAAAGAAATTCCGGAGGGTGCAAGTGATGTAAGATTTTATCTGAATCGGACTCCTTTGGAATACGAAAGTATTTATTCTTTTGTAATCAGTGATGAGGAAGAATTTGATGCTTTTATGGAATCCAGAATAGAAACAATGTGTGCAGTTCCTGAATCATCTATCAAAATACCTTATTGGGACAGATATTCGGATGGTGTATACACAGACGAAGAACTGGAAGAAATGGCCTATCTGGAAGAACATTATAATGAAATGGATTATAAAGAAATTCTTTCCATGGCAGACCACAGATACGGTTTCTTATACGGATATGGGGCAAAGGTAAGCGATTATTATGATATGGCATATAGTATTGCGAAATTTCCTATGAAAGATTGTTTTAGTTATGTGATAGATGAAAATCTGGATAATTACATTATTTTAGGTTATGATGAATTTGACGGAAGTAAGAATGGAACGATTGTGGATTTGGAAAGTCACAGAGTTGTGGTATTCAAATATACAACGTTGTAAGAGTAAGATATGGTATTACTTTGTACCGCGAGGCGGTAGAGGAAGAAGAAAGGTATCATATTTTTTATAAAATTTGAAAAGGAAGATAAAAATGGAAGAAAATATGGAATTAAGGAAAGAAACAGAATCCATAACAGAAGAACAAATAAAGGACAAAAGTACAAATAAAAAGAAAAAACCTCCCAAAGCCTTAATTATATTAGGCTGCATGTTTTTAGGTTTCGTTCTTTTCATTGTATTTGTGATATGTATGTATAAAAAAGAATATCCCGGTGCAAGAACAGATTTCGCTTCTATTGAAGAATTTGGTGAAAATTTGGGTTATGTACCGGAAGAGCTGCCTGAGGGTGCAAGTGACGTAAGATATTATATAAACAGAAACCCACTTGAATATAAGAGTATATATTCTTTTGTCTTAGCTGATGAAGAAGATTTTGATGCTTTTATGGAATCAAAAAAAATAGAACAGGCGCCGCAAGGATATAAAGAAGAACCGTACTGGGAAGATTTTGGCAGAGCGATTATGTTTGATGCATCCTATACGGATGAAGAGTTGAAGGAAATGGCATATGTGGAAGAACATTTTGAAGAAATGGATTACAAAGAAATGTTATCCATGTGTGACCACCAATTTGGTTTCTATTGGGGATACGGAGCAAAGGTAAGTGATTATATTGATTTAAGAGAGCCGGGAGATGAATATGATTCCTATTTTAAAATTCCTATGAAGGATTGCTTTCAATATGTAATGGATGAAGAACTGGCAGATTATACTATTATTTATTATGATCCATCCACTCCGGGAATTTCAGAACGTATTGGCTATTTTGTAAATTTAGAAACCAGAAGAGTTGTGGTATTTCGGTATTCATGTTGGTAAAATAAAAGGGGAGAAAAAATATGAATAGAAAAAAGAAAATTCTTTTAAGCAGTCTGATTATATTTGGAATTATATTTCTATGCATTGTATTGCTTATTATATTTCTTATTTTTCAATTTAAAAAGCATTTCCCCGGTGAGAGAACGGACTTTGCATCCTTTGAGGAATATGTGGAATACGGCGGTGGCAGTTCGTGGGTCATTGATGAAGAGGTACCTGAGGGAGCAAGTGATTTAAGATACTATTGTGATAATATGTATATGGTACTTTTCAGTACATATTCTTTCGTACTCAGTGATGAAGAAAAATATGATACATTAATGGAAACTATCAAAGAAGAAGTGCTCAATCACAATCCGAAAACCCATGAACCATATTGGTATGAAATAGGAGACGCAACAAAAACCAAGGTAGAGTACACTGGCAAAGAATTGGAAGAAATGGCATATGTGGAAGAACATTATGAGGAAATGAACTACGAGGAAGTTATTTCTATGTCGGACCATAAATATGGATTTTATTATGGATATGGTGCCAAGGCAGATGATTTTATGGATATAGAAGAGAATCCGCCTTCCACAATAGAGGGATATGAACATCGCTTTGAACTTCCACGCCAAGATTGTTTCTCTTATGTTATTGAAGGAAATCTGGAGGATTACACAGTCCTATTTTTTGATGAATGGGATGGCTCAAGTTATGGTGTTTTAGTGGATGAAGAAACAAGAAGATTTGTGGTATTTAATCTTTCTGTTTGGTAAATATGAGGAGGAATTCATTATGAGAGGAAAAGAGAAATGTAAGGCATTAAAAGAAATTCGCCAGAAAATCGCGGAACAGAATGATATTGCGTTTGCGGTATCGGAGTGTACCCATCAAGGCGATTGTAAAGGAACCTGTCCGAAGTGTGAGGCAGAGCTTCGTTACTTAGAGCGCCAGTTGGAAATTCGTAAAAATCTTGGCAAAGCCGTAGTGGTTGCGGGAATTTCTGCAGGAATGTGTGCGCCTATGGTAGCTTGCAGTCCTATAGAATCCATTGGCGATGCAATGGGGAATTTATTCAATATTAGTACAGATCAGGAATTGGAAGGAGCAACACAGCCTCCCGAGGATTTAGCAGGAGATGTAGAGTATATTCCTGAAGATGTTCAGGGTATGGAAGGACCTGCACCGGAAGAATATATTGAAGGTGGTTTGGAAGAATATGATCCGGATGAGCTGGTAGAACCTTCAGAAGAGGACCCGGAAGCACTTGCGGGTGAAGTAGAATGTGATCCTAACTATGAATGGAATTCTGAAGAGGATGCAATAATTGATGATAATACCTTAGAGGGTGATGTAGTAATTGATCCGGAGTATTTAGATGAAGAATAAAATTACCTTGCCGGTGGTGTCTATAAACCGACATCGTCTAAAAACCGACGGTGTTGGAGTCACCACTCTGGTGGCATCTTACGGCTGTCCTTTAAAATGCAAATACTGCATCAATAAAAGGGTTTTAGACCCTGCCATTTTATCCAAATGTGTACAAATGACCCCGGAGCAATTATACGAGAAATTAAAAATTGACGATCTGTATTTCATCGCTACCGGCGGAGGTATTACTTTTGGCGGAGGTGAATCCCTTTTATATGCGGATTTCATTGCAGCATTCCGTGAGGTATGCGGAGATAAATGGCAGATTACGTTGGAAACCTCATTAAATGTGCCTATGGAGAATTTGCGTACTATTTTGCCTGTGGCAGATGCTTTTATTGTAGATATTAAAGATATGAATCCTGATATTTATAAGGCGTATACCGGGCGGAGTAACGAAAGAGTAATTGAGAATCTCAAGCTTTTAATAAAAGAGAAATCACCGGAGCAGATTCGCATTCGTGTTCCGAAAATTCCGGAATTTAATGGTAGGGACGACATGGAGACATCTGTTCAAATTCTTAAGGAAATGGGATTTAAGGATATTGAGGTATTTCCGTACATAATTAGGGAAGAGTAGATTATAAAACACCTGCATTCATGTAATTTCAGTACATGGATACAGGTGTTTTATTTTATCCGATATACGTAAGCATTTCCCTGTTTTCCGATACGTTCTACCACGTCCAATTCATATAAAACATTCAATGCCGTCCCGGCAAGGCTTCGTCCGATTCCTGCTTTCTTGGCAAAAATGTCTGAAGTAAATTCTTCCGGCAAATTTTCGGGAAGCAGTTGCTTATAATCTTCCGGCCTCCTTATCGTAATTAAATCCAATAATTTAATGGGTACCTTGTCGGTTTTGGTGGCACGAATTTTCTTCTGAGGTCCGTAGCCGTCCAAAAGGCGATATTCTTCCGTGGACAAAATGGCCAGAATAAAATGCAGCTTCGGATGATGCAAAAAATCTTTTATACCGTAAAGTTCATGAAAAAAGAGATAGGGCATGCCTTTTTTACGGGTCTTTCGACTTGTCCGTATATGACGGTTCTTACTTTCGTCCGTGAAAGTTTTATTTAAGGATGTATCGTAATAATTTGTCCGGCTGCTCTCGTCGTCACATTCCACCCAATGCAGCGTATTTTCCAGTGAAACCGGATATACAATGGTGACCTCATGCTCTTTTAGGAAATATTCCAGCTTCCGCTTCATCAGGTAAAATTGCTTCGTCTGAATTTCGTAAATCTCGCCGTCAATACAAACATCGGCAACAAAAGTACCGATTTTGTGCTCATGAAATACTTCATCCGGGGCAAAATAATATTTTAGCACCGCGTGGACAGATTTCTCACTTAAGGTGCCGATTCCTTTTTCGCCCTGAACCTTACCGTACATTCTGTTTTTGGCTTCTTCAAATAATTTTTCATCAATATAAGACTTCATAGGGGAATTATAACAAAGAATTTTAATAAATCCTATGTTTTTCGTGCGAAAAGCTACTTGCAAATTAAAAGAATTTGTAGCATTATGGGAATGATGCAAAGAATACACACAAAAAACACATTTTCGCCTTTGCGAGCATGTAGAAAATATGGACCAAAAGTAAAATAACGGAAACGGAGTCCCAAAAGTGGAAAAGTGCATGAACACAGATACAAAAACAAGGGAAGAAGTAGTAAAACAACGTTATCATTTGCTGGACAGTATCAGAGGATTTTTACTGATTCTGATGATAATCTATCATACTATGTACGATATCAGCATTTTTAGCCGTGGAGAGTTTTCTGTTTTAAATACAGGCGGCTATATTTTTCAGCAATTTATCGGTTGGAGCTTTATCTTTTTATCCGGAATGTGTCGGACCATAGGAAAAAGGCACGTGAGACGGGGTTTGATTATTCTTGCCGGAGCAGCACTGGTGTCGTTGGTGTCATATATTTTTATGCCGGAAATGCCCATAAATTTCGGCATTCTGGTTTTTATGGGTTCTGCAACGCTCATTATGATACCCTTGGAGAAATATATAAAAGAATCCTATGCGCTTGCAGGTATTCTGTTAAGTATATTTATTTTTATCTTATGTAAAAATGTACCGTATGGCAATTTAGGTTTTGAGGGTATTGAATTGATGGAATTACCGCGTTTTCTGTATCGAAATGCGGCAACGGCTTATTTGGGATTCCCGCCGATGGGTTTTGTTTCGGGAGATTATTATCCCTTAATTCCCTGGTTTTTCTTATATTTAAGCGGATATTTCTTTTGGAAGTATTTTGGTAAAAAAACACAAATCCAAAAGGGTTTATTTATTAAAGTGCCGGTTCTTGCCTTTTTGGGAAGGCATTCATTATTGGTGTATTTAATACATCAGCCGGTGTGTTTTGCGTTAGTGTATTTTGTTTGTGTAATGCTTTAGCTTCTGGAATTGAGTATATTATTTAGAAATTAATTTATTTTTTATATAGTTTAGAGGAGAGAAAAATGGAAGCGTATTTGGTATTTAAGGATTTGGCAATTATTATTGTATTTGCCAAGGTATTTGGTATCCTTGCCCGTAAGTGCAAGGCACCCATGGTAGTAGGTGAAATTATTGCAGGTCTGATTATCGGTCCCTGTCTTTTGGGATGGGTACAGCCTACTGATTTTATTCTGCAAATGGCAGAAATCGGTGTAATCCTTCTGATGTTTTCGGCAGGATTGGAAACTAATCTAAAAGAAATGATTAAAACCGGACCTAAGGCCTTACTTATTGCCTGTGCCGGCGTGTTTGTACCTTTGATAGGCGGAACATTGCTGTACATGTGTATTTACGGTTTTACTGCAGTGGGAACTCCGGAATTTTTTAAGGCAGTATTTATTGGTACCATTATGACGGCAACTTCCGTAGGTATTACAGTAGAAGCTTTGCGAGAGATGGGATATTTAAAAGGTAAAATCGGTACCACTATTCTTAATGCGGCAATCATTGATGACATTATCGGTATGATTGTGTTAACGGTGGTTATCGGTTTTAATGATCCTAAGTCCCAGCCCTGGATGGTCGTACGTAATACGGTGTTGTTCTTCTGCCTTGCCCTGGTTGGCGGCTATATTGCTTACAAAGTATTTAAAAAAGTGGATCAGCGTTATCCTCATACCAGAAGAATTACCATTGCGGGTCTGGCATTGTGTCTGATTATGGCCTATGCGGCAGAGCATTATTTTGGTATTGCGGACATCACCGGAGCCTATGTAGCAGGTATTATCCTTTGCAATATCCGTGACTCCGAGTATATTGCAAGACGTTTGGACATTAATTCATATGTTATGTTTGGACCGATTTTCTTTGCAAGTATCGGATTAAAAACCAACATTCAGAATTTAGATTGGTCTATTTTCGCATTTTCCATTGGTTTTGTAATCGTTGCATTATTGACCAAGATTATCGGTTGCGGTCTTATGTCCATGGCTTGTAAAATACCGGCAAAACATGCCATTAAGGTGGGTGTTGGTATGATGACCCGCGGTGAGGTGGCTTTGATTGTAGCGCAGAAGGGTATGTCGGTAGGTTTATTGGATCCCGTATATTTTACATCAGTAATTTTGCTGATTATAACATCTTCCATTTTAACGCCCATTCTGTTAAAATTGTTGTATTCGAAATTCCCTGAGGAAGAGGCAGATGCAGGGGAACCTGTAAAGGCTTAATAATAGTAAAAGGTAAGTGAATTCTAAGGAGGAAAAGAAATGAAAAAGAAACAAATTATAGCAGGTGTAATAGCTGCCGTATTGTTTGTATTTATCGGAGTGTCCAACGTCGGAATGAATTTGGTGGAAAAAGCATTCTTAAGCATGCCGGCTATGTCAATGGATACAACAAGCGGTGCTTATGGATTTCCGCTGGGAGATTTTGTGGGTATTGTAAAAATAGACGGAGACATGATGGATTCTGCAGAGTCTTCTTATTTTTCATCCGGCGGATATAATCACAGTGCCACCATTGACTATATTGAAGCACTTTCAGAAGCGGAAAATAATGTAGGTATTTTACTTTATGTGAATTCCGGTGGCGGTTATACATATATTGGTGACGATTTATATTTGGAACTAATGGAATACAAAGAAGAAACCGGACGTCCGATTTATGCGTATTTTGATTCCATAGCAGCCAGTGCCGCATATTATGCATCCATGTCAGCAGATGAAATTTATGCTAACCGCATGACGACAACCGGCTCCATCGGTGTATATATGACTGTATATGATATGACAGAATTATATGAAAAGCTGGGAATTAAAGAATATATGATTAAAAGTGGAGATAATAAAGGTATTGGCGGTGGCGGACAGGAAGTTACCGAAGAATATCTTGCAATCGAACAGGCTCAGGTAGATGAAATGTACGAGCTTTTTGTAGATATTATTGAAAAAGGGCGCGGTATGAACCGTGATGATATTTATGCTATTGCTGACGGAAGAACATTTACAGCTAATCAGGCATTGGAGTTGGATTTGATTGACGGTATTGCCCGTTATGAAGATTATAAGGAGCAGGTTTTGGGATACATGGGCGACGGTGTGGTTTATCATGAGCAGTCAAGCATAGTGGATCCTTTTACTTCAATGTTCGGAAGTGTATTGGAAGCAATTCCTAAATCAGATAATCAGGCAATTCTCGAATTTATCGAGAGCAACGAAAGCGGGGTAACGCATTATGAATCAATCTGTTACTAAAGCAGGTTTTTTCCCGAGACTGGCAGCTTACCTGGCAGATACGTGTATTGTTTCTGCGGTAATCCTATGTCTGAAGGTACCTGTATTATTTTTGGAACTTGCATTTGCGGATACATTTTTATTCGAAAATGTGTTGTTTCATTTTAATATTTTTGACATTATTTTTTATCTTTTAACCGTACTGTATTTTGTGTTGTTTACGTCCCTTACGGGAACTACCATCGGTAAAAGATTATTCAATCTTGCGGTAGTGGATGAAGAAGGTAAAAAACTTACTTTCTTAAACGCATTGTACCGCGAAACGGTAGGTAAATATTTAAGTGCCGTATTTTATTTTGGCTATATCATGATTTTTATTGATAAAGATAATCGGGCATTTCATGATTATCTATGTGATTCATCGGTAATCTATACCTGTAAGTTCAGGGTACAGAATAAAGAAGTAAAGGATTTATCCAATGTTTCGACTATTGAAGTATCTTAAAAATTACAAAAAAGAAACTGTTTTAGGGCCTCTGTTTAAATTAATGGAGGCCTCTTTTGAGTTGCTGGTTCCTCTGGTAATTGCAGCCATTATTGATAACGGAATCGAAAAGGGAGACACCGGATATATTTTTTCCATGGGAGGTGTGCTGTTCTTATTGGCAGCAGTGGGTTTTGCCTGTGCGGTGACAGCCCAGTATTTCGCGGCGAAAGCATCCGTGGGTTTTGCAACGGGCTTACGTCATGCAATTTTTGAACATATTCAGACCCGAAGCTATGCGCAGATAGATGAGTTTGGGACCTCCACCATGATCAATCGGTTAACCAGTGACGTGAATCAGGTACAGACAGGAGTGAATTTAACGCTTCGTTTGTTACTGCGTTCCCCTTTTATTGTATTTGGTGCCATGATTATGGCTTTTACCGTGGATGTTCAGGGTGCTCTGATTTTTGTGGTTACCATTCCTATTCTGGCGGTGGTGGTTTTTGCCATTCTTTTGGTTAATATTCCTCTTTATAAAAAGGTGCAGCGTGCATTGGACAAGGTTGTGGTAAAAACCCGCGAGAATCTTACCGGAGTCAGAGTAGTCCGGGCTTTTTCCATGGAAAATGAAGAAGTAAAAGAATATGACCAGACGGTGGATATTTTAAAGAAATATCAATTGATTGCCGGACGGGTTAGTGCTTTTATGAATCCCGGAACATTTATGATAGTAAATGTGGCTACTTTGGTACTTTTATACAAAGGTGCCTTACGGGTAGACGCAGGACTTTTATCCAAAGGCGAAGTAATTGCTTTGGTAAACTATATGGCACAGATTCTCGTAGAGTTGGTGAAGCTGGCGAATTTGATTATCACCATAACCAAGTCCATGGCCGGCGGCTCCAGAATTGCAGATATGCTGTATGGAGATGAGGACGAAAAAGGTCAAAAGAGCGAAACCGAAAAGAAAGAACAATTCCCTGTAACCTTGCAGGGTATCAATGATATAGAATTTGAAAATGTTTCTTATACCTACAAGGGGGCAGCATCTGCATCCATATCCGATTTGTCTTTTCAGGCTAAAAAAGGAGATATCGTGGGGATTATAGGTGGCACCGGCTCCGGTAAAACCTCTTTAATTAACTTATTGGCCGGATTTTATGAGGCAGATGAAGGTCATGTTTTTGTAAACGGAGAGGATATTGCAAAATGTGACCCGGAAGCATTGCGCTCTCATATCGGTATTGTTCCGCAAACTGCAGTGCTTTTTAAGGGAACCATCGAGGAAAATTTAAAATGGGGTAAGGAGGATGCTTCCGAAGATGAAATGTGGGAGGCATTAGAGCTTGCTCAGGCAAAAGAATTTGTAGAACAGAAGTCAAAACAATTAAAAGAGCCTGTTTTACAGGCCGGAAAAAACTTCTCCGGCGGACAGAGACAGAGATTGTGTATGGCGAGAGCTTTTATACGTAAACCGGATGTTTTGATTTTGGATGACAGTACCAGTGCGTTGGATTATGCAACGGAAGCTAAGGTGCGTAGCGGTATCCGTAAACTTACAGAAGATGCTATTTGTTTTATTGTATCTCAGCGGGCGGCATCTATTATGGATGCGGATCTTTTGATTGTGTTGGACGAAGGTGATGTAGTGGGTATGGGAACGCATGAAGAGCTTCTGAAAACCTGTGACGTATATGCAGAAATCTATTATTCTCAGTTTCCCGAGGATAGAAAGGAGGCTGCAGATGCGTAAAAAGACTCTTGGTAAAATTTTTAAATATATTAAAGCAAACACCGTATTATTAGTGATATCGCTGTTTTGCGCCCTGATTTCCGTAGCGGGAGTACTGTATCTTCCCATTTTAATCGGTAAAGGGGTTGATTTATGCCTTGGCGTGGGTAAGGTGGATTTCCGGGGGCTCGGACAATTGTTGTTGATGGGGGTTATTGTCATTGCCATTACCATGACAGCGCAATTCATTATGAATCTGTGCAACAACCGCATGACAACTAATGTGGTAAGCAGAATGAGGAAAGATGCTATTCGTAAACTGCAAAAATTGCCTATTCGTTATATTGATAACAAGTCTTACGGCGAATTGGTGAATCGTATTATTGCAGATGTAGATACTTTTTCGGAAGGGCTGCTTCTCGGATTTTCTCAGTTATTCACGGGAATTTTAACGATTATCGGTACATTAGGATTTATGCTGGTTATCGATTATAAAATAACTTTAGTGGTTGTACTGGTAACGCCCCTATCATTTTTTGTAGCAGGCTTTGTTTCTAAGAAAACGTTTAATTTATTTACTAAGCAGTCATCTGCCCGAGGAGAGCAGACTGCTTTTATAGAAGAAATGGTGGGAAATCAGAAAATTGTCAGGGCTTTCGGCAAAGAAGAGGATGCCATGGAGCGTTTTGATGCTATTAACGGGAAATTGCAAGCGGTTTCCGTAAAAGCGATTTTCTTTTCTTCTCTCACCAATCCGGCCACCCGTTTTATCAATGCGCTGGTATATGCTGCAGTCGCTGTGTTTGGTGCTGTTTTGGTTATGGATGCGGATGCCGCAATTACCGTAGGTGAGTTGTCCTGCTTTTTAAGTTATGCTAATCAGTATACCAAACCTTTTAACGAAATTTCCAGTGTCATTGCCGAATTTCAGAATGCATTGGCCTGTGCGGAGAATTTTTTCCGTCTTTTAGATGAATCAGATGAGAAAGATGCCGTATGTATAGGGCAAAACGATATGAAAAAAGCTATGCAAGAGGAAGCAGAGAAGAATCAATCTGCATCCGAAGAGGGAGTTGCATTTTGTAACGGCGTAAAGAAAATCGGTGATATTACGATTCGCGACGTTTCATTTTCTTATACCGGGGAGCGTAAATTAATTGAAGATTTTAATCTGCATGTGAAGCAAGGTCAGAGGGTCGCAATTGTAGGGCCTACCGGTTGTGGAAAGACAACGCTGATTAATCTGTTGATGCGCTTTTATGATACAAATGAGGGAGATATTATTCTGGATGGTGTACCGATTGATGAAAAGAGCCGTCATGATTTACGCGATTCATATGGTATGGTTTTGCAGGAGACCTGGTTGAAAAATGGAACCATCCGGGAAAACATTGCTTTTGGCAATCCGGATGCAAGCATGGAAGAAATCGAAGAAGCGGCACGTAAGGCGCACGCCCATAGTTTTATTGTACGAATGCCTAAGGGGTATGATACGGAGATTCTGGAGGATGGCGGTAATTTGTCTAATGGTCAAAAACAGCTTCTGTGCATTGCCAGAATTATGCTTATGAATCCGCCGATTTTGATTCTGGATGAGGCAACGTCTTCCATTGATACCAGAACTGAAATGAAAGTACAGGATGCCTTTGCCAAGCTCATGGAAGGTAAAACCAGTTTTATTGTTGCTCACAGATTATCTACCATTCAGAGTGCGGATGTGATTCTGGTTATGAAGGATGGAAATGTAATTGAGCAGGGAAATCATGCGGAGCTTTTGAAGAAAAAAGGTTTTTATTATGAGTTGTATCAGAGTCAGTGGGCATAAAGTGACTTTTATAATAACTTGACATTATTGTAGGGAAAATATAGTATTAATATGTATATTTTTTAATAAGAACATGTGAATAAGATTGTACTTTTGTGTTATAAAAAGGTGAATGATAAGAGGAAATATAATGAATAAACCAAAGGTAAGCGTGTGTATCCCGATATACAACGGCGAAAGATTTGTAGAAGAAACCATTCGTTCTGTATTGAATCAGACCTATACAGATTATGAATTGCTTATTTGCGATAACAAATCTACAGATCATACAATAGAAAAAATTAACGGATTTACGGATGAAAGAATTCGTTTGATCCAAAACGCCGAAAATGTAGGTATGGTGGGTAACTGGAATATCTGTTTGAAAGAAGCAAAGGGAGAATACGTTAAGTTATTGTGTGCAGATGATTTGATTGCCCCGGATTGTTTAAAGAAGCAGGTTGAATTGTTGGAAAGCGATGATAGTATTGTGCTTGCATTTAATGCATCTTACGTTATTGATGAAACCGGAAAGGTAGTTTTAAAAAGAAGAAGATTCCGTAAGAACAAGGTTATTAATGGCAAAAAGTATGCTAAAAAATCTTTTCATAAAGGTAATATGTATGGCGAGCCTTCTAACATGCTTTTCCGTAAAGATAAAAGTGCGGAGGCAGGAAACTTTAAAGATGATTTATGCTATTCGCCGGATTGGGAATATTGGATGCGCCTGTCTTTGTTAGGAAATGTTGGTTACATAGATAATTATCTTATGAGTTTTAGAATTGCGGCAACGTCTACCACAAGCAATCTTCTTAAAAAATTAGATGTTTTGGTGCAGGATGATAAGCTTCTTTTACGACATATGAGAGAAAACGAAATATTTAAAATGACCAAAGGGGATGCTTTTATACATTCTTTGGTCATGCGTTTAAGATTATATGCAAAAGTTGTTTTTCTAAAATTAGTTATTAAGAAAGAGAAATAAGAAAATTTACAGACCTCCGAATTTGTTTTGGAATTCATTAAAGGACATAAGTCCGGCGTCTCTGTCGGATATGACAGGATTTAATGTTTGCCAAGGCAGACGGAGGTCTTTATCGTCCCAGCGGATACCGGTATCGTAGCCGTTTAGGTATTTACCGATGCATTTATACGACATAATGGCATCTTCCGATAGTACTTCAAAGCCGTGGGCAAAGCCTTCCGGAATCCAAAGACATTGATGATTTTCATCCGATAAAATAACATCGACATATTTTCCGAATGTGGATGAATCCTTGCGCAGATCTACGATAATATCATGAATGGTGCCTTTTATGGCACGAACAATTTTAATCTGAGGATGTTTGGTCTGAAAATGAAGTCCACGAACTACTCCTTTACGGGAGTAGGATTCAAAGTCTTCATAAATATCAACATCCAAACCCCATTCTTTGAATACATCTTTTTCCAAGCTTTTTAAAAAATATCCTCTGGAATCCTCACGATAAAAAGGAGTAATCAATTTCACGCCGGAAATTGATAGATCCTGTATGGAAAAATCACTGTTCATGTTCCACCTCTGTAATCCATTGTTGTGTACGTCTGATGCCTTCTGCAAAAGACACCTGCGGTACAAAACCAAGTTCTGTTAGAGAAGCCATACCCAACGTTTCATATTCGAGCAAGGGTCCGGCAAAAGGAACTTCGCCGAATTTAAGATTTGATGAGCTTCCCAATACGAATTTCATCTCTTCAATAAAATCACGAAGCGGTCGTTGTTGGGGATTGCCGATGTAATAGGCGCGGTTTCCAATGCCTTTTTTTCCGGCAAGAATAATGGCTTTTACTGCATCTTCCACATAAATAAAATCATATGGTTGCTTACCATGAGTTAAAGGTATGTCTTCGTCGCAAAGCATTTTACGGAGCGTTGTATTCAAAAAGCGGGCAGATTTCTCACCAACACCGTAAATATTGGAAATTACGGCATTGATATATGTAATCTGTTCTTTATTGGCTACGGTTTTGGCCATATAGTCTGCCGCAAGTTTTGCAGTACTGTAAATATAGCCCATCCCGGGTGCAGTATCCTTGGCAGGAACATAAGCCATGGCTTCATATTCCATGATGCTGCCGGCATTTACAAATCGGCTACAACCCAATTGTGATGCAAGATGGACGGCGTCGCAGGTGTACGCCACATTTTTCAACTGTTTGCAGGTGTCAGCTCTGTCATATCCTGAGGTTCCGTCCCAAGCCAGGTGAAAGAAAATATCTGCCTTTTTTTCCGGAAAGTCCTCCTGTTTCAGAGATGATAGGATATCTAAAGTTGCCTCAATTACAGTTACTCTTGAGGTCCATGCTGTTGGTATGGATTTTTTGTTTCGGACAATAATGGTTACGGCATTACCTTGTTTTAACAATTCTTCCACAAGCCATTTGCCCACAAAACCGGTTGCACCGGTTACAACTGCTTTCATAATGCCTCCATATAATTACTGTTCCAAAGCTTCTATAATAATTTTAGCCATATAATCAATCATATCATCGGTCATGCCGGGGTAAACACCTACCCAGAAAGTGTCAGCCATAATACGGTCGGTATTGGTTAAGGCACCTACTACGCGGAAGCCTTTGCCGGTTGCACGCATTTCGTCAAAACAGGGATGTTTAATAAGGTTTCCCGCAAAAAGCATTCTGGTTTGGATGCCGTGGCCTTCAATATAATCAATCATCTTATTACGATCAACGCCTTCTTTACAGCTGACCATGAAACCAAACCAGCTGGGTTTGGAATTTTTGCAAGGTTCCGGCAATATCAGTTTATCGGATACAGGAAGAAGAGCTTCTTTCAGACGATCGAAGTTGTGTCGTCTTCTCTCAACAAATCCAGGGAATTTAATAATCTGGGCGCAACCGATGGCAGCTTGCATATCGGTCGCTTTCAAGTTATATCCAAAATGTGAATATACGTATTTATGGTCATATCCCAAAGGAAGCTCACCATATTGTTTATCAAAGCGATGCTTGCATAAGTTATCCTGACCGGATGCACACACGCAATCACGCCCCCAATCACGCATGGAACGGATGCATTTGTGTAAAAGCGGATTATTGGTATATACCGCACCGCCTTCGCCCATAGTCATATGATGAGGGGGATAAAAGCTTGAGGTTCCGATATCGCCGATGGTTCCGGTAAAACGTTCTTCCCCATTGTATACATATTTGGAACCCAGAGCATCACAGTTATCTTCCACCAGCCAAAGCTTGTGTTTATCGCAGAAGTCTTTTACGGCCTGTAAGTCAAAAGGATTTCCCAGAGTATGGGCAATCATGACAGCCTTGGTTTTATCGGAAAGAGCTTCTTCCAGGCGGGTTACGTCGATATTATACTGTGGTATGGTTACATCAATGAATACGGGAACAGCACCATACTGAATGGCAGGAGTTACCGTTGTGGGGAAGCCTGCAGCCACGGTAATCACTTCGTCGCCGGGTTTGATTCTTCTTTCCCCCAATAAAGGCGATGTCAATGCCATAAAAGCACACAGATTGGCAGAAGAGCCGGAGTTCACCAGGGAACAATATTTTATTCCCAGATATTCTGCAAATTTTTTTTCGAATTCATCCGTATAACGTCCGGATGTCAGCCAGAATTCCAATGCGCTGTCTACCAGGTTACACATTTCTTTGTTGTCGTATACTCTGGAAGCGTAAGGAATACGGTCGCCTGCTTCAAAGTTTTTCTTTTTATTATGAAAGGTGTCGCAGTATTCTGCCACCATTTCCAATATCTGCTGTTTTGCCTGTTCTTCCGTTTTATTTTTAAACATATTAATTTTCCTCTATTTACAATTTTACCATAATTTCCAAGGAGCCCGGTTGGTTTCCCACAGATGTTCAATCTGTTGCTTCTCTCTTAATGTGTCCATACATTGCCAGTAACCTTTGTGGACATAAGACATTAGTTGGTTCTGCGCTACCAGAGCATTCATGGGATCCTTTTCGAGCAGAGTTTCATCACCGGCTATATAATCAAAAAGTTTAGGTTCAAAAACCATGAAACCTATATTAATCAAATCACCATCTAAGTCGGATTTCTCACGAAAAGCGCCAACAGAGCCGTCTTTATTGATATCCAACACACCTTTATTCTGTCCAAAGTTATATACGGAAACCGTTCCGAATCTTCCATGGGATTTGTGGAAATCAACCAATTCTTTGATGTTGATGTCACCAACGGCATCGCCATAGGTAAGCAGAAAAGTTTCATCTCCGATATAGTCGCGGATACGTTTTACGCGACCGCCGGTCTGGGTATTTAATCCGGTATCCACGATGGTAACTTTCCAAGGCTCCGCATGTTTGTTATGGATAATAACTTCATTTCCCTTTGTAAAGTCAAACGTTACGTCCGAGGTATGCAGAAAATATTCCGAAAACCACTGTTTTATTACATGTTGTTTGTATCCGGCGCAGATAATGAATTCATTGAAGCCATAATAAGAATAAACCTTCATAATGTGCCATAAAATAGGCATGCCGCCGATTTCAATCATAGGTTTCGGCTTGTACATGGATTCTTCCGAGATGCGGGTGCCTAAGCCACCGGCTAAGATTACTACTTTCATAATATAATTCCCCTATGCGATGTTTTTGCATTTGTATGTACAGTTAAAATTTGAAATATACATTTCTTAAATATTATTTCATAAATAGGGGAAGAAAACAAGTATATTTGAATCTGTTTCGCGAGGAACGGGCGGGTTTTGCATCGAATAATGCGGATTGTTTAAGGATAAAAGATACATTGTTATAAGAGAAAATGGACAATGGCGGAAAAATGTACTATATTAAACAAGTGTCGGATTGAATTTTTATAAAAAGAAGGATATTTAGTAATGAAGGTTCAGTTATCAGATCATTTTACGTATAAAAAACTATTCCGTTTCACCCTGCCGCCGATTTTTATGATGATTTTCACATCAATCTATGGCGTGGTGGACGGTTTTTTTGTATCCAATTATGTGGGTAAAACGCCTTTTGCGGCGGTAAATTTAATATATCCTTTTCTTATGCTTCTGGGAGCCTTTGGTTTTATGTTCGGTTCCGGAGGCAGTGCTTTGATTGCCAAGACGTTAGGCGAGGGCGATAAAATAAAAGCGAAAAAGCTGTTTTCTTTATTTATTTACGTGAGTATTGTGCTGGCGCTGGTGATTATGGCGGTAAGTTTCTTCTGCCTTCGTCCCATTGCGATTCTGCTGGGGGCGGAAGGTGAGCTGATTGACTATTGTGTGATTTACGGGCAGATTCTTCTGATTGCCCTGCCCTTCTTTATTCTGCAGTTTGAGTTTCAGACCTTTTTTATTACAGCTGAGAAACCGGGGCTTGGATTGTTTGTAACGATTTTTTCCGGCGTTACCAATATGGTGCTTGACTATGTTTTCCTTGCGATTTTTGACTGGGGACTGCCGGGAGCGGCCTGGGCTACCGCCGGAAGTCAGATTGTGGGGGGCGTGATTTCGCTGATTTATTTTGCCCTTCCTAATAAAAGTCTGTTGCGTCTGACGGCTACCGGCCTTGATATCAAAGCGTTGATTAAAGCCTGCAGCAACGGGGCGTCGGAATTTGTTACCAACATTTCCATGTCTTTGGTTAGTATGCTTTATAACTTTCAGCTGATGCGCTATGCCGGTGAAAACGGTGTGGCGGCGTATGGTGTTTTAATGTACGTATCTTTTGTCTTTGTGGCGATTTTCCTAGGATATTCCGTAGGAGTTGCGCCGGTGGTAAGTTTCCACTTCGGGGCCAGGCACCCAAAGGAGCTAAAAAATCTTCTGAAGAAGAGTTGTATTATTATCGCAGGTTTCTCGATTGCCATGTTGATTGCCGGGGAACTGCTGGCAACGCCCCTTTCCAGACTATATGTGGGATACGACCCTGAGCTTTTTGATATGACGGAGAGAGCCTTTTTTATCTACTCCTTTTCATTTCTTTTTACAGGGGTAGGCATTTTGGGTTCAGCCTTTTTTACGGCGTTGAACGATGGTTTGACTTCGGCAATTATATCCTTCCTGCGGACCTTTCTCTTTCAGGTGGCTGCAGTCCTTGTGCTTCCGCTATTTCTGGGGCTGGAAGGCATTTGGTGTGCCGTGATTGCGGCGGAGTTGCTGGCAACAGTGGTGACGGTGGTATTTTTACTGGCAAATAAGAAGAAGTATGGGTATTAAAACATTCTATTTCCCAAAATTGAAAAAATATTGATTTTGGGAAACAAAAGTGGCATAATAATTTTACGAGGTGATTGTTTATGAAACTGATCGAAAGAAAACAATATTTAAGTAAAATGATTAATGTTATTGGTACTCCCGATATTAAAGTTCTGACGGGTGTACGCCGTTCGGGTAAATCAAAGTTGCTAGAAGCTTTTAAAGCCTACGTGCAAAAAAATATTTTGAATGCTAATATTATCCACATCAATTTTAACTTGTCAAAATATGATAATCTCAAAGATTATGAGGCGCTTAATGAATATATAGAAAGCAATTATATAGAGAATAAGGATAATTTTATTTTAATAGATGAAATTCAAATGTGTAACGGCTTTGAACTATGCATCAACAATTTGCATGCAACCGAGATGTACGATATTTATATAACAGGTTCCAATGCTTTTTTACTCAGCTCAGACTTGGCAACGTTGTTTACCGGTAGAACATTTGAAATTAAGGTATATCCGTTTTCTTTTGCTGAGTATTTACAATACTTCGGTTTAACAGATAAATATACTGCTTTTGACAAATATATGCTCGAGGGAGGTATGTCCGGTTCATATCTTTATAAAGAACAGGAAGATAAATATGATTATATAGAAAATGTCTTTGATACGTTAATTTTAAGAGATATACGTCAAAAGTATAAAATCAAAAATTCTGCCTTGATGGACAGAATTTCGCAATTCCTAATGGATAATGTGTCCAATTTAACTTCAGCAAGAAGTATTGCGGATACACTTACGTCGAATAAGGATAAAATCAATCATAAGACTGTGGCTAGTTATATGAATTATCTTTGCAATGCTTTTGCCTTTTATAAATTTCGCAGATATGATATTAAAGGGAAAAAGTATCTTGCTTCCAATGATAAATATTATTTGAGTGACCATACATTTCGTTATGCCAAACTTGGCACGAAGAATATGGATAGCGGAAGAGTGATTGAAAATGTCGTTGCTATGGAATTGCTTAGACGTGGCTATGAAGTTTATGTAGGTGTTTTATATAAAAAAGAGATTGATTTTGTTGCAATAAAACGAAGTGAAAAAATTTATATTCAAGTCTCGGATAATATATTTCATCCCGATACCTTTAAGCGGGAAGTAGAACCTTTGCTTAAAATTAAGGATGCGTATCCTAAAATGGTAATAGCACGAACAAGAAATCCGGAATATCAATATGAGGGAGTCAGAATTATTGATGTAGCAGATTGGTTGATAAATAAATAACCATTTCCCCAAAATAAAAAAATTAAAAGACTGGATAATCACTCGTAGATATTAAAGTATTTTTATATGAACGAAAAGCACAATCAACGGATTTGTATCCGGAGATTGTGTTTTTTTGGTGATATTGCAAATATCCATTGACATATAAAAATAAAATGCATAACATAAAACTGTTTGATATATGTAGAAGAATTGTCCTTTTGGGAAATAAAAGGAGGAGATGTAAGTGTTCAGTATTTTAAAATATCTACGCAAAAGAGAAATGCTTTTTATGCTGGGAACCGTTCTGGTTACCACGCTTCAGGTATTTTTGGAATTAAAATTGCCCGATTATATGAATGCAATAACCACGACGGTTATCACTCCGGGAAGTCCCATGTCGGAAATCTGGAAGGCCGGCGGAATGATGCTTCTATGTTCCTTTGGCGGTCTGGTAGCATCTGTTGTGGTAGGATTTTTCTGTGCCAAGGTAGCCACCGGTTTCTCAATGAGACTGCGTAGTAAGGTGTACGATAAGGTTACCGGATTTTCTATGGAAGAGATTAACGGATTCTCAACTGCAAGCCTTATTACCCGTTCTACAAATGATATCATGCACGTGCAGATGTTTCTTGTAATGGGTACGGCAATTATGTTCCGTGCGATTATTATGGCGTCTATGGCCATCGGCAAGATTTACAGCAAAAGCTGGCAGTGGACGGTAAGTACCGCGATTGCCGTGCTTCTTTTAATGATTTTAATTGTTTCCCTTATTATTATTGTTTTACCTAAGTTTAAAATCATTCAGACCCTGACGGATAACTTAAACCGTGTTACAAGAGAAAATCTTACCGGTATTCGCGTGGTACGCGCTTATAATGCGGAAGATTTCCAGGAAGGCAAGTTTGAAGAGGCAAACGATGAATTGATGAAGACCCATTTGTTTACCCAGCGGTCTATGGCAATTTTGGGGCCCGGAATGTCCATTATTATGAACGGACTTTCCCTGGCAGTTTACTGGATTGGTGCATATCTGATTAATCAAGCCGGTTCTCCCGATGAAAAAATCAGGATGTTCTCGGATATGGTTGTCTTTTCTTCTTATGCAATGCAGGTGGTAATGTCTTTTATGATGCTTACCATGATTTTCATCATTCTGCCGAGAGCCAGCGTATCTGCGAAACGTATTAAAGAAGTGCTTGATACCAAGACCAAGGTTGTGGACGGTGCGGTTGTAGGTGCCGGAGAGACCGGTGCAACGGCAGAAGACAAAAATAATACAGATAAAAAAGAAGCAGTTCAAAATGCACTACAGGACGGCACTCACGAAGTCATCTTCGAGAACGTGTCTTTCCGCTATCCCGATGCATCGGATGCGGTGCTTGAAAATATTTCTTTTACGGCGAAATCCGGCGAAACCGTGGCTTTTATCGGTTCTACGGGTAGCGGTAAATCTACCTTGATTAATTTGGTGCCCCGTTTTTATGATGTGACAGGAGGTCGCATTCTTATAGACGGTGTGGACGTTCGCGACTACACTCAGGAGGCCCTTCGTAATAAAATCGGTCTCGTGCCTCAGCGTGCGGTATTATTTGGCGGAAGTATCCGTTCCAACATTGCTTACGGTGAAAATGGTAAGCAGGAAGAATATACGGATGAAGAGATTTGGGAGGCACTTCGCATTGCTCAGGCGGAAGATTTCGTGTCCAAACTGGATAAAAAATTAGATGCCGACGTAGCCCAGGGCGGTACTAACTTTTCCGGCGGTCAGAAACAGCGTCTGTCCATCGCCAGAGCGATTTGCCGTAAGCCGGACATTTATATTTTTGATGATTCCTTCTCGGCACTGGATTATAAAACCGACCGCGTACTGCGCGGCGAATTGACTAAAGTGACCGGCAATGCCATCACCCTTTTGGTAGCCCAGCGTATCGGTACCATTCTGGATGCTGACCAAATTGTGGTTTTGGACGATGGTAAAATCGTGGGCAAAGGCACCCACAAGGAGCTGATGCAGACCTGTGAGGTTTATCAGCAGATTGCCTATTCTCAGCTTTCAAAGGAGGAATTGGCATAATGGCAAATAAAGAATATGAAATGGGTTCAGCAAACAACGGAAAGAAACGTGGTCCCGGTGCCGGACGAATTGTAGAAAAACCCAAGGATTTTAAGGGCACTTTTATCAAATTATTTAAGTACTTAAAGAAGTTTTTACCATTTATGGTGCTGTCACTGCTACTGTCCTTTATCAGCAGTATTTTAGCGGTTATCGGTCCGGATGTGATTAAGGATTTGACGGCGGTTATTGAGGCAGGGATTCTCACCGGCATTGATATGGAAGCGGTCAAAGATGTGGCGATTCTTCTGATTATCATTTACGGTATCAGTGTTGTCTTCCAGTATTTCCAGAGTCTTGTGATGGCAACCATGACTCAGAGAATGTCAAAGAAGATTCGTAAAGATATTTCCGAGAAGATTAACATTATGCCGCTTAAGTACTTTGACTCTACGACTTTCGGTGATGTATTAAGCCGTGTAACCAATGACGTGGATACCATCGGCCATAGTTTGGGCCAGAGTATCACTCAGCTTGTAATGGCAGTGACCATGTTAATCGGTTCCATCATTATGATGCTAATTACCGATATTACTATGACCATTGCGGCGATTCTTTCGTCTTTGATCGGTTTTGCTTTTATGAGCCTGATTCTTGGCAAGTCCCAGAAGTACTTTGTGGGACAGCAGAAGTACCTTGGTATGATTAACGGTCACGTGGAAGAAGTCTACGCCGGCCACAACGTGTTAAAAGCCTACAACGGCGAGCGTAAGGCCAAGGAGGAGTTTGAGGAAATTAATGCAAAGCTTTGCACCAGTGCTTTTAAGGCTCAGTTTTTATCCGGCCTTATGCAGCCTTTTATGGGGTTTGTAGGTAACTTAGGATATGTGGTAGTCTGTGTAACCGGTGCAGTGCTTGTTATGATGGGTAAAATTGATTTCCCCGTTATCGTGGCGTTTACCATGTACGTGCGACTTTTTACCCAGCCCTTGTCCCAGATTGCACAGTCTATGAACAGTATGCAGTCTACGGCAGCAGCTGCCGAGCGAATTTTGGAGTGCCTGGAGGAACCGCCTATGGAAGATGAAAGCCACAAGACGAAGGTGCTTAAAGGCGAAGACATCAGGGGCGAAATTGAATTTAATCATGTAAAATTCGGTTACGACCCGGAGAAGATTATCATCAAAGATTTCTCTGTGAAAATTAAGCCTGGCCAGAAGATTGCCATTGTTGGTCCTACCGGTGCGGGTAAAACTACCATGGTAAACTTGCTGATGCGCTTTTATGAGGTAAACAGCGGTTCCATCAGCATTGACGGTACGCCGGTTTCCGAGCTGACCCGCGAAAATATCCACGATTTGTTCGGTATGGTGCTTCAGGACACCTGGTTGTTTGAGGGAACCATCCGCGATAATATTGTCTACGGCAAGGAAGGCATTACGGACGAGATGCTTGATAAGGTATGTAAGGCAGCAGGCATTTATCATTTTATCCGTACGTTGCCCAAGGGTTATGATACGATTTTAAACGATAAGGTGAATTTGTCCGCGGGACAGAAGCAGCTTATGACCATTGCAAGAGCCATGGTAGAAAATGCCCCCATGCTTATTTTAGACGAGGCAACAAGTTCTGTTGATACCAGAACGGAAGTGTTGATTCAGGAGGCCATGGACCGCCTGACCAAGGGCAGAACGTCTTTCGTAATCGCCCATCGTTTATCTACCATTCGTAACGCTGATATGATTCTGGTTATGAAGGACGGTGACGTTATTGAAAGCGGTAGCCACGACGAGCTGATGGCGCAGGGTGGATTTTATTCTGAATTATATAACAGCCAGTTTGAACAGGCGAGCTAAAAACAAGACCCGAGACGAATATGATTGTTTCCTGTTACATGGAAGGAATCATATAAGCCTCGGGTTTTTCTGTCTATAGCTTATTTTATACGAAATCTTTTATACCGTATAATCCGGTTCGTTGTTCATAATGATAAAAGAAAATACGACCATTACAATAGGAACGAAGCAGTTCGCAATGGATGCCCACATTGCATGTTCTTCCATTCCGTAAGTCATAAGAAGATCATAATTCATTCTCCAGCTGAAAATATATACTGCAATTGAAAAAACAATTGACAATGCATAATAGAATATCGAGAATATAATGTTTAGGAAAGGAATCATCATAATAAAATAACAGCCGAAGAAAATAGCGTAACCGGCAATGACGTACCAGAATACCTTGGTTCTGTCGTAGGTACGAATCCAATCGAAGATGTTAAACTCTCTTTGGCTGAGATTTAATATAATATAGAGGTTACCCAGTGGAATAAATGCAAGCCAAGGGTTGGGAAGTCCTGCATTTTTTGCCATTTTATAATAGGGAATGGAAATCACAATACTCAAAATTATTGCAAATATCATAGTAACTGCCATAATTAAAAATATCATGCCCATAGTCAGAAAGGGAAACATTATCGCCAGACTTTCCGCAAATGCATCAGAATTATAAGTTGTCATTTTGAATTCTCCTTTTTGTATAATGTAATTATGTGTATATTACCTTTTATTACCGTATAATGCAATATGGACAGAATATATTTTAATAAGAATCATATTCGTCTTCTTCATAATATTCTTCTTCATCTTCTAAAGGATAGTATCCGTCACTGCCGTATTCAGGAGAACGGCTCATTATAATGTAAGCAAACACCAACATGACAAGGGGACAGATAATATTTACTGCAGGTGCCCATTTGGCATGTGTATTCATCTCATATGCATTTAGAAGGTCATAATACATGCGCCATTGAATGACTCCCCTAATTGCCCATCGTAAAAAAAGAATAGCGTAAAGAATAATCTGTGTAATAAGGGTTACCGTGGAAAATTCTGATGTCAGACCCGAGCTTGAAGCACCATAGGACGTGTAATAGTCGGAATAACCGGAGGTTCCGGCATAGTATATTTCCACATAATAGAAAGCGAAAGTGGCGATTGTGTATAAAATGGTAAATACTGCTTCAAAACCTAACCATATCCAGTAAACCATTTTACGGTTGTCTGTTTTAAACAGACCAAGGTTATATTGACAATGGGGAATAGTCATGGCAATGTATTGCCTTCCGGCGGGAACAAACGCAACCCACGGATATTTAAAGCCGGCGTTCTTGCCCATGAAAAAGTAGGGTAAGGTTTTAAGAAGATAGAAAAAAAGCCTGAATATTAGTTGCATGGCAATAAAAATAAGAAACAAGCCTAGAATAAATACAAGAAGCAATATCATTTTAGAAGTACCTCCTTAAAAGATATTTATAAATATACATTATTATATAGTTTTTGTAAAATAAAATAAGCACCAACCCCACGGCTCATATGTCCGCAAAACCAGTGCTTAAGTGCGCGATCAGGGGCTCGAACCCTGGACACCCTGATTAAGAGTCAGGTGCTCTACCAACTGAGCTAATCGCGCAGGCTATATTATGTTGACGCATTTCTTACGCGCATTGTTGATTATAGTATAGGATTTTTAACTTTGCAAGTATTTTTTTAAAATTTTTTGAAAAAAATGCAAAAAAATTGTGAATTGGACATATATGCGGGTTATTTTATAAATATTCATTCTATTTTTTTAGGAAAAAGAGTGGGGTGCAACTTGCTTTTTAACAAAGTATGTTCTATAAATAGAAGAGATTGATATGATAAAAAGGTTGAAAAATTATAAAATATGATATTGGAGAATAAAAATGATTTTTGAGAGTCATGCACATTATGATGACGATGCTTTTGATGGGGATAGAGAGAGTCTTATTGAGAGTCTGCAGAAAAACGGAATAGAGTACGTCATCAATGTGGGTGCCAGCATGGAATCTACGGAGCGGACTTATGAATTGACCCAAAAGTATCCTTTTATCTATGGAGCGGTAGGCGTGCATCCTTCGGATACCTTACCGTTGACGGAACAGGATATGGACCGTTTAAAAGAATTGGCAGCGGATGAGAAGATTGTTGCCATTGGTGAAATCGGTCTTGATTATTATTGGGATGAGCCCGAGCGGGAGATTCAGAAAAAATGGTTCGAACGTCAGATTGAATTGGCTAAGGAAGTCGATTTACCGATTATTATACATTCCAGAGAGGCGGCCAAAGATACCTTGGACATTCTGCACAAACACGATACCAGGAATTACCGTGGTGTGATGCATTGCTTCTCATATTCGCCGGAGGTGGCTCGGGAGGTAGTGAAGATGGGATTCCATATCGGTGTAGGTGGTGTCTGCACTTATAAAAATGCCAAGAAGCTTGTGGAGGTTGTACAAGAAATTCCGCTGGAGCATATTCTGTTGGAGACGGATTGTCCGTACCTTACACCGGTTCCTTACCGTGGGAAGCGCAATTCATCATTGTATCTGCCCTATGTGGTAGAGAAAATCGCAGAAATCAAGGGCGTAAACGTCGAAGAAGTTGAGCGTGTGACTTACGAGAATGCGAAGAAACTATTCCTCGGAAGATAATATATCAAAAGGCTGTGTGCGTGAAGCAGCGAGCGCGTGCCCACGTTGAATTATTTATATGTCACACCGAACTTATCTAAGAAAGGAAAATATATGGCATATTTAGGAAATCCCGGCAATACAGCCGCGGTACTGAATAAACACGGGTTTCATTTTCAGAAGAAGTTTGGACAGAACTTCCTAATTGACACTCATATTTTAGAGAAAATCATAGACAGCGCAGAGATTACCAAGGACGACTGTGTATTGGAAATCGGACCGGGAATCGGAACCATGACCCAGTATCTGGCAGAGCGTGCAAGAGAAGTCATTGCGGTAGAAATTGATAAAGCGTTGATTCCGATTTTGGCGGATACATTGTCTGAGTACGACAACGTAACCGTGATTAACGATGACGTTTTGAAAGTAGATATTGCAAAGCTGGTGGAGGAGCACAACAACAACCGACCCATTAAGGTGGTGGCCAATCTTCCTTACTATATTACCACCCCCATTGTAATGGGTTTGCTTGAAAGCCATGTGCCCTTGGACAGCATTACCATTATGGTACAAAAAGAGGTGGCGGAGCGTATGCAGGTGGGTCCCGGAACCAAGGATTACGGAGCCCTGTCGCTTGCAGTTGCGTATTATTGTAAGGCGGAAGTTGTAACGGTTGTTTCACCCAATTGCTTTATTCCAAAACCCAATGTGGCAAGTGCGGTTATTCGCTTAAAGGTTTATGACAAGCCGCCTGTTATCGTAGAGGATGAGGCTTTTATGTTCCGTATTATCAGGGCGTCTTTCCAGCAGCGCCGTAAAACATTGGTAAACGGTCTGACCCATGCGGCAGATTTGAATGTATCCAAAGAGCAGGTTCTGAATGCCTTGGAAGCTATGGGCAAGTCAGAAAGCGTGAGGGGAGAGACTTTTACGCTGGAAGAGTTTGCAAGACTGAGTGATTTATTGAAGTAAGAAGTGGTGAGAAAAAGAAAGCAGGTTCAAGGGTAAATCGTATCCTGTTAAGGAGATTGTACAAATACCCGAATGTTACCTGCTTTTTTTAAGTTATATTCTTAATTTTATGCAATACTTTTTTCAAATTCTTCAATGGATTTGGCGTGAGCGGCTTTGATGAGCCACTCTTTTAGCAAGGCATTGTCATTTTGAGCGAGAATTTTGTCTGTCAAAGAGGGCGGAATTTCACTTATGGTGTGTAATAATTCTATTATATTATTATGAGTTGCTTCAGTTACACCCATGGTGTGTCCTTCAGCCCGCCCTTCAGCCCGCCCTTCTGCATGCCCTTTTGCCCGTCCTTCAGCTAACCCTTCAGCTAACCCTTCTGCTCGCGCGGCTGCTTTATCTGCTTCAATTTCCTCTTTGTGCTCACGATAATAGGCTTCTCGAAATCTTAAATATTTTATGCTGTATTCAGTGTCTTTAAGCATAGTTTTTATATTCTCCTTTAGTTTTAAAATTTTGGGACTTGTATACTTTATTGTTTCGTCGTTTGTATATTCCATAAATTTCAAAAATTCAATTAATTCATTACTGACCCCGTTGTTATCTGTTCCTTTTGTATTAAGAAATATGCGGGTTGCTCCGTCATTCATTTTTAACTCCGGTATTTCAACACATTGTCCAATAAAGGTATATCGATATAATCCATAACCAAACAAATCAAAAGGAGCAATTAAAATAATATATACGTTGTTTAATTGGTTGAAATCCTTTTCGCCGGGTGTCAAAAGTTTACAGTCTATCATGGCCTGATAATATCGGGTTCTCTTTGACAAATTAGGAACCTTCTGATTTTGAAGTTCTGTATCATAAATGGTATTTTTTATATCTTTGGTCCAAATGTCAAGTCTGGCAAGCCGATTCGTAGGTTGTTTGCGCAACTCTTTTTCTGTTTGAGGTAAACCTTTCAGAGTGATGTCATCTTCTAAAATAATATCCAGCATTAGTTTGGTATTCTCCGGATTTTCCATGACTTCCTCAAACATAAAGTGGTCCATAAGAGTCATTTCTTCCAGTGGTTTGCAGATATCGTCTGATTGCATAAACATTCCTTTCGTGATGCAAAAATCCACAAAACCATAAGATTAATATGAGTATAGCAACAGATATTTTGATCAGACAATGTGAATTTTGCACAAAAATAGTAATAAAAGTGGAATTCTTTTGCCGAAAGGCAAGATAAAAGAATTTTAAGATGAGGCGATTGTATAATAGATTTTGGGTAATTGCAAGAAAAAGGCGTCGACAAAGATAACACAACTTTACAGTGGTTGGTCAATATCAGAGGGCTCGTATACGGCAATTTCTTCGATGCGACAGTTTAAAATACGGCACAAATCATTAATGGTTGTAGTAGTAAGAGGTTTGTTTTTTCGCAGTTTGTCTATGGTGGCACTTGAAAGGTGGTACTTATGAATTAATGTATATGTGGTTTCGGAAGAATTCTGTAAGGTTGTCCAAAACGGCGAATAACTTATCATAATTCACACCTCCTTTTTGTACTATGAATTTAGGATAAAATATAGTCTTATACTTGACTATAGTTATTAAGATGACTATAATTTATGTACAATATTAAAAAGGAGGAAATAAAATGAGAAGAAAAAGTATTGTAATGTTATTATGCGTGATGTTAACGATGTTATTAGCAGGATGCGGAAAAGAAGGGGAAGTAACATCTGAATTATCTACATCAGAAGTAGAATCCGAAGTGGTTTCCGAAGAAGTATCGGAATCTGTTTCTGAAGAAGTGATTGAAAATACCGAACCGGAAGTAGAGATTGTAAATATTGATACTACCGGTGTTCGTCCCCCCGATGCTTTGTTAGAGTATGTGAAGACTTTAAATAAAACAGTAATTGTAGATTACAATTTTTCAGAAAGTTCAGAGGTTTCAATTATCCCTAACGGAGCAAAATATACAATAAAAGAGGATGAATACAGCATATATCTAAATATCATACCGGCGGCAAAAGAAATAAGTGAAATTAAATCAGATGTGAATTATTTATCTTTTGGAGTACATCCTATGAATGAAGGTGCGTGGTGTGTGTATATTGAAACAACCGGTACAGACATAGAAGTAGCATTTACAGTAGTATATGATGATGGTACAGAGGAAGATTTCGCTTTTTACGTTACTATAGGAGAGGGAGAGAATATATCGTTATCTCAAGAAGTAGAAATTTTAAATTATGATAATTTTGATGCTTTTATGGATTATTTGAAAGCTTATCGGCAAACTATAATTGCAGACTATAGTTTCTTAGAAAAGACGGAACAGGCTCTTATTCCCAATGGTTCACACTATACTTTACAGGGTGAAGGTGAAGTGGGGGCTGTATTGGCAGGTGAAGGTGACGCACCGATTGTATATGATTTGTCAGTTATATCTACAGGTCGTACGATAAAGGATATTACACCAAATGTTGATTATATAAGTGTAACCGAACCCAGCGATGTTTTAAATATTTGTTATATATATATCGAAACTGTCGGTACAGATTTAGAAGTATCATTTACAGTAAATTACGAAGACGGAACATCCGAAGATTATACAATTTACATTACGACAGTTGAGTAAATATAATATTAAAATGGCCTATAATCCCCGTAAACTTCCGGATTTACGGGGATTTTTTAATTTGTCGATGATCATTTCAAAATACACCTGATGTTAAAGATAAAAATTATTTTAAAAATAATCCCTTGACATCTCTTTTAAAAAGGAGTATTCTTTATAACAGTTTAACGCGTTGAAGTGTTACGCTTTAAAGTGCCGAAAGAAAATGGTATAAACTATCGGCACACTCATTTTAGAAAGAAAATAAGAAAGAAGGGCGAAAAAATGCAGAACAAAGGTAATTTAATTTCTTTTAGACCTGACATTAAGGTAGTGGACTGTACGCTTCGTGACGGCGGTCTGGTTAACAATTTCGGATTCTCAGATGAATTCGTTAAGGCATTGTATCGCGCCAACATAAAAGCCGGTGTCGATTACATGGAATTCGGTTATAAGGCATCCAAAGATATTTTTAAGAAGGAAGATTACGGCAAGTGGAAATTCTGCGAGGAAGAAGATATCCGTGCCGTTGTGGGAACTAACGATTTTGATATGAAGATTTCGGTTATGACCGATGTGGGAAGAACCGATTACAAGAATGATATTATCCCTAAGAAAGACAGTGTGATTGACTTGGTACGTACCGCAACCTACATCCATCAGATTCCTGCGGCAATCGAAATGATTCAGGATGCACATGATAAGGGCTATGAAACTTCCGTTAACATCATGGCGATTTCCAAGGTACGTGAGGAAGAACTTGATAACGGTCTTGAAATCCTTGCGGAATGCGATGTTGATTACATCTACTTAGTAGACAGTTTCGGTGCTTTTTATCCGGAACAGATCCGTCGCCTTACTCACAAGTATATGGAAATTGCAACAAAGCATAATAAGAAGATAGGTGTGCATACCCATAATAACCAGCAGCTTGCATACGCAAACACCATTGAAGCTTTAAGTATCGGTGCCAGCCTTGCGGATGCTACCGTAAGCGGTATGGGCCGTGGTGCAGGCAACTGCTACATGGAATCTCTTTTATCCTTCTTACGTAATCCCCGCTACAATCTTGTACCGATTATGGATTTCGTACAGACCTACATCAAGGAGGAAATCGAAAAGGGGAGTTTATGGGGATACGACATCCCCTACCTTTTAACGGGGATTATGAACTCACATCCTTCTGCAGCCATTAAATTTATGGGCGAGGGGAGAATAGACTACTCAAGATTTTATCAGGAATTGTTAGATCATATGGAGTAAAAGCGTCTAAAAAAGTCTGATAAACGGTTTGGTCACTTATCAGATAAAAATGTACAAGGGTTAAGAACATTTGGTAAATGTTTTTAGCCCTTTTTCTTATTCTTTTTTTGACATTGTATTATGCCTGTGGTAAACTTAGACATAGTATTATGGGTTAATAATGTGCATATGCAATTTGTAATATAAGAGGTGGATACTTTGGATAAGTATGAATTTAAACTTCGTTCGGAAGAAATTGACAAATTAATGGAAAATCAGAAGTATGCAGATGCCGTACGTCTGGCGGATACCATTGACTGGAAACGTGTTAAAAGTACGACTACTTTGTGTAAAATCGCAGAGCTTTATAAGCTGAATAAAAGATTTGAGGATTGTTATGAGATTCTTGGTCTGGCATACGATCGTAACCCTAATAACAGAAATGTTGTATACGGTTTGTGCGAAATCTGCCTTGAGACGGGAGATATTGTTGAGGCCATTGAGTATTTTAAGGAATTTGCCAACATGGCTCCCCGTGATGCAGGAGTATATACCCTTCGTTACCGCATTTATGAAGCTCAGAATGTGGGATATGAAGAAAGAATAGAATTACTGGAAGAATTCAGAAAAAAACATCTTGTGGAAGAGGAATGGGAATATGAATTAGCATACCTCTACCATCGTGCGGGTTTTGCCACCAAATGCGTGGAGGCTTGTGATGAGATGATTATCCGATACGGGCAGGGACCTTTTGTTATTAAGGCTATGGAGCTTAAGATGCTCCATGAACCCTTAAGTCCGGATCAGCAGGAAAAATACGATCATCGTAATGAAGAGAAGATTCAGATTGCGGCTCAGGCAGCAAGAGAGCGTAATACCGGCGAAATGGATTTGGACGATGATTTCCGCGTTAAAACCATTGACATGAGCAAGTTTAATACCATGAATCTTCAGGCAGAACTGGCGGAGAATCTGAAAGAATACATAGACGACGAACCTCAGCCTGTTCATGTTACGGGAGAGAATCGAGATAATCAGCAGGTATATCATAATACGATTCCTGCCGATGCACAGGAAGTGTTTTTTGCAGATCAGACTGCGGATATCAGATTCCAGATTCCCACTCCGCAGAATGCGGCAGAAGCCAGCCCGGAGATGGAAGCATTTAAAGAAAATTTTGCCCAGGAGTATGTGGGAGCAGAGCCTCCTCAGTCCATGGGAATGCTGGTAGAAGAGCTGGATGAGGGAACACAGGAAATTCCTGTGGAAGCAGTAGTAGGTACCGTTCCTTCCGCACCGGTTATCGGTGGAGATACAGCCAGAGTGCAGACCAGAAATGTACAGGAGATACACTTTGACGGAGAAGGAGAAACGGTAGCGGAAGAAATTCCGGGCCAGCAGTCTTTTATATCAAATACACAGAGAACAGCCCCGGTTACAGGAAACACCGGAGCATATGAAAGACTTCTTGCCCAGGAGATGGACGGACAGATTAGTCTGGCAAATCTCCAGGAAGAGAAGGTAGTTGAGAAGCAGATTACCGGTCAGCTCAATATTCAGGATATAATTGCTGATTGGGAAAAAATGAAAAAAGAGCGCGAGCAGAAGATGCAGGAGGAAGTGCGTCAGAAAGTACTTCAGCAGACCGGGCAGATTTTTACACAGTTTGATGTGGATTCTAAAACCGGTATTCTGGCATCTCTGGAAGATCCGTCCGTACTGGATCAGATGGAGGAGCCGGTAAGCGATACGGTAATAAAGGGCTTGGAGAATCATGCAAAACAGGTAATTATGCCTTTTACACAAGAGGAAGAATCTGCTGTAGTACCTGAGGTTGTTATGGAGGAGACTATCCCTGAAGAAGCCGAAGAATTACAGGCTGATGTTGCGGAAGTACCTGTAGCAGAGGAAATTCCGGTGTCACAAGATGCAGCGGAAGAACTTTCAGTTGAAGAAAGCGACCACATGGAGGCGGTAGAGGAAGAAACCCTTGCATCACAGGAGACAGATACCGAGACTGTTTTAGAAGCTGTGGAGACCGATGTGGAGGAAGTCCACGTAGTGGAGGAACTAACGGAAGAATTGATTGAAACGGCGGCGGAAGAGATTCCGGTTGCATCGGCTACCATTGTTTCTCAGTTTACGGGAGAGCTATCCACCACGGCAGTTGCAACGGATTCCATTATTTTTGCCGAGGCTGAAGTGGAAGATATTAAAGAAGCGGCAGTGGAAATGGAAGAGCCGGTTGCAGCAGCGGAAGAGGCTTCTATTTTTGCATCTGCGGGTGAGGGCAATTTCTATGGTTCCGTTACGGCAGCAATTCCGGGAAGTATATGGAAAGAAGTAGACGGACTGGTTGAGGAAGAAGCAGAAGAAGTACAGGAGGAAGCACCTGTGGAAGAATATAACATGCAGGAGCAGGATGATGTAACATCTGAGGATGAGCAGGAAATCACAGGACATAAGGATTTAACGGATGAAGAGAAAGACCTGTTTAAGCCGTTCCTGTATTCCAAGAAGATGAAGGCCCAGATTCTGGATACTCTGGAAAAAATCACTTTGGCGGCATACGTGGGTAACGTAGTTATTACGGCGGATTCCCATGAGACATCTTTAAAGCTTGCGAAGCTGATTGTGTCTTACGTGCGCATGTGTGATGACAATTTCTCGGGTAATGTGGCTAAAATTGACGCAGAGAAGCTAAACACGAAGGATATGAGCAATGTGTTCGCCAAATTGGTGAACGGTGCGCTGTTGGTGGAGAATGCAGGCAAGATAAACAGTCATACCATGCGTTCCCTTCTTCAGGAGTTAAATCAGGAGGCTACCGGTATTATAGTAATTCTTATGGATAAAAAGCGTGCTATGGATACTTTGATGAGTAGAGGTGCGGTAATTGGTGAGTTCTTCAATGCAAGAATTGATGTTTTATCCATGAATGTGGATATGCTGGTTAACTACGGAATGCGTTATGTGAATGAGCAAGGTTATTGTGTAGATGATATGGGGCGCCTGGCACTATACAAGAGAGTGTCGGAATTACAGGCAGGTAATCACACCGTAACCATCGCAGAAGTAAAAGAAATCATGGATAACGCGGTACGCAAGGCAAATAAGGGAAGCTTGGGCAAGGTGGCAAGCATTATTATGCGTAAGCGTTATGACGAAAATGACAAGATTATCTTAAAAGAAAAAGATTTTAACTAATTGGGGGAAAACAAAATGGCAGAAAAGGCTAAAACCAAGAAGACAACATGTAAGAAAGCAACAAATGCCAAAGAAAAGATTGCAGTTGCAACGGGGGAGAGAGTTTTTATTTCAGATGCAGACTGTTACTTATTTGGACAGGGTACCCACTATGATATTTATAAGAAATTGGGAGCGCATCCTTCGGTAGAGGACGGCGTGGCCGGTATTCATTTCGGTGTGTGGGCACCTAATGCAATCAGCGTACATGTAATTGGTACATTCAATGGGTGGGATGAGAATGCCAATCCCATGGGTGAAGTAGGTGACGGCGGAGTATATGCTGCTTTTATCAAAGAAGCCAAGGTGGGAGATATGTATAAGTATCTCATTATTACTCCGGAAGGTAAAAAATTATATAAGGCGGATCCTTTTGGAAACCATGCTGAGATGAGACCCGGTAATGCATCCAAGGTTGCGGACATTAGTAAGTTCAAGTGGAGTGACAAGACTTGGATGGAGGAAAGAGATTCCAAGAATGTATTTGAAGAGCCCATGGCAGTATATGAGTGCCACATCGGTTCCTGGATGCGACATCCCCGTGAAGAGGAAGAGGGCTTCTATAACTACAGAGAGTTCGCTGACAGAATTGTAGAATATTTAAAAGAAATGAAGTATACCCATGTGGAATTAATGGGTATTGCGGAGCACCCGTTTGACGGTTCCTGGGGATATCAGGTAACCGGTTACTATGCGCCTACTTCAAGATACGGAACACCGGAAGATTTTCAGTATCTGGTTAATCTTCTTCATAAAAATAAAATCGGTGTTATCCTTGATTGGGTACCCGCACACTTCCCCAGAGATGCCCATGGTTTGGCAGAGTTTGACGGAACCTGTTTATTCGAGCATCCGGACCCTCGTTTGGGCGAGCACCCTGACTGGGGCACCAAGATTTTTAACTATGGTAAAAATGAAGTGCGTAACTTCCTTATCGCGAATGCGCTGTTCTGGATTAAGGAATTCCACATTGACGGTCTTCGTGTAGACGCGGTTGCATCTATGCTTTACCTTGACTACGGTAAGCAGGACGGTCAGTGGGTAGCCAACAAGTATGGCGGAAATCAGAATCTTGATGCGATTGAATTCTTCAAGCATTTGAATTCCGTAGTGCGCGGTACATATCCGGGTGTATGCATGATTGCGGAAGAATCCACAGCTTGGCCTAAGGTTACAGGAGCACCGGAAGACGACGGTCTTGGCTTTACTTTTAAGTGGAATATGGGTTGGATGCATGACTTCTGTGAATATATGAAGCTTGACCCTTATTTCAGAAAAGGTAATCACAATAAGTTGACTTTTGCCATGAGCTACAATTCAAGCGAAAACTATATTATGCCTTTGTCACATGATGAAGTAGTTCACTTAAAGTGCTCTATGGTTAATAAAATGCCCGGCTATCAGGTAGATAAATACGCAAATCTTCGTGTAGGCTATACCTTTATGTTCACACATGAAGGTAAGAAACTTCTTTTCATGGGTCAGGAATTTGCTCAGGAGAGAGAGTGGAGCGAGGAAAGAGAGCTTGACTGGTACTTGTTGGAGAACCATTTAAACCGCGGTATGTTGGAGTATATGAAGGAATTGCTTGCAATCTATCGTAAATATCCTTCTTTATATCAGATTGATAACAGTTGGGACGGTTTTGAATGGATTAACGCAGATGACGGTGACAGAAGTATCTACAGCTACTTCCGTAAGGGTAAAGAAAATAAGAATCGCGTTCTCGTAGTGCTTAATATGACACCGATGCGTCGTGAAAATTACAGAGTCGGCGTTCCTGCAAAGAAGAAATATAAATTGCTTCTTAACAGCGATGATAAGCGCTTCGGCGGTAACGGCGGTGCAATCCCGACAGAGCTTACAGCTCAGCAGGGTGAATGCGACGGAAGACCTTATTATTTGGAATTTAACCTTCCCGCTTACGGCGCTGCGCTGTTTGTATTTTAAAAATTGCGACTGTGTTCTTGCGGGAGCACAGTCGTTTCAAATTGGAGAGTAAAAGAATGAAAATTTCAGAGATTTTTGAGCAGAAAAAAACAGTGTTTTCTTTTGAGGTATTTCCCCCGAAGAAAACCAGTTCCATTGACAGTATTTATTCAAAGCTGGGTGCATTGTCGGAGTGTAAGCCTGATTTTATCAGTGTGACTTATGGTGCAGGCGGTGGCGGAGCAAGTGTGCTGACCGCGGATATCTGTAAGGCAATTCAGGAGCAGTATAACATTCCTTCCATGATGCACTTAACCTGCGTAAATTCCAGCAAGGAGTCGGTGGAAGAAGTTCTGAAATTAATCAAAGAGTATAAAATTGAGAATATCTTGGCACTTCGCGGCGATATTGTACCGGATTTGCCCCGACAGACCGATTTTATGCATGCTAACGAGCTGGTGACCTACATTAAGGAGCGTGGCGATTTCCATGTATCCGGAGCATGTTATCCTGAAGGACACCCCGAGTGTGATAATATGGTAGATGATATTTTAAATTTGAAGAAGAAGGTAGATGCGGGGGCTGAACATCTGGTATCCCAGCTTTTCTTTGACAATAATATGTTTTATGAGTTTCAGGAAAAGGCCCGTCTTGCTGGCATTAACGTGCCGATTGAAGCCGGAATTATGCCGGTTGTAAATAAGGCGCAGATTGAACGTATGGTTACCACCTGCGGTGCCAGCCTTCCTGCCAAGTTTGTTAAGATGATGAACCGCTTTGAGCATTCTCCGGAAGCACTTCGCGATGCCGGAATTGCATATGCCATCGATCAGGTGGTAGATTTAATGAGTCAGGGCGTGGATGGTGTGCATCTGTATACCATGAACCAACCTGAGGTTGCGAAGAAGATTAGTGATGCGGTAGTAGCATTGAGGAATGCGTGATGAAAAAGATTGTTTTTCTGTTTTTGATTTTAATAGGGGCTGTTTTTGTTCTCTTGGGTTGTGATAATGCTGTGGAAGAGGAAGAAGGAACAATATATACGAAAAATGACATATATATTCACAGCTATGAGTGCGGATATAGCGAAGAGTATGAAAAAATACGCTATGGTACGGTAATAATTGAAACAGAAGAGCAACTTGTTTTTGCGGAAGACTGTTTTTCATTGGAAGGAAGTCTTGAGAAGTTAAAAGAAAATTATTCGTTGGAAGAATATAATTATGTGTTATCATACGATGAGACAACCTCTGGAATTTATGATCTTGAAGCAGATCGTTTAATGATAAAAGAAGACAGAATATATTTTATGATGAGCGATGACAGTGTATATCCGGATGATGGTCCACAACCTGATGTAATGGGGGGATTTTTCTTTGAAGCAGCTGTCCCTAAAGAATACTTTGAAGGTTGTAATTTTGTGAATGCGATTTATCCGGATGCAGGAGATATTACCCAGTATGAAGAATATGGGGTATATGTTGCATATGATTTAGCAGATGAAGCATTATATAATGTATATGGCGACCACCAATATATTATAAGAACGGAGGAAGAATACAGTGCCTTTTTGGCAATGTCAGAGAGTGTAGAATTATATGAAGGAAGATGTTTAGAAGGCACATATATTAACTTTGATGAAGAGGCGTTGTTGATAATCTTTTTTACAAGGGATGAGACGAATATTTCCTGTAATACAGAGAACGTTCAGATAAACGGAGACACGATTACATTAAATTATGAGTTGGTGCGCAATGAAAAGGGATATCCTACGGATACCAATACATGTATAATAAAGGCGTATATTCCTAAAGAATTATTAACGGAAGAAGAGTATATGGGGTGGGTTACGCCACAATAAGAGAGGACTGATGTCGAAAACAAGGACCAAAAGGCATAATAAAAATAGTTGACAAACAACACCCCACCTAGTATAATAACATTTGCGTCGGAAGGCGTAACACATGAAACATACACATATTGGTAAGGTAGTTTCAGGCTAAGGAGAAATACTCAAGAGGCTGAAGAGGCGCCCCTGCTAAGGGTGTAGGTCGGGTGACCGGCGCGAGGGTTCAAATCCCTCTTTCTCCGTTGTAGAATCAAGCGAAAGTTCGAAAGGACTTTCGCTTTTTTATATATTATATTGTAAATATGTTATATATTTTGGGAATAAAAAGATAGTCAGTGTGCAGAAGAAATAGTATTATAAATTTATTAAAATAAACAGATAAGGAGGAGTTTACATGAACATAGAGTACTTATTACTTTGCATTTTTCCGCTCCTTTTATTCGGTATAATGGCAGTGAAAGCAGAATTTGCAGAAAAAGGACATTTTCATGAAGACTTTTTATCCTTACAACAAAGTAAAATTCTTCAGGGAATTACAGCGGTCAGCATAATTTTTCACCACTTAAGCCAGTACATTACGGAGTACGGAAATGTATGGAAGGGACCCATAACCATATACAGTTCCATGGGTATACTTTTTACGACTATATTTTTCTTCTGTTCCGGCTATGGTCTGGTAATAAGCTATAAGAGAAAGCCGGATTATCTGAAAAACTTTTTTAAGAAGAGAATGCCGTCGGTTATTATCCCCTTTATGTTGTCCAATATTATATATTTCATATTTGTTGGGATATATTTTAATCGGATAGGCAGTGTGTTAGAGGGAGTCGCTAATTTTTTTGGTATTGTTTTGATTAATACCAACACATGGTTTTTGGTAGAAATCATGATTTTATATCTTGCTTTCTATTTTATATTCCGTTTCGTGAAAGAGCCGAAGCGTGCGATGACGGTGATGGGGGTATTTATTGCTATTCTTATAACCGTAAGTCTTCTGCTGGGTCATGATAAAAGTCAATACGGCGGGCACTGGTTTATGGGCGAATGGTGGTATAATACCACAATATTCTTTTTGGCAGGTATGCTTACAGCACAATACTATGGACCAATTGTGGCTTTTTTGAAGAAACGTTATAAATGGCTTATGCCGGTGTCGGTAGTTATGTTTTTGGTAACATTTGCACTGGAAGAATTCATTATAAGAAATTTTGGATATTATCAGGAGTGGGAGGGGCATCCCGGATACGGAGCCAAGGCGATTACTTTACTTGCGCAGGTTGTAGTATGCTTTGTATGGCTGATTATGGTGCTTCTTATTTTGTTAAAAGTAAAATTTAACAATAAGGTATTGGTTCTCCTCAGTAAAATCAGCTTGGAGCTGTACATTATACATGAAATTTTTAAAATACATTTTACGTTTTCTAAATATGCCGGAAGAGATGTGGCTATTTTTCTGTTAGTATTGGTCAGCTCTATTCTTGCAGCAATTGTTTTGAAGCTGATACATAAGTATTTAATAGAATTATTGGCTCAGAGGTTAACCCCCGTTAGTCCGGAGGAGATGACGTTAGAGCAAAAATTAAAGGAGAAAGAAAGAAAAAAGAGAAATATAAAAATAGGAATATGCGGAAGCATCATTATTATAGTGATATCTGTATTAGGCATCCGCGAGCTTTATATCAAATATATTTTACCCGTAAAATATTATAAAGAAGAGGTTGCAATGTTGGCAGATGCCCAAATCGGTGATGAAATTGTATTTGGTACGTTTGATACGGATAGTACGAATTTTATGGATGAGCGTATAACTTGGAAAGTTATTGACAGAAAAGATAATATGGTCCTTTTGATAAGCACACATGTTTTAGCGCCCAGATATTATCACAATAACAATAAAGCCGTAACGTGGGCAGATTCTAATTTGCGAAAGCTATTAAATGAAGATTTTCTTGAATATTCCTTTAGTAAATATGAACAGAAATTGATTGTAACGTATCAGATAAAAACGAAAGATAATGAGCAGTTTGGAACAGCCGGCGGAGAAATCACGGATGATAGAATTTTTATTTTATCTGCAGAAGAGGCAGAGTTATATTTGTCCGATGAAGGAGGAGTAAAGGCGACGAACGTAGCACAAAAGTCAGGAGTAAATGTAGACGCCGGAAACGGAATCGATAACAGCGAAAAAGACTTTAATACCTGGTGGTGGTTACGTACAAAAGGTGAAACAGTAAAGCAGGCTGCTATTGTTGATGCGCAAGGAAAAGTTGATTATGCAGGACGATATGTTACAACCGGGTCCGGCGGAGTAAGACCTGCCATGTGGGTATTATGTGAGTAGAAAATACTAAAAAAGATTTCCGTTTATGGCGGAAATCTTTTTTATTGCTATAGAATACAAATTAGATATTATGATATTTGAAAATATATAAAATATTACGACATCGCAAGCATCGCATCAATGCACTTCTTCGCTTTTTCTCTTGTTTCATCACTTAAGAGAATCTCTTCACCGGCTTCTCCGATGATGCAATTATAGACGTCCATGAGCGTAGTCAGTTTCATATCGTGGCAAACGCAATCCTTGGACAGGGCATAAAATTTCTTATCCGGATGTTCAAATTGCAAATGCTGCACAATGCTGTTGTCCGTACCAATAATGAATTCCGTGGAATCACTGTTTGCGGCGTATTTCATAATGCCTGTAGTGCTTCCGGCGTAATCCGCAAGGGCTGTAACTTCTCTTTTACACTCAGGATGAACCAAAAGAGGTGCGCCCGGGTGAGCTGCTCTTGCTTTTAATACATCTTCGGGCGTAATGCGCATATGTACGGGGCAACCGCCCTTGATAAAATGAAACTTCTTCTCGGGAACCTGTTTCTCAATCCAGGAGCCTAAGTTGCAATCCGGTATAAAAAGAATCTCTTTGTTGGGAAGATTTTTTACAATATTCAAAGCAGAAGCGGAGGTTACGCAGACGTCACACTCGGTTTTTAATTCTGAGGTGGTGTTGATGTAGGCAACAACAGCTGCATTCGGGTACTGCGCCTTGATTTCTTTTAACTCTTCCACGGTGAGTTGTTCAGCCATGGGACAACCTGCGTCAGGGTGAGAGAGGATGACTTTTTTATCCGGGGAGAGAATCTTAGCGGTCTCTGCCATAAAACGCACGCCGCACATTAAGAGATTCTTTTGGGGTACAGTCTGGGCCTGCTGGCTTAAACCAAAGGAATCCCCGATAAAATCTGCCACTTCAAGAATATCCTGGGTCTGATAAGCGTGGGCTAAAATGCACACGTCCTTTTCTTTTTTTAACTGAATAATTGCTTCCTGTAAATCTTTGGTATTATACATTGTGTTCTCCGTTCTGCCCATACAAGAGAGCATATATTATAGTGAGAATATATAATTCAGGTAAAATCCGATACGAAAGGTAAATTTACAAATTTTATACAATCCGTATTGTAAGCTAATTATAAGGTGTATATACAAATGTGTCAAGACATATGTTGACAGGTGTCTTGTCACGTGTTATGATAGCATCGAAGTAACAAGATACCTATTTTAGATAAAAATCAGGTGGAGGACACACATATGAGAAAATGTGATGTTTTAATCGTGGGAACCGGATGCGCGGGTCTGTATTGTGCATTGAACCTCCCTCGAGACAAGGAAATTATTATGCTTACCAAGGCTAAAGTAGAGGAATGCGACTCTTACCTTGCCCAGGGAGGTATCTGCGTTCAGCATGATGAGAACGATTTTGAGCCTTTTATGGAAGATACGCTGAAAGCGGGCCATTATGAGAACACCCGCGAAAGCGTGGAAATTATGATTTCCCATTCCAGGGATACCATTAACGATTTGCTGGATTACGGCGTGCGTTTCTGTCGCACTAAGAACGGTGAATTGAAGTATACCCGGGAGGGCGGTCACGGCAAGCATCGAATTCTGCATCATAAGGATATTACCGGCGAGGAAATCACCAGTACACTTTATGCAAGGGTAAAAGAACTTGATAATGTGGAGATTCTGGAGCACACCACAATGGTGGATTTGATTGCCATTGACGGCGAGGCAGGTGTGGATGAGCGTGCCAAGAGATTTCCCGAAGGAACATTGGCAGCTAAGGCAGCAGCAAAAGAATTCTTACGCAATAAAACCGGCGAGTGTTTTGGTGTTGTGATTCGCAGGGAAGACGGCAGTTTGGATGCCATTTATGCAGATGTTACCGTGCTTGCAACAGGTGGCGTGGGCGGTTTGTATCGCTACTCTACCAACTATCGCCATTTGACCGGCGACGGTGTTGCCCTTGCTTTAAGACATGGTATCGCCACAAGAGACGTAGATTATGTACAGATTCACCCCACAACCTTTTACAGTGAAAATATTGAAGACAGAAGCTTCTTAATTTCCGAGTCTGTCAGAGGTGAGGGTGCCAAATTATATAATAAAAATATGGAACGCTTTGTAAACGAGCTGATTCCAAGAGATAAGCTGACGGCGGCAATCCGCGAGCAGATGGAGAAAGACGGTACGGAGCACGTGTGGGAAGATATGCGCACCATTCCTATGGACGAGCTGGTTTCCCACTTCCCCAATATTTTAGAGTATTGTAAGGACCACGGCTATGATGCGACGAAGGAATGTATTCCCGTAGTTCCCGCCCAGCACTATTTTATGGGTGGTGTGAAGGTGGACAAGAACAGCCAGACTTCCATGGACAGACTCTATGCTATCGGCGAGACCGCTTGCAACGGTGTCCATGGTAAGAACCGTCTTGCCAGCAACTCTCTTTTAGAAAGCCTGGTATTCGGTAAGGTGGCAGCGCAAGACCTTATAAAATATGAGCCCTTGGATATGGATGAGGATTTCGAAGACAGTATGGAAACCAAAGTAAAAACCAAGACCAACAAAGAAGGTCAGGTAGTGGTAACCAGGGAATTTACATACCTTACCCCGGATTACAGTAAATACGAAGACATCGAGAAGTGGAATGAAGAGAACCACCAACTCGTTTTAGATGAAATTAACAGGAGGAATTAAGAATGTTTGATCAGGCAACCATGAAATTGAAAGTAGATCCCTTAATTATGAGCGCTTTGGAGGAGGATATCACCAGCGAAGACGTATCCACCAACAGCGTTATGCAGACTGCAACAATGGGCGAAGTAGACTTAATCTGTAAGGAAGACGGTATCCTTTGCGGCGTGCAGGTATTTTCCCGCGTGTTCACACTTTTAGACGAGAAGACCGAAGTGGAATTGTATGTAGAAGACGGCGAAGCAATCACCAAGGGCCAGTTAATCGGTAAAATCCGCGGCGACATCCGCGTTCTTTTATCAGGTGAGAGAACCGCATTAAACTACTTGCAGAGAATGAGCGGTGTGGCAACTTATACATCTAAAATGGTTAAAATGTTGGAAGGTACAGGCATCAAACTTCTTGATACCCGTAAAACAACCCCTAACAACCGTATTTTTGAGAAATATTCCGTACGCGTGGGAGGCGGTAATAACCACAGATACAACTTATCCGACGGTGTGCTTTTAAAAGATAACCACATTGGGGCAGCAGGCGGTGTAAAAGAAGCCGTAGCCATGGCCAAGGCATATGCTCCCTTCGTTCGTAAAATCGAAGTGGAAGTGGAGACTTTAGACCAGGTAAAAGAAGCTGTTGAGGCAGGCGCCCACATTATCATGCTTGATAACATGAGCACCGAACAGTTAAAAGAAGCCATTGATTATATCGACCATAGAGCAGAAGTGGAAGTTTCCGGTAATGTAACCGCAGAAAACATCGCAAGATTAAAAGGCTTGGGCGTTGATTATGTATCAAGCGGTGCATTAACCCACTCTTCACCGATTCTTGACTTGTCTTTGAAGAATCTGCATGCGGTGTAAGAAAGAATAGGTAAAAGTAAATTTGGTCTGCCGGAAACATATGAATTTTCGTGCAGACAGTAAGTGTAATTGGAGAAAAGAGCGAAAAGTCGCTTGGAAATGAGGAACTATGAACGCAGAAACAAGAAGAAAGGAAATAGTAGACTGTCTTAAAAAATCCGTAAGCCCTGTTTCCGCTTCCCGTCTTGCTGAGCAATTTGACGTGAGCAGACAGGTGATTGTGCAGGATATTGCGATTATCCGTGCTACCGGTGTGCCCGTAGCTTCTCTTGCAAGAGGCTATGTCATCGATAAGCAGGACGTCTGCAAAAGGGTTTTTAAGGTGCAGCATACAGACGAAGAGGTTGAGAAAGAGCTGAATCTGATTGTAGACCTGGGCGGAATTGTAGATGATGTCTTTGTCTACCATAAGGTCTATGGCCTGGTTCGCGGAGAGATGGGCATTAAGTCCCGTTTGAATGTGCAACAGTTCTTGGACGATATCGCATCGGGCAAGTCCAGCCTTCTTAAGAATGTGACTTCGGGCTATCATTACCATACCATTCTTGCGGACAGCGAGGAGACCTTGGATTTGATAGAGAAGAACTTAAAAGAAAACGGATTTTTGGCACCGCTTCAGGAGTATGAGCCGAAGGGTGTGCAGTAGTAGGAACAGTTAAAACGAGAGCAGTTAGGTAATATTTTTTGCCTGACTGCTTTTTTGATAAGATATTTATAAAACAAAAACATTATCTTGACAAATGATAGTATTTTGCTAAAATTAAAGTAAACATCCGAAAAATAATAAAAAAATCGGATAAAAACCAAAAAGGAGGATTTTTATGTTATTATCATATGAAGAATGTATTAAAAAATATCAATCCGACTATCAGATAAAAAAGCAAATTACAGATGAGAAACTTTATAAAATAGAAAAGGGCGTTTATTCCACAGAGAAATATGTATCGGAATTGGAAATCATTACAATGAAATATCCGAAGGCAGTCTTAACGATGAACACAGCCTTATATATACAGGGACTGACGGAAGTAATACCGGACCGATACTATATGTCTACGGATAAGGACGATTCCAAAATTACGGATAAAAGAGTAAAACAGTGCTTCGAACAGCCGGATTATGTATATGTAGGAATGGAAAATAAGGAATATCAGGGGAGTCAGGTAAAAATATACTCCAGGGAGCGTCTTTTAATTGAAGTAATCAGAAATAAGAATAAATTACCATATGATTATTACAAGGAGATTATAGGGAACTATCGCAAACTGATTTATGATTTGGATATAGAAGCAATTCAGGAATATGCATCGTCGTTTCCGAAAAGCAAGATGATTACGCAAATATTGCAATCGGAGGTGTTCTGATGAATATAAAGGAGCAGATTGCAAAGATAAAAGCACAGGGATACGATCAAATTCACGCAGAAGCAAGATTGTGTCAGGACATTATAATTCAGGCGTTAGCCAAGAGTAAACTGAATCAGAACGTTACAATCAAAGGTGGCGTGGTAATGCGAAGTATTTCTAAAGATGTGCGACGTGCCACCCGAGATTTGGATATTGATTTTATAAGATATTCGTTGGAGGATTCCCATATTGATAATTTTATTGATGAAATAAATTGTTTGGATTGTATATCCATTAGGAGAATAGGAGATATCGAGGAACTAAAACAACAGGATTACCATGGGAAGAGGATCCATATTAAAATATCGGATACTCATGGTAATTCTCTCATCAGTAAAATAGATTTAGGTGTTCACAAAGATTTATCCATTAAGCAGGAGGAATACTGCTTTGATATATGTTTTACAGAAACAAGCACAAGTCTTTTAATAAATTCTAAGGAGCAAATGTTTACAGAAAAGCTTCGATCACTTCTAAAATTCGGTTCTTTTTCAACAAGGTATAAAGATATATTTGATTTGTATTATTTAAGTCCGTTGGTAGATAAAAAATTCCTAATGCTATGTTTTGAAAAATACATATTCAACGATACAGGTATGAAAGAAAATAATTTGGAGGATATTATTCGACGGGTAACAAAAACATTTGAAAACAGTAGTTATAGAAGAAAATTGGAGACTACGGAGACCAATTGGTTAAACATAGATAGTAATGAGGTTTTAGATGGGATATTGTATTTTTTAAGGGAGGAGATGAAAAAACTCCCCTAAAGGGGAGTTTTTACCACAACTTCTTACAACTTCCGTCATCTAACCACATCAGATATGCGTTGCATTCATCGGTTTGTCTGTCTGTGATATACACAACCATATACCCCTCGGCCATATATAAATTATAGCAGGAATCGTATTCGCTGTAGGGCAATGTGCCAATCATTTCTTTATTCTCACCACCCGAGTCACAACGCCAGGCTTCAAAAGTATCTTCGCCTTTGATATAAAAGATTTCGTTATCAAAGATATTGTAGCGCCATACATAGGAATCGATTCCGGTTTCCTGAATCGGCTCTTCGGCATTGTATACGAGGGTTTCTTTTACAAGAGAACCGCAGAAGTTCGTATCGCCGCCATAATAAACGATATTATATACGGAATCCTCAATACTGGCATAGGGCCACTCATTTGAACCGAAACTCAACATAAAAGCAGATTGGTTGTTATAAAGATATCGATTGACGAAAGTCTGATTTGTATACGTATTATAAATTCCGGTGTCATACAGAGTGCCGTCTTCCTTAGAGATAGGACCGTTTATCGGATAAGAATAAACGTCTATGTTAAAATCTTCATCGCACCATACTAACAAAAGTTGGTCGTCTTTAATACCGAAACTATGGATATCCATGAAATTGTCGTATTCATAAAGGACTTCTGTACTTCCGTCAGATACTGAAATGCGGATCAGTTTTTTTGCACCATCCTTTTCCTTTACTCGTGCGTATAAGTGCTCGTCATAGTAGTAAATACCCACCGACAAATTTGTTTTTTGCAGAGGATTGTTCCATAGCATCGATAAATTACCTTGTTCATCAACGGACCAGATTTCAGAGGATCCGGTTTCACTATTGTATTTATGAATATAGAGTGTACCTTCCGCATATACGCCTCCGCCATGACAATAATTACTAATCTGATAACCGATGTTCTCATCATATCCGTCCGGCTGGTTTTCCACTAACTGACGAACTTCATTCACGGATTTATGCTCCTCGTTCAGCACATAAAAAGGTGTGCCCATGGAAATCACAATTACAATAGCCATAACACTGTAAATCAGAATGGGAATCCATTTTTTGGTGCGGCCTTCGCCTTTGTTTTTATTAAAAAAGATGCCCCACACGCAAACCGCGATGCCAAGAAGTAACAAAACAATGTACAAAATAATTACAAAAGCAGAGTCTGCAAATTGGCGGTTAATCCAAAGAAATGTTACTGCCAGATAATAGATACCTGCTATCGTATGAATAGCGGTGGCCGCTATCAGAAAACCAAAGGCGGTTGATTCTTTTTTAATACGGTTAAAAAGCCAGTAAAAAAACAATGCAACAAGACCGGTTATAAAAATTACCATAGTAGCACAGGAGATGGAATAATCTTCTTTTATTGCCAGATCACTGAAGATACCGTTGTGCATGGCATCCACCATAATATTTTCTTTCATGGCAAAATCCACCAGATGCTGCAGAGCAAACAGGTGAAAGATTGCCAGACAGGAAACGGCAATATTCAAATAGCAGATGAGTTCTTTTATTTTACTTTTTTCCATGCGGAATCCTTTCTAAATCCAATTACTGTTTTTTTAATTTTTATGAATTCTTCTCGTTGTTTTTACCACAACTTCTCATAACTTCCGTCATCCAGCCACATTAAATACGTGGAATTTATTTCGGTTTCCCTATCGTTTCCATAGATAATCACAAAATCTTCCGCCACGCTCAAGTTATGGCAATCTGTAAAAAGTTCTCTCGGCATTGTGCCGATTAAGGTCTTTTCTTCCCCGGAAAGACCGCAGGTATACATTTCGTATGTTTCGTTATCGTCATCTAATCTAATATAATAAAGTGCTTGATCGAAAATATTTATTTGAAGTGCTCTATTGTCAAGTACTGTACTGTTTTCGAAGACTGTGTCCGGTGTTTGAAGATACACTACACCATCAATGCCAACGTGGTTATAAGCCCCATAAAAGTTATCCTCGACACACATTCCGGCGGACTGATATGAACCATAGTCATTGTACAAGGTATTTCCGTACACGTAATAGTTCACAAAATATTCCCAATCAAGGACATAAGTCTGCGTACCATAATCATATACATAACGGTTTTCTTCGGTAACAGGTTTTGATAAATCATAAGCATTGATATAATGCGTTTCTGTTTCCGTATCAAATCCCTTGATAAGAAGCAGATTATTGCGAATGCCAAAGTAGGGATGTCTCTCGCCTTCCAAAAGGGTTTCCGCGGTTTTGTCTGCTACGGATATGCGAAGAACTTGACAATTAGTACTATCGGTATCATGTGCCAATACATATATATATCCGTCGTAGTGGTATAAACAGGAGGAAAAATCTTTCGCTTCTTCCGGCGCTGTCTGAAATACCTCCATATTACCGTTTCGGTCAATGGAAAGAATTTCTTCGGTGTCAATCTCGGGATTATATTTGGTCAGATACAGTTTGCCGTCAAGGTAGAGTGCATTCGCATTCGCATAATTACCGATTTGGTAGCCGATTTCTTCATCATACCCTGTTTGTTGGTTGGCAATGGTTTCGCGTAAGGCATTTACTTCCCTGCGTTCTGCATTAAGCGTTATGAAAGGATACGCGATACAAACGCAGGTCACAAGTACAAGAACGCTTGTAAATGTGATGGGAATCCACTTTTTCATATGGGGTGCATCTTTACTTTTATGGAAGAAAAGTCCCCAGATAAGGCAGGCAATACCGACAGCAAGCAAGACGCAGTAAAAGATAAAACCGGCAAGGGTTCCGGTGTATTCACTGTTGGTCCAAAGCAAATTGGCAAGCAGATAAAAAATGCCCGCAATTAAGTTAAGACCGGTAGAAAGCATCAGAAACAGATGTTTAAGTTTGTGTTCTTTTTTACGGCCAAGTATAAAAGAAGCAACCATAGCCACCAAGCCTGTTATGAAAATCCAAAGGGTTGCGTTGGCAATGCAGATACTTTGTTTTCCCGCAAATTGGCTGAAGAAATATCCGTGCAACTGATTTACGATAGAAGAATCTTTTACCGTAAAATCCATCAGATAGTGATTCTCGCCCAATAACAGAATGCAAATAAGTTCTGCTGCTACATTAATAACGGCTAAAATGTCAGCAAAAGTGAAATCGGTTTCTTCATTTTCGGTAGTCGTTACATTCTCCGGGATTTCAATGTTTTCTTTTTTATCTGTATTCATAGATGTTCCTTTCATAAAAGTGCTTTTATCAGTAGATATACAGTAATTGTTATTGACAAAAACGTAATTACCCATTTTTAATAAGTATTAGTACGGAACTAATATTAACACAACAATAAAATGATGTCAATGAATGCAAAAAACTTCTTAAGTATTTTATAAAAAAACTATTGAAATAAATTTCTAATTAAATTAGCCTTTATTTTAGGACGTCCAAAAACACAATAAAAGGAGCGTAAAAATGATTGAACAAATCAGACAGATTATCGGCGCGGAGTACGCAAACACTCTCGGCCTGGTGGTCTACAAAAACGGCGAAATTGTACTGGAGGAATATTTTAATGGAGCAAACCGTGAGGAGTCGGTTCATACCTTTTCCATTGTGAAGAGTATTGTGGCGATTTTAATCGGAATTGCCATCGATAAAGGATATATTGAGAGCGTAAACCAGAGGGTTTTGGACTTTTTCCCGGATTACCGGCTAAAGAGAAACCAGGAGCAGTTAAAAGATGTGACCATCGAAAACTTCCTAACGATGACGGTACCCTACAAATTTAAGTCGGAACCTTGGACCAAGGTGTGCACAAGTGAAGACTGGGGGCTGGCGATTTTACCCCAGATTGGCGGAAAACAGGCCATCGGCGAACAGTTTCATTATTCGACTTTGGGCGTGCATCTTTTATCCAATATAATAAAAGTGGCTACAGGCATGGATATGAATGCCTTTGCCACAAAGTACCTGTTTGAGCCCTTGAGCATCAAAGAAGTACCCATTGCCAACGTGTATGACCGCAAGAGCCAGGAGGAATTTTACAAGGCTAGAAATAACAGAGGCTGGGTAAAAGATCCAAGCAATAATTATACCGCAGGCTGGGGGCTTTCCATGACGGCGGATGATTTCGCAAAGATTGGCGTAATGGTTTTAAACAAAGGAGAGTATAAAGGACAGCGGATTGTTTCGGAAGAATATATCAATGCGATGCTTGCAGAGCACGAGGAAGGCTATGGCTACCTTTGGTGGATTTACCCGAAAGATACCACTATCAAAATCATCCGTAAGGAGTATAACACAGGAAAGTATGATTCCTACTGCGCCAACGGCGTGGGCGGTTCGCTGGTGGCGGTGATACCGGAGCTGGATGCGGTTATCAGTATGGTGTGTTCGCTGGTGTACAATCCCAAGCCCCGCATGGAGTTGATAAATAATTACATTACTCCGTATTTGGAGAGTTTGAAAGAATAGAATGAAAGAATAATTCGTCAGGTAAGACGAATTAACATTGGAAATAATATGTAATCAAACAAATAAGCGGAATTTTTTACAACACAACCTTCGGATTTATCCGTCGGTTGTGTTTTTTTAATGTCTTTTATGTCATATCTTCCAAAAACTATCATTTTTTCTTGTTTATTTCAAACAAAAATGAAAGAATTTGGAAGAAAGTGAAAGAAAATGAAAGATTTAGTGTTGACAAATGCTAAAATCTATGGCATTATACAATCATAAACAATCAAAATCTTCCAAAATCATTCAGACGTGAATGGGAAGAGATATAAAAAATGGAGGCCGGCCATGCTTACAGAAGATCGTTATTCAAGTATTTTAGAAATTGTCAATCGACAGGGAAGTGCAACACTGACAGAATTGTGTACCATGTTAGACACTTCCGAATCCACAATCAGACGCGACTTGATTTATTTAGATGAAAAAGGAGCGTTGATTAAGGTCAGAGGCGGTGCAAGATCCAATACGGACAACACATTTGCCATGACAGAACGTAACGTAGATGAGAAAGAGAAGCTTTTTGCAGAAGAAAAAGAAGCAATCGCGAAATATGCAGCTTCCTTAATTGAAGACGGCGACTTTATCTATATGGACGCCGGAACAACAACCGAAAAAATGATTCCTTACATACCCAAGGTGGATGCGACTTTTGTGACCAACGGTTTTATCCACGCAAAGAAATTAGCGCTGAAAGGTTTTAAAGTATTTGTTCCCGCAGGTGAGGTAAAAGGCACCACGGAAGCCTTAGTCGGAGCGGCTTGTGTACTTTCCTTAAGCGAATACAATTTTACCAAGAGTTTTCTTGGCGTAAACGGTATCTCTTTTAACGCAGGACTTACGACTCCCGATAAAAGAGAAGCGGAAGTGAAGAAGGCGGCAGTGAAGCACAGCCGTGAAGTGTTCTTCCTTGCGGACCATTCTAAATTTGACAGAATTACAGCAATTACCTTCGCACCTTTGTCAGAAGGTAAAATCATTACAGATAAATTGGAAAATAAGAAATATCAGACGGAGGCATCCGTGAAGGAGGTTTTATAAGATGATATACACAGTTACTTTCAATCCTGCCATTGATTACGTGGTAAGAACCGGCGAAATGGAAATCGGCGCAACAAACCGAAGCAACAGCGAAGAAATTTACTTCGGCGGTAAAGGCATCAACGTATCCATGGTATTAAAAGAATTGGATATGCCTTCCATTGCCCTTGGCTTTGTAGCCGGTTTTACCGGAGTTGCCATTGAAAAGGGCGTGCAGGAAGCAGGGATTGAAACCGACTTTGTACATCTTGAGAATGGTTTTTCCAGAATTAATGTAAAAATCAAATCTTCGCAGGAAACCGAATTAAACGGACAGGGACCTCACATTACAGAGAGAGCCATCCGAGAACTTTTTGCCAAATTGGATTGCTTAAAAGACGGCGACACCATTGTTTTGGCAGGAAGCATTCCAAACACGCTGCCCGCAGACATCTATGAACAGATTTTGCAGTACTTAAGCGGTAAAAACATCAAGGCAGTAGTGGATGCAACCGGAGAACTTTTACTCCGTGTTATGAAATTTAAACCCTTCCTTGTTAAGCCTAACAATCATGAGCTTGGCGAGTTATTCAATGTAACCTTACAGACCAATGAAGAAATTGCACAGTATGCGAGAAAACTTCAGGAAATGGGCGCAAGAAACGTGCTTGTCTCAATGGCCGGAGACGGTGCGTTGCTCATCGACGAAAACGGAAAAGAACATTTTTGCGATGTATGTAAGGGAACCGTAAGAAATTCTGTAGGAGCCGGTGATTCCATGGTGGCCGGATTCCTTGCAGGATCCAAAGACGGTGATTATGAGTTCGCTTTGAAGTTAGGAACAGCAACAGGAGGAGCAACGGCGTTTGCGGACGGCCTTGCAAAGAGAGAAGATATTGACCGACTGCTGGCACAATTGCAGTCATAGATTTTAAGGAGGTATTTAAAATGCGTATTGTTGACTTATTAAAAACAGATAGTATTGCGTTAAACGCAAGCCCTGCAACAAAGACAGAAGCCATTGATATGCTGGTTGATTTGCAGGTTAAGGGTGGGAACATTGCAGATGCAGATGCTTACAAAAAGGGTATTCTTGCACGTGAAGAAATGGGCTCCACAGCAGTAGGTCAAGGAATTGCAATTCCTCACGCAAAGAGTGAAGCGGTTAAGGCTCCTTCATTGGCAGCTATGACAGTTCCCGCAGGTGTGGATTACGAAGCACTTGATGAACAGCCTTCCAACCTTTTATTCATGATTGCAGCTCCCAATGACGGAGATGTACACTTGGAAGTTTTATCCAGATTAATGACAATCCTTATGGACGAAGAATTCCGCGGCAAATTACTTGCTGCAAAAGACGCAAAGGAATTCTTGGAAATCATTGATGCAACTGAGAAAGAAAAATATCCCGAGGAGGCAACAACAATGGCAGAAACAAAGTCTGAAGCAGCATTCCGCGTACTTGCCGTAACAGCATGTCCTACAGGTATTGCACATACATATATGGCGGCAGAAGCACTTGAGAAGGCCGGCAAGAAGCTTGGTATCACCGTAAAAGCAGAAACCAACGGTTCCGGCGGTGCTAAGAACGTTCTTACAGCCAAAGAAATCGAAGAATGTGACGGTATCATTGTAGCAGCAGATAAAAGTGTTGAAATGTCACGTTTTGACGGCAAGAAATTAATTGCAACCAAAGTATCTGACGGTATTAAGAAGCCCGAAGAATTAATCAATAAAATCGTATCCGGTGATGCCCCCGTATATAAGCATCAGGGTGCAAAAGCAGATGCATCTTCCAAAGAAACAGAAGGTTTCGGAAGAAAGATTTACAAGCATTTGATGAACGGTGTATCCAATATGTTACCCTTCACTGTAGCCGGCGGTATTTTTATCGCACTTGCATTCTTAATCGATACAATCGCAGGTGCACCCCAGGATGGTAACTTCGGTACTTACACAGCGGCAGCAGCATTCTTTAAGAATGTGGGTGGATTTGCTTTTAACTTCATGGTTCCCGTACTTGCAGCATTCATCGCTAAGAGTATTGCTGACAGACCCGGTTTCTTAGTTGGTCTCGTAGGCGGTTATATGGCAACCTTAGGATGTACTTTCGCAAGCATTGGCGGCGACATTCCTTCCGGTTTCCTCGGCGCATTGTTCGCAGGTTTCGTAGGCGGTTACTTAATGCTTGGTCTTGAAAAGCTTTGCGATAAGATGCCGGATGCATTAAACGGTATTAAGCCTGTATTGATTTACCCTCTCGTAGGACTTGGATTAATCGCAGTAATTATGTGTGCAGTAAATCCTTTTATGGGTATGTTAAACACAGCCCTTGCTGATTTCTTAACCAACATGGGCGGCAGCAGTAAAGTTCTTCTTGGTTGCGTATTGGGCGCTATGATGTCAATCGATATGGGTGGCCCCTTCAATAAGGCAGCTTACGTATTCGGTACAGCAGCAATCGCTTCCGGAAACTATGATGTAATGGCAGCAGTTATGGTTGGTGGTATGGTTCCTCCCATCGCAATTGCACTTGCAACAACTATCTTCAAGAATAAGTTCACAGAAGAAGAAAGAAAGAGCGGTCCTGTTAACTACATTATGGGTCTTTCCTTCATTACAGAAGGTGCAATCCCTTACGCTGCAGCAGATCCCTTAAGAGTAATTCCTTCATGTATGATCGGTGCAGGTGTAGCAGGTGCTTTATCAATGGCATTCAATTGTACACTTATGGCTCCTCACGGCGGTATCTTCGTATTCGCTGTAGTAGGTAACTGGCCTTTCTACCTTCTCTCTTTAGCAGTTGGTTCTTTGGTAGGTATGCTTTTACTCGGATTATTAAAGAAGAAAGTTCAGAAATAAGTGATATAAAACTATTCAGAGCCATGTGAATATGGTTCTGAATAGTTGAAATAATACAAATAAAATCGGATAATATTAATATAAAAGAATTTGGCGTGAAATCGCTTTAAAACGGAGGAAAATTATGGTAGCAAAAACAGTAAACGTAATCAATGCCCAGGGAATGCATATGCGTCCCGCAGGTCTTCTTGCTAAGGCGGCAGCAGCTCATAAAGAATGTAACGTAACTTTAAAAGTGAATGATAAAAGCGTAAATGCGAAGGCTGTTATGCAGATTATGTCTGCTTGCATCAAATGCGGCAGCACAGTAGAAATCGTATGTGACGGTGCAGATGAGCAGGCAGTGCTTGATGAAATTGCAGGTATGTTTGAAAGCGGTTTCGGCGAGTAATCAAAGGATTATAAAAGCGTATAATGAATGGCGTATGGCAGGGTTATCCTGCCATATACTGTAGTTTGGAGGCGGATTATGAAGAAATATACCGGTAAAGGTGTTTACGGGGCGGTAGCCATTGGTAAAATATCGATTTTTAAGCGTCAGGAAGTCTCTGTTAAAAGAGAGCGAATTGAAGATACCGAGGCGCAGAAACAGCGTGTAGAAGCTGCGAAGGCCCTTGCAACAGAGCAGTTACAGGAAATATATGATAAGGCTTTGGTGGAAGTAGGCGAAGCTAATGCGCAGATTTTTGAAATTCATATGATGATGCTTGAGGATATGGATTATAATGACTCTATCTGCAATATCATTGAGACACAGTCTGTAAATGCAGAATATGCGGTAGCGGTTACTTCTGACAACTTTGCGGAAATGTTCGGCGCTATGGACGATGCATATATGAAGGAACGCGCAGCTGACATCAGGGATATTTCCAACCGCTTAATCCGCAATCTCCAGGCCGGCGGAAACGACAATGCGCTGGGCGATGATAAGGTTATTATTTGTGCCGACGATTTGGCCCCCAGCGAGACCGTGCTTCTTGACAAAGAAAAAGTGCTTGCTTTCGTAACCACACACGGTTCTTCCAATTCACATACTGCAATTTTGGCCAGAAATATGAATATTCCTGCGATTATCGGCTTGGGCGATGCATTTTTATCTGAAATAAAAGATGGCGACAGCGCAATTGTAGACGGTTTTACGGGGGAGATTTTTATTAGTCCCGATGAGGAAACGAAGGCCAGCCTTGAGAAGAAGCAGAAGGAAGACGAAGAAAAGAAGAAGCTTCTTCTGGAGTTAAAAGGCAAGGAAAACGTTACCCTGGACGGCAAAAAGATTAACATCTATGCTAACATCGGAAGCGTAGACAATATCGGTGCGGTGCTTTTAAACGATGCCGGCGGAATCGGCTTGTTCCGAAGTGAGTTCTTGTATCTGGAAAGCAACGACTATCCTACGGAAGAGCAGCAGTTTGCGGCTTATAAAAAGGTGCTTGAGAGCATGGCGGGCAAGAAGGTCATCATCCGTACCCTGGATATCGGCGCCGACAAGCAGGTGGATTATTTTAACCTTGCGAAGGAAGAAAATCCCGCCCTTGGCTATCGCGCAATCCGTATTTGCTTAACAAGGCCGGAAATTTTTAAAACACAGCTCCGTGCGTTATATCGTGCGTCAGCCTACGGTAATCTTGGTATCATGTTCCCCATGATTACAAGCGTCAGCGAGCTTGAGAAGATTCTTGCAATCTGCGCGGAAGTAAGAGCCGAACTGGTCAAAGAAAACATCGAGATTTCAGATAACGTGGAGTTGGGCATTATGATTGTGACCCCTGCGGCAGCGGTAATCAGCGATATGCTGGCGCCTATGGTGGACTTCTTCAGCGTGGGAACTAACGATTTGACCCAGTATACATTGGCGGTGGACCGTCAGAATCCTGAAATCGAGGAGTTCTGCGATACTCATCATGAAGCGATTTTACGATTGATTGAATTCTCAGCACAGAGTGCCCACAAACACGGCGCCTGGATTGGAATTTGCGGCGAGTTGGCAGCAGATACCAGCCTGACAGAGAGATTCCTTCGTATGGGAATTGACGAATTGTCCGTATCGCCTACTTTTGTTTTAAAAGTGAGAGAGGCGGTAAGAAGTGTGGATTTATCACATTAGAGGAAAAAGAAAGCACGAACGAAGTAAGTATTTTCTTTTTTCGGTGCGATATCGACAAAATCAAAAGTGCGATAGGAATATCTTCTTATCGCACTTTTTGTTATACATATATTATTTATCTTGAACCATATCGTTTAAAGCATATTCACATGCCTGTATTACAAAACTGGAGAATGTAACATTTTGATTTTTGATGGCATCTTCTATTTTATCTATGAGTTCGGCCGGAAAACGAATTGTTTTATTTTCTGTCTCTTTTCTGTTTTCTCTTAATTGGAAAGCCATTATATCACCCCTATATTTTATTATATTACATTTGGCACCAAAAATATGCATTGCACAACGTAATGCATAATGCATTGCAAGAATCAAAAAAGAGTGCTATACTGAATAAACATAAAAATGTTATTTTACGAGGGAGGATAAAAGGATGAGAGAGTTTATTGAAGATGCGGGAAAGCTGATTGTTAAAATTACTTCGGTGATTGCCGTGGTATTAACCGTTGTGAACTGGGTTATCATTTTAGTCGGTATGTATAAAGAAAACGGTTCTTTCTTTTATGATGGTGCTTTTATCGATTTTTCTGAAGCGGCATATAGCGGAGTTTGTCTGATTATAGCGATTGTTTTCGTGGCTATTTCACTTCTTGTGTTCTGTTTGTCTTATATTTTTAATGCATGGGGAGGAAAAAAAGTATGTGCTATTGTTTTTTCAATTTTTTCCCTGCTTGCGGGCATTTTTCTTTTGTTGGGAATGTTGGCGAATGTGAATTCGGCATTTCTTATGAGCGTAGGCATGCTATCGCAATTGGCGGCACTCATTGCAATTCCCATTGGCGGGATCGGTTTGTTTGTGATGGGTATGATTGACAGTGATCACAGAATGCCCTGCGTATTTCTTTATGTGTCTATATTAACAGTGGCGATAGGCTGGCTGATTGTAGCAGGTGTGATTCTTTTACTTGCAATCGGAATTGTTTTACTTATCGGAGGATTTTTTATGGGCTTGGGAGGAAAAAGAAAATTCGATATTGTTGACAGCGTAACCGGAGAAATTGTGGGTAGTTTTGAAAGGGACTAATTACGGATGAAAAAAGGGTTTTGGAAAAAGAATGCGGTTATTGTCATATTAGCCTTATTTGTTATTATAATATGCATTTTGCCGCAACATTCCGAGTTAAAAGAAACGATAGCAACCATTACGGCGATTTTTGCGGCTATGGCTGTTTTTATTCAAATACGAGATTCCAAAAATCTGTCAACAGGAGAGTTTGTTTTAAGCCTTCAACAGGAGTTTTCCTCTGATGGAGGATATGGAACAAGAACGTTTTTAAAATGCTGGAAAGATTATTCTGTTGGAAAAAAGCAAGGAAAAAGTGTGGATTCCTTTACAGAGGCTGACCAAGAAGATGTGGTTAATTATCTGACTTTTTTGGAGTCTCTGTATCTCATGCTCCAAAAGAATGTAATCAGTATAGAAATGTTGGATGAATTATTTGGGCGTCGTTTTTTTGTAATTGTAAATAACAGAGAAATCCAGAAGTTTGAGCTGGAAGTAAATTATAAATATTATTTGAATATCTATCGTTTGTATGGTATTTGGAAAAAATACCGTGTGAAACACGGAGAAGATGTGTTTGCAGACGGTGTAGCAATGAGAGACCTGGAGCTTGTTCTGAAAGAAAAGATTCAATCATGTCAAAATAAAAAAGAGAAAGAGCAATTAGAGAAAATATTATTGTAAATTCTAAATTTTTTGTTATAATACAATCATAAAAGGCAATCGCCACAGAGTGGTTGGCCAAGTGTAGAAGTAAAAAACCTTCCTGACTCGGGCAAAGTACAGGGGAGGTTTTTTACTTATGTAGCCTTACTGACCAAATGTAAAAACAAATGTGAGCAATGCCAAAAGAAATATGCCGAAAGTCAGCATATCCTTGAAATCAAAATGATTTTTCATAAGCATCACCTCCTTATCCTATGTAGATAGGAGGCCAACCATCCTGTAACACGATTGCCGGTAGCCAAGTGCTACCGGCTTTATTATATCAAGAAACTATTAGTGACAAAAGACGTAAGACGTCGACAAATTGTGACAAAAGAACGGTGATTTTTAAAATAATAATATTAAAACATCTTGACGGCTAATTGAAGTTAGCCTATAATAAGGCTAATCAGAATTAGCCAAGAGGTGAAAGAATGACTACAAAACAACGAATTCTAGATGAAGCCCTAACTTTATTTGCAGAAAAAGGCTACGGAAATGTATACGTAGGTCAGATTGCAGAGGCGGTGGGAATCAAAGCGCCGTCTCTTTATAAGCATTATAAAAGTAAGCAGGATATTTTTAATGCAATTTTAGATGAAATGAAGCAAAGATATGATGCGCAGGCGGAAGCCCTTAATATGAATGGAAACGATGCGGCTGCCGATGCCGAAATGTTTGCCGGAATATCCGAGGATGCATTGGTACAAATGGGTATCGGGCTGTTTTCGCACTTTTTACATGATGACTACG
>JAZNRC010000047.1:0-58078 GCA_045590555.1 Lachnospiraceae bacterium | reverse complement strand
CTCACAAGCGGCGGTTACTTCTTCCACGCTGCGACCAGTGTTGTCGGCCATGATCTGGTTCATCCGCTTCTTGATAGTTTCCAAGCGCTTCAGATGAATTGCCATATCTGTGATCTGTCCCTGAGTGCCGGCAGAGGGCTGGTGAATCATGATCTCTGCATTAGGCAGAGCGATCCGGCGTCCCTTTGCACCGGCGGAAAGCAGGAACGCGCCCATAGATGCAGCCATACCAATGCAAATAGTGGAAACATCACACTTAATATACTGCATCGTGTCATAAATTGCCCAGCCTGCGGTTACAGAACCACCGGGGCTGTTAATATAAAGCTGAATGTCCTTGTCGGGATCTTCTGCTTCCAAAAACAACAACTGCGCAACCACAAGTCCTGCAGTTACTTCATTTACTTCTTCTCCGAGGAAGATAATACGATCTTTTAAAAGTCTGGAATAAATATCATAGGATCTTTCTCCACGGCTTGTCTGTTCAACAACGTAAGGCACTAAGCTCATTTGAATTCCTCCTGTTTTTCGATTTCATTCTCAGCTACTTCACTGAATTATTTTTCTTTTGCATTAGCAACAACGAATTCCACAGCTTTCTGGATAGCCATGTCCTTCTTCATTTCTACTGCTCTTTCGTCGTCCATGATTTCCTTAATCTGTTCAACTTCCATCTTGTAAGCTTCTGCCATCTTAGCAAGTTCTTCTTCGTATTCTGCATCGCTTACTTCAATCTTTTCAGCTTCTACAACAGCCTCCAAAACGAGTCTGGACTGAATTCTCTTTTCAGCCTGAGGTTTTACCTGCTCCATCATGGCAGCGGCTGTCATACCGGTAAACTGAGCGTACTGTTCCATGCTGAGTCCCTGCATAGCAAGTCTCTGCGCGAATTCATCTACCATCTGTCTCTGCTGTGTAGCAATCATAGCTTCGGGAATGTCCATTTCAGCGTCTGCGATAATTGCTTCTACAACAGCTTCTTCCTTTGCATTCTTTGCGTCAGCTTCCTTCTTTTCTTCCAGGTTCTTTTTAACGCTTTCTTTGTATTCTGCAAATGTATCATATGCACTTACTTCTTCTGCAAATTCATCATCAAGGTCAGGCAACTGGTTTTCTTTGATTTCCTTAATGGTAACCTTGAATAATGCAGGCTTACCCTTTAATTCTTCTGCATGGTAGTCTTCAGGGAAAGTAACATTTACTTCTACTTCATCATTGATTGACTTACCGATTAACTGTTCTTCAAAAGTATCGATAAATGAGTGTGAACCAATGGTAAGAGGATAGTTCTCACCCTTGCCGCCTTCAAAAGCAACACCGTCAACAAAACCTTCAAAATCGATTACGGTTGTATCACCATCCTGGATAGGTCTGTCTTCTACGGATACTGTTCTTGCGCTGTTCTTTCTTTCAGTTTCGATTGCTTCGTTAACTTCTTCTTCTGTTACCTCTACTGCAACCTTATCAACCTTGATTCCTTTGTATTTTCCTAATTTTACTTCAGGCTTTAATGCTACTTCAGCAGTAAAGATAAAAGGCTTTCCTTCTTCAATCTGTGTCACCTCAATCTTGGGTGCTGATACGATTTCTTCCTCACACTCATCGTATACTTTCTCATAAGCTTCGGGAATAATTTCGTTTGCTGCATCTTCAAAGAATACTTCCTTGCCGTACATCTGCTCAATCATCTTACGGGGAACTTTACCCTTGCGGAATCCGGGCACCTCAATTTTACCCTTATTCTTCTGATATGCTGCTTCTACCGCTTTTTCAAAATCTTCTACTGAAACTTCAATAGTAAGCTTTGCCATATTCTTGTCTAATTTTTCGATTGTAAAACTCATTTTGTTTCCTCCTTTATGTATCGCCATCGGCGCACAAATCTTTTCTTTTATAATAATTTAATGTGATGTGAATATAAAAACCCACACTTACAGTCATTTTACGATTATAGCACAAACTATCCTAAAAGAAAAGCAAAAAATTGATATTCCGTAATCGGTCAAAAAGAAATCTAAAAATTTCCAACATAATTCTGTTTTTAGCGGTCATACTAACACCAAGATAAGTCAAAAACTTATCTGGAACCAATAAACTAAGATAAAATTTTGGAGGAAAACACTATGTCAAAAAACAATAGTAATTCAAGTTCAACAGCAAAAACACACAGAGCAGCTTTAGATCGTTTCAAAACAGAAGTTGCAAGTGAATTAGGTATCAACTTAAAGGATGGTTACAACGGTGACCTTACTTCTAAAGAAGCCGGTTCTATCGGTGGTGAAATGGTTCGTAGAATGATCCAGCGTCAGGAAGAATCTATGCAGTAATCCTTCGGTTATCTTACTAAGATAGCATGATGAGACGTACTAACGTATAGACTCACGACGAAAACAATTCAATATGCACCCAAGGGTTCTACATAGAACCTTTTCGTGCGAAAAATGCACTTAAGCGTATGCAAATGCCCTTGGGTGCATTTTTTATTAATATTTACATACATTTGCTCATCCATTCACAGAAATATCATTGCTTTTTTATCCAAAATACACTATAATATTAGCAAACAGGGAATTATCAGTAATGAAAAGGGAAAGACACAAATCAGAAAGGACGTGAGCTTATGGATATTGCAGGATTGTCAATGGCTATGGCACAGAATAATATAGGTACCAAGGTAAGTGTTGCGGTTTTAGGCAAAGCTATGGATACTGCAGAGAGCCAGGGTGCACAAATTGTAAAAATGATAGACGGAGCTGCAATGCAACATTCCGTGCAACCTCATCTGGGTGGAAATATTGATATTTCGGTTTAAAAAAAACAACCTGCTTCCTCTTTGGAAACAGGTTGTTTTTACGTTCTTTAATAAATAATACCTTCTTTTAATTTTTCACTTACTTCTCTACCCATGAAAGTTTCCACAATCTTCAAACCAAATTCTACTGCACACCCCATGCCTCTTGCGGTAATAATTTTACCGTCTGTACAAACAGGTTCCATGCAAACCTCTGCGCCGGTCAAATCCTTCTCATAACCCGGATAACAGCAGGCTTTTCTTCCTTCCAGAATTCTCTTGTGCCCCAAAATGCTGGGTGCTGCACAAATCGCCGCAAGATATTTTTTCTGCTCATAAAATGCATCTACCTGATTCATCAAAACTTCGCAGGCTTCCAGATTAAGAGTCCCCGGCATTCCTCCCGGCAAAACCAACATATCGTATTCAGTAAAATTCAGTTGATTAATAATTTTATCTGTTTCCACTACAATGTCATGGGAACCCACGGCTTTTTTCTCTCCGGTAATGGACACCATATCCACCTCAATGTGAACGCGTCTTAACAAATCCACCACAGTCAAAGCTTCAATCTCTTCAAAGCCGGTTGCAAGAAAAATCGCTACTTTTGCCATACCTTTCATCCTTTCTTTTAACACGCAATCCCTGACGGGATATTTTATCTTTTGGCTACAACAAAAAATTTATACATCTTTTAGTAAAAAATCTGCGCTATAGGAGACTCCGGCGAAAGAATGAGGGTTTTATCCTCTCCCTGCAAGGCTTCTTTTGCTGCATCAAGACTTCGCACATACGCATAAAATTCCGCTTTACTCTGGTCAGAATAAGCCTCCGACATAATTCGCATATATTCCGCTTCGCCCTCGGCTCCTAAAATTTCAGCCTCTTTTTCAGCATCTGAAATCATAATTGCCACCTCTTTGTCCGTCAGGTTACAAATTTTCTGTGCCTCGGACTCACCTTCAGCAATATGAGTAGCTGCAATATTATCACGTTCGGAAATCATACGTTCATAAACCGCCTCCTTATTATCATTGGGAAGGTCTAATTTAATGGTTTCCACTTCCAAAATTGCGATGCCGTACTGCTCCATGCCATTTCCGATATTATTGATAATCGCATCCTGTAACATATCACTTCTGCCGGATATCACCTGTTCCTGAGTCATACTGCTGATTACACTCTTGGTAGCATTGTAAACTACGGTATCAATACGACTCTCCGCATTTCCCACAGAGGAATTCAAAGTCTGAGAGAACTTCAATGCGTCCGTTATTTCCCAAAGCACATAGCAGTCGCATATCATTGTCTTTTTATCCCCGGTAATTACGTCGGAAGGTGCCAAATCATATAAAAGAATCTCCTTGGGCAGAGTATAAACCGACTCCACAAAAGGAATTTTAAAACTCAAACCCGCATCATCAATCACTCTGTCAACTTTACCAAACTGCTTAATCAAGGTATATTCATTTTCCTGTGTTACCACAACAGATGAGCCGAGAGTAATCACAAGTAAAAATGCTGCAATTGCAATGATAACAAACGTAATACTTTTTTTCATACTCTCACCTCCTAATTCCCGTCATTTCCGGCCGGGTTAGAACCGGCTGTAATATTTCCAAGCAATGGATTCACAGGAACAATGGTCTGCGTCTGTCCGTTTCCGCTTTCAATAATAACCGTCAACTCAGGAAGCACTTCTTCCATTGTCTCATAAAACATTCGTTGTTTGGTTAATTCCGGATATTTTACATATTCTTCATACATGGCATCAAAACGTGCCACCTGGGCAGTTGCCTCATTGATACGCTCTGTTTTATCGGCTTCTGCCTCCTGAATAATTCGGTCAGCCTCTGCCTGCGCTGCCGGAATCTGTTCATTACGATATTTATTGGCATTGTTTACCGCTGTTTCACTTTCCTGTTTTGCGGTTTCTACTGCCTTAAATGCCTGCATAACCTCCTCTGTAGGCGGCTCAGCATCCTGGATAGTAATATTAACCAGCTGAATTCCGATATCGCGCTCCTCCAGTTTCAGAATAATCATATCTTTAATCTGGCCCTGAATTTCATTCTTCCCCGTAGTTAAAACGCTGTCTACGGTATAACTTCCAATGACATTACGAATACAGGATTGTGCTATCTTCTTAAGAATCTCCACCGGTTCCTCCGATGCATACAACGCTTTAACCGGGTCCGATACACGATATTCCACAAAGAAATCCACATTTACAAAATTATAATCCGATGTGATCATAAGGGATTCATCTTCATCGCTGACATTGGTATCTGTAGAATATCCAATGGAGAATCCCTGAATTGTAGTATTTACCTTTTTTACTTTCTGGATAAAAGGAACTTTAAAATGCAGTCCGGCATCCGTTACTGCCTCAGCCTTACCAAAAGTTACCAAAACAGCCTGTTCCTGCTCTCGGATGGTATATGTACTTTGTGAAACTAAAATACACAATACCATTACAACAGCTGCCAATGCCACAATCTTACCTACACCCTTAGGTGCTTTTATATCTCTCTTCCTTTTACCTTTGGCTTTTCCGTTGCTGGAAAAGCGCTCAAAAACATTCTCTTCTGCCATTTTTACCTCTTACATATTTTCATCAACATATATTTGTACACGGCTCTGAATAATCTCTGCCGCCTGTTGCGCAGTCTTCTGACCTGCAAAGAAAGGTGCTGACTCTTCGATAATGATATCAATGATTCCGTTGTCATAATAATATATCTTATCAACCGATAACACATACTCTTTCACTTCACCGGCGCGTTCTGCAGTCATAGGTTCAATGATAATCTCCTTATCACCAATCCAGTAGGTTTCATCATACTCAATCTTTTCACCGTTATCGTCAATCCAATAAGGTTTCTGCTGTGCTTCCTCTAATCTCTCGTCCATTACCTGAAGATTCAGCGGTGCACCGTAATTCAGTTCTTTCTGACCTTCATAAGTATAAAATTGTCTCATAAACTGCCATGCTTCTTCCGGATGTTCGCAGTCCTTGGAAATTGCCATCTGGAAATAAGGATAAATGACACCGGTATTTCCTTCACTTCCCGGGAAACCTACAAATGCTACCTTTTCACCGTATAATCCCTGTTCGGTCCAACCCAAATTATTGAAATATCCAACCGTGTAATATCTCATTAATTCTTTATTATCACGAATTGCGGTTTCAGATTCCATCCAGTAATCTTCATCCATATTTTCCCAATCAATTTCTTCAGGATACTGTTTTGCATACTCCAATAAATCACAAAACTCCTGTGTATCGAATGCACATTTACCGGTTTCCAAATCCAAAAATTCCGAATAATTCATTTCCATTGCATAGCGGATAACATCATCTCTTGTAATATCGCGGAACGCCAAAATATTCTTACTTTGCTCAATCTGCTTTAATTCTGCCAAAGTAAGTGTTTCCCCGTTCGGTACCAGAGATTTTTTAATTGCCATTGTAGAAATGGTATACGCACCGGTTAAAATATACGTATCATCACCTTTGGAACCCAAGGCAAGTACATTGGGCGCCATATCTTCTTTATTAACATCCGGGTCTGCTTCAATATAAGGATTCAGATTTAAAAATACACCTTTATCAATAAAACTATCTATCGGCATACCACTGTTAACTACAATAATATCCGGGGCATTGGACGAAATAATATCATTATTGAACATCTTCTGTCCGGCATCCCAATCCGATTCATTATTATACTGATAATACTCAACCATACGGATACGATACTGGTCGCTTGCTTTATTAAAAGCAATCACTTTACTGCGAATTTCATAATCTGTATAGACCATACCCATAGTAATAATCGTTTTATCCACTACTTCCTCAGGGGGCACTTTCTCCAGAAAAGATATGGTAGCTTCCCATGTTTCCGGATCATTAACTACCGCTACAATACGGGTTTCATCAACAGGAACGCAATAATTTACAAAATTATAATCGATATCGGAATCTACATAATCCAGAATCTTTTTCTCTTCTAAAGTGTCAAAATCGTATGTAAACACACCTTTATCCGTACTGTAATAAATATCATGTCCTTCACCGGCTCTTACTCCGCCCCAGAAATCCTTGGGGCCTTCAATTGCAGCACCGACAGACGCCTGTTTTACATCCACCATGTGGAAGGTATTTTCAGATGATTCACCACCCTCTGTCCATAAATATACATAGGGAACACCTTCTGAAGTTGCAAAAAAGTTTTCTACCCACTGGTTCTCGCTAAACACAATCTCTCCTACCTTCTTTAAGGTAGAATCCAAAATAATCATAGTACGATCCGTAAGAATACAAACCTCTCCGTCAGTGGCAATACACATACCATTCAACCCGTAATATTCATCATCTTTCAAGCCCAAATCAAGTTCCTCGCGACTGATAAGTTCTCCTGACGCAGAATATGTATTCATATACAAGTGTGTTTTATAAGAATAATATTCGCCACTGTAATCTTCTTCCGTATACTCTGTGGCAATCACATAATTACCACTATTCGGATCAATGGCTATTCTGCTGCAGTACTCTTTCTCCGGCAATTCAATGGTACTGACAGACATGGCATTTCCGCCAAAAGAAACCCTTCCCAGGTTCAACTTATAATAAAAGCTGTACTCCTGTTCCGGATAATAATCCACTTCCGGCGTAGGCATCATAACATCATTTTCATCTGCAATTACATCCTGCTCTTCTTCAGGCATTTCTTCGGTTACGCCTTCTTCCTCATAGGGTACTGCTTCACCTTCGGGCATTTCTTCGGTTACGCCTTCTTCCTCATAGGGTATTGCTTCACCTCCGGGCATAGCTTCTTCGCCTGCTTCGCGGTAAACATCCACATACTCTGACCACACAACAATAACATCCTCACCATCGACAAGAACGTTCTCAAACCACTCTGTATCCGGATCCAAGCTGCCGATTTCTTTAAAAACCGCTTCTTTTGCATTTGCCACATCTTCCGCCAGCGCCAATGCTTCACCCGAACTATCGTTTCCGCCATCCTTGCCAAAGCATGCGGTTACGGAAAATACCATAGCCATTGCCAGACATAAGCATATCGCTTTTTTTACTCTTCCTTTCATAAATTTTTCCTCCTTTTACTTTTTTTATTTCATCTAATCATTGCATTATATTACAAAATTTTTATTTGCACAATTACTCAATATATTCCTTCTGCTCCAAAGCTTTTTGTGCACTCTTCCTGCTTTTTATCTTCTTTATCAACAAACGAATTTTATCCTGTATAAATTCCCATATCCTGACAAAGGTCTGCGCTGTAGGCTTATGCTTAATCATCCAAATCATACCTTGGATACCCCAGTATATCAAAAGAATACCGGCCAACACCGCCTGCCATAATGCAACCTCCATAAGTTGCCCTTCTTTATATCTCGCAAGATTCTCCCAAAACGGCAATTCAATATCATCCGTTTTCATGGTTCGGGCAGCCCGCTCCTTCCATACGGTATATAATGCAATATAAGAAAACCGTCTGGAATTTTCAACCATTTTCACAGTTTCTTCAGAACTCAAGTTTATTTCAAGCATACGGTCCATAGCGAATCCTTCCACCGGATTCGGCATTACCACTTCATAACAGGTAATCGTACTTGCATTCAATGCACTTAGCGCACCATAAGATACATAGACCGTAGTGTCTTTACTGCCTGCCAAGGTTTCCAGTTCTCCCTGCTCTCTGGCATAAACACCCGCCACACGATAAGGTAATCCGCCAATGGTAACGGTCTTGCCGGCAATATCATTGGCTCCGAACAACTGCCATGCCGCCTCTTCATCCAGAAGTACGGCATCCTGCATCAAATCATTTCCCGTAAAATACATTCCGCTGATTAATTCCACCGGATGAAACATAAAATAGTCTCCGCCGATTCCGATGGCATTTGCCTGTATGCTTTTTTTATCGCTCTGAATGGAAATCGTCCCTTGTGCCGAATATGCATCTATGTATAGTCGTGCACCTTCAACATTCGGCTCAATTGCCAGTTCCTGAAGTTTTTTACTTAAGAGATAACGCATTTCTTCAATACTTTGCTCTGTCATAAAAGCATCTTCGGAATAAAAGCAACTGATTTGTGCCACATCTTTTTTATCCGACCAGCGCTCTGCCATCAGCTGGTCCGGCAGGGAATTTTTGCCTACTTGTAAAACAATCCCCAGCACACCGACGGCAATTAACATGCACACGGTCAAACACATAATAATGCACTTCAAAAGTCCGATTCTCTCCAAGCGTTCTTTTATCCAAAAAAACACTTTTTTCATCATTTACATCTCCTCAGACAAACGAACCTGGTCTCCGGATTGGATGGGCTTGGTTGAGGTTGTAATCACATACTCATAACCATATAAACCGCCCTTGATTGCACTTTGGGTATCATCACTTGCAATCACTTCCACATCTACACGTTGTGCAACATAACGGTTTCCGAAAGGAGCAAACTTAGATTCCACAATCAGGATAAACTTACCGTTATTATCTTCACGGATTGCGCTGTTAGGCACAATCAAATCATAATTCACACTCTTCTGTCCGATAGCCACACTGAGGGACTGTCCGGGCACCAGAGAAGATCCCTCCAATTGAAATTCCAGTATCTTATTCTGCCCGGGGTTATCCTTATCATTCCGGATATTAACCAGGCTGGCTGTAACATCATCGTAATACCATGCATTCTGTAATTCCACAGGATCCCCTACTTTTACCGTGGATGCCTGCTTATTGGGCACGGAAAGCGTCATGGTATATCCTTTGCCTTCAATCTGAATCACTGCTACCGCTTCACCGGCAACAATGGTTTCACCTGCCGTATACATCAGAGAAGTAACCGTTCCGGAAACGGGTGCTGTAACAGTTGCTCCAACAGAATCTGCTTCCAATTTCTCCACAACAGCTTTTTTATCCTGAATGGTTTCATATGCCTCCGCAATATCCATTTTGGTGACAATATCTGTTAACATGGCCTCTTTATCCGCGATGGCATTTTCCAGATTGATTTTAGCCGCTGCCAGAGTATTGTTCTCATTCACTTTCTGTCGCTCCAATGCCGCTATCTGATTGGTAATGTCTGCACTTCCCGTTTTTAACTCCAAAGCAACTCTTGCGTTGGATACCGCAGCCTCTAGTTGTGCCACATTATTCTGCGCCGTAATTACATTATTGATTGCCTCTGTTTTGGCAGGGTCATTATCCGGCAAGCCCGAAAGACTGTTTAAGGTATTTTCCGCCTGCGTCAACGCCGCTTTGCCGTTATTTAGGTTTGTTTCCGCTTGAGCAAGGGCATTGCTCTCCGCGGTCGCATCAATATTGGTCGATGCCAGGGTATCAATACGCGCCTGCGTAGCATTTACATTCGCCTGATATACATTTACATCGTTCTGCAATGTGGCAATATTGGCATCTGCCGCTTCCAGACGCGCCTGACTCTCCGAAAGGGTCTCCACGTTACCGGCTTCAATTTCTGCCACTTCTGCTCTGGTAAGTCCGCCATTAAGAATTGCCTTTTCATATGCAAGTTCTGCTGCCGCCAATTCTGCTTTGGCCTCTTCCAACTCCGCACTTTCTCTGTCTTCCAGATGATATAATACATCTCCTTTTTCCACATAAGCATCCGGTTTGACTGCTACGGAAGATATTACTCTGGACTCATTCACCACCACATTATAGGGATCTACAGCTTCTACCGTACCGGTACCCCTAATCTGCGCGGATATGGTTCCGCTCTCCACATATCGGGTCGCCACCTGGGGTAGGGAATAATTCATAATGGTATTGGAAAAGAACGTTAAAATCAGCATGATTGTCAAAAAGATAATTGCTATATTTTTAATCCACTCTCTTTTCCGGCTTCCTTTTTGTTCATTCTCTATTGCTATCATTTCCGTTCCTCCGTTATCCTTTTACTCCTCCCTGGTAGGTGATACCTTCTACCAGATAATCTTCCCCATATAAAAATACCAACAAACTGGGGATCATATATACCGTTGCCACCGCAAAAGCCAAACCTATTTCTCCTGCATTAATCTTAGATAAAAAGATAGACAGGGGATGTAAATCAGCATTGGTCAATAATATCAACGGTTGCTCCACCATATTCCAAAAATCGATAAACACCAGAATCGCTACCGAATACAGGGCACCCTTACATAGGGGCAGACAAATTTTCGTAAAAATCTGCCACTCTCCGGCACCATCCACTCGGGCTGCTTCAATAATCGACGATGGAATTCTTTTCATGTACTTTGTCAACAGATATACTGCAAAAGGTGAAAAAATACCCGGCAGCCAAATCGCCCATCTGGTATCAATCAGGCCCAACCAATCCGCCACCAGAAAGTTTGGCACCAGCGTTACCTGATAAGGCATCAAAGTAACAATAATATAGACAAAAAACAATATTTCTTTCAGGCGTCCCTTAAACCTCATAAAAGCATAAGACGCCAGCATGGCAACCACTAATTGGAATACTACTATAACCACGGTATAAATCACCGAGTTCCAAAACTTAAATAAATACTCCGGACTTTTTAAAAGTACGGTTATGTACTGACTGAAGGTCACCATATCCGGAATAAATTTTAAATTAACGGTTTCTGACACAAATACTTTGCCGCCGGTATCGGTAGTTGCAAAAATTTTACCGTAATTGGCCGCAATCTCCGACTGACTCATAAAAGAATTGGTAATGGTCAGCACCGTAGGCAACAGAAACAATACCGCAAATATGGTTGCAATGGTAGTCAACACTACACATCGTACAACTTTTTTCACTTTTTTCCGGGACTTTTTTTCACCGGAATATTTACCAAATCTTTTCATACTTTTTTCCTATATCTTACCGATTGCAACGCATCTTATCTTCTTGCCGCATGCCTGCAAACTATTCTTCCATATCTTTACCAAACCAATTCTCAACAATATACAATCCGCCGATAATCACTACCATGACCGCCGCCATAATGATGGCCGCAGAAGACAGTTTCTGATAATCCAGCGAACGGAATGTATTATTCATAAAATGTTGCAATGTATACAGGCTGTCATAAGGATAATCCCCCGTCAGCAGGTACACTTCTCGAAACACCTTAAAAGAGCTGATTAATGACATAATCGTCACAAAAAGTATGGTTGGTGACAAATATCGTATTTTAATATGCCAAAACATTTTCCACGCAGAACTGCTATCCAACAACGCGACCTCCATTGCCTCTCTGGGTATGGTTCCCAAGGCCGCCAGAAACAGAATCATATTATAACCCAAATTCTTCCACAAAAACAACAGCAGAACCACCAGGGGGGCCCAATCCGACTTAAACCAATCTATCTGACTTCCGCCAAACCATTCCACTACCACATTAATAACACCGTTATAATTAAAGAGTACCTGAAAAACCAAAATAATGGACGCCACCGGCACCATCATCGGACTCAAATAAATGGAACGGAACTTGCTTGCAAAAGGAATCCTTTTATCCAAAAGAAATGCCATCAAAAGCGATATAATCACCGCCAGAGGCACCGCTGCCAGTGAAAACTTAAAAGTGTTCCATGCGGCCAATTGAAACGCACGGTTTCCAAACACACTAATAAAATTATCCAAAAACACAAAACGTCTGCTGATGGGATTGTCTACCACTGCATAAAATATAACCACCAGAAACGGAAGTGCATAAAAAACGGACACACCACCGAAACTGGGCGCCAAAAAGGCTCCCAGTTTCGCTCTTGTAATCCATGTTCTCTTTGTTGCTTTTTTGCGGGGTACGGAAGTTTTTTTGCTGCTTTCTTCCGAAGTCTTTTTCTTCATGACTTCCCCTCCGTTTCTTTATTCTTCTGTTACCGGACAGAATATTATATCTGCCCGGCAACTTTTTAATTATTTTTTACATATTTTCTTTTAGATAAATATCCACGCGGCTCTGAATGATATCCGCTACCTCATCTGCAGTCTTCTGTCCTTGGAAATAAGGAGCCACTTCTTCCTCAATAATTGCCATAATGGCGCTATCCTGCGTACTTACTTCATCGGCCCTTTCAAAAACAGCAAGGAACTCTTCCACTTCTTCATCGGTTGCACTGGTAATTTTCATATCCACATCATCCCAACTGTATCCGTGCTCTCCTTCCATATGCTGGGCTTCATAAATAAAATTGTCCAGTCCGGTCTGCGTTACGGGAATACCCCACATATGTTCAGCAGTTTGCGCTTCTTCACTTACAAAAGTCTTTAAGAAATCCCATGCTACATCCTTATGTTCGCAGGCTTCGGTAATAGTCAGGGCACAACCGTTTGTCATTAATTTAAGCGAGTCTTCCCCTTCTTTACCGTAACCCAATATCGTAACATCTTCACCAAACACATAATTATGGAACTGCCAATCCGGCATCTGTCCTATGCTCATATTATAAAAAATAATCTTGTCCTCTTTCAACTGACCGGGAAGGGTAACACTGTCATCCCATATCATTTCGGCAGGCTGCGCTTTTGCATATTCCAAAACCGCCTTAAATTCATCTGTATCAAAATAACATTCTCCCTTTTCATAATCCACGTAAGAAGTCATGTTATTATACACCATGCTATACATTATTTCTCCCTGGTAATTATACCAGAACAAATCCGCATCCTCAGGCAGCTGTGATTCCAGCTCCAACAAAAACTCCGGTGAAAGACTTGTCACACCCGGGACAAATTTCTCTTTTACCATAACACCGTTCAGCATCACCGTAGTAGGTAATACATAAAGTGAACCATTTACTTCATAAGCGGTTCTGACATTAGCAAGGAGCTCTTCCTTAGCGAAATCACCGTCAGCTTCCATCAAAGGATAAAGGTCTGTAATAACATCCTTCGCCGCCCAGTTTCTCCAAGGCGCATTAGAGGAACTTACATCAATCATATCGGGTACATTACCTGCTACAATGTCATTCTGCAGATTGGTAATGGCTGCATCATAATCGTAGTCCTCTGTCATATAGTCTACAATCTTAATGCGATATTCTTCGTTGCTGCGGTTGAATGCAATTACCGCTTCATTCAACCCCTGACTGGTATACATGGTTGCAATGGTTAACTCGGTCTTTTCCACAATGGTGGAAGGATCCACAGGCTTGGCAATCAGCATTTCCGCACCGCCTTCGCTTGCCATATAATCCCAAACACTGATTAATAAACTTCCATCACTTAAAGCGTACACAGTCTGAATGTAATCCGGATTAATATCCATATCCATCACATCAGTCACGGTTGTAATTTCACCGCTTACCACATCTACCGAACAAAGCAGATTTCCGTTCATGTAAAGAACGGAATCTCCCGCACCGGCCCATACATTGGATGAGCCGCTGGTTTTATTGGTATTGATTGCCTTTCCTAACTGTTTATTTGTCATATCAAGCACTGCAACGTCTACACCCATGCCGGTATTACTCCAACCGGAAGCTACTACCTTACCGCTTTCCGTAACACAAATACTCTCCATCATTCCGTTACCGTCATTGGGAATCTCACCTGTCAATTGTAACTCAGGAGAGTAAATACGAAGAGGCGAATCCCAACTTCCAATCAGATAATTGCCTTCGGCATCTTTGATAAAAGTAGAAATATACATCCCTTCGTCCAACTGCAACTTGGAAGACGCTTCTTCCGAAGAGATCAGGCTGCCATCCGCCGCGTATTTGTTAAAATACGTTTCACTGCTGATTAAATTCCATTCCTCATCATACTCTTCTGCCAGTTCAATTACTTCCAGACTTCCGTCTTCATTAAAATATGTGGAACTGAAATATCCGTTCTCCGTTGCGCCTTCTAACACAGCTTCCGTTGTGCTGCCATCCGCAAGATTGTACGTATGTAATAGAAACGTTGTTCCTTCTTCCGTATATTCAGCGGAAAGAATGTGTAAAATGCCGTCTTTTTCTTTTAAATTGATTACATTTTCAATGCCCTGTACGTCTATGTATTCTGCCACATACACCACATCCGCCGAATTATCATCCTTATTTGCATTGTTTCCGTTTTTTCCACAGCCCATAAGTCCCAGAACCATTGCAACACACAATACCAATGCAATCAGACTGCGCTTTCGACTAATACTGAATCTTTTCATTCTTCTCTCCTCCATATTTTAGGCTATTATGAATCACGCAACCTATAAAGCTTAGATACTCTGTTTTTGCCAAAAGTTTCATCAAAAAAGAAACGTTTCCTTCCTCCGGAATTTTCATTACGATTCATTTTCAATCTTATCCACTTCCAGTTTCAGGTAATTATATTCTTTTTTTAGCACTTTTAGCTGCGCATTGACCTGCTTCAGTTCGTCATTCAATTGTGCAGAACGCCACCATTTATTTTCAATTCCCTTCATCTTGGCTTTTTGCATGGTATTCGGATTCTTTGAATTTCTTAAAATATATTTCCGCAATGATTTAACAAAAAAGAAACCAAAAAACAACAATAGAAACGGCGTTAAGGATGCCATCATAATCGCAAAATTAAATCCCATATTCCACCAACCGAAAAAAAGGTCCAGAAAAACCAACACAGCCTGTGAAAATGTCAATAGTCCCCAGGCAACCACAGGCACATAATCCATTTCCTTGTTGTCTTCGAAATACTCAATTTCTTTTTGTTTTTCCAGTTGTTTCAGTTCCAAATCTGCGATTTGACCTTTCATCCGATGAAACTTCTCTACAGTCTCCTGTTCTTCCTTTGTTAACTCACGAAACATCAGCATTCTGCTTACTCTCCAATTCTAAATATGGTATGTATCTTTTTTGTATCGGTTTTTTTAACACATTTTATGTTCTGTACATCCCTATTTCAATATCTCTATATTTTATCACACTTCCCCTAAAAAGAAAACAGAGTAAGAGATATCTTTTCTCCTACTCAGCTTTCTTTAAAAATAAAAAAAGGGAAAGCAAAAAACTTTCCCTTAGTACGTGCGCTAGAGGATTCGAACCCCCGACCTTTTGGTCCGTAGCCAAACGCTCTATCCAGCTGAGCTAAGCACACATCCGTGTAGCATTTCTGCCTTAACACTTTGCCTATTGTACTCTATTCTTTTTTCTTTGTCAAGAGACTTTCGCAAGGTTTTTGATGAATTATTTGCCAATCATTCTGCAATGTAAAAACATTTTTATTGTTTCTCACAAAACACACTTTTATTCTTCCCGCCACTACTCCTCAATATACAAGTCACCAAAGACTTCCCTGCACAATTCCTTACAAAACTCATACGAAAATCCCGGGTCTTTGTATGACATCTGATTACTGTCCGCCAGCTCCTGACTGTAATCTTCCAATTTATATGTTGTAATATTTCCCGGGCCGGCCTCTATTTGGGTTACCAGCGGTGTCACCCCATAATCTCCGATTACCACCTCACCGTTTTTATCACGGATAATCTCCACCTCTGCCATAGCCCCCACTACTCTGGCTCCGATTCCTCTGCCACTGTCTGCTGTGGAATTGATAAAATTGCCGATGGAATAATAGACAAGCATACGGTGCCCCGCTTCGTCCTCATACCATTCCACAGGCTGAATAACATGAGGATGCGTTCCGATAATCAAATCCACTCCCCGTTCCAGAAAAAACTCCGACCACATCTTCTGATTCGCAGAAGCATAGGTCTGATACTCATTGCCCCAATGGATGCATACCACCGTAAAATCCGCTTCTGCCTCAGCCTTGGCAATGTCCGCAGACATTTTATCTTCATCCATCATATCTACCGCAAACGGCATATCAGATGGCATAGGCATACCGTTCAAACCGTATGTATAATTTAAAACAGCAATTTTGATATCATTCTGCTCATATATGTAAACTTCATCATATTCTTCCTGTGTTTTGTTGGCACCCAGTACTTTAATATCAGGGTGATTGTCACTCCAGTAATTCAGGCAATTCATAAGACCGGTTCTGCCCTTGTCCATGGTATGATTGGTAGCATGCAACACCACATCAAAGCCGGCTTCATCTATCGCATCACCCAACTCATAGGCAGTATTAAACATCGGATATCCGGAATAACCCAAATCAGGTCCTCCAAGAATAATTTCCTGATTTACAATGGCCAAATCCGCATCTTGGATATCATCCTTCACATGTTCAAAAATATGATCATAATTATAGGTACCGTCTTCCATTCTGCCACTTTGGGTCACACGCAGGTGCATGAGCATATCCCCCACCATAACAAGCCGTACGGAAGGTTCCACTTCCATCACCAGTTCTTCTTCCAGTGCCAGCCACTCTGCAGGTGTCTCTGCAACAATCACGCCACGCTCCTCCGGAGGTAATACGATACCGGCATACATAGTGCGGTTCATACGATAAAAGTATAAAATGCACAATCCTACCAAAATAGTCAAAGAAAATGCAACGCCAAAAAGAGCAACCCGAAGCTTGCGCACTTTTCTTTTTTTATTTGATTGTTTCTTTTCATTGTTCTGCATCATTTACTCTTTTCTTATTGTTTTCTGCATATATCCATAATTTTCTTCTTTCTCATTATAAGCCACCTTTTATTATTTTAAAAGTAAAAACTTTTTTATATTTTTTGAAATTTTACCTTGACAGTTGAATAGTTGTTCAACTATAATAAAGCCAACAGTTGAATAACTGTTCAACTTTAAAACTTTCAAGCAGTTCTTATATTTGGAACGAAATGAATGAGAACTCATATTCAAAGGGAGGAATTAAAATGGCACACGAACATCACGTACACACACACGACGATGCCTGCACTTGTGAAACAGCAGCCATCCACGAAAACGTGGTCAATCACGTGAAAGAAGACTTTCCACCTCTGGAAACCTTTGCGGAACTGGCATTGTTTTTTAAGGTATTGGGTGATCCCACAAGAACACGTATTATGTGGGCACTGGAACAGCATGAAATGTGTGTAAGCGACTTATGTGTTTTATTAAATATGACCAAATCAGCCATCTCCCACCAGTTGGCCCTGCTCCGCCAGGCAAATCTGGTAAAGAACCGCAGAGAAGGCAAGACCATTTACTACTCTCTGTCTGACGACCATGTAAAGGAATTGTTCGAGGCTGGTTTTGAGCATATTAATGAGTAGACGTATTATCATTTTATACAAGCATCCGTAAATCAAATGCATAAGGAGATCACACAATGTTTTGGGATAAAGTATCAGGCTTATACAGCTTATTTGAAGATATCATAAACGGCAAAGTAAACAAACAACTTTGCATAGAAGTTGCCAACTACATCTCTTCCACCGACAAGGTACTGGAATGCGCCTGCGGAACCGGAATGATTACCAAGGCAATTGCCGCACGTGCCAAATCGGTCATCGCTACCGATTACAGCATCGGAATGTTAAAGCAAACCGCAAGGAACTGTCGCAAGTTACCCAACGTAAAAGTGCGAAAGGCCGACATTACTTATATCAAATGCAAATCCAATGCTTTTGATAAGGTTGTGGCAGGCAATGTCATCCACTTATTAGACAATCCAAACGATGCCTTAAAGGAATTAGAACGTGTGTGCAAACCCGGCGGACAAATCATTATTCCAACTTATGTGAATAAGGAAAACACCGGCAAACCGAACCTGTTTGTTACCATTATGAAAGTATTCGGTCCCGTTTTTAAGAAGCATTTTACCTTCGAATCCTACCGGGACTTTTTTGAAAAAGCAGGTTATGAAGATGTGGAATATACGCTGGTAACCGGAAGAATCCCCTGCGCCATAGCAGTAATTACGAAGAAATAGAGAAAGACATTTTAATTAAAAAATAATCAAACAAAAAGGAGACTTTAAAATGAAAAGAAATTATCGTATCGACGGACTTGATTGTGCACACTGTGCCGCAAAAATGGAAAAGAATGTATCCAAAGTAAAAGGTGTAAAAGAGGTAAGCATTAACTTCCTTACTACCAAGATGATGCTTGATCTGGAAGATGAAAATCTCGATGAAATCATTGCCGGTATCGAAGCAGCCGTTAAGGATGTGGATCCTCGCGTCGTTTTAAAACGTGCATAATAAGGATGGTGATTATGAATGATTCTACTGATTGAATGTATCGTTGCCTGTGTGCTTTTTACACTCATTATTTTACCGGCACAATACAAAGATCCGCTTAAAATGATTGCTTCCTACCCACCCGAAATCATTAAAAGAGTGGAAGAACTTCCGCAATACAAAGATACAATCAAGCAACGCAAAAAATCTCATATCAGTAAAAAAATATTCGGCTTGGTATTTTTTGTTGCCCTGCTGTCAGTTGTAGCATATTTCTCCGGATGCAGAAACTTTTTATCCGCTTTTCTTCATGTATTTACATTGTTTACGGCTGTGAATCTTTATGATTTGATTGTTTTGGATTGGGGGAACTTTTGTCACAGTAAGAAGTTGCGAATTCCGGGGACGGAAGATATGGACGAAGCCTATAAAGATTATATTTTTCATTTAAAAGGCACCGGTATCGGTACGCTGTTAGGCTTAATTGTCGCACTGTTATCCGGCGGAATCATTCACCTTATTTCCATACTGTAAAATATCTACTATTTCAGGAGTACAATATGAAACAAAGATTAATCCGTTTTATCATTAGTGCCGTTTTGTTTGCAGTGGCCTTAATTTTATCCAAACACTTCTTCTATCCGGCACTTGCACTTTTTATCATTGCATACATCATCGCCGGCTACGATGTAGTCTGGGACGCATTACGCAACATCATTCGCGGTAAATTATTCGACGAAAACTTCTTAATGTCCGTGGCAACCATCGGCGCATTTTTTATCAAGGAATACGCGGAAGCCGTAGCTGTTATGCTGTTCTTCCAGTTAGGCGAATTGTTTCAGACTTATGCAGTCAACAAATCGCGAAAGTCCATTGCGGCCCTGATGGATATCCGCCCCGACTACGCTAACATTATGGTGGACGGCGAAATCAAGAAGGTGGACCCTTATGATGTGGCAATCGGTGATATCATCATTATCCAGCCCGGCGAAAAAGTACCTTTGGACGGCATTGTTAAAGAAGGCAACGCCCAGTTGGATACTTCAGCCCTTACCGGTGAATCTCTTCCCCGGGAGGCGGTTGTGAATGATACGGTGCTTAGTGGTTCCATTAACTTAAACGGGATTTTAAAAGTGGAAGTCACTTCCGAATTCGGTGAATCTACCGTAAATAAAATTCTTGACCTTGTAGAAAATGCAGGTAATAAAAAATCAAACTCCGAGAATTTTATTACCAAATTTGCCTTGGTTTACACTCCTATCGTAGTAGGCTGTGCAGTTTTACTGGCTGTGGTTCCTCCTTTTATCTTTAAAATGGAAACCTTTTCATTCTGGTTGGAAAGAGCCCTTTCCTTCCTGGTTGTATCCTGCCCCTGCGCATTGGTTATCTCCGTACCTTTAAGCTTCTTCGGCGGTATCGGCGGTGCATCCAAAGCAGGTATCTTAATCAAGGGAAGCAACTACTTGGAAGCCCTTGCACAGGCAGATACCATTGTCTGGGATAAAACGGGAACTTTAACCCGCGGCGAATTTGCCGTAGAAGAAATCAAAGCTGTGGATATGTCCGAAGATACACTTCTGGAATTCACGGCTCATGCAGAAAGCTACTCTTCTCACCCGATTTCTTTATCCTTAAAAGAATCCTACGGCAAAGAAATTGAACTGGAACGTGTTAAAAATTATGAAGAAATTTCAGGTTTCGGCGTCAGTGCCCTTGTAGATGACTATGCAATCCTTGTAGGAAATGAGAAGCTGATGCAAGAACGCGGTATTGCATATGAAAAGACTGATGCCATCGGCACAATTTGTTATATTGCAATCAACGAAAAGTTTGCAGGTTCCATTGTCATTGCAGACCAAATTAAAAAAGACTCTGCCAATGCAATTAAGTCCTTAAAGAAACACGTCAGCAAGCAGGTTATGCTGACCGGCGACGTGGATTCCGTAGGCCAAAAGGTAGGCAAAGAACTCGGCCTTGATGAAGTTTATACCCAACTGCTTCCTACTGATAAAGTTGCCCGGGTGGAAGAACTTTTATCCAAATCTTCTTCCAAGAAGAAACTGGTCTTCGTTGGCGACGGTATGAACGACGCCCCGGTACTTGCAAGAGCCGATATCGGTATTGCAATGGGCGCTTTAGGAAGCGACGTAGCCATTGAAGCCGCGGATATCGTTATTATGAACGATGAACCTTCCAAGCTTGTCAAAGCCATTGAAATATCCAAGAAAACCCACGGAATCGCAATGCAGAACATTGTATTTGCCCTTGTTGTTAAAATCGGCATCCTAATTCTGATTGCTTTCGGTCTTGCCAATATGTGGGCAGCGGTTTTTGCCGATGTAGGCGTATGTGTACTGGCTATTTTAAATGCTATGAGAGCGTTAAAATCATAAAACCTTGTACTACCATAAACTAAAAAGCCATGTGTCCGCTGTATATTCACAAACACATGGCTTTTATATTGTTTTTTATCTGAGCGAAACTACAAATTACTGTTTCTCATAAAAAGGTTTGGTTCTGTTATAAATCTTGCGTCCCAACTCATTCTCAACACTGAGAATATCAAGACACATATTATTTAGATAAGGCTTAGCAGCTTTTGCTACACCATCAAATAAAGCCTGATGTTCTCCCACAAATTCCAAAACAATCAAATAACTTTCTTCGGAACCCTGACACATCAACTGCAAATATGCGCTCTGAACATTACCCTGCTTAGATAAATACTTCTTAACTGCTTCCACCATCTCTGTAGGATAATTGAGAGGCTCACCAAAATAAACTTCTTCACCCGCCTTTATGCGATGCTTATTGGAATCCGCATTTCTACCATCTTTTACTTCTTTAATCATAATGGTCTGTTCTTTGCTAAAAAGCATGTTTGCACCGAAGGGATCAATTACAAAACCACCAACCTGTCCATCGCCAACTGAGCGTTTAATCATATTGGCATAATCGTCAAAGTTAGAAACAATTGTCTGATTATCCTGATTAGGTCTCCATTTTCTCATTTCATCAAATGAAGTAAAGGCAAGGAAAAATCTCTGTCCTTTACTGTTTTCAATCATATGAAAACGAATCTTTGCATCAGGAGGCAATGTAATATTGGCCATGACTCCACCATCGGTTTCCGGTGCAGGTGTAATAGATACCGGTGTCAAAAACTTCGCCTCCACCAATAAATCAAGCATATGGCTCTGATTTTCCGGGGAATTATTTTTTTTCATCTCCTCAATTGCTTTTAATAGTTCGTCATTATTAATGACATTCATTGAATCCATAATTTCATTTCCTTTCCGCCTGCTCCTAATACTCTCGCAGAACAAGCTCCGTAATTCCCTGATTACTACCGGGGACAACTCTTTTGACCTTGCTGTGACCGTAATACTCATACTCTTCTTTTATCATGTTCTTAATGGCTGTCCCGCCATGAAAACCATGAATTAAACGAATGCGATATACTCCCGGTCCGGCATCAGCCAGCGTTCTGTCAATCTCACCCTGCGCCTGTGCGCAGTTTAAATTGTGCAAGTCCAACTCAATAATCGGGGAATTCATTGTGTCTCTCCATTTCTTGTGTTGTTTGTAAAATTTGTACTCACCGTATGAGTATAACATAAAACCACCCTTTCTGCATACTATTTTCATAAAACTATCATATTTTAGCCGTTTCTATACCCCTTACCTTGACAAGCTTCTCATAATTTAGGATAATATTTCAGTCTGTGCGTCATTCACGGGTACATCCCTGCAATGACGCTTACCAATGAACTTACAACCTCATCGAAAGGATAAGACATGAGTATTTTAAATGTAGAACATTTATCCCACGGTTTCGGTGACCGCGCCATTTTCCAGGATGTATCTTTCCGCCTCTTAAAAGGGGAACACATCGGCTTGGTCGGTGCCAACGGCGAGGGTAAATCCACTTTTATGAATATTATTACCGGCAAACTTATGCCGGACGAAGGCAAGGTCGAATGGTCCAAAAATGTGCAGGTAGGCTATTTGGACCAGCATACCGTATTGGAAAAAGGTATGACGGTGCGCGAAGTACTGGCTTCTGCCTTTGATTCTCTTTTCGCCTGGGAAACAAGAATGAATGAAATCTGTGATTTGCTGGGTACGGCTGACGAAAACGAAATGGAAACCTATATGGAAGAACTGGGAACTATTCAGGACTTACTGGATGCCCACGACTTTTATTTGATTGATTCTAAGGTTGAGGAAGTTGCCGCTGCTTTAGGTTTAACAGAAATCGGTATCGAAAGAGATGTAACCGAATTAAGCGGTGGTCAAAGAACCAAAGTATTGCTTGGAAAGCTTCTTTTATCCAAGCCCGATATTTTGCTTCTTGATGAGCCCACTAACTATCTGGACGTAAATCACATCGAATGGCTGAAACGATATTTGATTGACTATGAGAATGCTTTTATCTTAATTTCTCACGATATTCCGTTTTTGAACGAGGTAGTCAATTTGATTTACCACATGGATCATCAGGAATTAAACCGCTATGTAGGCAATTATGATAAATTCATGGAAGTTTACGAAATGAAGCAGTCGCAGTTGGAAGCCGCTTACAACAAGCAGCAGAAAGAAATTGCGGATTTGAAAGATTTCGTTGCCAGAAACAAGGCCCGCGTTGCTACACGTAATATGGCAATGTCCCGCCAGAAGAAACTGGATAAAATGGATATCATTGAATTAAATGCAGAGCGTCCCAAGCCGGAATTTCATTTTAAAACGGCACGCGTTCCCGGCAGATACATTTTTCAGACTAAAGATTTGGTCATCGGTTATGATACCCCGCTTTCCTCTCCACTTACTTTGGAAATGGAACGTGGCAGTAAAATCGTTCTCTCCGGCGCCAACGGTATTGGTAAATCAACTCTTTTAAAAAGTATCTTAGGACTGATTCCTTCCTTAAGCGGAAGTGTAACCTTAGGCGATTACCTGGAAATAGGCTATTACGAGCAGGAAATGTCTGTCATGCCCGAAACCACCTGTATCGAGGAAATCTGGAACGAATTCCCGGGCTATACCCAGTATGAAGTACGTTCTGCCCTTGCCAAGTGCGGTCTTACTACCAAGCATATCGAAAGTAAGGTAAAAGTATTAAGCGGTGGTGAACAAAGCAAAGTACGCCTCTGTAAAATTTTAAACCGCGAAAGCAACTTACTTGTATTGGACGAACCCACCAACCATTTGGATGTGGATGCCAAAGAAGCTTTGGCAAACGCCTTAAAAGAATACAAAGGAAGCATACTTATGGTATGTCACGAACCTGACTTCTATGCTGATTTTGCAACGGCAGTTTGGGACTGTTCAAAATGGACCACAATGTTATAGTTTATAAGTAAAAAATAGTTTTAAATTTTTAAAAATGCTTTAACAGTCAAAAAGCGCAACCACTACAGGTTGCGCTTTCTCTTTACCATATTATAAAATCATATCTCTTACATATAAAATACGCTGGTCTTATCTTTTAATTCTGTTGCATAGTTGTTCATCTTCTGAGCATTCTGTGCGATATCTTCTACAATGGCAGTTACTTCCGTTACTGATGCAGATGTTTCCTGTGTCGCAGCAGCATTCTCTTCTGCAATTGCAGTTAAGTTCTGAACAATATCAATTACGTTAGCTCTTGCGTCGTCCAATTTGATAGTTTTCTCTTCAATGGATTCAACACCCTTGATAGAAGCATCAATACCGGCCTTAACCTGACTGAAAGCTTCGCCGGCCTTTATAACCTTTTCATTCTGTGCATCCATGATTTCTTTGACTTCGTTCATGGTCGCAACCGCCTTCTCAGAATCTTCCATTAACACGTTAATAATCTGTGCAATTTCTTTTGTAGACGCATTGGACTGTTCTGCCAACTTCTGAATCTGGGATGCTACAACTGCAAAACCACGTCCCTGTTCACCTGCTCTTGCTGCTTCAATGGAAGCATTAAGTGAAAGGAGATTGGTCTCTTCCGCAATACCTGTAATCATCTTGGTTACTTCACGGATACGCATTGCGGACTCATTGGTTGTATGCGTCTGCTCATAGATAACTTCAATCGCTTTTTTGGTCTGTCCGTTAATTTCATCCAACTCATCCAGCGCTTGTGTAGCTACGTCACCTGCTGCCTGCATTTCTTCCGCATGTGCAAGTAATGTTTCCACTTCTTCTCTGGTCTGTTCCACCATTTCACCCATAATAATAACATTTTCGGTTGCACTCTGGGTTTCGGTAGCCTGTGAAGTTGCGCCTTCTGAAATCTCGGAAACTGCCATATCAACCTGTCCAATTGCCTTTGCACCTTCATTGGTCTGCTCATCAATCTGTTCTGCAGAAAGCTGTACCGCATCACCCTTTTCAATAATGGCACCGATTACTTCCTTCATCTGACCGCGCAGATTCAATACCGCACGCATCAACTTACCGATTTCATCTCTTCTCTTCAATGCACGCCTGTCAACTTCTGCATTTAAGTTACCGTTTGCAAGAGAATCCAAAGCTCTCACACTCAGACCTAAATCTCTTGTCATCTTGCTGATACTGATGAACGAAATGATAAAAGCTATCAAAGAAATACCGCCAATCAAAACCAACATATTGGTAATAATGATTCTTGCACCGTTATCTGCGTGTTCCTTATCCATACCTGTGAATACCATACCAACAATTTCAGTATGCTCATCATTCCACAAAGGTCTGTAATATCCATAATACTCTACGCCTGCAATTTCAAGCTCTTCATCTATGTACTCACCGCCGTTGGTAATAACCGCTTCGACAATTTCAGGCTTGGCCTGTGTGCCAATCATACGATTACCATTTTCATCTTTTAAAGATGTGGAATATCTGGTATCACCATAAAAGATAGTAACCGCAACAGAAGATTCTGTCATAATATCGTCTACAATATCCGTATGTTGGGTTACATTTATCTGTCCTTTCCAAAGTTCCCCATCCTTTACTTCAAAAGGATCTCCCTCATCTAATAAATGCAACGTATCCTGAATGGAAACCGCAGTCGCTTTCAATCCCTGCTCAACCGTTCCCGCACTGATATCTACGGTTTGCGCACGCCCGATTGTCGCTACAAAAATTGCTACAACTACTAATGGCACCAATACATACATTGCAATTTTGAATCTTAATTTCATAATCTAAGCCCCCTAACTTGCATAGTTATATATATTAATTACTATACAATTTTTGCACATTTTTGTCAATGTAAAAGGGGGCTTTTGAAATCTGTTATGCAATTGTTACAAACTACATTTTTAGAACTCTTTTTTCTTCATGATTCCAACGCTGATTCCCAACGAAAGGATTACAACCATCACCAATATAGCAACCACTGCCAACACTACCACTCCAGCAGGCAATGTGCTAATCTTTGTAAAAAATCCGTTGATTGCATTCATCGCTTCCGTACCGGCCATAACTTCCGCCAATTTCTGTCCGCCGATTGCAATTACTGCCACAATGCCCCAAAGAAGCATCATAACAACGCGTCTTTTCTCTGCACCAAACTTTAAATACAAAGGAATCATTACGGATGCTGCAATCATAATTCCGCAAATCCATCCGGCCGTAACCGACACCATATCGCCTACACCAAATTGCCAGTTAATGAAACCTTTGGTAATAAAATATATCATCAGCATAATCGCTGCACACACTACAATGTTAATCATAGTAAACACGTATTTTTCGATTGCGTATGTCTTACGGTTTGCAGGCAAGGTCATAATAAATGCCATTCCGTTATCTAACTCATCATAGTTGACGGTGCCCAAAGATAAAATCATAGCCATCATCATCATATAACCGGTCAAAAAATCAATCTCAAAAGTGGAAATCACCATAATAACACCGACAAGCAAAAGAATGAAAAAACTTTTCTTCTGTGTCATAAGAATTCTGTAATCTTTTACCAATAATGTTTTCATATTATGCCTCCTTTTTTCCGTTTGCGGAAATCATAAGAGTAATCACCTGGTCTATGCCTGCCTTTTCAATGGTGATATCAGGATAATTTTCCTGATAAAATGTCTTCTGGGCGGTAAGGCACGCATATCCGTAACTTTCTTCTTTAGCACATAAAAGATATTCTTTCTCCAACTTTGCATATTGCTCGGCCGTCACCTTCAACACACCGTATTCGTCAAGGATTACGCCAGTCTCTTCGTGAAGAAGTATCTGTCCGTTTTCAATCATATAAACGTCATCACATAAGCCTTCCAGGTCGGATGCAATGTGAGAACTGATTAAAATGCTGTTGTCTTCTTTTTTCATATATTCACGAAGCATATCAAGGATTTCTTCTCTTGCAATAACATCAAGGCCTGATGTGGGCTCATCCAGAATCAGCACTTCCGCATCATGGGACAATGCTGCAAGAATTTTTAACTTCGCCTTCATACCCGTAGAGAACTCTTTAATCTGCTTATCCTTGGGAAGGCCCTGTTTTTCACATTGACTCATAAAGTCATCTTCCTTAAAAGAAGGATACGCCGCCTTTAAAATCTTCGCTACGTCCTTTATTTTCAAATAACCGCTGAATCCGGACTCTGCCAAAACCACGCCAAGCTTTCTCTTGGTATCACAGTCCAAATCCGCAGCATTTTTATCATCGATTGTAATTTTACCGCCGTCCGCACGAATCAATCCTAAGATTAATTTAAATGCGGTTGACTTGCCGGCACCGTTTCTGCCGATCAAACCGGTAACACAGCCGGGTTCTAACTTCATACTGCAATTTAATTCAAAACTTCCGTAGTTCTTTTTTGCATTTTCCAATTGAATGACCATTTTACTCCTCCATCAACAATTCAAATAATTGTGTGATTTCTTCCTCCGTCATGCCACAACTCTTAGCCTTCTTAATCACAGTATCCAGCTCCTTTTCAACCTCTTTCTTCTGGGCTTCCAGGGCCAAATCACGATTCACACCGGCCACAAAGCTTCCTTTGCCGTGAACAGTCACGATAAAACCTTCCTGTTCCAAGGTATCATAGGCTTTCTTAACCGTAAGGGCGCTGATACGCAGTTCGCCGGCAAGTTCTCTTACCGAAGGAAGCTTACTTTCCGGGGCAAGACTACCGTTTAGTATCTCCTGTTTCACCTGCGATACCACCTGTTCATAGATTGGTTGCATTGACGAATTACTGATAATAATATTCATTGGGTACCTCTCTTGTATCGTTGTCGACATAAACAGTATAAAACAGCATATAACACTTTGTCAACTGTTATATGCTGTTTATTTTAATTTTTTTAAAATATCTGTTTTTCTTTATTGTTATTCAATGACATACTCCACCGTATTGCTTATAGGTACATACTGTCCATCCACAAATGCTTCTAAGTAAATAGTATATACTCCCGGAGATGTATCCGTATAACGATAATACAACTCGTCATCCGCATTTCTTTGTAAAACTACAACGTCATCCTTTTTAACCAGCCAGCTCATATTATCATAATCTTTGATTGGCGGACGTGTTATGGTATAGTCATCATGTAAGACAATCGTAATGGGATTCTCAATCACGATTTCACTCTTTTCTTTATCATTCCATGTAAGAAACTCAAAGGTTTCATCGTTTACTGTCACATCGGCGGTACAGTTAAAAACATCACTGGTTGCCGAATATCCCAGTAATGAACCTGCCTGATAGCCGTTTACCTCTCCTGTTACATGACAGTTTTCATACCACCCTCCGATTGCCTGACCGGTAACAATTCCCACAGCCGTGTTTCCGCTTACATTTGCATTTTCAAACGTTATATCACTAACGGTACAACTTGTTTCCCAGCCGATAAATCCAACCGAACTGTCATCGCAGTCAATCGTCATATTGCGAATCGTATAACCATTTCCATCCACAGAACATGTGAAAGGTAAATAACCGTCTCCGCCGCTCCAACCCATAGAGGTCCATTGATAGCCTGCCAAATCAATATCATTCTGTAGCTGCATGGATAGTCCCTGACCGCTTTGTGAAGTATTGACAATATAACAAAAACTTGCAAGTTCCTCCGGTGTACTGACAAGAAATGTTCCGGTTGCAAGAGAAGTTGTAATGTAGTCAGCATCTGCCAACATTGGTATATCTCCGTAGTCCCTCTGCTCCATCCATCCGGCCTCATCGGGATATGCCTCAAACAAGGCATCATTCTCAATGGAATTTTCATCACCGGCTTCGCTCCCAATGATTCCGCTTTCGTCATTGTCTTCTGACGCCGTCTGCATTTCACTTCCTTGTTCATTTAATACCTGACTATGGGCACAACCGCATAACATTAGCATGCACAAAAAAATAAACAGAACTCTTTTTTTCATAATTTTTCTCCCGTGATATTCTTATCTTTTCTCCAGTTCCATCAATGTAGGATACGAAGGAATTGCCCCCTTCTTCTGAACACTGATTCCGCAGAAAGCATTGGCAAATTTTAAGTACCCTTCCAAGGTTTCGCCACTTAAATCTTCTAATCCGGCAACGGTCACACCATCTCTGTATAAGCACCAAAGAAATGCTCCGATAAAACCATCTCCTGCCCCGGTGGTATCCACAGCTTTTACCTTAACCCCTTCTGCCCGGGCACTTGTTTTCTTGGTAAAAGCTTTGGCCCCTTTGGAACCTTCCGTGTAAATGACTAATTTTACCCTGCCTGTAAACAATTGCTCCAAAGCTTCTTCAACGGTTGTCTTTCCCGTAATGCATTCCAGTTCCTCGTCAGATATTTTAATAATATCAGCCAAAGGAATGAATTCTTTTACGGTCTCAATCATTTCAGCACTGTCTTTCCACAACGCCGGTCGCAGGTTCGGATCAAAACTTACAATTCCATCCTTTTCCAGTGCGTACTGAATGGCACGGCAATGTGCTTCCTTCATCGGAAAATCTCCCAGGGATACCGAACAAAAATGCAGGGCGTAGGCATCCTCAAACCACTCCGCTTTGACGTCTTCCGCCTCGAACAACATATCCGCTCCCGGATTTCTGTAAAAGGAAAACTCACGATTTCCGTCTTCTTGTAATGCTACAAATGCAAGGGAAGTATTGGCTTTATCGGTCCTTTTTACGAAACTGCTGCCGATTCCCGCATTCTGAAACACTTCTATAATTTTATCGCCGAATCCGTCCGTTCCAAGCTGGGTAATCATCTCACTTCTACCGCCCAACTTGGTAAAAGCTCCGCACACATTGGCCGGTGCACCGCCTACCGCCGGAAGAAACGCATTTACATCCTTAATGGCTCCGCCCGGCATATCCGGGATAAAATCAATCAGGGCCTCCCCGATTGCAATAAGCTTTTTATTCTGAATCGAATTCTCCATTTGTTAAATCTACCTCCATTGCCTTCATCTTCCAAAGTTTTGCCCCGTCACATCCCTTTAGCTTAAGCATTGTCCGTAACGTATCCTTCGGAAAATATCTTGTGGTAAAAACATACTCTCCGTCGTTAATATATACTTCAAGCATAGATACATCTTTTAATATACGTATATTACGAAGTTCTGAAATTTTTGCTTTGCGCACCGTTCGTCCGCATCCGCTGTCATTTAAAAATTGTAAAACAAAAATACCCTCCTGCCAGGTAAGTAAAATATCCTCCGACAATTGGACTTCTTTCTTTTCCCTACCGGAACGTTTCTTATCATCTCCGGTTACCGATATTTCTTCACCATTGGATTTTGTAACGAATGCAATCTCTAAATCAAATGCATCGGCCTCCACCGCCGTCACACCATCTTCCAATTCCTGCACATCATAACGTAGTGAATTTAACTCTTTTATCGGCCATTGCCGGATGACTCCGTTTACCAATTTTAATTCTCTGGGCACCGTCAGGGAATGTTGCCATCCTTCTCTAATAATCGGGGTATTGCAGTATTCTTGATCCATTTCGGACACGCCGCCCCAACCATACAGAATGTATCTGCCGTCCGGTGCAAGAAAGGTCTGCGGTGCATAGAAGTCAAAACCCTTGTCCCACTCCGTAAAATTATCTGTTCCTAATGTGACACACTGTTGTCCCTCTGTTTTATTCCCACTCTCTGACAGCCAAAAATATCCCGACTGATGAGTATTTTGAAACTTAAATTCTTCTCTTTTTACTCCTTGCGGACAACACATAATCACCTGCTGCCCATCTGATATAAAAGCATCCGGGCATTCCCACATAAATCCGAAATCATCAGCAGAACTAAATTCTTCTTTGAACTCCCACTGCATTTTATCCGCGGATATATAATGCAGAATTGCTCCCTTATCGCTCTTCTTTCGACCGCCGAGAAGCATATGATATGTATCCCCTTCCTTCCATACCTTCGGGTCTCTTACATGACAGGTATAATCTGCAGGATAATCTTTATTTGTTAAAAGTAACTTCTTTGTACCGAAATGTACTCCGTCTTCACTGCACATATAAATTATATTGGCACCACGTCCCGCGTTAATATAATCATAGTCGCCCTCTTCTTCTACATTTCCCGTATAAAAGAGTTCCAGCATACCATCGTCCGTAAAAGCACAACCCGAGAACGCACCGTTTAGGTCCCAGGCACAGTCACTTCGAATGGCAATGCCCTCATACTTCCATTGTACCATATCCGGTGAAGTATAATGTCCCCAATAGCGTTCATACGCACAAGGCCCGGAAGGCGCATACTGAAAAAACACATGATACAGTCCCTTATAAAAACACAATCCGTTAGGGTCGTTCATCCATCCCCTAGGCGGCATCAGATGAAATTTTAATCTGTATTTCTTTTTTATTTCACTCATATTTCATTCCCCACTGCCAATTCCTATTTCTTAGAAAAACCAACCGAATCCGAACCCGAAATCCATTGCCACAATCGCCCCGGCAATTAATATTGCGGTAATGATTGTTAAAACAATTACTCCCGGTTTTGTGTAAATAAAACTTTTTTGTTCTTTCTTATCTTTCATAAAAATACGCCACCTAAAAAATACATTTTTGTGTATAATTGTTATAAATTACTATACTACATTTTTATCTATAAAAAAAGAACAAGCCGAAACTTGTTCTCTTTATGTTACTCTTCCCAGAATAACTCATCCAAGGTTTTCCCCAGCGTCTTACAAATCGCCAGGCACAAATTAATGGTAGGGTTATAATCACCCTTCTCGATGGCATTTATCGTCTGCCTTGACACTCCTACCTTATCCGCCAAATCCTGCTGTGACATGTCAAGAGCTGCACGGGCGGATTTCAGTCTTAAATTCTTCATGCTACTCTTCCTTTCCGTCTTTGATATGCTTTGCAAGCATCGCAACAAATACAACGATAAACATCAATGCGCAAAACAGATTTGTACTGCGGAATGTAAAAGCTCCGTTTTCCATAATAACACCTGCAAAGATGTTTCCGATACCAATCACAAGATTCAAAGCGCCAATCAATCCAAACATAATCAGCAGGCTCTTACGGTTCTCATTTAACGCAAAGTATCCGTCATTCCAAATGCAGTAACTTGCAAATACGCTGATGCCAATCACAATGCTTGCTGTCATTGCCACTTCCATATTACTGAACAGGGGAATTTCAAGAATATTCAATACCAATAATGCAGCATTCGCAATCATCATGGTAAAAAATCCATATTTAAATCCCTGACCTCTTACCAATTCCTGACGCTCATCAAACTGGTTCTTCACCTCGTCACCTTTTTTGCTGGCAGCAACACAAATTGCCACTACCAGAAGGCCAACCGCCAAACCAATCACAAATGCCACCTTGAAACCGATTCCTATACCGGAAGCTTCTTCCAAGCCGATACTATACTCTGTAGTCCATGTGCCGCTTGCTTTATACTCATAGAAATCGTCTCCCACCTCGTCAATACCGTGTTCTGCAAGAAAGCGGTTCATTGCTTCGGCACTTGTAAGGTAAACAACTTCAATTTCATACATTCCTGCTTCCAATTCCATCGGTACAGACTCAGCATAACACCCTTCAGCAGTACACGCAAACACATCTTCACCGTCTGCCGACGTCACACTCATACCGGTAACCATTCCCGGCTCGCCCATCCACTCATAGCGCCAGACATATTCATCGTCTTCTTCTACAATAAATTGTATACTTTCCCCTGCCGGAGCCGGTACTCCGTCTTCCACGGTTACGTTACCTGTAAACGCAATCTCTGTTGCCGGAACATCCGTAATAATCATAACCACGCACAATGCAATTAAAACAAAACTTAAAATACTACATACCCAAATGGTAGTCTTCTTTTTCATTCTTTTATTCTCCTCTTGTAAAAAAGTCTCTCATTCCGTTTCAGAAATCACTTCCGGCCACGAAGTCATCTCCTTGTGATTACAAGGTATCATTCGCCTTACTTTTTGTCAAGTATATTTTACATTTTATTTTATTAATTTTACATTATTAATTTTATGTTAGCCGTTCGAGTTTCAAAAAAACGCCTCCCCGTATCTATGTCAGGAAGGCGATTTCTTATATATCTTATAATTTACATCCACTCCGGTCCTTCTTCCGGTTCAGGTTCATTTGGGGGAATCTTTCCGCAACAATATACCGCACTTACAACGTCCGTAAAGAATATAAAATGTAAAATCAAATGAATTGCCAGTGCTTTGCCGGAAAATATTCCGTCTTTATAACAACGTATCAAACCGCTTACTCCAAACATAGTGGAAGAAAGCAATAATAAATATGATAAAACAAACGTGGCAAGACCTGCATCTTCAACCTTAAGCGCAACCATCAGACTTCCGATAACAAACAGCGCCAGAAAAACCGGTATATTACATAATTTCAGCAACATATCCCAAAACATAATCTTTTTCCCGTCATATCCTAAACGCGGCAGGAAAAAGGCATATATCATATTCCCAAACAAAATAATAACCACGGGTATAAATCCGTACATATTTGGAATTATAGCAATCCAACTTCCCAAGACCATGAGCACGTACGGCATAAGTAACAATAAAATCATCGGTACATTTTTCATAATTTACTCCTTCCGGTATATACTATAATAAAAAAGGTGGGTAAAAACATGCACTCCACTCTTACCTCTTCAGATCGTAAAAAAATCAAAACCGCAGAGCTTATTTCTTTCATTATCGCAGGCATCCTTGGTGTCCTGTTTCATTTTGTTTATGGCTGGACCGGCGAAAACCGCCTTGTCGGCTTTTTTGTTCCGGTCAATGAATCCACTTGGGAACATCTGAAATTAATTTTTTATCCGATTACTTTGGTCTCACTTTTCGAGTATTCCCTTGCCGGTATCCGTTTCGAAAACTTCCTCTGTATCAAAGTTCGCTCAATTTGGGTAGGCATGCTTTGTGTCATTACTCTTTTTTATACCTATTCAGGAATATTGGGCAAAACTGTTGACTGGTTTAACATTGTTGTTTATTTCTTATCTCTGGGTAGTGCCTACTGCTACAGTTGCAGACGCTTCCTCGGACAAAAGCACGTTAACAGCACATCGGTACTCTGTATCATAAGTTATACCGTAATAGCAATCCTTTTTATGATTTTCAGTTTATATCCGCCTGCAATCGGGCTGTTTGCTGTGCCATAAGGGCACCTCCTATTGTTTAGCAACAGCAAACCCCGGGTAATATTTTTTTACTTTGGAGTCTCCTCAATCTTACGACTGTCAAAAAACATAAAGGAATCTATGGTGTCCAGAATATCCTTAAAGGTATCCCTGTCTGCCACATCGATATATTTTTTAAGAATTTCTGTTTCTTTATCCCCGCGATATCTTCCGTAGAAAATATCAAACAGGTTATGACCTCTGCCATAGATTAAAATTGTCTCCAGATTACGTTTGATATCCTCTTTGGAACGAATTTTAATACCCGTAATTTCTCTCATCTTTACAAAGCTTTTAATCCGGTGCAGATACTGCTTATATTTATCATACAAAATATCATAAAAGGCTTCTTCGCTCTCAATGACACCGATCTTTGCCATGACCTTAGGGTCTAAGAAATAATTTTCAAAAGAATAATACTTCAGAATCAATACATTCTTTTCACTGACTCTGGGCAGTGCTCCCGTATCTTGCTTCTCGCGGTTCGCATAGTAGGTACACAGTTGCTCTTTTAACTCTTTTGCATCCTTGCCGTCACCGTCACGAATCATCAAGAAGTGATCTTTCAGATACAACTGATTCATATATTTTAGGTTGGCATAGGTACGAATATTGGTACAACTGTTGGTAGCCACAATGGCAATACGCTGTAAGTTTCCTTCGCTGTCGTAAACTTCGGAATAGTACTTGTTAAGAAGCAAGGGCAAGCGGTTTCTGTCCTGCTTTCCTTCCACAATAAATACAAAGCTTACATTCATAAAATCGTTGGCACTGAATCCTAAGTCATCTAAAATTCTTCCGATATCATTCTGCTCACGGATAACCGGGTACCCTTCCGCATGTAATACCACCTGCTTAATATGCTTCTTGCTGAAGTTAAAAATCATGGTTGGTGAATGGGTTGAAAATATCACCTGATTTTTTTCAGATAACTTATACAGTGTCTCACTGGCAGTCTTCTGAAGCTCGGGATGCAGAAACAGCTCCGGGTCCTCCATCATAAGGATGCAGGGCAGTTTCTCTTCCTCCTGCATGTAAGCTTCCAAAAGGGATAAAATATAAATACTCTTCATGCCCTCGCTCATGTCATGAATGGATTCGGGCATTTCACTGTTCTCCCTGTAACGAACCACTTCCACATCCATCATTGCCGCCAAATCCACATTCATCTGTGTAACCAGCTGGTCGCGCAGTCCTGAATTTCTGCGGAAACACTGATTCATACGTTCCATGAAATCGTCGCTGTCCAAATGAAGCATCTTATATTCCAAAAGCTTCTCCGTTTCAAATACAGTCAGTTCACTTACCGGTTTCTTTTCAATTTTTCCGATGCAATGAAAACACGCGTTACACTGACGGCTCTCATCAAACATGCACTTATTCTCTGCCAGAGAACTTACCGCTTTCTCCCGGATTCCCGTGCGTAAAATATCATTTTCAATTTCCTCAATATCTCTGCGGTGATCGATGTAATAAATCTTGGGCAGGATAAGAGGAATAAATTCATTGTCCTTTTTTACGCCGTCACTGTAACGGATTTTACCTTCTTTGTTTGCAACATAAGTGAATTCCAACATCCCGTCAGAATAAGAAGGAAACTTCTCACAGAAATCCTGATAAAACAATTCATATTTTTTAAAACGGCTGATAACTCCCTGTCGATGCAACAGCTGTAACGCTGCCTCAGACAACGACATTTTTACCGTAATTTCAATATTACTGCTTAACTCATTAAAATGCTTGGCCAGTAACTCTTTTTGACCGAACGCCGTCAAAATCGCATCCAGAATCGCGGTCTTGCCTACACTGTTTCGACCGATAAAAATGCAGGCATTTTCCATCTGTTTGATTTCCAGATCTTTTATAAATTTATAATTTCTTATTTTCAAGGATTCTATCTTCATGAGTAGCCCTCCCATACCTATCATCATTATAAAATTACATGCCTTTTTCGTCAATGAAAGACTCTGTGCAACTTTGCAAGTTTTTCCACCATTTTTCTTTGATTTTATACATTATTAACAAAAAATTTATTTTTACGTTGACAAATAAAAATAATTGAATAATATGATATTGTATGTAAAAATAATTTTTAACGAAAGGGGATTATTCCAAATGAAGAAGAGATTACTTGCTTTAATCGCTACTATGGTGATGGTACTCAGCTTAGTTGCATGTGGTGCACCTGCTACTGTTGAGGAATACTACACACAGCCTGCTGTAAAATCTGCTTTAGATGCTCAGATTGAAGATATGAAGGCAGGTTACACCAGCGTATACTCTGACCTTGGTTATGAAGTATCAGGCAACACCTTTACATACTGGTTCCAGTTTGCTGACCAGATTGAAGATGCTGATGCTGCAGCTGAACAGCTCGAAGGTTCTCTTACAGATGAAATGCTCTCAGGTATCGTTTCTGATGTAGAAAGCGAATGTGGCGTAACCGGAATTACTTGCGAATACATCTACTACAATGCAGATGGTTCCGTAATCTTCCAGGATTCTTACACAAGTGCTCAGTAATTGATGCAAATGTAATAACCCGACGGTTCATAAACCGCCGGGTTATTTTTTTACTTTCTTTTATTTTGATAACCTTTCAGCATATTTTCCGTATCACTGCGATAGGGTGTCTGACTATATATTCTTACTGCTTTTTTTAGTAAAACGTTTTCTGAATTCCGCCATCTTACCGGGTGTACAGTAATATATGGTTAAGAAGAAAATCATCGCCGTACCCACAGTTGCCAATAAATACTGAATTACGGACTGCTCATAAATTGCACTTCCTAACACAAAGAACAAATAGCACAAGCTTAATAAGGTAGCAAATACATATTTCGCCCATTTATAATAAAAGATTTCTTTCGCCTTGTCGCGGTGAATATATTGGCTTCCTGCCCAAACCAGCAATATAATTCCGAGAACCAAGTAAACCATTGCTGCAATCGGATTTAAATCACCGTACAATACAGCCGCAAATTCCATAAGAAGCGGAATCTGTGCTTCCATCGCCAAAATGGATACAATGAATCCAAACGCCGCTACCACACTACAAAAAACATCCTTCATGCCACCGCTTACTGCCACTGCATCAATTAAGTACATCACACCCATAAAAAAGATTGCGACGCAAAGCATAATCCCCATCAAAAGGAACTGTTCTCCGATGCAGGCATTAAAGTCAGACACCGGAACGTCATAATACAACGTCAGCACATTGCGGAAACGCAACAAATACCTTATGGAAACAGCCGTAAACACTGTCAGCGGAATGATAATCACGCCTAAATCCATCAGAAACTTCGTGCAGTACAGTCTTGCCCTGCTTATCGGCAAAGTTTCATAGAACTCTCTTGATGCTCTGGTACGCTCCATAGCAAATAGAATGCATTTAAAAATGATAAATCCTGCAATAATAAACATTGCAAATTGATAACGCCATTCCATGCGAAACTCGCTTAAAATCCACGCCGCATCTTCGTAATACCGACACCACTCCGAAATCGCATATTCGAGCCATTTCAGATTCGTTTCAATATCGATGGCCTCTGTCACTAAAGTAATAATGCCTGTGGCAATCAGGTAACTTTTTAAGCCCTGGGCAAGCACGGGATTTTTAACCGTTCTTTTTTCTTTTACCGCAAGTTTGTATGTCTTCTCTTTTTTATGATATAAAAGGAAAATAGCAATCACTTCACCAATTATGGTAACAAATGCAGCTTTTATGGATCCGCTACCGCCCCAGCCCCAGTAACCGGTGCTCGCAAAATATAACCAAACACCACCAATCAATAAAAATACAACATTTAAGGCATTTACGTAGAATAACTTTCCGCCGGGCAACTTCCGCGCATATGCATGCGCAATCATAATGCCAAGCGATGCAAGTAACATTACAATCAACACAATCGCAACATAAGTGGTAATCGGATTACTGCATTTGGCACCGTCCCATACGAATTTGCTGAAATACATATCGGCATCAAAGGGCGCTGCTATCCTACGATATAATTCATTTATTTCAACGTTAGATTCCAGCCCATGAATAATTGCGCGAACACCATACACCCAGCCACCAATGGAATGCCATAAAATCACACCGATTGTAAGCCCTACCGCCCATTTCTTAAACAAGGCAGAACATACAAACCAAAAGGTTGTCATCGTAACCAGGAAAAGTGCCAGCATACCAAACTGATACAATAATGAAGTCGCATTAACCGCCACCAGATTTGTAGGCACGACATTACCTAACAACTGCGGAAAGCGTTCCGCCAAATCTGCAATCTGTCGGTTCACATTCCCCATATACAGCAGGTGAATAACGGTTGCCACAATAATGTTTAACACAAGAATTCCCATAAGCGCCACATAGTTATAAATCTCCAGCGCAACCCTTTTAACAGGCAGGGTTTCCAGGAATTCTTTGGTTTCTTTATCACTCATATTAAAGTAACTGAAAATCATCACAACCAAAATAACAAAGTTAAGACCCACAAATCCCATATAAGTCCAATTATTCATAAAACCGTTCATCAGGTCTTTAGAACTCATACCGTTCGTATAGAAACCTGCGTCCTGTTCAAGGGCACTTACCATCTGTTCTTCCGAAGCAATATTCAGCCTTTCAGCCAAGCCTTCGTTGCCCACGGATAAATTATAAAATGCCCCCACAACCGTCAATAATAATGTTAATACCAGAACCGTAAGATAGAACTCCTTACGTTGCCTGATTAAAGTCATAATATCCTTCATAGGCGCCTCCTACTCTTTTCTGTTTTCTTCCAGAGTAACAAACAACTCTTCCAGACTTAATGCTACCGGCTCAATAAAACTTGCGCCTAAGGCTTTTAACTCTTCTGCCTTATCTTCGTTGTAATCTTTGATAATCAGCGTATAAATGCTTCCTACATTGCTGACACGCAGTAAATCCTTACGATTGTATAGCGCCGGACCTGCACCGCCTTCAAATACCACATTTAACTTGGTCAGTACATCCTTCATACTGTCCATAGACATCTGACGCTCTACCTTGCCCTTGTGAATCATTGTCACGGAATCGCAGATTTTTTCTAGTCCCATCAAATTGTGGGAACTGATTAATACACCAATTTCATTCTCTTCCGCTTCTTTAATCAGTACCTTATAAAAGGCTTCTTTTGCAACCGGATCCAGGCCCGATGTTGGCTCATCCAGAATTAAGTACTTCGGTTTCTTGGCAATTTCCAGCATAATGGCAAGACGCATCTTCTGACCTTTTGATAGGGAACTGATACTCTTTTCCAAAGGAATTTCGAAAATATCATTTAAGTAATTGAATTTCTCCACATCAAATTCCGGATAAAAACGCTGATACATTTTTACCATTCTGATGGCATTATAAAAACGTATGTATTCGTTATAATCTGCCACATAACCGATTTGCACCTTTGCTTTCGGATTGTCATAGATTGCTTCGCCGTCAATGAGAATTTCACCCCTATCAGCCTTATACACACCGGTTGCGCACTTAATCAACGTAGTTTTACCGGCACTGTTTTCACCGATTAAACCATGGATTTCCCCGGGTTTTATTTCCAAGGAAATTCCGTGCAATACTTCTGATTTTTCATAACTTTTATATAATTCTTTGATTTCTAACATACACTCATCTCCTTATATAATTCTTTGACCATGTCGGTCACTTCCGTTTCCGTCAATCCCATTACTTTTAATTCTAAAATCGCCGAGCGCATCATCTTCTTACTTTCTTCCATACGCGCATCGTCAGGCTTTAATTCTATTGTTCCTGCAATAAAAGTACCTTTGCCGCGAATGGTTTCGATAATATGCTGACGCTCCAACTCCTGATAAGCCTTGGCTACCGTTCCGGGCGTAATGGCAATTTCTAATGCCAGCCCTCGCACGGACGGTATACTGTCACCGGGCTTCAAATGTCCTTTAAGCACGTGATATTTTACCTGCTCCACAATCTGCTCATAAATCGGTTTGTTGCTTTTCAAATCTAAAACAACCATAAAATGCCTCCTTCCTTATAATGGTAGCTTTGAATCAATCTTTGTTCCTTCTTTGATAAGATACAACTTCAAATTGCAATGTGTATCAGCCGTATCACTCTTATTGATACAGTTATAACACAGATATTTGCACATGTCAATGGTATAAATGAACGCCAAATCTTTTCTCATAAAACCCTCAACTAAATATTGCGAAATTCCACATTTTTTATTATTATATTTCTGTAGTTGTTTGTACTTTTAAATCAAGCAACAAATTTTACCCACGGAGGAAAACTAAGATGGCTAGAAGTGCTCAGGATTTAATGGAAATGATCCGGGAAAATGATATTCAGATGGTGGATTTCAAAATCGTTGACATCAACGGTCAGTATCGCCACGTAACCATTCCCGCATCTAATTTTACGGAAGAAACAATCAAAGACGGTATCGGTTTCGATGCGTCAAACTACGGTTATGCCGTTGTCGAAAAGAGTGATATGGTATTCATTCCCGATTTGGATACCGCTGTGGTAGATCCGTTCTGCGGCATCCCTACTTTATCCATTACCGGTAATGCAATGATTATCGATTATCCCAACAACCGTCCTTTGGATCAGTATCCCAGAAACATCGTTCTGGCCGCTGAACAATATATGAAAGATACAGGCATTGCCGATACAATGCTTATTTTACCGGAATTTGAATTCCACTTATTTGATAATGTAAACTGGAGCGTACGCCCCGATTCCATCAGTATGAATATCGATGCTGAGCAGGCTTACTGGAACAGCGATGTGCAGGGTGCAGGTGTTATTGTACCTCACCAGAAAGCATACCACGTTGCAAAGCCCCTTGATACTTCTTATGAGTGCCGTTCCGAAATGGTTCTTGAAATGGAAAAAGCAGGTATTCCCATCAAATATCATCATCCCGAAGTTGGTGCTGCAGGCCAGTTTGAAATCGAACCCATGTTAGGTCAGATGTCTAAGATGGCAGACGCAACCATGATGATTAAATACATCATTCATAATACCGCATTGAAATACGGCAAGACTGCAACTTTTATGCCCAAGCCTGTATACAACGAAGCCGGCAACGGTATGCACGTGCATATGCTCCTTTTAAAAGACGGACAGCCCGTATTCTCAGACGATAACGGCTATTCACACTTAAGCGAAACCGCACACTATTTCATGGGTGGACTTTTAAAGCATATTTCATCACTTTGTGCTTTAACCAATCCTTCTACCAACTCCTTCAAGAGATTGGTTCCCGGATTTGAAGCTCCCGTTACCGTAGGTTATGCTACTTCTAACAGAAGTGCGGTTATCCGTATTCCTGCATACGCTAAAACTCCGGAATTAAGAAGATTCGAACTTCGTAACCCTGATGCAACCTGTAATCCTTACCTTTGCTATGCAGCCATCCTTATGGCTGGTCTTGACGGCATCAAAAACAAAATTGATCCTCACGCAAACGGCTGGGGTCCTTACGATATGAACCTCTACTCTCTTTCCGACGAAGAGAAGGCGAAATTATCTGCACTTCCTACCAACTTAGGCGATGCTTTGGATGCATTGGAGGCTGACCATGATTATTTAACTGCTGGTGGCGTATTCCCTGAGCATTTAATTAAAAACTTCATTGCGAACAAGCGTAAAGAAGTTGCAGAAATGGCAAAAATCCCCCATCCTGCAGAATTTGAAAAATATTTTAATCTGTAAACTATTGTGCTGAAAGCACGATTTTGCGAATGTTGGTTCTGAATAGTTGAATTTTTTTTAAAATATCTTAATTGGGAACTATATTTTTCTTGCAACATAGAAAAGATAGTTATATAATATGACGTGGGTTTTTTAGGGAAGCTTTTTAAAACTTCCCAATTCCCGCAAATCTAAAAATAAGAAGGTGCACAACATGGAAAGAAAAGTTGGAACTGTATCAAGAGGAATTCGTTGCCCGATTATCCGCGAAGGTGATAACTTAGTTGATATTACCGTTAACAGCGTAATCGAAGCAGCCGAAAGCGAAGGTTATGCATTTCGTGACCGCGACGTCGTAGCTCTTACAGAATCTATCGTAGCCCGTTCTCAGGGTAACTACGTATCTGTACAGAACATCGCAGATGATGTTAAGGCGAAATTAGGCGGCGGCACAATCGGCATTATTTTCCCGATTTTATCACGTAACCGTTTTGCCATCTGCTTAAGAGGTATGGCAATGGGTGCTAAGAAAGTCGTTCTTATGTTAAGCTATCCCAGCGATGAAGTAGGAAACGCACTTTTAACCTATGATCAGTTAGACGAAGCAGGTATTAATCCCTATAGCGATGTTTTAACTTTAGAGAAGTATCGTGAACTCTTTGGTGAGAACAAGCATGAATTTACCGGCGTTGACTATGTTCAGTACTATTCAGATATTATTACAGAAGCAGGCGCAGAAGTTGAAATCATTTTTGCAAATAATGCAAGAACAATTGTAAACTACACCGATTGCGTAATTAACTGCGATATCCATACAAGAGTAAGAACCAAGCGTCTCTTAAAAGAAGCCGGTGCAAAAGTAGTTTGCGGTATGGACGATATTATGACTGCTCCCATCAATGGTAGCGGCTACAATGCAAAATACGGTTTGTTAGGTTCTAACAAGTCAACTGAGGATACTATTAAGTTATTCCCCAGAGACTGTCAGGACTTGGTAGAAGACATTCAGGCTCAGTTACTTGAAAAGACCGGAAAGCACGTAGAAGTTATGGTTTACGGCGATGGTGCATTCAAGGATCCTCAGGGTAAAATTTGGGAACTTGCAGACCCCGTTGTATCTCCCGCTTTTACAAAAGGCTTAATTGGTACTCCCAACGAGTTAAAGTTAAAGTATCTTGCTGATAACGACTTTAAGAACTTAAGCGGCGCAGAATTAAAAGAAGCAATCGCTAAGAGTATTAAGGAAAAGGATGCAAACCTTGTTGGCAATATGGCGTCTCAGGGTACAACACCCAGACAGTTGACAGACCTTATCGGTTCACTCTGTGATTTAACAAGCGGTTCCGGTGACAAGGGAACACCTGTTATCCACATCCAGGGTTACTTCGATAACTTTACTGATTAATTTCAAAAGAAAACAAATAATAAACCCGTAGGTTTTTAAAACCTGCGGGTTATTTTTTATATGCATATTCTTTCAATCACATATCAACTTTTATATGTTCTTTTCATTCCAACACTCTTACATCTTTTTTATTGCTTCTTCTTTAGTCCATACCGTGTCTGTCAAACCAATATTTTCTTCACAGAATACAGGTTCCTTGCCCCCTTTCTTCTGGGCCTCATAATCTTTTAAGGTCTTAAATACGGTCTTACGCAACAGGAATATTGCCACAATATTTACAATCGCCATAAGTCCCATGGTAATATCCGCAACGTTCCAAGCCAAATCAAAGTCTGCCAAAGCTCCTAAGAAAACAGCCATCAAGCAAGTCACACGGAATAAATTCAGTAAAAGCTTACTATCCTTAATAAAAAGAATATTCGATTCCGCATAGAAGTAATTACCAATCAAACTGCTGAATGCAAATGCAAAAATAGATACCGTGATAAAGTGAATGCCCCACTCGCCTACATTCGCATTGATTGCAGCCTGCACAAACGGAATCCCGTCAAGTACACCACTCTGGCCTTCCACGCCGGAACAGAACAATAGCATTGCCGTACTGGTACAAATAAGCAATGTATCAATAAATACGGAAATAACCTGCACAAGCCCCTGCTGTACGGGGTGTGAAACATCCGCTGATGCAGATGCATTGGGTGCACTACCCATACCTGCTTCATTTGAAAACAAACCACGCTTGATACCGATTACAATAGCACTTCCGGCAAAACCGCCTGCCATCGCCCGGAAATTAAAAGCACTCTCAAAAATCATACTAAGAATTGCAGGAATTTCTTTAATGTTCATAACTGTAACTACAACACTCATTAATATATAAATAGACGCCATCACGGGAACCATTACGGAAGATACAAAACCGATTCTGTGAGCACCGCCCCAGATTACAAATGCGGTTACAGCTGCAAGCACAAGGCCCAGTACAATCGAAACAATCATGGAAATGTTAGTATCCGCATAATCCTGGAAATAATACTGCAATGCAGAGGACATATTATAAGACTGTAAGCCATTAAATCCATACGCAAAACAAATAATCAGAAGAATTGAGAACAACACGCCCATCCAACGCATTCCAAGTGCCTTCTCCATATAATAAGAAGGACCACCACGGAAAGAACCGTTTTTATCCTTTACCTTATATACCTGTGCCAATGTACTTTCTGCAAAAGCAGATGCACCGCCGATAATCGCCATCAGCCACATCCAGAATACTGCCCCCGGACCGCCTGTGGCAATCGCAGTTGCAATACCCGCAATATTTCCGGTACCGACTCTTGATGCGGTAGAAATCATCAACGCCTGGAAAGAAGAAACTTTTTTCTTGCCGTTTTCATCCTTGGAGCCCTTCTCCAACATTGCCTTAAAACCGTCTTTTAGCAGACGAAACTGTACAAATCCGGTTCCGATGGTATAAAATAATCCAATACCAATCAAAAGAATAATCAATATGTATGTATACATAAAATCATTCACGGAACCTGTGATTTTTACTAAAAAATCCATGTATAACCTTCCCCTTCTTTTTATTTTTTAAAAACATATGCTCTTAATCATCTATTTTACTTTGATTGAAATTTTTCACAAAATTCAATTTTTAAAGTGACGAATTCTTCGATCTTTCGAAGCAGATTAAAAAGCATGGCACGGTCTTCAAACTCCTTACGCTCCACCGGTAAAGGTTTTGATTTCATGCCCATATCTATTTGCTTAAACCTCTCCATGGTAAGCTTTCCGTCATTATCCTTGTGGTAGGTCTCAGACATATATTTTAAAAAGTCCGAAATCTCATGAGCCGTACTTGGCGTCGTATGAATATGTCGTACAATTTTGTACATTTCATGCACCACCATACACTGCTTATCACGCATACGGATATATTCAATATCATAAATATCCGTCGTACCAAACTGATTATTATAATTACGGTCAGCAATATTTTTCGCATCCCGAATGGATTTACGCAACTGATGAAGCAATTCACCGTTATAATCCGTAAAATCCGCATCCAGTATATGCTCTGCCATACCGGCAAGGATATTTTTCATCTCTGTATCGGTTTCATCTTTCAAACGCTCAATGTAATTTACGTCCTTGCGAAGATGTAAGTTTGCCAGCATACCCATACCTACACCGATGGAAAAAATCAAAACCTCATTCAGAATATGTTCAAAACTCGTATCGCCCAGAATCAGAAAATGAGATGCAACTACTGAGCAGATTGTCATGGCGTAATTCCACTTACATATCTGGCACACCGGTATAAATATAATTAAAAACAAAGCAAATGCCATAATATTAAATCCGGCTACATTATAACACACAAATGCCAGTACCAACGCTACGGCAAATGCAAGAAAACGGATGCCGGCTGTTTTGAATGTTTCCTTCTTCGTAGGCATAATGGTAAGTAGCGAAATCACACCTGCCGATGCCACAAACTCCAGATGAAGAAGCTGTGCAATCCCCATGGACGCCAAAGCTGCACATATTAACTTAATACAATTTAAAAGTATTTCAACCCTACGTGATTTCATAGTTTACTGTTCCATTATTTTCTTTTTATTTTTAATCCGTTGTCTTCTTACCGCCAGAACAGATAATACGGTAAACGGCACCAGTAATCCGCCTAACCATATACCGATTCGTACTATGGCATCTCCATACATATCATTAGTGAATAACCATACCACCATATCCGTTTTATAATCCAGCCACCACAAGTCATTATCAAAAAACAAGTAGTGGAAGCCGTTTACCACTGCCTGCATATCAATCACTGCCACAATTGCCACTGCCAATGCTGCCAATAATACAATTCCTAAATCTATCAAAAAACCGGCAGCCAGCCTTACGGCCTCTTTTTTATAAAGCAACAGGATTACTCCGCTCACAAAGATGACCACACATCCTACCATACACACTCTGACTTTTTGCACCAATTCCCTGACATCTTCGATATGGGCAATTTCTTTTTCGTTATAAAAATTCTGCTCTATCCCGTTCATGACCACACGAACCTGTAAGGTGTCCTGCCTTCCGGTAGTAAAATACACCATGGAATTCACTACCTGTTCCAAATCCGCTTCCGACATCCCCAGCTTTGTATGGATACCCAGTTTTACATTCACGTCTTTTAAAAATTCAGGCCGCATTACCGCACTAAAAAAAGCTATGTATATCAGCAATAACATTCCTGCCATTGCCGTTATTACACCACAGGCATTCAGTGCTGTCTTTTTGACACATCCTTTTGTACTTAAATCTTTCATCTTCGACTCAACTCTTATCTTTGCACCAATTATCTTTGCAACAAAAGGTATTATACCATAAAAAAATGCATTTGACGACACTTATCCTTATAACTTAATCCCTTCGCCTTCTGCCAAACAATAATACCAGTCTCAGTACCTGTAAAGCAGTAGTAATCACACCTGCAACATAAGTCAACGCCGCAGCATTTAATACCTTTCTCGCTGCCGTTATTTCTTCCTGCTGCAGAATTCCGCTGTCGCCAATAATACGAATTGCCCGGTTGGATGCATTAAATTCCACCGGCAAAGTAATAATTTGAAAGATTAAAACCAGTGAAAACAATAATATTCCTATATCGACCAATCCGGTCAAACCAAATAATATCCCTAATAAAATCAACGGCCATGACAGCGTAGAGCCTATATTTACCACAGGTACAATCGCATTTCGGATGCGAATTGGAACATACCCCCCATAATGTTGAATCACATGTCCGCATTCATGGGCCGCTACTCCAATCGCCGCCACCGATGCGGAATAATATACACTGTCTGATAAACGAACCACTTTATGCTTAGGATCATAGTGATCCGTCAGCTCTCCCGGGGTATTCTCTATTCTTACGTCATGAATTCCTGCTCCTCTCAAAATGCGTTCTGCTGCCTCTGAAGCAGTTATTCCTCTGACATTCTCTATCTTGTTATATTTTCTATATGTTGCACTTACATTACCGGAAGCAATGAGGCAAATTACCATGCCTGCAATAATGAGCCACCAGGTAGGATCATAATAAAAGAACATACGCTTTTCCTCCAAAACATTGTTTGTTCTTAGCGTATCCCAATCCTGTTCTTTTATTTACTCTTTAACGAAATTTCCCTCAAATGCATGGACTGAAATTTCCGTGGTGTCACACCGGTGTATTTTTTAAATACCTGCGTAAAATAACTTTGATCCGGGAATGCCAGAATGGAAGATATTCTTGCCGGCGTAAAGTCTGAATATAGTAACATATTTTGGGCAGCATCGACTTTTAACTGTTGGATGTATTCACTGACCGAAACTCCGGTTTCTTTTTTAAACAATCTGGACAGATACGATGGTGTCAAATCAACCAGGTTCGCCAACTCCTCTATGGTAATTCTTGAATGCAGGTTATCGTGCATATAATCAATGCAACGCACTACATGAATGGAACAAATTTTGTCCTTACGAAGCTTCTTCATGCGTCCCGCATAATCCAGTGCCGCCTGCCGATGTAATCTGTTCAATTCTCCCGGAGTATTGCTTTCATCGGCCTTCTGAATATAAAAATCACTCAGTGCATAGGAAGTGGATACATCCATCCCTCCTTCAATACAGTATCTTGCAATCAGAGCTATGGTAATCACAAAATGATATTTCAAATTCTGCATACTGTTTTTCGACAGAACTCCAAGACCTTTTTTGTCCGTAAAAGTATCCCTGCAAAGCTCTTCTGTTTTTTTTACATCGCCGGATTTAATGACGGAATAAAACTCCAATTCCGGATTATAGGGTGCTCTTAAAATATTCTCTTCTTTTCTTAAAAACTCTTTGTAAATAAATTCCTTTTGCATAATCGGCACTCTTGCCTCCCGCGCTCTCTTATGAATGTTTCCTTTTTAAAATATTTTCTCGTCCTTAATTAATTATATCATTATTTCAACAAAATTGTAATTATTTTTATATATTTGAAAGCTCAAAAATGCTATTTCTATTATTAGAAACGTAAACACACGGAAAGGAGTTACTTATGAATAAAAATTTTAAAAAAGCAATTTCTGTAGCTGCTGTATGCACTATAACACTTTCACTGTTTGCTTGTGGTAAAACACAGGAAAACCAGTTTGCTCAGGAAGATGTTCCCCAGTTGGAAGGATATTCTCTCCTTTGGAACGATGAATTTAACGGTGACGAATTGAATATGGATATCTGGAATTATGAACCCCATGAGCCCGGATGGACCAACAACGAGTTACAGGAGTACACCACCTCCACAGACAATGTTTTCGTTGAAAATGGTCACGTGGTTCTAAAAGCAATTGAAACAACCGATGCTAACGGAGACCCTTATTACACCTCCGGCAAAATTACAACCCAAAACAAGCAGGACTTTATGTACGGTAAAGTCGTAATCAGTGCTAAGGTTCCCGAAGGTCAGGGATTATGGCCTGCACTCTGGATGATGCCCACAGATGAAAGCTACTACGGACAGTGGCCCAAATGCGGCGAAATCGATATTATGGAAGTACTCGGCAACCAGACCGAAATTGCATACGGTACCGTTCACTATGGTGAGCCTCATGCGGAACAGCAGGGAATCTACACCTTGGAAGAAGGTTCTTTCTCTGATGATTTCCATGAGTTCAGTGTTGAATGGGAACCCGGTGAAATGCGTTGGTACATCGACGGTGTACATTACCTTACCGTAAATGACTGGTTTACCGCATACCCCGATGAAGACGAAAAACCCTACCCCGCACCGTTTGACCAGACCTTCTTCGTACAGATGAACCTGGCAGTAGGCGGTAACTGGCCCGGAAACCCTGATGAAACCACAGATTTTGAAAACGCAGAGTTTTTAATTGATTATGTACGTGTATATCAGAAAGACTTTTACGATACCAATGTAGAAAAGCCGGCGAAAGATTATCGTGAACCCTTAGAAGACGGTAACTATGTATACAATGGCGACTTCTCCGATAACGAAGATCTTTTAGACGAAGAAAACTGGTACTTCCTTTTATTTAACGGTGGTGAAGGCGCAGCAGCAATTAATGACGGCGTTCTTACCATTACATCCGATGCGGCAGGTACCGAAGAATATTCCGTACAGATTGTACAGCCCAAGCTCCCTATGATCAAAGATCAAACCTATCGTCTTACCTTCGATGCATGGGCCGCGGAAGAAAGAACCATGATTGTGTGTGTATCTGCACCGACAGGCGGTTGGATCCGTTATCTTGCAGATACTACTCTTACTTTGAGTACGGAACCTCAAACTTATACCTACGAATTCACCATAACAGCCAAGGATGACAACAACGGTCGCTTGGAATTCAACATGGGTAAAACAGATTCCACCGCGGAAATCTATATTGATAATGTTCGTATTGAAGCAGTGGAATAATAAGGAGATAAAAATGCGCAAATTTGAAGGTTTTTACAAAGGAATCAATTTAGGCGGCTGGCTTTCTCAGGGAAGTCTTGAAAAAGAGCATCTTGACACTTTTATCACAGAAAAAGATATTCTTGCAATCAAAGAAATGGGAGTGGACCACATCCGTATTCCGGTGGACTTTGAATTAATTGAAGACGAGCAGGGGAACATTCTCGAGGATGGTCACGCATATATCCGCAAAGGCATTGACTGGTGCTTAAACAACGGATTAAACGTGGTTTTAGACCTTCACAAAGCTGCCGGTTATGTATTTGATGACGCAGAATATTCCAGTAGCTTCTTTGACGATGCGGCACTTCAGGAACGTTTTATCCAACTTTGGAAAGTTCTTGCTACACGTTACGGAAACCATCCCGACCGCGTAGCCTTGGAAATTTTAAATGAAGTGGTCGACCCGAATGTGGCCGGGAAATGGAACACCATTGCGCGCCGCACCATTCAAGCGATCCGCGAAATCACACCGGACTCCTGGATTATCGTGGGCGGTACCCGAAACAACAGCGTTGTATCGGTAAAAGAATTAGGCGCTCCTTACGATGAACGTATTGTATTTACCTTCCACTGTTATGAGCCTTTGATTTTTACCCATCAGGGTGCTTACTGGATTGAAAACATGCCGGAGGATTACCGCATCGAATATCCCAAAACCGTAGGCGAATACATTGAAGCTACCGAAAACTTAATCGATTCCTCCTTTGCTTATCCGATCAGTCATATGGAGAAAGATATAAAAGGTAAAGATTTCTTCCGTGAATTCTTTGTTGAAGCCATTGAGGTTGCAGAAAAATACGACGTACCGCTCTACTGCGGCGAATACGGAATGATTGACCGGGTTGCTCCCGAAATGCTGCTTCGCTGGTTTGAAGATATCAATGCCGTATTTGAAGAGTACAAGATTGCACGTTCCGTTTGGAACTATAAGGAAAAAGATTTTGGTATCAGCGGTAAACATTACGAATCTATCTTTGATAAATTAACCAAATTATTATAGCTTATTTCTTTTTTCACCCTATACAAAAAGTTCTGCCCGGGATCACCCGCGGCAGGGCTTTTTTCCTTGTTTCTTTCTTGTAATTGTGAAATTGTTGTGATAAAATAGAAATAGCGTGATTTTTACATAAAGAAAAAAGAAAAAATCGGAAAGGACGCATGAATTATGAGTAATACAGAAAAGAAAACCGGTGGTTGGCGTACTAACAAATGGGTTCGTGCAGCGATTCCCGCATTGTTGCTTCACTGCAGTATCGGTACCGTTTACTGCTGGTCAATTTTTAGTCAGGAAATCGCCGATCACATCGGCTTTAGCAAAGGCGCTACCGAATGGGCATTCAGCTTCGCTATCTTCTTCTTAGGTATGTCAGCTGCATTCCTTGGTAACGTTGTAGAAAAAGACATTCATAAGTCTTCCTTGATCGCTACCATCTGCTTCGCAGCAGGTATGGCAGGTACAGGTTTCTTCATTTGGTTCGGTGGTAACAACCCCGGAAACGTTCTTGCCTTAATCGGTATTTACGTATGCTATGGTTTGATTATGGGTATCGGTCTTGGTACCGGTTACTTATCTCCCGTTAAAACCCTTATGCTCTGGTTCCAGGATCGCAAAGGTCTTGCTACCGGTCTTGCAGTTGCAGGTTTCGGTGCTGCTAAAGCCATTGCAAGCCCTATTATGCAGTGGATGCTTGACGGTCTCGGAGAAGGCGGTATCTATAAGATGTTCTTCATTCTTGCCGCTGTATATTTTGTAATGATGTTTATCGGTCACCTTCTTTTAAAGAAGCCCGACGGTTGGCACGAACCCCAGAAAAAAGAAAAAGGTCAGGGTATCTGGTCAGTTATTAAAACAAGACCTCTCACCAATTACATTGGTATCTGGGTAATGTTCTACATCAACATCACCTGCGGTCTTGCATTGATTTCACAGGAAAAGATGATTGTAAAATGTATCGGTCTTGCCGGTATTGTTGGTATTATCTCTACCGTATCTGCAGTATTCAACGCAGCAGGTCGTTTAGGTTTATCTGCTTGGGCGGATAAAATGAAAGACAGAAATACAATTTACAAAATTATCTTTATTGCATCCATTGCTCTCACGGCAATTGTTATCTTTACAAAGGGTATCACCAACGGTGCAAGCAGCATGATTTTAATGATTCTTGTATTAACACTTATCATGATTGTAAATGCAGGCTACGGCGGCGGCTTCTCTAACGTACCTACTCTACTGTCAGATCAGTATGGTATGGGTAGCATCTCAGCACTCCACGGTATTACATTATCTGCCTGGGCATTTGCAGGTCTTACAGGTAACCAGCTTGCAAACTGGATTGTAAATAAATTCGGCGAGTTTATCGATATGGATAAATGGGTAAATGAAGGCGTGAAAGTTGTAGTTGACCCCTCAAACCTTGCTGCTGGTCAAACAGCAATCAATCCTACCGGTTACCAGACAGTATTATATGTAACCGTTGCACTTTACATAGTGGCATTGCTTATGAGCTTTATCTTCGTCAGAAAACCTTTTAAAGAAGACAAGGCGGAATAGGTATCCGTTGCAACTCCGTCAATCCCAGCACCATCGTGACACCGATGACCATGAATACAGATCCCGCTTCTTTGAATCCCGATATGATGGGTCAGATGAGAAAGCATATGAACTTAAGCGTACAGCCTTGTATGCCTGCTGACGTTGCTAACATCCTTCTCTTCCTGGCAAGTGATGAATCCAGAGCTATTACAGGACAGGTACTCGTAGCTGACTTTGGCGCAACATTATAAAAATTGGTTTATTAAAAATGTTAACTCCCCACGTTTGTGGGGAGTTTTTACTGCACATTTATGCCCTTTTACTGTTTCTCCCCCATACAATTTCTCCATTAATAATTGTATAAAGAGTTTTCGTCATTACTTCCAATGGATTTCCCGTAAAAATAGCAACATCCGCATCCTTCCCTCTCTTAAGACTTCCTACGCATTCATCTACGCGACAAATCCTTGCTGCATTAATAGTAACGGCACGCAATGCGTCTTCCATAGGCATTCCATACTTTACCGCCAAGCCTGCGCACAGAGGGAGATATTGAATCAATGATACCGGATGGTCTGTGGTTATGGCTGTCAAAACACCCGCATCACACAGTACTTTATTGGTTTTAAAATTCATGTACTGAACCTCCGGTTTTGAACGTGCTGTTAAATCAGGTCCAACAATTGCAGGAAAACCGGATTCTTTTATTTTATCTGCAATCAGATGCCCTTCCGTACAGTGGTCAATGGTAATATCCACTCCAAACTCTTTTGCAATGCGGATAGCTGTTAAAATATCATCCGCCCGATGTGCATGAGCTTTCATTGGAATTTCCCGGTTTAATACCTGAATCCAAGGCTCCATCTTGAAATCCGTCTGTCCAATCTTTCCACTGACTTTATCAGTCAAATATTGTTTTGCCTCAAAAAGCGTCTGCCGAAGCAGGGCCGCCGTCGCCATTCTGGTGGAAGGATACATGTTTTTGTCGCCATAGGCGGTTTTCGGATTTTCTCCGAATGCCACCTTCATTGCGGCAGGATTTTTTACCACCATATCATCAATACATCTTCCATGCGTCTTCATAAAAAGGAACTGACCACCCACCACATTGGCGCTTCCGGGCCCCACCATAACGGAAGTAATCCCGGCTTTAATCGCATCATGAAAAGCCGGGTCCATGGGATTCACCGCATCTATTGCCCGCAATTCCGGCGTAACCGGATTGGTTTCCTCATTGCAGTCATCCCCCATAATCCCCAGCTTCTCTTCAATAATACCGATATGACAATGCGCCTCAATGATGCCCGGCATCACCCAGGCACCTTTTACATCCAGAACAGTTTCGCCTACTTCCGGCAACGGACATGCAGACATATCTCCTACTTCTTCAATCATTTTGTCCTTAATGCGAATATATCCGGTTCCATAAGATTTTTCTTCCATTGTGTGAATATCACCATTTATAATAAGCATAAAAAAACCACTCCCGTTTTTTATATAAAATAACCGGGAATGGTTTCTTTTATTCTAAATTTCCATATACTTGGCGTCCTGCAAATGCATCTGCGTATGAAGAAAGACTCTGTCATTTTTCATGATAACCATATTACCGTTAGGAATCAACGATTTGTTACGACGCTTTACCAAGACGATAACAGAATGTCTGCTGATGTCCAAGTCTTTAATCTTTTTATTTACCCAAGGATGAGCCGCCTTAATGACAATTTCTTTCATTTCTATCTTCTCTTGCTCATCAAATGGTTCCGCACCCAAAACAACAACGTCTCCGGCTTCCAATTCCGCCCCACCGTTTGGAATCAAAAACTCGTCATCACGCTGAATTAATGAAATAATAACACCTACAGGCAAGTCCAAATCAGCAATGCGCTTTCCATTCCATACATCATTGGCATCCACACGCACCTTAATGAAATTCATATCTTCTTCGTATCCGTATTCATTTCGCTTCTTTAAATTCGTATACTGGTCCACAAACCCTGCGGAAATAATACCGGTAGGAATCGCAACCATACCCACACCTAAGAAGGATATGAAAATACCTAAGGCCTTTCCCCAAAAGGTAATCGGATAGATATCTCCGTACCCAATGGTTAACAGTGTAGACGTTGCCCACCATAAACCGGAAAATGCATTCTGAAATACTTCCGGCTGTGCCTCATGCTCCAAACTGTACATACAAAGACTGGATGCCACCATTAATGTTAAAATAATGAAAACCGACGAAATCAACTGTTGCTTTTTACTTACCAAAACATGAGTGATAACATTCAGCGAATCATAATACGCATTGATGCGGAACAATCTGAAAATACGTACAATTCGAATCATACGGAATGCGATGGTTCCCTGCGGAAAAATGACCGGCAGGAAGTAAGGAAGGAACGAAAGCAAATCTACAATACCCATAAAAGAAAAAACGTATTTACGAATTGCCTTCCACTCATTCTTCTCTTTATACATGCATCTTGCAGTAATAAGTCTGAAAATATAATCAATCACAAAAAAGACAACCGTAACAGCTTCAATGACTAGCAAAATAGGCTCATATTGTTCCCGAATCGTTTCATATGTATGTAAAATGCTCACCGCCAGATTTAATACAATGGCAATTACATTAATATAGTCATATCCACGGCTTACCCAATCCAAATCATATCCTACGTCTATAATCTGGAACAATCTCTGCCGTCCTTTTAACCACTTTTTATTCACAACAATTCCTCCCGTTGTAGTGATTTACAATAAACTCTCATCCGGCTTATAAAAGGGCAACGGTTTTAACTTAAACGCATTCATTTTATTCATGCGGTCAATCTTCGCCTTGGTTTCTTCATCTTCACATACACCGGTACGGATATACTTATCAAGTACTGCATAGGTAAAACCGATTTTATCTTCATCAGACATACCGCTCAAACCGTCTGAAGGTACCTTGTGCACCAAATTATCAGGCAATCCCAAATACTCTCCCACCTGCAAAACTTCTTCTACGGTAATACCTGCGATGGGCCCGAAATCTCCGGCAGAATCGCCGTAACGTGTAGAATATCCGATCCAATCCTCTGACAGGTTACAGGTATTTACCACACGGCCGTTTAAGGTCTGTGAAAAAGCATATAACGTTGTCATACGAAGCCTGGGGGCAAGATTAATAATGGCCTGATTGCTGGGTTCCAAACCTGCTGCCTTAATACTTGCCAAGGTATTGTCATACGCATCTTTAATATTAGATGTATAATTACGAATGCCGAGATGTTCCACCAACTGTCTGGAATCCGCAATATCACACTGCTCACCGTTTGGCATCAAAATTCCGATTACCCTATCCTTTCCTAAAGCTTCCACACAAAGTGCTGCCACAATGCTGGAATCCTTACCTCCGGAAATACCGATAACTGCATTGCAACCCTTGCCGTTTTCTTCAAACCAATCCTGAATCCACTTGATAATTTCTGCTGTTACCTTTTCTACCTGAAACATAATTGCCTCCGAATTTTTTATATTCTCACTTCCAAACAGATATCACTGCTTATCATTTTTTGTAATTTCATCATTTAATAAATTTTACCACTTGCCATTCTAAAATACAACTTTCGATTGTAGAAATATCTATTTTATTGTAAAATGGTGGTAACTATTCAGAGCCATGCGAATTTATAAAATAAAGACCTTGTAAGCTTGCTTGCAAAGGGCTGTTTTTATAAATTCATATGGCGAAGTAAACACATGAGCAAAAGGAAAGCTACAAAGTAGCGATTTTGCGAATGGGTTTCTGAATAGTTACTATTAATTCATCCCCGCAAAAGGAGGAAACTATTATGCTTGCAACACTGATCCCTTTATTTGATGAAAATATGACCGTGAGAGCTTACTCACTTTTCTCACAGAAGAATAATTATTTCTTGGAGCCCAGTTATATCTCTACAGGCTTACTGGATGGTGCCGGCCGTATCAACGGTCTGGAAATCATTGACAGTATGGGTATTGAAACTTTGTCTCCCGACAAAGAAATTTTTGTACCCATTAATAATATTGCGATTTTCAGTGACATCTCAGAAGAATGTAAAGCACCTCACGAGCGCATCGTTCTTTTGATTGATAACTCCATCCTTCCCAACGATATGTATATCAATCGTATGAAGGAATTAAAAGCACAGGGTTATCGTTTTGCAATCCGCAAACTTCCGGTACCTTCTTTTGAAGATTATCGTCAGATTCTGCTTTTATGCAGTTATATTTTCCTGAATCATCAAAAAATTGATATTAACATGGCTAAAATTTATTTTACCAAGTTATATCCCAACATCAAATTAATTGCAGGAAATATCCGCACTACAGAAGAATATGATAAATTGAAATTCCAGGGTGGCTACGCCTTTTACGAAGGAGAATTCTATCGTACTCCCGTAACAGAAGGCGAAACGGAAGTGTCTCCCGTTAAAATTAATTATATCCAGTTATTAAACATCGTAAACGAAGAGAACTTTGATTTGACGGATGCTGCCGATATCATCGGTCGCGATACCGCATTGGTTATTTCATTGTTAAAAATTGTAAACCGTATGTCCATCAATTCGGAAATTACTTCCATCCGTCATGCAACCGCCATGTTAGGCCAGCGTGAATTAAAGAAATGGACCACCACAGCGGTTACCAAACAACTTTGTCAGGATAAGCCCAACGAGGTAACACGTTTGTCCTTGTTACGTGCTAAGTTTGCAGAGAATCTTGCTCCTGTATTTAGCATGGCCATGAAGTCTCAGGAATTGTTCTTAATGGGACTGTTCTCTGTTCTTGACATTATGTTAGACAAACCTATAGACGAGGCTTTGGATATGGTCATCGTATCCAAGGATATCCGTAAAGCACTTGTAAACCATGACGGTCCCCTGTCTCTTGCATACTATTTTATTCTTCAGTATGAAAATGCAAATTGGCAGGAAGTGTCACGTATCATGTTAATCCGCGAGATTGAAATGGATGACGTATACAATGCTTATTGCGACGCCCTGAAGTGGTATCGAAAGATTTTCAGCGAATAATTGAATAAGGATACACAAAGGATAAATCCTCCTTTTATGATAGCATTGTAAAAGGGACACATAAACCTAATTTGTACCTTGGGAGGTAAACATGGCATATCAGATTTTATTGGTGGAAGATGATTCTCAAATCCGCGAAGTAATCTGCGATTACTTTCAGGATAAAAGCGATGGAGAAATGGTAATGCACACCTATGATAACGGCGATGACGCCTTAGACGCCATCTACGAGAATGAATTTGACCTGTGTATACTGGATGTCATGTTGCCCGGTGCAGACGGCTTTGAAATCTGCCGTACCATCCGCAAAGACAGCATCGTTCCCATTATATTTATCACGGCACGCGGCCGAGAAGAAGACGTTCTCTACGGCTACCGGATGGGCTGTGATGACTATGTGGTAAAACCC
>JAZNRC010000046.1:0-2299 GCA_045590555.1 Lachnospiraceae bacterium | reverse complement strand
CTTCGTGTCCGCATTGCGGATATGCTGTTTTGGGACGTTTTTTCGCGCCGCTGACTTCCGTGCAGATTAAGAATCTGAAAGAAGCAGTTGCAAGTCAGTATACCAAGAAAGATACCAGAAATAAGGTGTATTCTTATGATACGGCGATAGAGCGTGGTAAATTGGCGTTGTTGGCATCTGTTATTAAGAATGCCAAGGACAGCGAGAAAGGGTATGTTTGCCTGAAACTGGCGTGGTTGTATCGTGGCAAAGCGGAACATTTGCAGGATACGGAAGATGTGTCAAAAGAACGTGCGGAATTTGCGGAACAGGAATTGAGTTTTCTGCGTAAAGCATATGATGGTTTGTATAGGGCGCGTCAGAAAGAGCCCTTTCCGATTTGCGGAATGGATGAGGTAACATTTGATTACCTGTTGGCGGCGCTGGCATATCGATTCGATGATTACGAGACATCAACCAGGCTGGTAAGCGGAATTCTGACCAATAAGGCGGCAGGGGTTCGCGTGAAGGAGAAAACCAGAGAACTGAAAGAGGAATTAAAACGTCGCATATTGGAGATTAAGAAGGAATAAAAGAAAAAAAGAATGTGCCGTATTGATATGTACCCAGAATCCTGGACACATATTTATGAACTAGGCGTAACACATGGATGCTTCCCTGTATTTTACAGGAGGCATCCATCTTGTTTTTGCCTGAATTCTTTTGTTATTGTAGTAATCTATATATTTTTCAACAGCTTTCGAGAATTCTTCAAATGAAGAATAATCTTTCTCATAACCATAATACATCTCATTCTTTAACCTTCCGAAGAATGTTTCCATTATGCAATTATCATAGCAGTTACCTTTTCTGGACATAGATTGAATAATTCCGCGTTCTGACAAAGCATTTCTATAATAGGCATGCTGATATTGCCATCCCTGATCGGAATGGAATATTAATCCGCTGACGTCTGGAAACTTTTCAAATGCTCTATCTAACATACGATGTATTTGTTCTAGGTTTGGACTTAATGATAAATCGTATGAAATAATCTCATTTGTGTTCATGTCTAAAATGGGTGATATATAACATTTTCCCCACGCAAAGTTGAACTGTGAAACATCTGTTGTCCACTTTTGCAATGGTGCGGTTGTACTAAAGTCTCTATCGATTACATTGTCAGCAATCTTACCAACCTCACCTTTGTATGAATGGTATTTTTCTTTTGGACGTTTTCCTAACAATCCCATGTTATGCATGAGACGCTGAACTCGTTTGTGATTCACTTGATAACCACGATTTAGAAGTTCTCTATGAACTCTACGCACTCCGTATCTGCCCTTGTTTTGTTCAAAGATTTCCTTTATAAGCACCATCACTTCTTTATTTCGATTTGCTACACCATCCTTCTTATTAAGTTCAAAATAATAAGTAGATTTTGCCATTCCCATTGCTTTCAAAAGATGTTTTAATTGGTGTCCTTTTTGGCGGAGTTCTTTGATGATTGCTGCTTTTTCGCCTTGAGTAGCGCAGCTTCCTTTTCTTCTCTCAAGGCGATCTCTTTTTTTATTACTTCAATTTCAGCCTTGATGTATTCATTTTCGGCTCTTAAACGTATAAGCTCTTCGTATTCTGATTCTTCGAGTTTTCTGGGATTGTTTATATTTATCTTTTTCATATCTGGATTCTTAGACTTACGACCTTTCTTCTTATCTATAAGCCCATTATAACCATAAATCTTATATTTGCGAACCCATTGATATAACATTCCGTCATGAATACCAGCTTCAAATGCAACTGAACTATTTGATTTTCCTGAAAGAACCTGCGAAACAAGTTCAAGTTTGTCTTCAGGCGTCCATATCCTATTTTGTCCTTTGTGCTTTAATGCATCAGGTCCTTGAGCATTCTCCATTCGAAACCATTTTCTGACAGTTGTTTTAAACGATTTTTCAGAAATACCTTCCGGCGTTTGGGGATAAACACCTTGCTTATACAGTTCTACACACTTTCTTTTGTACTCATAAGAGTAGCGCATAAAAATACCCTCCTTACTGGTTAGTCCAGTAAAGAGGGTACATATCATTGAAAATGCACATTCTTTGTGATGTCATTTATTCTTCAGCGGAAAAATCGGAAACCTCTTCAGAAACAACCTCTTCAACAATGTCTTCGGTTTCTGCTTCTGTTGCAGCATCCGCATACATCTCTGCAGTGATGGCAGCTTCTTCGGGGGATAAATCCAAATCATCACCCAATTCCGTGTACGGAGTCTCTTTGGAAGCTTTTGATTCTTCGATTTTTTCTTCAACCTTCT
>JAZNRC010000045.1:0-9984 GCA_045590555.1 Lachnospiraceae bacterium | reverse complement strand
CACTATGATGGAAGCGGGAGTTCCGGTAGTACCCGGTACAAAAGAGCCGGTTTATGATGCAGAAATTGCAAAAGAACAGGCAAAGGAAATCGGTTATCCTGTTATGATTAAAGCTTCCTCCGGTGGCGGCGGTAAGGGCATGAGAGTTGCACGCTCTGAGGAAGAATTTGAATTCCAGTTTAATATGGCACAGAGAGAATCAGCTAATGCTTTTGGCGACGATACCATGTATATGGAACGATTTGTAGAAAAGCCTCGCCACGTAGAAATACAGATTATGGCGGACCAGCATGGAAATGTAGTAGCGCTGGGAGACAGAGATTGTTCCGTACAGCGTAATCATCAGAAGATTATTGAAGAATCACCATCACCTGCAATTAATGATGAAGTCAGGGCAGAAATGAACCGTGTATCTGTGCTTGCAGCCAAAGCGGTAGGATATACAAGTGCGGGAACCATTGAATTTATCGTGAATCAGCAGGGTGAATTCTTCTTTATGGAAATGAATACACGAATCCAGGTAGAGCACCCCGTGACGGAGTGGGTTACCGGCGTGGATTTGATTAAAGAGCAGATTAAAATTGCTTCCGGCGAAAAGTTATCTTTTACCCAGGAAGAAGTAAAGATGGAAGGCCATGCCATCGAGTGCAGAATCAATGCGGAGAATCCGGAGAAAAACTTCCGTCCTTCCCCCGGTAAGATTGAGAACCTTTACTTGCCCGGCGGTAAGGGGATTCGTATGGATACTGCCATTTACAGCGGATACGAGATTCCGCCTTACTATGATTCCATGATTGCGAAATTAATTGTGCACGGAACCACAAGGGAAGAGGCTTTGCGCAAGATGCGCAGTGCTTTGGGTGAAGTTATCATTGAAGGAATCGACACAAATGTGGACTATTTGTATGAAATGATCAGTGATATGGCTGAGGCGGAGATTATGGGTGCGTAATTTAGGAACCATGTAATTGCGACAGTGCTTTGACAATTTGGGAAAGAGTAACTGTCATATCTTGGAGGCAAATCATGAAGCTTGGTGCAAGATTTAAAAAAGAAGACGGACGACTTGAAAAGGCAGCAAGGGAAAAGAATGCGGCTGAAGTGCCGGAGGGCCTTTTTAAGAAGTGTAATATGTGTAAGGCGCCGGTATATGTAGAAGAGGTAAAAGAAAATCTCTACATTTGTCCGAAGTGCCACGGATACTTCCGTATGAGTGCTTACAGAAGAATAGCTTCCGTGGTAGAACCCGGCACTTTTGAGCGTTGGAACGAAGGCTTGAAAACAAGCAATCCTTTGAATTACAAGGGCTATGAAGATAAAATTACTGCATTACAGGAAAAAACAGGTCTCGATGAGGCGGTTGTCACAGGTACCGGTTTAATCGGGGCTAACAAGGTTGTACTTGCCGTATGCGACGGCCGTTTTATGATGGCAAGTATGGGACACGTGGTAGGCGAGAAAATTACCCGTGCAGTGGAGCGTGCTACCGAAGAAAAACTGCCTGTGATTATTTTTGCCTGCTCCGGCGGGGCAAGAATGCAGGAGGGCATTGTATCACTTATGCAGATGGCCAAAACATCAGCGGCTTTGAAACGCCACAGCGATGCAGGAAATCTATATATTTCGGTGTTAACAGACCCTACAACAGGCGGCGTGACAGCTAGCTTTGCCATGCTTGGAGACATTATTCTGGCAGAACCCAATGCTTTAATCGGTTTTGCCGGGCCTCGTGTGATTGAGCAGACCATCGGACAGAAATTACCCAAGGGCTTCCAGCGAGCAGAGTTCCTTTTAGACCATGGTTTTGTGGATGCCATCGTAAAAAGAGAAGAGATGCACGATACCTTAAAAAGCATTTTGGATATGCACAGGGTAAGCCATGCTGAGTTTGCAGAGCAGGTGGTTAAGTGTGATATCAAGGATACGGGTATGAGTGCCTGGGATAAGGTCTTAATTTCAAGAAAGAAAGACCGTCCCGTCGGAATGGATTATATCGATAATTGTTTTACGGATTTTATAGAGTTTCACGGCGACAGATATTTTGGCGACGATCATTGTATTGTCGGCGGTATTGCATATTTTAAGGGAATGCCGGTTACGGTCATTGCCCAGTGTAAGGGTAAGAACACTAAGGAAAATGTGTTCCGCAATTTCGGAATGCCTTCGCCGGACGGTTATCGCAAGGCATTGCGTCTGATGAAGCAGGCGGAGAAGTTTCACAGACCGGTAATCTGTTTTGTGGATACGCCGGGAGCGTTCTGCGGACTGGAAGCCGAGGAGCGCGGACAGGGTGAGGCGATTGCAAGAAACCTGTATGAAATGTCTGCCTTAAAAGTGCCTGTTTTCACCTTGATTGTTGGGGAAGGAGGCAGTGGCGGTGCACTTGCCATGGCAGTGTCCGACGAAGTGTGGATGCTGGAAAATTCAGTATATTCAATTTTATCACCGGAAGGCTATGCGTCAATTCTTTGGAAGGACAGTTCCCTTGCGAAGGATGCGGCCCGGGTGATGAAGATGACTGCTAAGGATTTATACGAAATGCAGGTGATTGACGGCATTATTGAAGAACCGGAGAAGTTCAACGATGACAGCTTTTTTAAGGTGGCTACGCAGGTAAAAATTGCCGTTGAGGGATTTTTATCACGCCACGGAAAGAAGTCTGCGGAAGAATTGGTAGAAGCACGTTATGAAAGATTTCGAAAATTTTAACTTTATATTAACATATTTTTGTGTTAAAATAGTTTGAAAGGGAAACAATCATAATAGTGTTGGGGATTGTGTCGGCACGTAAAGATAAGGAGTTATCATTTTGACTATACATGATACAGTAAATGAAATTTTAGTAAATTTGTTCAGGGAAATTCTTGTTGTAGAGGAAAATGCAATTATCACGGGAGAGTTTAAGAATATTACCGTAAATGATATGCATATCATTGAGGCAGTTGGTTTGGAAGGCCGTAATATGTCTGCGATTGCCAAGTCTCTCGGTATCACGGTGGGGTCGCTTACTACGTCTATGAACGGTCTTGTAAAGAAGGAATATGTGATTCGTGAGCGAAGCGAAGAAGACAGACGCGTGGTTATGATTCGCTTAACCGAGAAGGGTGAGCGTGCTTTTGCGCAACATAAGACGTTCCATGATGAGATGACGGAAGCGGTGATTGCGACCTTGGATAAGGAAGAGATTCCTACTTTAACCAACGTGTTGCAGGGATTGATTAAGTTCTTCAGGGAGTACCACCCGGGAAAATAATTTTATAAAAGATATAAACGGCGGTTGGCTTGCGGGCTGACCGCTTTTTTGAGTGTCTGAAGAAATATTATGTAAACCACGAGCAAAAGGGATATTTATAAAATTTTATGCATAGTTATATATAAAAATTTTAAAGTGTAAATAATGTATGGACAGTCAAAAAATCGAAAATCTTTTAAATCTATCCCTCTCTGTAGATGTGGCGGAACGTGAGGAGTCGCCCCTTTTACGGGAGGGTTTTGATATACTCAGTAATAGCTGGGAAATCATTATAAAATATCAGGGTGATATTGAACGCTACGAGACCGACTTGATTAAAATAGAACCTTTGATTGCGGGCTACGCCATAGTAACACTGCCGGATGCTCTGCTGGAGGATTTCGTGGCTTTGCCGGAAATTGAATACGTGGAGAAGCCAAAGCCTTTCTATTTTCAGGATATTACGGCGCTAAGAGAGAGTTGTATCAGCAGGGTAACTGACAGTGAACCTTTTCTTACGGGGAGGGGCGTGTTGGTGGCAATCCTGGACAGCTCTATTGATTTTTATAATGAGAATTTCAGAAATGCGGACGGAAGTACCAGGATTGTGGCATTGTGGGACCAGTCGTTAGAGCCGGATGAAGAGACCGGGCTGAAGCCGCCGGAAGGGTTTCAAACAGGCGTGGAATTTACCAAAGAGCAGATTGATGAGGCATTGGCTACGGGGAGTGAAGCAGACGCAAGACGGTTGATACCGACCGTAGATGTCAGTGGGCACGGAACCGCGGTGGCAGGGATTCTCGCGGCAGGCGGCACAGCAGACGAGCCGTACCGCAAAGGAGTAGCCCCGGCGAGTTCTCTTTTAATTGTAAAACTAGGAGCGCAGAGAGAGAATGCTTTCCCAAAGACTACAGAGATTATGCGTGGTGTAACTTATGCTCTTCGCAAGGCAAGGGAGTTGCAGATGCCCTTGGTGATTAATTTAAGCTTCGGTAATACCTATGGCGATCATCGTGGTAATTCGCTGTTGGAACGATTCCTTGACAATGCGGCAGAAATGGGAAGGACTTCCATAGTGGTGGGAAGCGGCAATGAAGGTTCTTCCGGTGGGCACGTGGAAGGTGTGATTCAAAACGGACAAACGGAACGCGTGGAGCTTGCCATAGCGGAATATGAGAGTTCATTAAATGTCCAGCTTTGGAAATATTATCAGGACGTGTTTGAAGTGACGCTGATTACGCCGGACGGAGAGCGGATTGAGATTCCGATGAATATGCCGGGTGCATATCGATATAAGGCAGAGGGGACGGAACTTTTAATTTATGTGGGGCAACCGCTGCCGTATATGGTATTTCAGGAGGTGTATGTGGATTTCATACCGGCAAGGGCAAACGCAGTAGGCAATAATCCGGTTGGTGCAGGAATTTCATACATTTCTTCCGGTGTCTGGACCTTTGAACTAATGTCTCGAAATATTGTGTATGGCGGATATCAGTTCTTTTTACCAAGCGGTGCGACGCGAAGTGAGGGAACGAGATTCTTCCGGGAGAGTCCGCAGGTAACATTGACGATACCCTCTACCGCCTTAAAAGTGATTTCAGTAGGTGCATATGATATTTATACCGGAGGTGTGGCGGATTTCAGCGGAAGAGGATATGTATTTCGGCAGTTGATGGGAAATCAAGATAATGAAAATGCCCTGTCAGGGCGTTTGCAATCATCGAGCAGGATACAAGTGGGTGAGATGAATGAAGGGGTGCGGACACTGATTGATACCGTCAAACCGGACCTGGTGGCACCGGGAGTGGATATCGAAACGGTATCGGTTCGGGGAGGTTATACAAGAGTCAGTGGTACTTCTTACGCCACGCCTATGGTGGCAGGGGCAGCGGCCCTTCTGATGGAATGGGGGATTGTGCGGGGAAATGATCCGTATCTGTATGGTGAGAAGTTGAAAGCTTATTTGATCAAGGGAGCAAGAGCAATTCCTGGGGAAGAGGAACTGCCTGATGATAGAGCTGGGTGGGGGGCACTTTGTGTGGCGGACAGCATACCAACATAAAATATGTGTCAGCGGCAGAAAACGGATTGATTAAAGTGTAAAGGAAACAATAAGGATTGCAAAATAAGCAAATTTCATTAAAATAAAATATAGATATCAAAGATAAATGTTGTGTTATAAAGAGCTGTTGGATAAACGATAAGATAAAAGGGGATTCAAATGGATCAAATCAAAGCAAGTAATGTGTGGGATGAAGATTACATTCCGCCTGCGGAGGCGGATAAACTTCGTGGAGAAAAAGCAAAGTTATATATGGAATTGCGAGACTTGGATGTGCAGTTGGATAGTATAAAATATCACCAGTTAAGATGCCGCCGTATTTATTCGGTGTGTATTATTGTGGCTGTGGCATTGGTAATCATTGCGCTGTTTTTAGGCGGAGTGCGTTTATTTTATCAACGCGAACCGATTGATGGTTTGCTGGGTTATATAGTAAACGGCGGAATTATGATCGGAGTGGCAGTTGCCGGCATTGCATCTGTAATCTTTTTCAGCGCGATGTCTGTAAATTCATTCTGGGCAAAGTGCGCAAATACCCTGCGGATTGATAAACTGGAAATCCGACGTCTTGGTTGTATTCGTGAAAAAAGTGCCATGGAGCATCGTTTGGAAGAACTGGACCGCATGATTTCTGAAGAAGGGAAAAAGAATTTATAAAAAATAATAAAACTTTAAAATAAAAATGAAACCTTTTCTGATTTTCGTGTGTTTTATTTGTAGAAGATGAAAAAAATCTGCACTATCTGATGCAGAATAAGTAAAACGGAGGCTTTATAATGAAAAAGAAATACATAATCACAATTGCGGTAGTATTGGCTGTTTGTTTGGTTATAGCAGGATGTGTTTTGGGAGTAAAGGAGTACAAGGCACGTATTCCGGAACTTACGGTAGAATATGTGGTGTATGCAAAACCGGGAGATGCCTTTGTTATTGATGATTTGATACAGGTGGATGTAAAAGGTGATTATGAGATAGAATACGAGATTTGGGGTGTCCCTGAGTGGGGATATGTCGATGATAATGAAGTACTTCATATCCGGGATAACGGTATGAGTGCGAAAGGGGATATCCATTTGAATATTACCGCTACAGGAAGCTTCAATCAATCAGACTATGAAATTGCTTCTATAGTCATAGAGAATGAAATCAATGAAAATAACAGTTATGAAGTAACCTATTCGGATATCAGTCTGCGTATGTATAATGAATTGGAAGAACAGGGCAATGGTGTTTTTGGCGATTCAAATCATGATGTCAGCATTCATATTGCGGATTCTGCGGATAATATGGCTGAGTTGGAAGAGGAAGTTAAGAAATATGCGGAAGAAAAGTATTCCGTGACAGGTTCACCGGATGATAATTATTGGGCAGAAAATGTGACGCTTGAATCCGGGAAAAGGGTTAGGGTGATAGGCTTTTCCTGTATTAAAAGTGAAGGAGAGTATTATGCCAACGGGACTTCCGGAGGGACGGTTATACCGGTAGTTATTTATGCATTTTGTGAGGACGAACATCGATTCTTTATCGTGGATAATCATTCGTGGGCTTCTTCTTATGAAATAGAGCAGATTGCCAATACGGTAGAGTGCAATTGATAAAAGAATTATAAATGTTAAAAAGGGGGCCACCCGTTCATTTTAGGATGAATGGGTGGATTTTTTATTTTTTATAAAAAAATGTATATAGCATATTGACACGGTGTGCATATTGTGTATATTATATATATACAATGTTACGATGCAAAATGTAACGATTGTAAGCATGCATAAAATAATTACATTTAAAACAACGCGCGAGGTAACAAATGGACATTATTATCACAAACCAGTCGGACAGACCGATTTATGAGCAGATTATGGACCAGATCAAAGCCCAGATTATGAATGGCGAGTTGAAAGAAGGGGACGCCCTTCCGTCAATGCGACTTCTGGCCAAAGAACTGCGAATCAGTATTATTACAACCAAAAGAGCCTACGAGGAATTGGAGCGGGAAGGCTACATCGAATCCTACACGGGCAAGGGAAGTTTCGTCAAAGGCGTAAACCACGAAATGGTGAAGGAAAGCGTTATGTTTGAAATCGAGAACCTGATGGAAGAGGTGCTTGAGAAGGCGGCGCTTGCCAAGGTGCCTTTTGACGAACTTGTGGAGCGAATGAAGCTTTTATACGAAGAGAAGGAGAGTCAGAGCGATGAATAAGGAAGATAAAATGGAAGCGGTGGCAGACGCTGCGGTACATACAGAGAATGACTATGTGATTGAGTTAAAAGATGTCACCAAGGATTACGGCGACTTCGTTTTGGATAAGGTGAGTTTTAACATTCCCAGAGGCTGTATTTGCGGTTTCGTAGGGCAGAACGGTGCCGGTAAAACTACCACAATCCGTTTGATTATGGATATTATTGCTGCAAATTCCGGTGAGATGAAGGTGTTTGGCAAGGATATGCATACAGAGGGTAAAACCTTAAAAGATGATATCGGCGTGGTATTTGACGAAATGGGCTTCCACGACTTCTTAACCGGCGTACAGATTAATAAAATCATGAGCAAAATGTATACCAACTGGAGCGAAGAAGTATTTACCGGATATATGAAGAAGTTCGGTCTTCCTATGAAGAAAAAGTGCGGTAAGTTCTCACGCGGTATGCGTATGAAACTTCAGATTGCAGTGGCAATGAGCCATGGCGCGAAGTTACTGATTATGGATGAACCTACCAGCGGCTTGGATCCCATTGTCCGTAATGAAATTCTGGAAATTTTCCAGGAGTTTGTTATGGAAGAGGACCACACCATTCTTTTATCTTCTCATATCACAGGCGATATTGAGCGTATCGCGGATATGGTTGTATTTATCGATAAGGGCCGTATTGTGTTAAGCGGTGAGAAGGATGTAATTCTTGAAAATCACGCAATGATTAAATGCAGTAAAAAAGATGCAGATACAATCGCAAAAGAAGACATTGTATCCGTAAGACAGTCTGCCTTCGGCGTGGATGTTTTGGTACATGATAAAAAGGCTTGCGCAAGAAAATATGAGAAACTCACCATGGAGCAGTGTACCTTGGAAGAAATCATGATACATTATGTAAACCGTGCAAACAACGAAAGCAAAGAAGCGTAGAAGGAGGTATCTTATGAAAGGATTGATTTTAAAAGATATCTACTGCCTGCGTACCCGCATCATGACCTATGTCTTGACTTTGGTTGCTGCCTTGGTAATCGGAATTTTGATTTCCCTTAGCAGTGAATACGGAAATATGAGGCTGGATGTGATGATGGGCGATGCTGCAACGGTATCGGAAGATGATCTCGCGGCACATAAAGTAATGCTCGGAGGCGCTACTTTTTTGGCTATTTTACTTCCTTTGGGGGTAGGCTTTGACGGCATTATGACCTTTCATATGGATGAAAAGGCAAATTTTGGCGATGTGCTTCGCACTATGCCGGTAAAACCTGTGGAAATTGTGCTGGCAAGATTTAGCACTGCTTACGGCTTCCTTCTGACAGGTTATATATCGTCTATATTGATTGCTTTACTGATTTCACCGGTGGTTGAGGTGTTTACATTGGCTGAAATGATTCATGCGGGAACTGTGCTGACCTGTGCATTGGCTGCCGGTCTGGGAGTGACATGCTGTGCCCTTTTTATGTGGAAAAAGAAGACTGTTGAGCATATTTTCATTGGTGTTTTTTTAGGGGTATATGCGATATTTGCAATTGCGATTGTAACATTAAGCAACCGTTACGGAGACCAGGTAGATGCTATTATGGACGTACTAATGGATAAAGCAAAAATGCTTTTTGAGAATTGCCTGGCTTGGTTGATTCCGGTAGCTTTACTTATGACTGTGGTATGTTTCTTCCTATCTGTATTGATTGTTAAAAGAAAGGGGCGAGGTGTGCGATGAAATCATTATTATATAAAGATTATGTGGCTACGAACGGCCCTATTGTGATAGGCGGATTTGGATTTCTTACAGTGTTTATCTGTGTATTTACGGTGTGGAGTACCGTAAACAGTGATATGGAAGTGCTGTTGGGCTTGTGGACACCGATGGTGTTTATGGGTGGATGTACTTATTTGTTGCTATTGATGTCCCAGTTGTTCCAGGCGGATTCCGGTAAAAACTGCCGTGATTACCTGCTTACCATGCCTGTAGATAAAAAGGAATATTTGCTTTCTAAATATATCTATTATCTGGTGGCAAACTATCTGGTTTTATCCTGGGGCATGTTCTTAAGCATGATTGCGGCAACAACGGTAAAAACAGAGGGTATGATGATGATGGTATCCACCATTCAGTTAATGGGGCCCATTGTGATTCCGGTCATGTTGATTATGGCTGCCATAACGTTTCCCTTGTACATACTGTACGGTAAGAAAAAGGGAGATATGATATTTAGCGGATTTTCTGTTACGCTTACGATTCTGCTTTTTATCTGGTTATTATTCGGTGATGTATCCGGCCTGACAAATATGGATTTTGAAGGCAATATGAAATGGGTGGAAGAACATACGAGTCTGATTATTCTTTTAACAACCATATTTCCTATTGTGACAGGTGTTATTTATTATCTGTCATACAGAATCACTGCGGGCATTTTTGTAAGAAAGGAGCGTGATATCGATGAATAAAAAGAAAGATTTGACGGTAATGCTTGTGTTTTTATTCTTTGCATTTGCGCCCCTCT
>JAZNRC010000044.1:0-24317 GCA_045590555.1 Lachnospiraceae bacterium | reverse complement strand
CTCCTCCAACGCATCGGGTTTCACCTGGCAGAAACCTGTTGCAATTATAATATCGTACTCTAATTTTTGGCTGGCTTCCTGTAATTTACGTTCTACCTCCAAACCACATTCCTTTATTTGTTCCACGGTAATTCCTTCTGTAATCACACAGAATTCATCTCCGCCGATTCGATAGCATTCTTTTTCACCAAAACTCTGTGACAAAGCTTTTGCAATCTCGATAATTGCATAATCTCCGGCTGTATGCCCGTAATTATCATTTATCTTCTTCAAATTATTCATATCCACCATATAAAAGTACGTGGGTTCCACTACCTCACCCGTGCTCATCATATGGACTTTTTGTTCAAATGCAGTACGATTATTTATCTGCGTCATTTTATCTGTAAAAGCAAGTCTTTTATAGATTTCACTCTCTCTTTCTTTTATTGCAACTTCATTAATCTGGGCAATAGCAGAAAAACCAAGATAAAAGAAAAATACAAGAAAACCGATTTTACTGAATTGCGCCGCTTTTAACATAGGACTGATGTAAAAACGGATAATATCCACAAAACAGAAAATCCCCAAAAGCATAATTGCCTTATAAACAACCGCATCTTCAATTACTTTTTTATGACACTTCTGAATAATATAGTTAACAATTACAGCACCAATTACCACACCAATCATTATGTGTCCCAAAAAAACCCAGTCTATGTACCTGATAACACTAAAAGCCTGTAAAACTTGTAAAACAATATAAATTATACCTGTTCCATACATAATGCCACGCATAATCTTATTCCTTTGGAATGTTTCATAAGTATCCAAAAAACAAGCCGCCAAAAAAGGAATGATATAATAGCAGGAAAACAGCACCACGGTTGCCATTTGAATATCTTCAAAAAACACCTGTGTAAGCCTTGCTTCCAAAAGGTTCCATATACTGGTTGCCATCGCAAACAAACCAAGGATAATCAGACGCTCTCTTAATTGTTTATTTGGTGTAAAAAATCCAAATGCAACCAATGTAATTCCAAGAACCAAGATAGGAATGCACATATACAACGAAAAAGCACCGTTGGACACCGTCATATAAATAAAAGAACTTTTGGTGCCGGTATAAATTGCAGGTACTTCTCCTGCATATCGTTCTACATCAGCCTTAATTTCAATCTTTAACTCCTTCCCTTCCCAATCATCAGGAAGTCTAAACAAGTGCCAATAAGATCCCGGTGTTATGGCATAAGGTATTTTTCTGTCAGCTGAATCTTTTATACACTGTACATCTCCCACATAAACATTTACATAAGATTGCCTTACATAAAACATAATGGAATTTCCCTTAATATCATCTTTCGTTAATGTTTTAGTAATAATTAAAGTATCATCCGGATCAATGTCTACCTGTGCGGGCGCATTCACAGTAGTTGTTGTTTCGCCATATTGCACTGTGAATTCACCATCTATCGTATAAGCTTTTTCACTGTTAAATGCTACATCTAACGGTTCTGATGCGATGCCAAACCATACAAGCATAGCAAGCATTATAATGCCGGATAAAAATATAATTATTTTCTTCCAATCAATGTCTTTCATATTCTTTCTCCTGTATACAGTTAAGCTCCCTTTATTTTAACTGTATTTCCTTTCCCCTTTTTTAATACGTCGGACAATACCCCACAATAATGCTTTCCGCAACTTTCATGCCGTCCATCGCTGCCGAAGTAATTCCGCCGGCATAGCCTGCGCCTTCGCCACAAGGGTAAATCCCTCGCACCTTCGCCTGATAAAACTCATCTCGCAGAATACGTACCGGTGCCGAAGTACGGCTTTCCACACCGCAAAGCAATGGATTCTCTTTAGCAAATCCGGGAATTGTGTGATCAAAAATCTCCATACCGTCCACAATCGCCTTAGAAATCGCTGTCGGAAAGATTTCAGTCACATCAGCAAAGGCATACAAACCTTTTATGGAATGCATAAAGTCATCAGCCTTTTCTTCTGTACCATCTGACATATTATCCCGCAAATCCTGCGTATCTTTAGCCTTCTTATCGCCGGAAAGCTTAGTTTGTACATTTGCCTTAAAATCCACATAAAACTGTACGGGTATTTTACCATCACAAAGCTTATAAGCCTTCTCTTCCAGTTCACGTTGAAAATTCATACCTGCAAGTACATGACCCGTTCCATAGTCCTTTTCATCTATCGCAACCACAATGGCACTGTTAGCATGCTCCCCGTTTCGCCCGCTGTAACTCATACCATTTACCGCTAATCGGCCCTCTTCCGAAGATGCATTTACCACGAATCCTCCGGGACACATACAGAAGGAATATACCCCTCGTCCGTCTTCGGCACGTGCTGTTAATTTATAAGGCGATGCCGGTAAAGAATCTGCATAGCGTTCCTTATATTCCGCACCATATTGCGTACGATTGATATAATCCTGGGAATGTTCTACGCGAACCCCCACCGCAAAAGGCTTTGCTTCCATAGGAAGTTCTTTTTCGTGTAACATTTCATAGGTATCTCTGGAACTGTGCCCGATTGCAAGCACGACTACGTTTGTATCAATATCTGTAACCGACCCATCGGCCAAATTCTTAACCTCGATACTTTTCAGCGATTGGCCTTTTACTTCGTATCCCACAAACTGATGTCCAAACAACACTTTACCGCCAAGTGCAATGATTTCTTCACGCATACTTTTCACAACAGTTGCCAAAACGTCAGTGCCGATATGGGGTTTCCCATCGTATAAAATATCTTCTTTTGCACCATGTTCACAGAAAATCTTAAGCACGGCACGGTTTCTTCCGTCTTTATCTTTTACGCCGGTATTAAGTTTCCCGTCCGAAAAAGTTCCGGCCCCGCCTTCACCAAATTGTACGTTGGAATTAGGCTTTAAGGGCTTACCCTGCCAGAAATCCTCCACATCTTTCATTCTGGTATCCACATCGTTTCCCCGTTCGATTACAATCGGCTTAAAACCACGTTTTGCAAGCAAATACGCTGCAAACAGACCCGCAGGCCCCATACCGATTACTACCGGCGGATGTTCCAATGTTTTTTTACCACATTTCGGAATTTGATATTCCTTCAATTCCGGTGCGGAAGATACATTTTTATTCTTAAAAACCCTTTTAAAATTAGCAGATGATTTTAACTCCACATCTATCGTATAAATCCAGAACAATTCCGGTTTTTTACGGGCATCCAGGGATTTCTTAACAATATTCAGTTGAATTATTTCATCTTCACGCACAGATAATGCCTTCGTCACATAGCTTGAGAGCTTCGCTTCCTGTCCGGGAAGAATTTTTAACTGATTTAATCGAATCATTTCGCCGCCATTTCTCCTGCTTTTATTCCGCTTGCAAAGGCCCAATGCAGATTGTAACCGCCGCAATCGGCATCCACATCAACCATTTCACCTGCAAAAAACAAACCTTTTACCAATTTGGACTCCATATTGCCGTCGATTTCATCTAAAACCACTCCACCCTTAGTTACCTGGGCATTTTCAAAGCCCTTATGGCCGGTAATAGAAAATCGCCAATCTTTCATAGCCGTAAGAAGTTTCATAATCATTTCTTTATCTTCCGGCACAACAGTATATTCCGCATCCTTTTTAAGCATTTTAAGAATATAATCCGCCAACTTATTATTTACAAGACCTGTTATAAAATCTTTTATGGTATAGCCCTTCAAATCGCTTAAACGCTTCGTAACAAAGGCTTCCAAAGCTTCACCACTAATCTGCGGAAGAAAATCCACCGCTATTTCACAATCCATTCCTTCTTCCGTTTCTTTGGAAAGAAAACGACTTAAATTGAATACGGGAATGCCTGACAAACCGTAATCCGTCAGCTGTAATTCACCATAATCCAATGCAACTTTTTTACCATTTACCAAAGCAGATACATTTGCATAACAACGGACGCCTGCAATTTGTTTTAATCCCTGTGTGTCTGACTGCATCTGCACCAGTACAGGATACGTCCTTGTAACCGTATGGCCGAAGCCTCTTGCAAGACGGTAACCGAACCCGTCACTGCCTGTTTTGGGTGCAGCTTTACCGCCGCAGGCAAGAATCACTGCATCAAAACTCATTTTCTTATTATTTGTATGTACCACAAACTGCTCTTTATCCCCGAAAATTTCACCAATGCAGGCATTGTAAACTATTTCGATTCCTAATTGCTCCATCGCCCGCACGAAAGCAGTCTGTATCGTACCTGCCTGTCCCGTCACCGGATACAATCCGCCTTTACGCTCCATGGAAAGCACACCCAAATCTCCCAAATACTCACACAGTTTTCTCGAAGACAGGCTGTTCAATACACCATCCGCCATACTTCCTTCATCAAAAGAATAATAATCCGCGTGAACATCAACATTTGTAAAATTACATCTTCCGTTTCCTGTCAGAAGTAACTTTTTGCCCACTATATCATTTCGCTCAAATACAGTCACTTTAGCACCATGTCTAGCCGCTGTAATAGCTGCAGCCATTCCTGCAGGACCGGCACCGATGATTGCAATCTTTTTCATTTTTGTCACCATCCAATCCAAATTTTTGAACAATTTTATGTCAAAGCTTTCATTATTTTTGCATGATTAACTGGTATGAGATTCCAAAAAAGAATACAAACTCTCATACGTATCAATCTCTTTCACCGCCTCTATTTCGGCTCTTGTTTCCTCTGGCAGACTATCCAAACGAATATTGGTATACATATACACCGTACTGTTATCCCCATAATATACTACAACGTAGTTTTCTTCGGATTTTAAATAAAATTTTTCCTGAAGTTGCAAAGGCTCATATACCTTCTTTACAACAAGCCGTCCCGGTGAATAGCTTTCAACAGATGCACTTACAAAGCCTTCCTCCCGATCCTTTAGGACCGGACTCTTGCCATATTCTTCATAATATTCTTCCAGTTCACCACGCTCCATACCAACAAATTGAGCCGGCAGTTCTTCCGTCAACTCTTCAGATACTCCGGTAACAAGATTTTCTTTGATAATTACAAATTCCGTATCCAAATCAATCGTATCTCCTGCCGCGGTCTCCACATAAGGCTGCGGTTCCGAAGCAATCATTTCAGATGACCCTGTATATGCAGGATAATTCATGTTGTTTTTATACTCATTTTTATAAAACAAATATGATGAAAACCACATTCCCGCAAAAAATAAACATACACCCGCTACGCAAAGAAAGCAGATTCTAAAAAATCGATTCATATATGTCTCCTTACATATTTTTACGATTATAGTATCCGCCTCTTTTAGGAAAAATATTCAATTAAATGGCACCAATCCTTTTTAAGATGGAAACCAATGTATTGCCAATTAAAGGAATACGGGCCAGTTCATTTTCACGAAATCCTTTTAACAGAACCATGCCGGCAAAATAAACCAGCACAGCCACCACAATAGCTATAATGCAACTGGTTGTAAGCGGCAAAAACAGCAGGAACAAATGATATACACCAAAGGATATCGCGCCCATAATCAGCGAAACAATCAACGGAATAATAAAAGTCTTAATCAATTCCTGCTTATAACCGATCAACTTACGAATGGCAAGATGATTCAATATAAACATCACCAACGAAAAGATAATGTTTGAAAATACCACTGACATAATTCCTAAATCCATATAGTACAGCATGACCCATAATGAAAGCAAATGAATCACCAATGAAATCATGGCATTAATAATTGGAATATACATCTTACCGATGCCTTGCAAAATACCGTTGCCGAGGGTTGATAATGCATAAAATACAATTGACAACGTACCAAAAAGCAACATCTGCCCTGCCAAATCAACTTCTCCCGTAAACAGCATATCAACAATAGGAGTACCAAGTACTGACAGGCCTACTGCTCCGGGAATGGTTACCATCATGGTAACACGAATCGCCATAGCAACCTTACTTCTGGCCCCGGCAATATCATTATTGGCAAAACTGCCGGATAAGGACGGTACAATGGCAGAACACATGGCGCTGGCAAGTGCAATGGGCAAATTAATCAACACCTTATACTTTCCGCTGTATACACCCCAAATATCCGTCTGCTCTGCACCAAGACCTAAATCAGTCATATAATGATTAAAAATACTCTGATCCAAGGTTCCGCATAAATTATAAGCAACAGAACTTAAAATAACCGGTACTATGGTCAAAAGCAGAACTCTAAAAATAGAAATATAATCTTCATTGGCTCTTGTAACATCTTTTTGCTCTGCTTTTTGCATGTTTTTACGGGAAACAAAGAATACCATCAAAAGGAAAAGAAGCCCCGCTAAAGCACCAATACCACATCCTAATGTGGCGCCTGCCGCCCCCTGTGCCGGTGCATAGTTTTCACTCATCATCAAATTATCATATAACTGTCCGCGTCCAAAAGCGATATCAGCAAAAATCAGCGAAAAAATAACCAAAAAAATCTGTTCCACAATCTGTGAAATTGCAGTAGGTGTCATAGTTCCCAAGCCCTGAAAATAACCTCGAAAAACACCCATTACAGCAACAATCAAAAGTGTAGGGGCTAAGACTCTCAATGCCGTGGCACTCATAGGTTCAGACATAACAGTGCCGGCCAGAAAATCAGCAAAAAATAAGACAAACAAACAGGCAAGCCCACCGGATACTACAGCAAATACCAGTGATGCCTTGAATATTTTTTTGGCATTACGATACTGACCTCTGCTGACTCTTGCCGCTACCATTTTAGACACTGCAAGAGGTAGGCTGTAAGAAGATAACAGCAAAATTATTGCATAGATTTCATATGCCGCACCATAAAATCCGTTCCCGGCATCCCCAATAATATTTGTCAAAGGAATTCTACGCACAATACCGATTGCTCGCACAATCAACCCGGCAATTGCAAGTATACTACCCTGTATTACAATTCCGTTCCTAACCTTTTTACTTCTTTCACTCATTCCTATTTCCCCGTTCGTCTTTTATCTGGTAATTCCAAGTTCATTTAAGTATTGATTCTGCTTTGCTTCCATGCACTTGGCCTCTGATTCTTCCATATGGTCATATCCTATTAAGTGTAACACACTATGAGCAATTAGAAAAGCATATTCACGGGTTATTCCATGCCCATATTCCTCAGACTGCACAAGCATTCTGTCTCTGGAAATCATAATGTCACCTAAAACAAAACAGTCATTCTCAGGATTAAAGCAGTCGTAAAATAATTCTTCCGCCTCAAACTGTGTAAAATCTCCCGGAACTTCAAAATCACAGTTTGGAAAAGATAAAACATCCGTTGGCTTGTCCAATCCACGAAACTCATTGTTAACAGTGCGAATCCCCTCATCATCCGTCATTGTCAGATTAATCTCACAATCAAAAGGACATCCTTCTTTTAAAAGAATGTGTTCTATCACTTTCTGTGCAAGGGCAAACTCATCTTCATTGACTTCTTCTTTGATCTCATCCCAGAAATTTATTTGTACCATACTTCAAACCTTCTTTTTCTCTTGTTTAATCGCTATAAACTATTTATTATTTCGTCTGTCACGAGAATTTTCTTTCATCTTAGCAGCTTTTCGTTCTTCTCTTGCCTTCTCTTTCTTCTCATAATTATCATAAGCACAGACAATTTTCTGCACAAGCGGATGACGCACAACATCTTTGCCTGTCAAATGACAGAACTGAATATCGGGAATATCTTTTAACACACGAAGCGCAACATCAAGGCCGGATTGGGCACCTACAGGCAAGTCCTTCTGTGAAACATCCCCGGTAATAATCACCTTGGAGCCAAAACCGATTCGTGTCAAAAACATTTTCATTTGTGCTGGAGTGGTATTCTGTGCTTCATCCAGAATAATATATGCATTATCAAGGGTTCGTCCGCGCATATAAGCTAACGGCGCCACTTCAATCAGCCCTTTTTCCATATTTTTCTGAAATGATTCCGCACCCATAATCTGATACAATGCATCGTACAACGGCCTTAGATACGGATCAATTTTACTCTGTAAATCCCCGGGAAGAAAACCTAATTTTTCTCCGGCTTCAATTGCCGGACGTGTCAGAATAATACGGCTTACTTCTTCATTTTTAAAAGCAGTAATCGCCATTGCCATTGCCAAATAGGTTTTACCGGTACCGGCAGGTCCAAGACCGAAGACAATCATATTTTTACGGATGGCATCCACATATTCCTTCTGTCCCAAGGTCATGGGTTTTACAACTTTACCGTTCATGGTATGACAAATACAGTCAGAATCCACGGAAAGAAGTACATCAGACTTGTTCTCCTTGGACATGGCAATCCCATAATCCACATTTTGCTCACGTATGGTATTTCCGCGCTTGGATAACTCTGTCAATTCAGATAAAAGCCGAACCGCTTTTTTGGCATTGTATTCATCTCCCGTAATTTTAACTGCACCGTCACGATTGATAATTGTAACATCTAAATCGTTTTCAATCTTTCTAATATAGGAATCTCTTTCGCCAAAAATATTCTGCATATGTTCAGCGCTCATTTCCATCGTCAATTGTACTGTATTCGCCATTCATAAACTCCATTCCAAGAGAAGTATCAATTTCACCTCTTTGCATATCTGACGTAGTAAAAATAAGTTCTCCGCTTAAAATATGCATACTTCCACTAGTACTTATTTTAACATCTTTTTGTATATTTTGAACCCCTTTTTCTTCCAAATTTGCAAGAAAGATTTCTAAATTTTCATATAGTTGCTGTTTTAACATGTTTTTGTCCGCTTCAGACCTTTGAACAATGTATTCTTGGCATTCACCTTTTCCGATCCAAACCGGTAAATAAAAATATTCCCACAATTTTATTTGATAAAAAGACTGATGACAATCCGACAACTCATATTCCGGCGTAAAAAAATGAAAGGTATAAATTCGATTCCCAAAACGCAAATAATATTCCCGAAAAGATCGAGTTGTATAAACTTTTTCATTATAAAAGCAGGAAATTTCATCATAATATTCCGTCTTATAACGAATTATAATATCTGCATCAGCCGCAACAAATTGATATCCGGTTATGCTTCCGTCCGTTTTGGTCACGGGAATAATCCCATCCACAAGTAACTGCCCCTTCTCCACAACATCACCTGCCTTTATTTTGGCAATACCGCTTCGAACCACAATCGAAACCACTTCTCCATCATAAGGTGCGTATAGGCTGCTGATGCCTTCCTTATGTTCATCATATTCTTTTACGTCTCTTTCCTTAATATCGATTGTGAGCGTTGTCCCTTCCTGTCCGATAGATATCCAGGTTATCTGCTCAAAATCTTTGCGAAACCCCTTTTCCAGGCCAACTGCATCTATTTCATTTAATTTTGCTCCGATTTTTATATTATTATCTTCCAGATAGTCTAAAATTACTTCATCCGTAAGACTATAATTACCTTCTATCTCAATTGCCCATAAAAAATTACTTGTATATATTAACCAGGCTGCACACAAAAATGCCCCTAAAACAAAACATTTTCGATATGATAACCTTGCAAAGAAAAAAGGCAGTCCATGTTTGCTCATGATAACTACCTTTACATTGGTTTTTCTAACAATATCTCTTATTTTACGAAAATCTGCAACACATATATTCAAACATATACTGTCTTCCTTCTTTTCAACTTCCCATAAATGAATGCCTCTTTTGGAGCATATATTTATAAAACGATTTACCCCGTAACCACTTATACAAATACGAACATATCCTCGTAACATCCTTAAATAAAGGTTCAAAGCACACCTCCGTTATTTAACAAACTTAATGCCATCGATTTGTCCGTCTATTATCATTTCTTCTTCGTTGTAACATCGAATTTTTAAACAGCTTCCCGTAATATGAATTTTGCATTGTTTTCCCTGTAAAAGAATCTCTTCGGTATTATATTCCAGAATTCCTTTATAATTTTCAATGATTACCCTCATTGAACCCAATACCGTAACATTACTTGCACCGCATAAAATATCATGAGGCAAAGAAAACAAATCCACTAAATGCTCTTTTTTTTGTTGATTTTTACTGTTTTTATCTTTTTTCATAAAATAATATATGCATATATTAACTCAAATATGAAACACCTCTGAACATTCCAAAACATTCAGAGGTGTCATGCTAAATATTTCATTAATCTTCTGCAACTACAATCAACAAATCGCCTTCTACAAAAGTAACCTTCTCCTGCTTGGATGGGTTGGTTACAATCAACATTTCTCCATCAATAATTTTCTTATAGCCGACAGCAATATGACTTTGACGGGATGCACTTTCCGTTATGGTATAGAAATCTACAGGTACATTTAACTGTATGTAATTTTCCATGGGTTTCATATAAAGTTCTGAACCTTCTTCATCCAGTATGTCCTCAAAAAGCGCAGTTAATTCGCGATTTTCCGCAATCTGTGTCATCAAAAGGTTCACGATATTAGAACCGATTACAAAATCATCACTGCGGGACTGGGTTGCAAGACGCTGGTTTACCGTTCTACGCATTTCGCTGGTGATAGAAACACGATGCTTCCTTTTTTTGATAATATCCCATAAGTATATCAGGCTAAGGAGTGTTCTTGCATCCGCCTCTTCCGCATCCAGTGCTTTGTTGCTGAGAATCAATACATTATCCAAATCCTCAGTAAGCAATTCTTCCATGCGTCGTCGGTTAACATTGGTCTCCACACGAATTTCAGGACTAATATGACGATAGTTTTCTTGCGACAAATCCAAGTCTTCTTCCGTAACAATTACAACTCTTGTACCATCGTCAACATAACAGTCATATTCTTTTAAAATTGAAGGCAACATTAAATTGCTTCCCAAAACAAGCAAATCGTCTGTCTCGTTTATTTTTCGTTCCGGTATCTCTTTGACAATCATTTCTTCCTCAATAACAGGAATCCCTGTCACCTCAAAAGAACCGTCATCATCTTCCAACAGAATCAATTTATCATTCTCTGTAATTACGGTATCCATCGGAGGATTCATGTATGTACCACTGTCATTACGAATACCGAATACTACCGCCTTATCAAATCGATTCAATGTTTCTTTAAATGTCAGGCCTCTTAATTCTTTAACATCTTCAAAATACAGTTCATCACCGTCATAATCAAATAATTCCACTAAAACCTGAGACAAGCCGGGCTGTCTGCAGGTATGGGCAATAATTCTTGATATCGCGTCGTTAGCAAAAATCACTTCCGCTCTGCCTTCTCCCGCAATCCTTGCAGCCTCTACATTCTGTGCATCATTGATTGCCACCGTAAAATAGAGATTCGGATGGGTTAATTCTTTATCTTTTAAATACGCAGTCAGGGCAAGAATTATTTTAATACTCTGCGGATCATTATATTCATTAATAATAATGGATTTACTTGTTTCTGCTGAACAACGTTCTAAAATATGAGGCTCACAGGGAGAGCCGCTTCTGCAAATGATTCTGGTAGTCTTTGTATCCGGAAATCTGGCAGAAATAGCATCTTCCATCACTTCTTTTTCTTCCTCACCAACAACTACAATGCAACCATCCTTTTGATTCTCATTGGCACCGATTAATTCATTAATTAAGGTGTAAATATTATCATTGAAACCTAAAATAACCGTATGTCCGTCCTCAATTACAATGGAAGTTCCCTTCCTTAAATTTGTAAGCTTACGTTCCAGACCGGAAGAAATAATACCGATTAAAATACTGCTGATAAAAATGCCGCAAATGGTTACCAGTGTCTGAAGTGCAACATACGGAATATTCTCAAGGGTGTCCGTCGTGATGGTTCCCGGATCCAAAGCATGCATAAAACTTAACCATATGGTTTCACCAATACCGGCTTCCACACCTATTATGAGACAAATCAAACCTGCAACACATACCAAAAGAGCTGTTGCTCCACACAAAAGTCCAATCAAGGCAATTGTACCTCTGGACATAATATTATCAAAACGGTATTTTATTATTTGCTTAAAACTTCTCTTTTTCATTGGCACTCAACCTCAAATACACTTTTTTTATCTTTTTAAACATTTTAATTACTCAATTACACCACGAATCAGTGATTGTTTTTCCGGTTCACTTCCGACAAAAGAATATGCAGCAAGAAACCGTTTCTTCGCATTCTCAAGTTTTGCCAAATCATTCGCATGAATAGTTGCAAGACTTTCACCCCTTTTAACATAATCGCCCTTCTTCTTGTGAAGTACAAGCCCTACCGAAAGATCAATTACACTTTCTTTCGTTTCACGACCTCCCCCAAGAATTAAGGAACATATTCCAATCTCATCGCAGACAATACCGGAAATATAACCTTCTTCTTCCGATAAAATCTCCTGTACATACTGAGCCTTGGGCAAACGCTCAGGGTTGTATACATCTTCGCGATTACCGCCTTGTGCCTCAACAAAATCCGCTAATTTATCCAATGCCTGTCCGTTCTCAATTACCGTAATAAGCATTTCTCTTGCTTCTTCTTTCGTATTCGCTTTTCCTGCCGCAACCACCATATAAGAACCCAATGTAAGGCACAATTCCCTGAAATCCTCAGGTCCGTGTCCGTTTAAGGTATCTATGGCCTCTTTTACTTCCAAAGCATTTCCTACAGCCAGCCCTAAAGGTTGATCCATATCGGAAATTACTGCAATGGTTCTGCGTCCCGCGCCATTACCAATGGTAACCATTTCTCTTGCCAGTGCAAAAGAATCCTCTTCCGCCTTCATAAAAGCTCCGCTACCGGTTTTAACATCCAAAACAATGGCATCTGCACCTGCGGCTAATTTTTTACTCATGATGGAACTGGCAATTAAAGACATATTATCCACCGTCGCTGTTACATCACGAAGAGCATATAATTTTTTATCCGCAGGAGCCAAATCCGCAGTCTGTCCCATAATGGAAATACCGATCCGATTCACCTGATTAATAAAATGCTCCGTGGAAATATCCGTACGAAATCCTTCAAAAGACTCCAGCTTATCAATTGTTCCCCCGGTATGTCCCAAGCCACGTCCACTCATTTTTGCAGTAGGAACCCCCACAGCTGCAACCATGGGAATAAGCGCAAGCGAGGTCTTATCTCCCACACCTCCTGTAGAATGCTTATCTACCTTAATCCCCTGAATTGCGGACAGATCCAACATATCGCCACTGTTGGCCATTGCCATGGTAAGGTTCAGTGTTTCATCTGCATTCATTTTATTAAAATAAATAGCCATGGTAAGGGCAGACATCTGATAATCCGGAATCTCACCTTTGGTATATCCATCTATTAAAAAATCAATTTCTTCCTTACTCAAAGACTCCTTATTTCGTTTTTTCATGATAATATCATACATTCTCATAAACATATCCCCCTCAGAATATACAAATATAATATATGAATCATACTATTAATTACATTATAGTCCATATTATCTTTTATTTATGATATGGTTCATTGTGAATAATCCGAAAACAGCGATATACCTGTTCCAGCAAAATAACCCTCATTAACTGATGCGGAAAAGTCATAGGCGAAAAACTTAACAATTCATCCGCACGCTTGTAAATATCTTTCGACAATCCAAGTGAGCCACCAATAATAAAACAAATATCGGAAGTTCCCTCTATTCCCAGTCTTTCCAACTTTTCTGCAAATTTAACGGAAGACACTTCCTTTCCCTCAATTGCAAGTGCAATGACATACATAGAATCCGTAATATTCTTAAGAATTCTTTCGCCTTCTTTGTTTTTAATTTGTTCTTCTATAGCTTCCGGTGCATGATTGGGTGTATTCTCATCTGCAACTTCTATAATTTTAATTTTACAGTATCTGTTTAGACGTTTTACAAACTCATCTACCGCATCACGGTAAAATTTTTCTTTGATTTTTCCTACGGTTACCAAAGTAATATTCAAAATCCTTCTCCTGTTATACAAACCATTATGACGATTTTATTCGTTATATGCATACTTATTCAAAATATTCCCCATACAGCTTTTCTGCATAATATTCAAGAAATTCTTCTTTCAGTTCCGGAAAAGCAGACGAAATCGCATGTTTTATATAATAAAAACGCTCAAAATATAATTGTTCATCTGCATTGGCATCTCCGGGAATTTTAGTCTCTATAACATCTTTACCGAGATTCTGCTCACACCACTTTGCCAATTCTTCCATCTGCTTATCTTCCTCATCGCCGGCGTTACCCATCTTCTTAAGGCTTACAAACGACACAATACCAAAAACAAACAAAGCACCAAAAAATACACCCATAACAGAATATGCAATTACTGCATTAAATCCTACAAAACGAATGGGTATGATTCCTGCAATCACCAAAGCCATAAAAACGAAACCTGCAATACCGAATGCAAGTAACATGATGCCACTGGACTTTAAATCACTCTGTTTTTCTTTAACAGACTTAAATTCCTTTACAGGCTCTGCTTTTTTCATCGCCACTCTTGGACTTCCGGGATTCTGTACGGCTTCCATCGCCTGCGGATTAGTCTTTCTCATAAATTCTGCCGCACATTTTATGGCATCATCACGCTCTGACACTGCAACATACAATTCGAACATGTTACTGTTTTCTTCCGCTTCTTCATTATTTTTTTTCGCCTTTATTGCAAATGCAGAAGAAATACCTTCGTTACGAAGATGATCTAAAATTAAATGCACATGTTTTTTATCACCGCACAAAATAGCACACGATTCATCAACACGCTCTTCCACGTTCAAACTGCTTACCAAAATACTTCCGCAGTCTGCACACTTTTCAATTCCTTCTCTATATTCTGTTTTACATTTCGGACACCAGGGCATACTTATTACCTCACTTTATTTTTCATTTAAATATTATAATAGCATAAAAAGAATAAAAAGAAAAGGAGACATGTCATTTGATACATATCTCCTTTTTACCAAATTAATTAAACAAAAACTTATTTGTTAGATAAATATTCATGAATACCTTTCGCACCTGCACGACCGGCACCCATAGCAAGAATTACAGTAGCTGCACCCGTTACAGCATCACCACCGGCATAAACACCTTCTTTGGTAGTCTTACCGTTGTCTTCTTCAGCAATAATACACTTCCACTTATTCACTTCAAGACCTTCTGTTGTAGAAGAAATCAAAGGATTAGGCGAGGTACCGAGGGACATAATAACTGCATCCACATCAATCACAAATTCGCTGCCTGCAACTTCCACAGGACGTCTTCTGCCTGATGCATCCGGTTCTCCAAGCTCCATCTTAATACACTTAATTCCGGAAACCCATCCGTTTTCATCTGAAAGAATCTCAACAGGATTGGTAAGAAGGTCAAAAATAATGCCCTCTTCCTTTGCATGATGTACTTCTTCCACTCTGGCAGGAAGTTCAGCTTCGCTACGACGATATACAATATGAACTTCTGCACCAAGTCTTAATGCTGTTCTTGCAGCATCCATAGCAACATTACCGCCACCTACAACAGCAACTTTTTTACCTCTCATAATAGGAGTCTTGGAATCTTCCTTAAACGCCTTCATAAGATTGCTTCTTGTTAAATATTCGTTTGCAGAGAATACGCCGTTTGCATTTTCTCCGGGAATACCCATAAACTTAGGAAGTCCGGCACCTGAACCTATAAATACAGCCTCAAAACCTTCATCTTCCAATAACTGGTCAATGGTTACAGCCTTACCAACCACAACATTGGTCTCAAACTTAACACCAAGTCTCTTAACATTTTCAATTTCCTTACGAACAACTCTCTCCTTAGGAAGACGGAATTCGGGAATACCATAAACAAGTACACCGCCGAGCTCATGTAATGCTTCAAATACAGTTACATCATAACCCATTTTAGCAAGGTCACCTGCGCAGGTAACACCGGCAGGACCAGAACCGATTACCGCAACCTTTTTACCGTTTTTCTCCTTGGGAGGTTCGGGATGAACATCATTTTCAAATGCCCAGTCCGCAACAAAACGTTCTAATTTACCGATGGAAATGGGATCACCTTTTAATCCACGGATACACTTACCTTCGCACTGGCTTTCCTGAGGGCACACACGTCCGCAAACTGCCGGAAGCGAGCTGGCTTCATTAATGATTTTATATGCTTCCTCGATATTTCCTTCCTTAACCTGACCGATAAAGCCGGGAATATCAATTGACACGGGACATCCTTTTACGCAGGCAGCATTTTTACATCCGATACATCTTGCTGCTTCTTCCATTGCCTCTTCTTTATTGTATCCAAGACAAACTTCTTCAAAATTCTTTGCTCTGACTGCCGGATCCTGTTCTCTTACAGGTACTTTTTCTAATACATTCATTAGTTTTCACCTCCGCACATTCCGCATCCACCATGATGTGTATCGCCTTCTTTTTCCTTCAAATATGCTCTGCCCTCTGCTGTTTTGTACATCTGCTGACGTTTCATCGCCTCATCAAAGTTTACAAGATGTCCGTCAAATTCAGGTCCGTCAACACAGGCAAATTTTACTTCATCTCCAACTGTCAGACGACATGCTCCGCACATTCCGGTTCCGTCTACCATGATAGGATTCATGCTTACAATTGTATGTAAATCAAGCTTCTTGGTTAAAAGACAAACAAATTTCATCATAATCATAGGACCGATTGCAACACAAACATCGTACTTTTTGCCTTCTGCATACAAATCCTCAATTACTTTGGTTACCATACCGCTTCTGCCATAAGAACCATCATCGGTAGTAACATAGAGATTACCGGCTACGGCCTTCATTTCATCTTCCATAATTACCATATCTTTGGTCTTGGCACCTACAATAACATCAACGTCTACGCCTTTTTCATGTAACCATTTTACCTGAGGATATACAGGAGCTGTTCCTAAACCACCGGCCACAAATAAAATTTTCTTCTTCTTTAATTCTTCTGCATCTTCTTTAATAAATTCAGAAGCCTGGCCCAAAGGCCCAACAAAGTCATGGAAGAAATCTCCGGCTTTAAAATTTTTCATTTCTAAAGTAGACGCACCAATTGTCTGAACCACAATAGTTACAGTTCCTGCATTTCTGTCATAATCACAAACTGTTAACGGAATACGTTCTCCGTCTTCGGTAGTACGAACAATAACAAATTGTCCGGGTTCACAGGAAGCCGCACAACGCTTTGCCTCAACCACAAACAAATATATACTGTTCGCAAGCTCTTTTGCTTCAAGTATTTTGTACATTTTTACCCTCCTTGTATATATAACCCGCCTTACTGCGGAATTGTTTCAGCTAAAACACGATAATAATTACCGTTTTCATCTATCTCAAGTTCACCGATTTTGTTAGGGTCATGCATAGCCGCACAGAATACCAAACCGGTTTTAGTACTTATTTGACTGTTAGGATCCTCGTAATATTCATAAATTACATAATAAACATCATCTTCCAACATTACGGCAGCTTCACACATATAAAGAAGCTTACCGGAAATTGTGGACAAATGTCCCTGTGTATCCATAAGACCGCCCATGCCAAAACGATGTACGGTAACAAAACTTGCCGCATCCGCAGCCGAAACGGTTGCCGTAGACGGAATGTTAAACTTATACATAGCCATGGAAGCTTCGCTCGCCACATTATCAGCACTATAAGTAATAAAAGTAAACTGAGATTCTCCCAACGGCATACAAATAGGTTCTTTATACTGAATGCTGTCTCTTGTAGGCATGGTCCCGTCTGTTGTATAGTATACTGTACATCCTTCCGGCACCTCTACCGAAATCAATTCCGGGAAATCATAAGTTCCGGAGGGAACGCTAATTACCGGCTTAGGCGGAACCATAACATTAATTTCATATTGTTGCGAAACAATATCGCTTACCAATCCATAAGAGTTTACAAAAAATGCTTTTACGGTATAATATCCCGATTCCAAAAAAATAGGAGAAGTATATACATTACTTGATGTATCAGGAGTACCTCCGTTCACGGTATAATATATGGTTCCCGTAGTATCTGCTGTTAATTTCAAATGCACTACATCATCATAACTTCCGGCCACCTCACTAAATTCGGGCGGGTTGGCAACGTATTGCCGGAACATATCAAGTATTACCTCGTCTTCACATTCAGACAACAAGCGACTGATCTCAATAATATTACCTTGTCTGGAATATATATCAAAAATTTTGCTGTAAGTATTGATATCCGTTTCCGTGTCTCCGCAAAGAATACCTTTTAAGACCAAAATTGCATTCTCGGTTTCACCGTTCTTGTCATAATAACCGGCCAGAAGATATTTCATTTCAATATCTGAAGAATCAAGGGTTAATGCCTTTTCGAGATAGATAATCGCATTATCGTAATCATCATTTTCTGCTGCGTCAAGTGCCTGATTTACCTGGTAGCCATAGGAATTTTCATGAACGGTATTGGTAATAACCCCTACCAAAAATACCACCAAACATACCAACATTACTGCAGACATCAGAACAATTACCTTAGAAATCGCACTTTTATTCCAAAATTTTATAAAATTTTGGGTCAGATTCCCATTTCCCTTGAACTTAATAATTTCTTCCTCATCCCAGAAATCTTCATCATCCAAATTTTCGTCGTCTTCATCTGCGTAAAAATCGTCATCATCAGGAAATTCTTCCAACAAAAGATTATCTCTATTCTTTTTTTCTTCTTTTGTGAATACTTGAAAAGACTCTTTTTTCTTTTTTGAAGACAATCTGACCCGAGGCAGAACCTCATCCGCTTCTACTTCGTTGATTATGTCTGCCATATTTAAAAGAGTTTCTTCAATTCTGTTTTCGATTTCAGGTTCAAATTCAGGTACAATTTTAATTTCTTCACCGCAAAACTCGCAATAAAGCTGACCTTCTTTTAACTCCTGATTACATTTCGGACATTTCATAGACTTCTCCGCTCTTTAAAACAAATACATCTTACTTTCTGATTTCAACCGAATCCACACAATTCTTCATTAACATGGCAATAGTCATAGGGCCTACGCCGCCGGGTACCGGCGTAATTGCACTGCAAATCGGTGCAACATCATCAAACAAAACATCACCACAAAGTTTTTTACCCTCTTTACGATGAATACCTACATCAATCACCACAGCTCCCTCTTTAACATAATCTGCTGTAATCATCTCCGGTTTACCGATTGCTACAATTAAAATATCCGCACGTTTGCAAACATCTTTTAAATCCTTGGTTCTCGAATGGGCAATGGTAACGGTTGCATTTTCACGCAACATAAGAATTGACATAGGCTTACCGACAATATTGCTTCTGCCGATTACAACGCACTCTTTTCCTTCAATGGAAATGTTGCTTCTCTTTAAAAGTTCAATCACACCGGCAGGCGTACAGGAAACATATCCCTTTTGACCGATGCAAAGAGCACCCACATTCTGGGTATGAAAACCGTCCACATCCTTTAACGGACTGATTGCACGGATAATTTTATCTTCGTTAATATGCTTAGGCACCGGAAGCTGCACAAGAATACCATTCACGGAATCATCTGCGTTGAGTTTTTCAATAATTGCAAGCAGCTCTTCTTCTGTCGTTTCCTCAGGAAGTTCATAGGACAAGGACTTAATTCCAATATACTCGCATGCTTTCTTTTTGTTATTTACATATACACTTGATGCCGGATCATTACCCACCTGAATAACCGCAAGACAAATTTCAACGCCTTGCGCCTTATATTCTGCCACTCTGTCACGACATTCATTTTTAATCTGTGTTGAAATTTCTTTACCATCAATAATCTGGTACATCGTTATCGCCTCCATTGTATAATTCAAATCTTATTAACATTTCAAATGATCAGAACAATCCTGTAATTCTTCCGCTGTCTTCCACATCAATCACCAAAGCCGCAGGCTTCTTGGGAAGTCCCGGCATCGTCATAATTGCACCTGTCAAAACAACTACAAAGCCTGCACCTGCAGATACATAAACATCTCGGATATCCACTCTAAAATCCTTAGGTCTGCCCAAAAGTGAAGGATTATCCGATAATGAATACTGCGTTTTGGCAATACACACCGGAAGATTACCAAATCCCAGACCCTCTAATTTGGCAATCTGCTTATTAGCGGAATCGGAATAATTTACACCCTCTGCACCATAAATTTCTTTTGCAACGGTTTCGATCTTTTCTTTTAAGGATAATTCATCGGCATAAATCGGTGAAAAATGAGCTTCTTTGTTTTCAAGGGTATTTAAAACTGCTTTCGCTAAATCAATACCACCTTTGCCACCTTTTTCCCAAACCTCAGACAAAGCAAATTCACAATTTCTTTCTTCACAGAACTTACGAACAAATTCTGTTTCAGCCTTCGTATCAGTAACAAAAGAATTCAAAGTAACTACAACGGGAACGTTGTATTTCTGTAAATTCTCAATATGTTTCTCAAGATTAACAATACCTTTTGCCAAGGCATCCATATTTTCATCTGCCAGATCAGCCTTCGCAACTCCACCATTATACTTTAAAGCACGAATGGTTGCAACCAAAACTATGGCATCCGGTTTTAAACCTGCAATTCGACACTTAATATCCAGGAACTTTTCTGCTCCCAAATCAGCACCGAATCCGGCCTCCGTAATAACATAGTCTGCCATTTTCATTGCCGCTTTGGTTGCTCTTACACTGTTACAACCGTGAGCTATATTTGCAAAAGGTCCGCCATGAATAATGGCAGGGGTATGTTCCAATGTCTGAATCAGATTAGGTTTCATTGCATCTTTTAAAAGAGCTGTCATGGAACCAACCGCACCCAAATCACCTGCAGTTACCGGTTCCCCTGCATAATTATATGCAACAACAATCCGCGCAAGTCTCTCTTTTAAATCTTTCATATCTTCCGCAAGACAAAAGATTGCCATAATTTCAGACGCAACCGAAATCACAAAATGGTCTTCACGCACGAATCCATCGGACTTATTGCCAAGTCCGACCACAACATTACGAAGTGCTCTGTCATTCATATCCAGACATCTTTTCCAAATAATTTGGCGAGTATCAATTCCAAGTTCATTTCCCTGATGAATGTGATTATCAATCATAGCAGCAAGAAGATTGTTTGCTGACGTAATCGCATGAAAATCCCCGGTAAAATGAAGATTTAAATCCTCCATAGGCACAACCTGAGCATATCCACCTCCGGCAGCTCCGCCTTTTACACCGAAACAAGGACCCAGAGAAGGCTCACGTAATGCAATAACAGCTTTTTTATCCAACTGTGCAAACGCCTGTCCCAAACCAACCGTTGTCGTAGTTTTACCTTCTCCTGCCGGCGTAGGATTGATTGCAGTAACCAAAATCAACTTTGCATCTTTATTCGACTGAATACTCTCCAAATACTGATCAGAAAGCTTTGCTTTGTATTTACCATACAATTCCAAGTCATCAAAATCGATTCCCAATTTTTCCGCCACTTCCGCAATCGGAAGAAGTTTTGCCTCCTGGGCAATCTGAATATCCGTCTTCATATAACCTCATTTCTGCATAAGATGCACATAATTATCTTTCCTGTATATATTGTTCAAATTCGTTCATGGACATAAGAATTCGTCTGGGCTTGGTTCCTTCTTCCGGTCCAACCACTCCGGCTTCTTCCAATTGATCCATAATTCGAGCCGCACGATTAAAACCAATTTTAAACACGCGTTGCAACATTCCTATGGAACCTTTTTCTTTTTCAATTACAAAACGTCCGGCTTCCGCAAAATATGTATCAAATTCATCTCCTACACCACTCACCGTAGCCGCTCCGGCCGCAGAACTGTTTAAAATTGCCTCTTCCATGCGCTCACCGTAGTCATTGGAAATAGACTGATTCTTAATAAAATCAACCACATCCGCAACTTCCTTATCGGAAACAAAGGCGCCCTGCACACGGGCAGGCTTGGAATAACCTTGCGGGAAGAAAAGCATATCTCCCTTACCAAGAAGTTTCTCTGCTCCGTTAGCATCTAAAATCGTTCTGGAGTCAATACCGCTGGATACGCTAAAAGCAATTCGACTGGGCATATTCGCCTTAATAAGACCGGTAATTACATCAACTGAAGGCCTCTGGGTTGCAATAATCAAATGAATGCCTGCTGCACGGGCAAGCTGAGCCAAACGGCAGATGGATTCTTCTACTTCCTTGGAGGCAACCATCATCAAATCTGCCAACTCGTCAACAATTACGACAATTTGCGGCATTTTGGTATAAACGGATGTTTCCCCTTTGTCAAGTAAATCCTGCAGTTTTTGGTTGAAACCTTTGAGGTCGCGACAATTAAATTCTGCAAAGGCTTGATAACGTTTGGTCATTTCGGCGACCGCCCATTGTAAGGCTGCATTCGCTTTTCTGGGATCGGTAACAACCGGAATTAACAAATGGGGAATACCATTGTAAATGCTTAATTCAACCACTTTCGGATCGATCATAATCAGTTTAACATCGTCCGGATGGGCTTTATATAAAATGCTCATTATCAACGTGTTAATGCACACGGATTTACCGGAACCGGTTGCACCCGCCACTAACATGTGGGGCATTTTGGCAATATCTGCAACAATAGTCTTTCCACTGATATCTTTTCCAACAGCAAAAGTTAAGTCCGACGTTGCCGCTTTGAACTCATTGGATTCAATTAAATCACGAATATAAACCTCGCTTGTCTCTTTGTTTGGAATCTCAATACCGACAGCAGCTTTCCCGGGTATCGGAGCTTCAATACGGATATCTTGCGCCGCAAGGTTTAATTTAATATCATCCGCCAAATTAACGATTTTATTTACTTTTACTCCCTCGCCCAATTGTAATTCGTAACGGGTAACGGAGGGACCCTGGCTAATATCGGTAACGGTTACGCTCACCCCAAATGTCTTCAGTGTTTGTTGCAAAAGAAGTGCTGTTTCTTTTAACTGCATATCACTGTCGCCTTTTCCTTTTTTCTCATTTTTTTTCAAAAGAGAAATTTTGGGTTTCTCATAACGCCTGCGTTGCACAGGGGGCTCATTTTTAATTTCGGATGCAATGGAAAATTCTCCGTTTTTTTCATGGGTTCTCTCTGTCACCGGCTGAGGCATGCTATTGATTTGATGACTTATGTCGGGGGAAACGGTGCCGGTTTCAACCACTTTTTTTTCGGCTGGGGGTTCTGTTTTCATCTCTTGCATCGCAGTAACTTTCAGCGGATTTTCCACACGGATTTCCGATGCTTGGAAACTCTGCGGCGAGTGCATGGGGGTTTTCACTTCCGAAAAATCAAGCACCGGAAGTTCTTCTATTTTTTCTGATATTGCAATATCTGCGCGTGAAATCTTAATTTCCGTCATCGCATCTGTAGTTTCTTTTTCGGGCAATGCCATGACCGCTTTTTGGTTTTCGTTATCTGTAACAGTATGGTCTACAAGACGGATTTCGTGAATATCGTCTTTGTTCTTTTTAGCCACAGGCTCAATAACCGGCATATTAAAGTCAAATTCATTGTCAGCCTGAGGTTCCTTTGCCGATTTTGTATTTTTTCTTGAAGCATTAAGAATGCGTTCTTCTTCTATTCGCTCTTCTTCTTTTACTTTTCTGAGTTCTTCCTGTTCTTTCTTTTTACGCCTCTCTTCTTTTCGTTGTTCTACATAATCGAAAGAATCCTCTTCCTCCTCCGGCGCATCTTTTGCGGAAATATTTTTTGCATTATCATAAATTTTCTTTCCGCCGCTTTTGACTTTATCCAAAAAGGAACGCTCCGTAACGATAACAAGACAAATAATGGATACCAAAATCCCAAGAAAAACAGAACCGGTTTCGCCAAAAATTTTACAAAGCAAATAGCTGATACCACCGAAGACAACGCCGCCGCCGCCTTGGTAGTCATAAAGCAACCGAAAGACATGTTCCGTAAGAAAAAGTTCTTCCATGGAAAGACCGCTTAACAACGAAATAAATAAGCCGATCATAAACAAAAGAACAAGTGCTGCTATCAATTTCATGGTGGCAATTTCATTTCCGTAATTGGAGATTTTAAAACTGATTGCAATAAAAATAATAATCGGTAAAACATAGGCAAGAAGGCCAAAAGTGCCCAGCATAAATCCTTTTACTGCGGGGCCGAAAGCGCCACCGATTACATTAATCATACACAAAAAAAGCAAAACAACCGCACAAAAAGAAAGAAGTACCGTTACTTCCTGTTGAATCTTATAATCAACCGTTTTTTTCTTTCTGTTAACACTGCTTTGAGTAGAACCGGCACTACTTTTTCCGGATGTTTTTCGGCCGGTATTTTTCTTCTGGGATGTTGCCAACTTATGCTGCCTCCGTTTTATGTT
>JAZNRC010000043.1:0-3163 GCA_045590555.1 Lachnospiraceae bacterium | reverse complement strand
CATATTTCCTATTGTGACAGGTGTTATTTATTATCTGTCATACAGAATCACTGCGGGCATTTTTGTAAGAAAGGAGCGTGATATCGATGAATAAAAAGAAAGATTTGACGGTAATGCTTGTGTTTTTATTCTTTGCCTTTGCGCCCCTTTGGATTGCAGCCTTTGCTTACTTCGGAAGCGGCCATGAATATGGGGGTGCGGGCACGCAGCTGCTTTGTTCCGCGGCTATGCTTTGTCCTGCAGTTTCCGTGTTTATTACCGGAGCAATTTGTAAAGAAAAGATTGACTTTACCGGGGAGAATTCCCTGAAATTGGGGATTTATTTCAAAGATAAAAAGTGGATTTGGATGCTGGTGGCAATCTTTCTACCCATTATTTATACGGAACTTGGCGGATGGTTATTTATTGCATTGAAACCGGAATGTTTTGATGCGACTGTTTTGACGGAAGATATGGGAATGGATCCCGCTATGATTGCAGTTATGCCTTTATATTCCGTTGTGAACGCGGTGGTATTTTCCATCGGTGGTTTAGGAGAAGAAATCGGTTGGCGTGGTTTTATGATGCCCAGACTTGAGAAGAAGATGGGTATCGGTCCGGCCATTCTCGTTGGCGGTATCATTTGGGGTGTATGGCATTATCCCATTAATTATTATGGACATAATTTTGGTACCGGTTACTGGGGCGAACCCTGGCTTGGATTTATTCTTTTTACCATATATACGATTTCCATGAATGCCTTGCTTACCTTGGCGGTGAAAAAGACAAATTCCGTGTGGTCGGCTGCTTTTATGCATGCGGTGAATAATGGTGCGGGGACATGTTCCCGAATGTTAATTAACGGAGAGAATCTGACCGGCTTCTGGGCGGAAAGTACGGTGCAGTCTGTAATTATGATGGGACCGTCTCTGGTGTTTGGTATCATTGCATATATCTGGCTGATTAAGCTGGAGAGACAAGAAAAGGCGGAGATTGAAAAATGAAAAAGAGTATAAAGAAAATGTTGGCGGCCTTAATGGTAGTAATGTTTCTCGTAAATATTCCGCTTACCGTGCAGGCGACGCCGAATGATGTTACACCTTCCGGTGTACCGTTTGATGAAATCGGAAGTGAAATAGAGAAGTGGGCGGCAGAGAATCCGGAGGCGTATGTATCCTTTTCTACAGCGGTTTTTAAAGAAGATGAAATTGTGTATGAGGGTGCATTTGGTTATGCTGACCGTGAGAACGGAATTGTAGCAGACGCTGATACAGTGTATGAGTGGGGAAGTATTTCCAAGACGCTGGTCTGGGTCAGTGTGATGCAGTTGTGGGAGAGAGGCGAGATTGACCTTGAGAAGGATATCAGGGAATATCTTCCGGAAGGTTTTCTTCGTAAATTAAAATATGATGACCCTATCACAATGTTAAATCTTATGAATCACAATGCGGGCTGGAGCGAAAATGTATGGGCGTTTCAGACCGATGATGAGGAAGAGATAAAATCGTTGGGTGAAGTTTTGCAGGAAACGGAGCCGGTACAGGTGTATCGTCCGGGAGAAGTTTCTTCTTACAGCAATTATGGTGCCGCTTTGGCAGGTTACGTTGTGGAATGTATTACAGGACAGTCGTTCCACGAATATGTGCATGAGAATATTTTTGAACCCTTGGGTATGGAGCATACTTCTTTACTTCCTGCACACAATGATAATGAGTGGGTTTATGCACAGAGACCGAAGACTGTTTGTTATGTGGACACCGGTGCAGGTTGGGAATCTGTGGGACCGCAGCTTATGTATGTCATGCCGTATCCGGCAGGTGCGGCAACCGGTACAATTTCTGACATGGCAATCTATGCAGGTAGTCTGGCACGTGAGGACTGTCCGCTATTTGAGAATCCTGAAACAAGAGAGTTTCTGTTTTCACCTTCTGCGACATATAGGGGTACGGAAATTGGATACAGTTATCATGGATTTTTATCCTCCATTTATGGTGAAAATATAGTGCTGGGACACAACGGATCGACGAACGGATTCTGTTCACAGATGTTTTTTGATGTGGAAACAGGTGTCGGAACCGTAGTGATGATGACCGGTATGGGACTTCCGATTATGGAAATTCCGGAGATTGTGTTTGGAGAAACTTCTGCAGAGATACCTGCTGATTTTGTATCAAACGAGGCTGCGGGAGATGACATATCCGGCATGTATATTGGTGCCCGTTCCATGCGTCACGGTCCCTTGAAGTTAATTTCTTTATTGGGATTGTTACCGATTGCATCTGTCGGAGAGGGAGAGTATGATGTGGCAGGCATTGCCACAATCCAAAATGTGTCAGGAGAACTCTATTGGATTGTTCAGGAAGGTCAGGGACTACCGGCGGAAGGATATCAGTTAGAAGATGGTACCGGAGTATTGAATCTCGGTTTGCAGAGTTATGTGGAAGAACCGGCATTGGTCGCATATCTTGCGTTGATGATTTTCTATGTGATATGTGTGCCTGTTGCAGCTGTATTGTTGCTCATTAAATTGATTCTTCTTATTGCTAAGAAGTTTAAGAAATATGAGGGTGCAGCCTTGATTGCAGTTGCGCAATTTGCTAAAATAATATCAGTGGGAGTTGTGATATTCTGGATTTCGGTATACAGTACGCAGTACGGACTTACACCGGCGCAAGGAATCATTGGTTGTCTGATTCAGATATTATGTATGTTGGCATATTTGGCATCTGCAGGAATTTCTGTGAAAGCATTGTTTGCCAAAGATGTGAAAGTAATACGCAGGATACAATATGTAATCAATATTCTTGCAAATGTAATTTGTGTTGTCGCAATGATCTCACTGGAACTGATACGATTCTGGAATGTATAAAATTTTAGGGGGTATTTAACGATGACTTATCAGGAAGTGTTTCAGGCAGTAAAAGACAAGTTTAAAGATGCAGATGTGAGCCACATCAATGAGAAACTGGCGTTTCAGTTTAACATCACGGGTGAGGGCGAAGGCATCTTTTATGCGGAAGTAAAAGACGGCAAGCTTTCCATCGAGCCGTATGAGTATTATGACAGAGACGCGACTTTTATCTGCAAGGCGGATACATTGCTCAAAATTATGGACGGTAAGATGGACCCGGTGATGGCATTCACCATGCAGAAGTTAAAAGTGGAAGGTGATATCGGAAAGGCA
>JAZNRC010000042.1:0-75662 GCA_045590555.1 Lachnospiraceae bacterium | reverse complement strand
TGGGAAGAATTGGAAGTAGAGGTTGTTCGTGACTCTAAGAACAATATGATCAGCGTATGTTTCATCGAAAACATCGATCCGCTCGGTGTGCACACAGGTGACTCTTTCTGTTCAGCACCTATGTTGACTATTTCTGAATCTTTGCAGAAGAGATTACAGGAACAGGCGTACAAAATCGTAGAAGCTGTAGAAGTAATCGGCGGTACCAATGTACAGTTTGCCCACGACCCTGTATCAGACAGAATTATCGTTATCGAAATCAACCCCAGAACATCACGTTCTTCTGCACTTGCGTCTAAGGCAACAGGTTTCCCTATTGCCCTTGTATCCGCAATGCTTGCGTCAGGACTTACATTGGATGAAATTCCTTGCGGTAAGTACGGTACCTTGGATAAGTATGTTCCCGGTGGAGATTATATTGTAATTAAGTTTGCACGTTGGGCATTTGAAAAGTTCAAAGGCTCAGAAGATAAATTAGGTACTCAGATGCGCGCCGTAGGTGAGGTTATGAGTATAGGTAAAACATATAAAGAAGCATTCCAGAAGGCGATCCGCAGTTTGGAAACAGGTCGTTACGGACTTGGTTTTGCAAAGGATTTCCATAGCAAGACCAAAGAACAGTTAATTGAAATGCTTCATACTCCTTCCAGCGAGAGACAGTTTATTATGTACGAAGCACTTCGTAAGGGTGCAACCGTAGAAGAGTTATATCAGCTTACCAAAATTAAGCATTACTTCTTAGAGCAGATGAAGGAATTAGTAGACGAAGAAGAAGCACTTATGCAGAATAAGGGTGAAGTTCCTGCCAAAGAAGCTTTGGAACAGGCAAAGAAGAATGGTTTCTCTGATAAGTATTTAAGCCAGATTCTTGCAGTGCCTGAAGATGATATCAGAAATGCAAGAAAGTCTTACGGCATTACTCAGGCTTGGGAAGGCGTACACGTAAGCGGTACACAAGACAGAGAGTACTTCTATTCAACATATAATGCACCTGATTACAGCAAAACAAATGAAGAAAAGCCTAAGATTATGATTCTCGGCGGTGGTCCGAACCGTATCGGACAGGGTATCGAATTTGACTACTGTTGCGTACATGCAGCCTTTGCATTGCGTGATTTAGGTTTCCAGACCATCATCGTAAACTGTAATCCCGAAACGGTATCTACAGACTATGATACATCTGATAAGTTATACTTCGAACCGCTTACTTTGGAAGATGTTTTAAGTATTTATGAAAAAGAAAAACCTGTTGGTGTTATTGCACAGTTTGGTGGACAGACCCCTCTTAACTTGGCAGATGACCTTGAAAGAAACGGGGTTAAAATCCTTGGTACGGCACCTGCTGTTATCGATATGGCAGAAGACAGAGATTTGTTCCGTGCCATGATGGAAAAACTTGAAATTCCCATGCCTGAAGCGGGAATGGCAGTTACCATTGATGATGCAGTAGAAATTGCTGAAAGAATCGGATATCCCGTAATGGTTCGCCCTTCCTTCGTATTGGGCGGACGCGGTATGGAAGTTGTTTATGACCAGGAAAGCCTTAAGAGCTATATGGCAGCAGCTGTTGGTGTAACGCCCGACAGACCGATTCTTATTGACCGATTCTTAAAGAATGCAATGGAATGTGAAGCGGATGCAATCAGTGACGGTACACATGCATTTGTTCCTGCCGTAATGGAACACATTGAGCTTGCCGGTGTTCACTCAGGTGACTCAGCATGTATCCTTCCTTCTATGCATATTTCTGAGAAGAATCTTGAGAAGATTAAAGAATATACCAAGAAGATTGCAGTGGAAATGAATGTACGCGGTCTTATGAATATGCAGTATGCAATCGAAGATGATGTGGTTTATGTGCTCGAAGCAAACCCCAGAGCATCCAGAACCGTGCCTTTGGTATCTAAGGTATGTAATATTCAGATGGTGCAGTTGGCGACTCAGATTATTACAAGCGAGTTGACCGGCAAGCCTTCACCTGTACCTACCTTAAAAGAAAGCAAATACGATTACTTCGGTGTAAAAGAAGCGGTATTCCCCTTCAATATGTTCTCGGAAGTTGACCCTCTGTTAGGACCGGAGATGCGTTCTACCGGTGAAGTTCTCGGTATTGCATCAGACTTTGGTGAGGCTTATTACAAAGCGCAGGAAGCAACTCAGAATCCTCTTCCTTTGGAAGGAACCGTACTCATCAGTGTTAACCGTCAGGACAAGCCTGAGGTTCCTGAAGTTGCTAAGGCATTCCATGAATGCGGATTTAAGATTATGGCAACCGGTTCTACTTATGATTTGATTGTTGCAAACGGTATTCCGGCTGAAAAGATTAATAAGATGCAAGAAGGAAGACCTAACATTGTGGATGCTCTTACAAACAAGCAGATTCAGTTAATTATCAACACTCCTGCAGGTAAGGAAAAGGTATTTGATGACAGTTATGTACGTAAGTCAGCAATTAAGCACAAGGTACCTTACATCACAACTATGGCAGCTGCCAAGGCAAGTGCGGCAGGTATTGCGGCTGTAAAGAAGAACGGTAAGATTGCCGTAGATTCTATCCAGCATATTCACAGTACCATTACGCAGGAATAGTTTTTAATATTTAGTTTTTTGGTACCCCGGCAGGTTATATTCCAATCTGCCGGGGTTAATATTTTATATAAAAGCGCCGATATAATGTATACAAATATTTAAGGCCTAAAGTATTTAGTAAGTCACCACGGATGGTATGGATTAAAAGAAGGATTCTTTTAAGACATGCCGTTTTTGTTTTATAACAGACAAGGAGGGAAAGAAGTAAGGCAGTGACTCAAAGAGAAAGGAAGAATATTGCGAATAGAATCAAGCGTAATAGGAATGGAGTCCGCCCGAAGATATCGGTCTTCGAGAACAGAAAACAGTCGTTTTAGATTGCAGGATTACAATAATGAGCGACAAAAAAATGATTTGCAGCTATCACGGGAAAATGTGAAAGAAGAGAAAACCGGAGCAGATAAAAGAGCAGAAGAATCTGCAAAAGAGCGGGTTGACTCTTGGGAGGAAAAAATATCTGCATTTCATAAAGAAAAAATATCCATTCGGGAAAGTAGTGTCAGTACAGCGGCGCAGTTTCATTATTATTCTACCCGTTATATTTTTATGTTATTATTTGGAGAACGGCTCGGCGATATCTATAAGGAGGATATTTTTGCCGGCGATATAAACGGAAAGGCTGCCGGACAAAGTGCTACTTTGGAATTTATGCCGATGAAGCAGGTGTCTTTTTCCAGAGAGGGTTATTACGAGGAAACAGAGAATGTGTATTACAAATCACAAGGTAAGGTAACCACTGCAGATGGAAAAGTGATTAATTTTAATTTGGAACTGGGAATGAGCAGAAGCTTTCGGGAATATTATAAAGAGGAATATAACATTGCTGAATTGCAGAGGGTATGCGACCCGTTGGTGATTAATTTTGATGGTAATGTGGCGAATTTGCGGGATCAGTCATTTTTCTTTGATATTGATGCTGACGGTAAAAAGGATGAAATACACGAACTGGCTTCCGGCAGCGGCTATCTGGCACTGGATAAAAATAATGACGGAATGATTAACGATGGCAGTGAATTGTTTGGACCGCAGTCGGGTGACGGTTTTGGAGATTTGGCACAGTATGATGAGGATGGCAACGGTTGGATTGACGAAAATGATTCGGTCTGGAATAAGTTAAAAATCTGGTGCCGGGACGAAAAGGGTGAGAACATGTTATATACTCTTGCGGATAAAGGAGTCGGTGCGATTTGTCTGCAAAAAGCTGCAACAAATTTTGCGTTAAAACGGAATGATAACAGCGACAAGGGATACATACGCAGTACCGGAATCTTTTTATATGAAAACGGCAACGTGGGTAGCGTGCAGCATCTGGATCTTGCCCAATAAAAATGATTAGTAAAAAGCTTTTTCGATGCGTATAAGTGTCGAAAAAGCTTTTTGTTTTATGAGAATTCTTATAAAGCGCAATTCAGCCTTATAAAGCGTAAATACCACTTTCAAGACTTTGAAATAACATAAATATGATATAGAATTAAAAAAAGTGCAAAAATCTGTTAATTTTGTGCAAAAATTATAAAAAAACAATTGATTTATCATAAAAATTAGTTATAATAACAATATAAAGTAAATGGGGATGACATATTTTACATGCGCAGGATAAGTTAGGGGTAAGTTACCTGCGGATATGTAGAATTGGTAAAAGGGAAGTGCTTTCTGCTATGGGGATAGCAAATAAGACGAGTACAGAGATACCGTGATAATGCATTGGGCGGTTACAAATCTGCGAAGCGTGAGCTTTGCGTAAAAGGCATTTACGGGAAAGAGTACCTTTTACAGAAAAATTATTTTTACATAAAAAAAGCGGTGAAATGACTTGGGTAAAGGGAAATCATTATACTGCTTTTTTTATTGTGTTAACAGGAGGGCTTCGAGGGTTTTATAATCGTTTTCGGACGCGCTTTTGCTCGGTTGTGAATGTAACGGACACTAAATTCGAAATGATTATACATTCATTTCTTATTAAGTGCCGACACTCACAAAAGGTCCTCAAACGATTATAAAACCCTCTAAGCCATTTACGTTATGAATGAAAAAGCGTATAATGAATTGGGATTGCGGGATGCGTAGAAGTAAGAGTATAGGCATAGGATGAATGAAAAGGAAGAAGTTATAAGTCTGTATAGGAATATAATATGCCGGGAAAGAGAATAAATCTGAATAGTAGAAAGCAAGAGATAATTATTATGAATATAGCAGAGGATAATAAGAGAATTAGAGAGTTGTTCGAAAAACAAATGTTGAAAGATTATTGTTGTAATGCAGGGGAGTTGCACTCAACAAATAATGAATATGTCATAAGAGAATTAAAAGATGGGCGTCGTCGCTTCAAAAAAGATGATGCGATATTGAAAGTATTATGCATCAACGGCAAGTGCATTTTTTCGGGCAGAGAAGAAATTATAGAAGAGTGCAGGAAAACGTTTCGGGAGTTAAACGGAGCGTGGATGTCCCAGTATAAGTATTTATATTGGCTGGATGATTTGCTTTTGGAACATAAGTATTTTCTGGAAGATTTGCATCATTATTATTTACCGCTTGGGGCGGAGCTGTTATCTGAGGCAGATATGGATGCGTTATCGGGGGAGTATGAAGTCAGATGGTATGAGAAGGAGGATATTGAGCAGTTCCGGGATGATGAACGGTTTGTACATGCCTACTCCTTTTTACCGGATGCACCGGATGTGTTGGGCGTGGCTGTAATAAAAGACGGCGAGATTCTTGGAATGGCGGGAGCCAGTGCGGATAGTGATGTGATGTGGCAGATTGGCATTGATGTGATGCCGGAGAGTAAGGGACGGAACCTGGGTCCGTTTATTACCATTCTTCTGAAAAGAGAAATACTAAAAAGAGGAAAAATACCGTATTACGGCACGGTAGAGAGTCATATCCAGTCACAGAAGGTAGCGGTAAAGTCAGGGTTTGTGCCTTATTGGGCGGAGATTAACAGTGCACCGTTGCCGGAAGAAAAAAGATAAACAGGAATGGGCCGGAAGTTTTTGATTGTGTGTCTGCGGACTTGTTTTAGACACATAAATCTGTTAGAATGATTGATTGAAGCTGTGTGTATAAAAGCACTTATATAACAATGAGTCAAGTAAATATAAGTGTGGTGCGGACTTCATTTTAATAAAAATTATCATAAAAGGAGGACGCGTAAAAACGCGTATTACAGTTATGGCAGAATGTTCACATGACTGCAGCAGTTGCAGTGAGAATTGTTCAGAAAGAGACCCTAAGAGCTTTATCGAAAAGCCTCATGAGTCTGCAAATATTAAGAAAGTAATCGGTGTTGTCAGCGGTAAGGGCGGTGTCGGTAAGTCTCTTGTGACTTCCTTGCTGGCAGTAGCGATGAAACGTAAAGGTTTTAATACCGGTATTTTGGATGCGGATATTACAGGACCTTCCATCCCTAAGGTGTTTGGCTTGACTGAGAAGGCTTATGGCGATGAAAACGGTATTATTCCCGTAAAAACAACTACGGATATTGATATTATGTCCATTAATCTTTTATTGCCGGATGAAACGGATCCCGTTATTTGGAGAGGTCCTGTCATTGCAGGTACCGTAAAACAGTTCTGGACTGATGTGCTCTGGGGTGATAAGGATTATCTCTTTGTAGATATGCCCCCCGGAACCGGCGATGTGCCCCTGACCGTATTCCAGTCACTTCCCGTAGACGGAATCATTATCGTGGCATCACCTCAGGAACTGGTTTCCATGATCGTGGAAAAAGCCGTGAAAATGGCGACTTTAATGCGAATACCGGTACTGGGTATCGTGGAAAATATGTCTTATTTCGTATGTCCCAACTGTAAGGAAAAGCATTACATTTACGGCGAAAGCCATATTGAAGAGATTGCCGAAGAGTACGGTATCAAGCATGTGGCTAAAATTCCGATGGACGCTACCCTGGCCGCTGCCTGTGATGCAGGTATGATTGAAGTTTATAAAGGCGACTGGTTGGACGAGATGACCGAAGTATTGAAGAATTTGTAAAAGATGACCCTGTCATCGGCATATGCCGGTGGTGGGGTTGTTGTGCAATTTGGAAGGATTGATTTTATGAAAAAAACACTTAAAATTCTGTTTCGAATATTTTACATTACTGTATTTGTAGCTGTTCTGCTGGTAGTTGTTTATGCTTTATTGCCGAAGATGTGGGGAGCGGCAACCATACAAGTGGAAGGAGAGGCGTATCTGCCTGAAACTGTTACAGGTTATTATGAATTAGGCGAAGAATTAAAATTAAATTGTGCGCAGGGAAATGAAGTGATTAAATTCAATCATTCCAAAGGTAATTATGGTATGTACGATTACATCATTCCTATCAGAACCGAAAACATTGATACGGAGCTGGTGGTGCATTTTTTAAAAACAAATCAGATGAGAATAGATACGCTGAATATAAAAGTTGAACTGTATGAGTCAGGTGGTATTTGGAATGCAGATGTTGTAATTGAAACAGACGTGGGTGTAAGAGAAGCAAGCTTTGATGATGTAGAAGCGGGCGAAATTGAAATGAGGGTAGAATAAAACATATTACAAATATATTACTTTCGTAACAAAAGTATTACATTTTCAGACCGGAAATGTAATACTTTTTTAATATTTCCGACTTATTTGTTTTTGAGCAGATTTTTTGCCGAAAATCCGTTGATTTTTAAGAAAAAAGCTGATATGTTTGAGGTGCAAAAATATTGTAAAAGAGGGAATAAAAATGAGAGGAAAAAAAGATTTTTTAGTCGGAAGCATATTGTGTCTGTTAATGATAATTTGCTTGTCAGGGTGTAAGGAAGAGTTGGAAGAACAGGAACAGGGAAATGAGCAACCGGCTATCGAACAGGAGGAGAGTTTTTCGGAAACAGAAGTAATAAGTGAGGAGCAGGAAGCGCTTGTAGAGGAGGCATCTTATGAAATAGACCCGGAGTTTGTGGACGAAATGATTCCGGTGTATGAAGATGTTCTTCAGCCTATAGGTACGGAAGAGGAATTTGATAAGCTGAATGCTGTTGATTGGGAAGAAGATGTTCGTCCTTTTATGGAATATGACTGGTTGAGGGATTCCGGTATTGAGGCAAATCATTTGGTGGACAACAGATGGGTTATGCAGTTGGGAGATTTGAATCAGGACGGACAGCCGGAGATGCTGATTTCCGAGGTGATTTATAACAAAGAGGAATTCACTTATATATACACCGTAAAAGATGGGGAAGTGGTGTCCTGCGGAAAACTAAAGGGCAGCAGGGATTATATGTTTCAAGAGGACTTTTCCGAGGCAGGACCTTTTTATCCGTCTTATTATGTGGATGTTTATCGAAATGATGAAGGCGATTTGCGCTTTTTATCCTGTGATGTGGTACAGATGGCAGACTGGGGATGGGTTCAGATTTATGCGGGAAGCTATGACGGTGAGACTGTAAGCTGTGAGCCCGTATATGGCGCCGGATATGCCAAAAGTTCGGACGGAGAGATGCATTATACCTGTTATACGGGCGATATTGTGGAAGAGAATAAACAAATCGAAGATGATGAAAAGTACAGCGAGTTTAACCGCTTGATGGACGAATATATGGAAGGCTATGAAAAGGTGGATGTGGATTTCACTGTTTCAGAATATTATCCGCCGGAAGTGGCAATGTATATGCCTATAACAGACCAAAAGACAGTGTCTGATAATATTCGGTATAGCTTTGCTCAAGCATTGGGGTATGACATTGCGTCGGCAGGTGCCCTTACAGAGGAAGAATTGAGTCAGATTAATGAGGATGCGAAGCTTGTTTACGAGGAATATGTAAGCAATGATGAAAATATGCGTTATTATGCAACGCCTACCGGTGAAGAAGTAATGAAGTATCGTACGGAATATGTTATGGCGGATGCGGATGGCAACGGAATTCTTGATTTAGTCATTCGAGAGCCCAGACAGTGGTATTTCTATACTTATGATTACGAGAAGGATGAAATGGTGAATTTTGCATGTATCGGTTCCGGACATGCTTATGAATACGATATGCGGACAGACGGAACCTATATTTATTGGGGAATTGAAGGACCTCAGTATGAGGATGAATGTTACAGATTGTATTTTAGACACTTTTATTTGGATGAAAACGGCGAAGAGGTGACCATAGAATGGTTTGATATTGAGGATATCAACGATGACCTTGAATACGGCAAAGGTGATGTGATTAGCATACAATACGGAGATGGTGAAATTGAGGAATGTTTCTATGAGGAATGGAGAGGCGTAGCGTGGAAATACATTGAAATGGTTGGCGGTCAATCTACCATAAATAAGGATTTGGAATTAAAAGATATGGTGGAGTGGACGGTGTATTTCGAAGGGGAAACGTAAAAGTCGTCTGAATGGAATTTGAAATATTACAAAAAGGGAACCTTGCAGGAGGTTCCCTTTTTGCATCTTCATTGTATTTTTGTAAAGGATTGGAATGTATGAAACTTCGTGTTATCAAGGTTTGAATCAAGGTTCAGATATCTCTGTTACCCCAACATAAATATTGGAGATGGAATACCAGGTTGCAAAGTCCGTTACGCCGGTTGGATTCAAGTTAAATATCTGCTGGAAACTTCGAACTGCCTCTGCAGTGCCCGGACCATAAATGCCGTCCTCCGAAACGCCCGGGAGGGCGGGATAGTTTCTTTTGATTCGATTCAGTTGTTGCTGCAACTGCAAGACTTTGCTACCTCTGGAACCGATGGTCAAATCGTACCCCGGCCAGGAGGCTGGCACGCCTTCAATCTGGTCCGCGGTATTGATGAACATATCATTGCCATAGTAATAACGGATGATATCAATGGCAGAATACCCTTCTTCGCCTAAGTACATGGAACCCCATTGGCTTAAGCCCCGACAGGTTGTTCTTTTGCCATCACAGTAGGAAGTGAAAATGGGTTGCTTCACCCCGGGACGGGATAAGTAATTATTAAAAATGGAATCTACAATCCGGTCAATATTGGCGTAGATGTTGCGGCCATAGATAAATTTTTGGTCGAATGCGGTAGAGGATGTAATCGTAAAATCATAGCCACGATTCCGGTACCATTCCGTATACACACGGTTCAAAGTAAAACTCATAATTACCAGTGCGTTGGCATAAATGGTGCTTTCCGGCCAGGTGGGAAAAATTTCGCTGCTGACCACATTTTTAATATAATCGCGATAAGGTACATAGTAGTTTGGGGCAGTTCTGTCGTCGGGCACACCGTCATGTACAATAATGGTTTCGGGAATGACAACTCTGGATAAAACAATTTCGCCGGTTTCGGCTTCGGGTTTGATTTCGGCTTCCGGTGTTTTGGAAGGGTAATCCCCGACCAGCGTATGTATTGGTATATCAATGGTACCTGCGCCGGTACCGAAACGTATTGGGACAAGGGCAGCAGGTTGAATGGAAGTTTCATCGGCTAACATTTCCGAACCGTTAATGGTAAGGGGTTCATAGCCTTCCGCAACAATGATGAAGCGATATTGGGAAAAGGGTTGCGGGCTGTCTGCATTCAAAGAGTAGGATAACGGCGGTGTAGGGAGAGTAATGGCCTCTGTCTGCCCGGAGGAGTTGGTAATTAAGGTATACAGCAATACATCAGGTTCCTCCGTTGAATAGACCTGTATTGTAGCGTTGGGTATGGGGATTGTGGTAGATATTCTGGTAACAAAGAAAACAAGCCTTCCGTTATAGTCGCTTGTTGAAGAATTTATGGAATCCATAAGTGACCTCGTAAGTTTCCTTGTCAATAGATATGCAAAAAGACGCTTTGATATGCATCAAAGCGTCCTAAAATCATAGGGATATTAAATTAGACATCGGTCAACTATTTATACAATATAATCAAAGGAAGGTGCAGACATATTTTTAATCACGCCACCCATGTTTGTATAGCTGATGGCACGATTTCTTCTCATGAGATCAGATATTACATCCGTCTTCTTGGAAGAAGTATCAGGAGCGGTTTCATCCTGTTTGTCAGTAGCTTCTGCCTTCTCAATTACTTTGCCGTCTTCTGTTTCGGCAACCGTCTTCTTATCTTCTGACGGTGTATAGGTTTCTTTTAACTTAGCAAGGATGTCTTTGGATGAAGTGACTTCCTTTTCGTCAGAGCCTACCGTATCATAGTAAGCATTCATAAGCTTATTGTAACTTCCGGATTTGATTAACGAATAATCAGAAAGAGAAGAGTACATGCCGCTTGCGGAAGAAGCTCCCAGTATATTGTTTGTTAAAGAAGCCATGGACGACGAACCATAGCTGTTTGTATTATACATACTCTGGAACATGGATGAAGCATTATATAAACCACCGATATTCATTTGATTCGCCTCCTTTTCCTGTGATATGGGTACAATACACTCATCATCACATATTTCTATGTTTATTATAGTATAAAACCCTTAGAAAAACAAGAGGATATGAAAGTATTTTTGCATAAAAATAAAACAACTAAATATTGTATTTTTTTATGCACTTTGTTGCGTATAGCCACAAATAGTGCTATAATGATTAGGTTAAAATATGATAGGTGTACTATATCCGAGAACCAAAGAAAAGAGGTGACGATTTGAAAAGAGCAGTGCTTTCCATACTGGAGGAAAATTATGCATTCGAAAATAATAAGGGAAGCTTGGACTTTTCCTGCAATGCGGTTGAAATGACTTTTGACAGAGCAGAGCAGAGAAAAGGAACTTTTCAAATTAATAATATATCGCAGACGCCCATGGAAGGATATATTTTATCCGATAATATGCGTATGCAGTGTCTGACACCTATTTTTAGGGGAGACAGTGCGGAGATTACATATTGCTTTGATAGTACGGGTATGGAGCCCGGCGACGAAGTAAAAGGAGAATTTCAGATTATTTCAAACAAAGGTGAGTATTCTCTTGCTTACGAGGTAAAACGTGAGAAGCATTATTTGAACAGTACCATGGGGAATATACGCAACCTGTTTCATTTTGCAAATCTTGCCAAGACTAATTGGGAGGAAGCTGTACAGCTGTATTATTCCCGCAGTTTTGTCGAAATTCTGGAAGGTAATGATGCCCGCTATGTGAGTACATACAGGGGCTTGAGTATGAAACCGGGAAATCAACAGAATGTAGATGAATTTCTTGTGGCGGTAAAGAAAAAGAGTCATATTACATACAGTACGGATGTTGAGCAAATTAAGTTGAGCGATATTGATGATACCGTAATGAGGGAAATAGAGATTACCAAAGACGGTTGGGGATATGTTTCTGTGAAAATATCTTTGGAGGGATATTTTGTAGGTATTGAAAAAGATACCTATACGGATGATGATTTTCTTGGTAATGTATGCCGTATACCGGTATATATTGAGCCTGATCATATGCATCAGGGAATCAATTTCGGCAAAGTAACCATTACGACTCCGCAGCAGGTAATGGAGATTAAGATAATCGCAGAGAATCATCCGGTTTCAGTGGAAGAGAATGCGGAATATGAATGGTTGAAACTGACGGCTCAAATTACCCGGGCATATATTGATTTCCGTTTAGGCAAGACGGAAACCAAGGAGTGGATTGCACGAACGGCACCATTGGTAGAAAAAATGTCCGGAAGTGAAGATAAAAAAATAATTGCCAATCTGTATAAAGCACAATTACTCTTGGCGCAGGACCGTCCGCAGGATGCGGATTATGTATTAAACGGTGTGGAAGAGTGGATGTCGGAAGAGAAGCAGTTACCTGAAGTATATGGATATTTCTTATATCTGACCACATTATTAAACCGTGACGAAAGCTATACGGATAAGGTAGCCCATAAAGTGAAGAAATTATTCCAGCGTGAACAGGATAATTTCCGCCTTGCGTGGCTGATGTTATATTTGCAAAAGAATCTTTTCTTTTATGAAGATAAAAAATGGGAGTTTTTGGAAGAAAGATATTACAGGGGTTCCGACAGTCCCATTCTGTATACGGAGGCTTTGCAATTATTGTGGGAACAGCCTTCCTTGCTGTGTAAGCTGGAAAGTTATGAAATCAGCCTTTTGCTTTTTGCAATCAAGCATGATGTATTAAGTGAAGAAATTGCCGAGAGAATACAATTTTTAATCGGCAGGGAAAAAGAATATGATTTCCGAATCTATACAATTTTAAAACATTGTTATGCAAAGTGTGCCACCAAAGAAATGGTGCAGGCTATATGTTCTTATTTGATGAAAGGAAATTGTATCGGGAAAGAGTATTTTGAGTGGTATGCAAAAGCGGTGGATTTGGAACTGCGCCTTACAAGATTATATGAATACTACATTATGTCCATTGACTTGAACTATAAGGGCGCGTTGCCGCAAATGGTTATGATGTATTTTGCTTACCAGAACAATTTGGATTATGAGCGTATGGCATTTTTGTATGCAAATGTGTGGGAACATCGTGTGAGTTTTCCGGAAATTGCACTGTCTTATACGGAGCATCTGGAGGATTTTGTTCGTGAGCAGATTGCCTGTGGGCACATCAATGAGCACCTGATAAAACTTTATAAAAGAATTTTTGTGCCGGCAATTATGGATGTAAAATTTGCAAATGATGCGGCTCCCATGATTTTTATGCATGAAGTTTTAGTGGACAACCCCAGGGTTCGAAACGTAATTGTGATTCATGAACATATGCAGGGAGAGTGTAGCTATCCGGTAGAGAACGGTAAGGCGTATGTGCCAATATACAGTGTCTTTTATAAACTGTTATTTGAAGATGGATTTGGGAACCGTTATGTACCCAATGAGTTCATCCGTCCGATTCCGGTCTTGTTTGATGAGGAGCTTTTTAAAGCGATTTTACCCATGACTTCGGAACAGACCGGTGTATTGTTGTATTATTGTGAAGATAAAAGAAATTATATTCATATTTCGGATTTAAATGTGTATTCTTATGCGCGGCTTCTTCACTCTGATGAGATTACTCCGGGGTATTATAATGAGTTGATGGTTGCCCTGCTGAAATACTATTTTGAACAGGATTATATACGTGAACTGGATGATTTGATTCTTCAGGCAGATCCCAAAGACCTACCTGCGGTAGAAAGGGCCGAGCTGGTGCATATCCTGGTTGCCAGAGGCATGTATGACCTGGCTTTTGACTGGGTGTGTGAATTCGGTGCCGAACATGTGGATTGTAAAACAGTGCTCAGATTGTGCAGTCGTCTTCTGGAACGCAGGGATTTTGAGGAAGAAGAACATATGCTTGGACTTTGTTCCTATGTGTATCGCCGGAACCGGTATGATGAGAATATTTTATCTTACATGGTAAAATATTTTGAGGGCAATATTCGTGAATTGAGGGGATTGTTGCGTAACAGTGAAAGCTTTGCCATTGATACATATACCTTGTTGGAACGTTTGCTTGTACAGTCTCTCTTTGCAGGAGTGTATATTAACGATAAGATGAAGCTGTATGATGCATATGTGCGTATGAGCGGCAATCAGGATATTGAGAAGGCATTTCTTACCAGATGCGCATATGATTATTTCGTTGAGCAGTGTGTAACGGAAGACAGGGTGTTTGAGCGCCTTTCCATGTATCTGGCGGACGGAGAAAAGATGGGCCGTGTTTGTCGTCTGGCGGTTTTAAAATGGGCGTCTGAAAAGGATGCAAGTATGTGGAATACGGAACTTTTAAGCGGGCTTTTGAACGGAGAAATTGCAAAAGGAAATTGCTTCCCGTTCTTCAATGCGTTTGCCGATAAAATGAAAGAAGCACTTCCTTTTACGGACAGAACTTATGTAGAGTACCGGGGTGAGCCGGAGAGCAGAGTGATTATTCACTATGCCATAGAACACGATAATGAAGGCGAAACCGAATATCGTAAAGAAGAGATGCGAAATCTGTATGGTGGTATTTTTGTAAAAAGTTTTATACTGTTCAGCGGAGAGAACGTGCAGTATTACATAACGGAGCAAATCGGTAACCGTGAGCAGTTGACGCAAAGCAGTACGCTTCAGAGAAGCGAAACGGATGGTGAGCCGGGAGATTGGAGATTTTCATTGTTGAACCGGGCTGTGTCAGACAGGGAAGCACAGGATTACGAGAACTGTGCGACGGCATTGACGGATTATATGAAAAAAGATTTTATGATTCGTGAGATATTTGGCAGTCATTAATTGATTTATGGGGTGTGGTTATGCTGACAGAAATCAAAGATGTATTTGAAAAAATGAATAAAGATCGTTATGTAATCGGTTACGATTTGAATCGGGAATATGTTCAGATGAGCTTCTGTCGCATTGATGGTGATAACCCTGAGACATTCAGCATGAAAGAGGAGCAGGAACAGTATAATATTCCCATGGCTTTATGCAGGAAACGCAGTACGGCTCAATGGGTAATCGGTGATGAGGCTGTACAGTGTGCAGAGGAAGGTGACGGACAGTTGGTTACCGGATTTTTGCAGGTTGCCCAAGATGGCGGAACCATGTTTGTGGATCGGGAAGAATACCTTGCGAAAGATTTGCTGGCATTGTTTTTGAAAAGAAGTCTTGGATTGTTGCCCGTAATGGATACGCCGGAAAAGATTGCCAATATTACCATTGCTTTACGGGAAGCAGATGTGCAAATGATCAAAATGTTGCAGTCTGCCGTGAGTATTCTGAAGGTGGATGCGGAGCGTATCTCTTTTACCGGATATGAGGAATGTGTTTTCTTCTACATGTTGTATCAGAATGAAGAGTTGCAGAATCATCAGGTGCTGGTATTTGATGCCAGTGATGAGAATATGTGGAGTTATCGTCTGGAGCGTAATCATTTTGTGAAGCCCGCCATTGCAATGGTAGAAGCCAAGGAATATACGGATTTTAAAGTAAAAGATCCCAGATATTTAAGCAGGGCGGAGAAGGATAACAAATTATTGGAGATTGCCACCGAGATATGTGAAAACAGGGTTTTTGCAGGTGTATTTTTAATCGGCGAAGGATTTTATGACGACTGGTGTAATAATGCGTTGCGTTTTCTGTGCAGAAACAGAAGAGTGTTTAAGGGTAATAATCTGTTTAGCAAAGGTGCATGTCTGGCGGCCAGAGAGAAAGCAAATCCTTCAGGGTATGATAAAAACCTATGTTACTTTGGCATGGATCGGTTAAAGTGTAATATCGGTATTCGGGCTTATAATGGAGGAAAAGAGATTTCTATTCCGCTGGTAGAAGCCGGTGTACATTGGTATGAGGTTCATTCGGAAACGGAAGTGATTCTCCATGAGTCGGACACTCTGGAAATTACCATAGAATATTTGAACAGCAGGCAGAGTGCTTCGGCAGATTTTGTGTTGAGCGGATTGCCGGTTGCGTCTAACCGCATGGCACGTATTGCTTTGGATATTAAAATGGTTTCGGAATCCGGCGTGGTGTTACATGCGACGGATTTGGGATTTGGGGAAATTTATCCCTCTAGCGGTAAGGAATGGACGGAAGAGATGGAACTGCAATATTAAAAGCAGGAAAAGGAGATATGGTGGGTAGAGTATACGAATGCATAGGAAGAAAAGCGAATAAACCTTATTTTCTGGATAAAATATGTTGCAACATTTATTCTGCGGAAGAATTGGTATTCTGCATATATGAAAATGCAGAGCTTCTGGAAAAAGATATTTTTACCGTGGAACTGGCACGGTGGCTCGAAGATGAGTGTGAAGCGGGAACTGTCTCGGACAGAATGTATCAGCTTCTTGCCAAGGATGCGCAGATTGGGCAGTACGCTCAAATGTTATTAGAAGAATTCCCTTTTGTCAGTCCCGGGAAACAGGCAAGATTTTTAGAGTTGTTGGCAGAAGATAATGAAGAGGAAGGCTTTGAACGCAATCGAAAGAGGGGAGACTATTTTCTGCATAAAGGAAGATATGTCCATGCATTGGGTGAGTACGAAAGTGCTTTGGCACGATTGGATGAAAACGAAGCTTTTTTGAGAGCGGATATTTATCATAATATGGGAATGGCAAGAGCAGGTCTGTTTCTTCTTGAGCAGGCGCAGCAGGATTTCTTAAAAGCTTATGAATTGGATGGAAAAGAAGAGCATTACTATTATTATGCGGCTGCCATGCGCATCCGGATGTCGGAAAGTGATTATATCCGAACCATCAGTGAGGATACGCAGATGAGTGAGGTTACTTTGAGGTTGGAAAGCCGTATGCAGGAAGCTGCCGTGAAATGGCAGACCGGCATGGGAAAGGAACTGGAGGAACTTAAGAAGCAGAAGCAGTCTGAAGGCGACAGCGTGTATGAAGAATGGATGGACAGAACCATATCTGATTTAAAAGAAGAGTATCGCAGATGTATACAATAACGGAGATGCAGGATGGGTATTTGGAGTAAGTTATTCGGAGTAAATAAAAGCAAAACAGAATACCGGGCGCAAGTGGATGAGTCGCAGTATTATGATATATCCAATTTTACGGACGAAACCCAGAGAGAACGTTATATTGAAAGTTGTCTGGAGCAGATGAAAACCGCTTCGGATGAGATTGACTTGTTGAATCGGGAATATGATTCCGTTACGGCGTATTTAAATGATACCGATGAAATTGAACGTTTACCGGAGCATATACGTAATCCTATTCAGGATTGTGCAACCAAACTTTTACGTTTGGAAAAAGATTTTCGTAATTATACGGCCAAAAAGGACCTTCTCAGTAGTGAAGATTATGCGTTGATGGAGCGGATGGAAGATGAGATGCCGGAAGGATATGAGAAACTGAAACAAAGCGAAGAATATCATAAGCTGATTAAAGAAGATATGAGGCGTATTGAGGGCGAGAAACAGGCATATTATTATCGCAGGGCCGAATTAAAAGGTATGCTTGCCAATATCAAAGGTGTCCTTTTTATTTGTATGATTGCGGCTGCTATTTGTGTTGTAATGCTTCTGATATTGCAGTTTGGTTTTGAACTGGATACGCAGATTGGATATCTTTTAACCGTAGGAGCTCTGGCAATTGCATTGACTGTTTTGTTTGTCAAAAATATCGATATGCAGAAAGAAGCCGTAAGGGTAGACAAAAGTATAGGCAAGCTGATTCATATGCATAATACCGTAAAAATACGCTATGTCAATAATACAAATCTTTTAGATTATTTGTATATGAAATATTGTGTAGACAGTGCGGTGGAGTTAAAAGAATTATGGGAAAAGTATTTATCTGAACGGGCGGAAAGAGAACGTTTCGAACAGACGAAATATGATATTACCTTATATAGGGATGATTTATTGCAGCACATGCGTAAGCTGCACATTGCCAATCCGGATATTTGGATACATCAGGCGGAGGCATTGGTTAACCGCAAAGAAATGGTTGAAATTCGTCACGGCTTGGTGGAACGAAGGCAGAATCTTCGTAAGCAGATGGAATATAACAAAGATATAGCCGTAGATGCCCAAACCAAATTGAAAGATATGATACATGCATATCCCCAATATGCAAGTCAGGTGTTGCAACAACTGGAGGCTTTTGAGAATCGGATGAAATCCGGATTGTAAAATGAGACAAAAGGTGTATAATGATTAAGTTGCAGTCCGCTGTTGGTTATGGCAGCGGATTTACCTTTGAGTATAAATGCGAACAGGCAGTATGCGTAAAACAGATAAGGAATAAACAGTGATGAAAAAGGGTATATGGATTGCGATAATTGTCTTCCTGCTGGCCGGTCTTTCTGTTGGCGGTTTCATGTGGTATACATTCAGCAAGACCCACGGAAGTATCACGGTGGAAGCAGGAACTGTGGTTGTGGCAGAAGATTATATAAAAGGTGAAGTAAAAACCATTGCTTTTGCCGAGGATTGCCCGGAGTTTGATACCGATGTGCCGGGAAAATACGAATTAAAAATAACTGCGGACGGATTTAGCAGAACCTGTATTTTAAATGTGGAAGATACCACCGCCCCTGTAGGGGAACCGATATCGGTATATATGTCGGTAGGAGAAATATATGAGGCAGATGCTTTTGTGACAAATGTTTATGACATTACGGATGTGAAAGCGTCTTTTGCACAGAGACCGGATTTCGGTGATTATGGTTTACAGTTGGTAGAGATTATATTGGAAGATACTTCGGGGAATAAATCTACCGTTACATCTGAATTATATGTGTTAAAAGTGAAAATGAATGAAACTTATGTGTGGGATGCGTCACAAGGACTTCCGCATGCGGGATGGTTTCTGGAGAAAGAAGGAAACATACAATATCAGGATGGCGGATTGCGGGATGTTCAATTTGATATGGCAGGAACATATCCTGTTTATCTTATAGTAGACAGTTATCCCTGCGAAGTGCTGATGGAAATTCGGGATACCGTGGCTCCCATTGTTGCCGTTAAAGAAACGCAGGGGTATTTGAATCATCCTATTGAAGCAGAACTTTGTGTGGAAAGCGTGGAGGATTCCACACAAGTGACATTTATGTATAAAGAAGAGCCGGACTGGTCTGTAGAAGGCGCACAGGATGTGGTAATTGTCACCACAGATTCTGCCGGAAATACTACAGAGAGTGCCGGCGTATTGAATCTGATTCCGGATACGGAGCCTCCGATTATTATGGGTACCGGTAATATCTCCATTTGTCTCGGCGAAAACGTATCATATCGTAGCGGTGTAAGTGCCTATGATAATTGCGACGGAGAGGTATCTTATCAGATTGATAACAGTGGAGTTGATTTGACCAAGCTGGGTACGTATCATGTATTTTATACGGCTACGGATTCCACAGGTAATACAACCACTCAGGATATTAAATTAACGGTTATGCCGGAACGTAAAGAAGATGTTTCTCTGGATACCATGTATGCCATGGCAGACCAGGTGTTGGCAGAGATTATCACACCGGGTATGACGGATTATGAGAAAGCAGAGGCAATTTATAATTGGAGCCGTTGGAAAATAGGCTGGATTAGTGATTCTCAGAAAGAGAACTGGATTGAGGCGGCTTATGACGGATTCGTGTACCGCAAGGGAGATTGTTATACGTATGCCTGCGTGTCCAAAGCTTTACTTACAAGAGCGGGAATTCCCAATGTGGATATCTGGCGTAATTCCACTACCAGCAGTCATTATTGGAATCTGGTAGATACAGGTGAAGGATGGTATCACTTCGATGCTACGCCGAGAGCAGATAAAACTATCATTTTTATGTGGTCAGAGAATGAATTGGTTGCAGATGAGGCTGTACGACGCAGTCATGTATATGATCATTCCCTATTCCCTACGGTGAATGCGGATTAGGAATGTTTTTTGTGCGGGTTACCGAAGACGATAAAAGAGCGAACAGATGGAGGAAAAATCATGCAGAATCATGTATTGGATTATTTAGATAATATTGTAGGGCATTGTCCTGACAAGGTGGCGTTTGCCAATGATAAAGAGGCATTGACGTTTTCGCAGGTGTATGAACAAACACGCTCCATCGGCACTTATCTGCATTCTTTGGGAATCTATAAGGAACCGGTTATTGTTTTTATGAATAAACATCCGAAGACGGTTACAGCGTTTTTCGGAGTCATTGAAGGCGGATGTTTCTATGTTCCCATTGATGAGCAGATGCCTGCGGCAAGAATTAACCTAATACTGGAAAATGTAAAACCCAGACTGATGATTTGTGATGATAAAACCATAAAGATGGCTGAAAAATTTGAGACGGATGCTAAAGCTGTCTGTTATGAGGATATTGCATATTTGCCGGCGGATGAAACTGCGTTGCAGGCAATTCGCGATAAGGCCATTGATACGGATCCCATATACATCGTTTTTACTTCCGGTTCCACCGGTGTTCCCAAGGGTGTGGCTGCGTGTCACAGAAGTGTATTGGATTATATTGAACAGTTAAGCGAGGTATTAAAATTTGATGAGAATACGGTATTCGGTAATCAGACGCCTTTATATTTTGATGCCTGTTTAAAAGAGTTGTACCCTACATTGAAATTCGGGGCCACAACATATCTGATACCGAAAGGGCTTTTTATGATGCCCATTAAATTGGTGGAATTTTTAAATGAGAAAAAAATCAATACCGTGTGCTGGGTAGTATCGGCTTTGACCATGATATCCGGTTTGCAGACTTTTGATACCGTGATTCCCAAATATTTAAAAACGGTTGCTTTCGGTAGTGAAGTATTTCCCGTCAAGCAGTTTAATTTGTGGAAGAAAACATTGCCGGAAACGGATTTTGTTAATTTGTACGGACCTACGGAAGGTACCGGAATGTGTTGCTATTACAGGGCGGACCGATTCTTTGAAGAAGGAGAAAGTATTCCTATTGGCAGACCTTTTAAGAATACGGAAATTCTTTTGCTGGATGAAAACAATAAGCTTGCAACTGCAGGAGAATTATGTATACGCGGCACTTCTGTTACTTTGGGATATTACAACAATCCGGAGAAGACTTCGGAGAGCTTTGTACAGAATCCTTTGAATACGGCATATCCTGAGTTGATTTATCGGACAGGAGATATTGCATCCTATAATGCAAAAGGGGAATTGGTTTTTGTTTCCCGTAAAGATTATCAGGTAAAACATATGGGGCATCGTATTGAATTGGGAGAAATTGAAGCAAACGTAAACATGTTGGACGGGATTAAGACCTGCGCCTGCGTATATTCCAAGACGGATGAAAAAATAGTGCTTTATTATGTGGGTGAGAAAGAGAAAGCGATTTTGATAAAACAGCTTCGCGAGAAACTTCCGCGCTACATGATTCCCAACGAAACCGTTCAGCTGGAAAATATGCTTTTTACCCCCAACGGAAAGATTGATCGCAAGGGCCTGTTGGCATTGTATGAAAAAGAAACTTGCGTGACCCGATAGAAACCATTATAATAAGTTCGCATTAAAAGATAGGAGGATTTAACAATGGAACAGTTACTTGAAATTTTGTCGGATTTACATCCTGAGATTGATTTTGAGGAATATACCACTTTAATTGATGACGGAATTTTGGATTCTTTTGATATCGTATCGTTGATTTCGGAGATTAACGAAGCGTTTGATGTGGTGATTTCTGCAGAACATATTGTGCCTGAGAATTTTAATTCGGCAGAAGCTTTGTATGCATTGATTGAGAGATTAGAGGAAGAATAAAAGATGTTATTTACATCCTATCGCTTTCTTGGATTTATTTTTGCTCTTTTTATTCTGTATTATCTGGTGCCTAAAAGATGTCAATGGATGCTGTTACTGGCGGCGAGTTACATATTTTATGCTCACGCAGGTTGGGAATGTTTGATTTTTATCGGAGTGACCACGCTGACAACGTATGCCGTGGGATGCATTATTGATGGAAATCATAAAAGGCAAAAACAGTACCTTGCACAACATAAGGCGGAATTGTCCAAAGAAGAGAAGAAGGCTTATAAAGAAAAACAAAAGAATATAAGATTTGTGTGGATGACGGTATGCCTGGTGCTGAATTTCGGCATTCTTGCAGTGCTAAAATATACCAATTTTGCCATTGCAAATGTAAATGGTATTCTTCAGGCGGCAGGAAGTGATAAGGTACTTGCGTTTCGGGATTTGATATTGCCTTTGGGTATATCCTTTTATACCTTCCAGAGTATGGGATACTTAATTGATATCCATCGGGGCAAATATTCGGCGCAGAAGAATATATTCAAATTCGCTTTGTTTGTGTCCTTTTTTCCGCAATTGATTCAAGGCCCCATCAGTCGCTATGATGATTTGGAAAAAGGATTGTTTAGCTCCCATTGCTTTGATTGGCATACAATTAGTTTGGGATTGCAGAGAATTCTTTGGGGATATTTTAAAAAGCTTGTTATTGCAGACCGTATGTTAATCGGTGTTAAAACCCTGATTAGCGACACGGATACATATACCGGGTTTTATGTATTTCTCGGAATGATTTTCTATGCCTTGCAGTTGTATGCGGACTTTACCGGCGGAATTGATATTACCATCGGTATCGGACAGGTACTGGGAGTTCCCATGCGGGAGAATTTTATTCGTCCTTATTTTTCCAAGGGAATTAAAGAGTATTGGCGCAGATGGCATATTTCATTGGGTGACTGGTTCACGGATTATTTATTTTATCCGATTTCAGTATGTAAGCCCATGTTAAAAGTATCCAAATTAAGTCGTAAGTTGCTTGGAGAACAAATAGGCAAAAGAGTGCCGGTTTATGCCTCCAGTATTGCGGTATGGTTTGTAACCGGTATCTGGCATGGAGCCGCGTGGAATTTTGTCGTTTGGGGACTGGGAAACTGCTTTTTTATCATGTTATCCCAAGAATGTGAACCCTTGTATGAGAAGTTTCATGCACGTTTCCGGGTAAAAGAGACAACATGGTTTAAAGCATTCCGGATTATCAGAACTTTTCTTTTGATGAGTTCTTTGAGAATGTTGGACTGTTATCGTGACGTACCCATGACTTTCAGAATGTTTGGCAGTATGTTTACGGATTGGAATATTGGTGAAGTGCTGACTACGGGTATGTGGAATCTTGGACTTGGTAAGCATGATTATATTGTGCTTGTAATCGGTACGGCAACGCTCATTGTTGTCAGTCTGATTGGAAGACGCGGCAGTGTCAGAGAAATGATTGCAAAGAAACCGATTGGTGTTTCTATGGCAGTATTTGGAGCATTGTTTGTTGCAACGGTTTTGTTTGGCGCTTACGGAATGGGATATGATGCCAGCCAGTTTATCTATAATCAGTTTTAACGTTGAGAGGGAATAGGAAACAAGCACGGATTTGCTGTGCGCTGTGAACGTGACATTTGAAAGAAACGAGAATAATATGAGTGAAATAAAAAAAGGTCGAAGGGGAGCCTTTGTTGCTGTTGCAATCGGCATGGTTGTGATTGTTGCGGTACTGGCTTTTTTACAACGACTTGTCATGCCAAAATATATGGGTGATGTAAAAGAAGGTGCATTAATCGGAGAATACTATGATGAAAAGAAGGATTTTGATGTGGTATTCATCGGCGATTGCGAGGTGTATGAGAATTTCGTACCTCTTACTTTATGGGAGAATTATGGTATCAATTCTTACATTCGAGGCAGTGCCCAACAGTTAATCTGGCAATCTTATTTTTTGATGGAAGAAACTTTAAAATATGAGAAGCCGGATGTGATGGTTTTTAATGTATTATCTTTGCAATATAATGAACCTCAGAAAGAAGCGTATAACCGAATGACCATTGACGGTATGCGATGGTCTTCTTCCAAGGTGGATTGCATCAGAGCGTCCATGCTGGAGAGTGAAAGCTTTGTGGAGTATGTTTTTCCTTTGTTGCGATATCATGACCGTTGGAGCGAACTGGAAAAAGAAGATTTTCAGTATATTCTCGGAGCGGAGAAGGTGGGACACAACGGATATTATATGCAGGTAGGTGTCGTTCCGGTGGATTATATTCCGGAGGGTAAAATACTGGGTGATTATTCTTTTGGTGATAATGCCTGGAGTTATCTGGATAAAATGGTTGCCCTCTGCGAAGAAAATGATGTAGAATTGGTTTTGATTAAGGCCCCCAGTCTATATCCGGTGTGGTACGAAGAATGGGATGCGCAGGTAGAAGATTACGCTGCTGCGCATGATTTGAAGTATATTAATTTTTTGGAGCATACGGAAGAAATCGGCTTGGATTTCAGTACGGATACCTATGATGCAGGTTTGCATTTGAATCTGTACGGAGCAGTAAAACTTACGGATTATTTTGGAGAATGGCTTGTGGAGGAGTGCGAGCTGGAAGACCGTCGGGGTGAAGAAGAACTATCTGTAATCTGGGAAGAAAAGCAGGAATTCTTTTACGAACAAAAAGAAGAGTTGGAAGCGTTAAAAGAGGAGGACTTTTAGAATGAAAAAAATTGTAGTAACCGGTTTGATGATTATGGCAATCACGATGTTTACGGCTTGTCAGGAGGCGGCCGGAGATGTGGCGGACACTGTTACGGATATGAATGATACGGTTTCAGATATGGAAACGATTTTGGGCGATTATCATGAAACCATGGATAATGTAGATGCCATGGGCGAGAATGCCATGGCGGGAGATGCAACCGGAAGTGTGCAGACCAACAATACGTCACTGGATGATTATAAGTTTATCTATAACGGAGTGACCATTGCACCGGATATGAATACCAATGAATTTCTGGAGAAGTTGGGTGAGCCTTTGCATTATTATGAAGTGAAGAGTTGTGCGTTTGAAGGTATGGATAAAATATATACTTATACAAGTTTTGAAATATCTACTTATCCTAATGGCAGCAACGATTTGGTTTCTTCCATTTATTTTAAAGATGATACCATTACCACGGAAGAAGGAGCATATCTTGGTATGTCTAAGACTGATGTTCTTTCCATGTATGGTGAAAATTATGTGGAAAGTGCAGGTGTAATAATCTATTCCAAGGGTGGTATGGAATTGCAGTTTATTTTCGATGGAGAAACGCTTGCTTCCATTGAATATGCAACCACGGTGTTGAATGAGGAATAATAATTTTATGAAAAAAGCACTTCATTTCGGAGATACGTTTAATAACCGGAATGAGGTGCTTTTTTATCATTCTTCTGAATCGGATTTTGTTTGGCGTGAAGCTGCATCCAGAGCCTGCCTGATACGGATTTCGTCCGCTTCCTGCAGGGTTTCTTCCATTTCTTTGGTGCGGTAGGACGCTACGTTTTTACGCCCGGTAGCGGCACCAATCATCCACATGAGAACCCATGCAATGATGGGAAGTATGATAATGCTGAGCATGCATGTAAAAAATATGGTGGTTTTGCCGGGGAAATCCAGAAAGGCAAGTACAAAAGTTGCCAAAATAAAACCTACAATCAAAATAACGGTAACGAGTGCTAATATGCGCTTTGCCTTTTTCATGAAATCTTCTCACTTTTACTATTTTTATGATAAGACAGGGTAAATGAAGTGTCTCATTTCACTGCCAATGACAGTATATCACAGAAAAAAAGCCACGGCAATGTAAAAAGGGGGCTTTTCAGAATTGAAAAAATGTTATATACTATAGAACAGTGTGAGGAGAATTGCACATTTTAATGTAAAGATAAAAGAAAAAGGATGGATTAAGAAATGTTATTATTGGAAATCTGGAGAGCACAGGCATATAATCAGACTGCAAATAAAAATCAGTTACAGAATTTATGGAACAAATATTTTATTAAGGAAAAAGAAATCTACAAGCAGTTGCTTGCAAATCCTGATGAAGAAGTAAAGGGTACCGTTGCAGAATTGGCAACCAAGTACAAAACAGACTTAAGCTTTATGACAGGTTTCCTGGATGGTATCAATGACAGTTTGAAGGTTCCAAACCCTATCGAGACCATGGAAGAGCATACAGAAGTAAGTCTTGCTTTCGATAAAGAACTTCTTTACAAAAACATGGTAGCTGCTGAGGCAGATTGGCTTTACGGCTTACCTGAATGGGAAGCAATCTTTGATGAGGATAAGAGAAAGGCTCTTTACAAAGAACAGAAGTCTTCTACAACCATTGTAAAAGAAGACAAGGTATATCCCAACGATCCCTGTCCATGCGGTTCAGGTAAGAAGTATAAGAAGTGCTGTGGAAAGTAATTAAAAATGATAATACAAAGCCGATGCATTTAACGATGCATCGGTTTTCGTGATAAATGACAGACTTAAGATTAGGAGTAAGATTTGTATTTTAACAAATCATAACTACAATGAAAAGCAGAGTTGATGAAGCAGTAAACAAATTTGAATCCGGCTACAACTGTGCCCAGGCTGTGTTTGCTACCTATGCAGATTTGTTCGGTATGAATGAAGAGGATGCATTGAAGCTTGCAAGCCCTATGGGTGGCGGTATGGGAAGAATGCGCGAAGTGTGCGGTACCGTATCAGCCATGGCGTTGTTGGAAGGCTTAAAAGAGGGAAATACAGATCCGTTGGATAAAACGGCGCAAGGGCGAACTTATGAGACGGTGCGGAGCTTAAGCGATAGTTTTACCGAAGAAAACGGAAGTATTATCTGTCGTGAACTTTTGGGAATTCTCTCAAAAGAAAAGAGCGCAGTACCGTCGGAGCGTACCAAGGAATATTATCAGTCCCGTCCCTGCACAAAGTTAGTTGCAAGTGCGGCGCGGATTGTGGAAGAGCAGTTGCTCGCAGATAGAATGGAATAGGCAATGCGTTTTAAGATGTATTGCATAGAAAGGCGGAAATTACAATGAAAATTACTTTAAAAGACGGAAGCGTCAAAGAATATGGTCAGGCAATGTCCATTATTGATATTGCAAAGGATATCAGCGAAGGTCTTGCACGTGCGGCATGCGCAGGTGAAGTAGACGGTGAGGTAAAAGATTTAAGAACCGTGATCGATGCTGATTGTGAGTTGAATATTTTAACAGCAAACGATCCTAAGGGACTTGCTGTATATCGTCATACTACAGCGCATGTTATGGCAGAAGCTGTTAAACGTGTGTTCCCGGATGCAAAGCTTACTATCGGACCTTCTATTGACAACGGTTTTTACTATGATTTCGACCATGCGGCTTTTTCAAGAGATGACCTTGATAAAATCGAAGCTGAAATGAAGAAAATCATCAAAGAAGGCAAGGCTTTGGAGCGCTTTACCTTAAGCAGAGAAGAAGCAATCAAGTTTATGGAAGACAGAAACGAGCCTTACAAGGTAGAGTTAATCAGAGATCTTCCCGAAGGTTCAGAGATTTCTTTTTACAGCCAGGGTGAATTTACAGACCTTTGTGCGGGTCCTCACTTAATGAGCACCAAGACAATTAAGGCATTTAAGCTTACTTCTTCGTCAGGTGCATATTGGCGCGGAAATTCTGATAACGCAATGCTTCAGAGAATTTACGGTACTTCTTTTGCAAAGAAAGAAGAATTGGAAGATTACCTTGCATATTTGGAAGATATCAAGAATAGAGACCATAATAAAATCGGTCGTGAGATGGAACTTTTCACAACTGTTGACGTAATCGGTCAGGGTCTTCCCTTGCTTATGCCTAAGGGCGCTAAGATGATTCAGACCATGCAGCGTTGGATTGAAGACTTGGAAGATAATGAGTGGGGCTATGTACGTACCAAGACTCCTCTTATGGCAAAGAGTGATTTGTATAAAATTTCCGGACACTGGGATCATTACAAAGAAGGTATGTTTGTAATGGGTGATGAAGAGACGGATAAAGAAGTATTTGCGCTTCGCCCTATGACTTGCCCGTTCCAGTACTATGTATTTAAGGCAGGACAGAAGTCATATCGTGACCTTCCCATCCGTTACGGTGAGACATCTACCTTGTTTAGAAACGAAGATTCCGGTGAAATGCACGGCTTAACACGTGTTCGTCAGTTTACGATTTCAGAAGGTCACTTGATTGTAAGACCTGACCAGATGGTAGAAGAGTTTAAGAACTGTCTTGCACTTGCAAAACATTGTTTGACAACTCTCGGTGTAGAAGAAGATGTAACTTACCACTTATCTAAGTGGGATCCCGATAATAGTGCTAAATACATCGGTGCGCCTGAAGTTTGGGAAGAAACAGAACAGCACATCCGTGATATTTTAAATGAATTGGGAATTCCTTTTACAGAGGATGTGGGAGAGGCTGCATTCTATGGTCCTAAGGTAGATATTAATACGAAGAACGTATATGGTAAAGAAGATACTATGATTACCATTCAGTGGGATGCACTCCTTGCGGAACAGTTTGATATGTACTACATTGACCAGAACGGTGATAAGGTTCGTCCTTATATTATCCACAGAACATCTATGGGATGTTATGAAAGAACCCTTGCATGGTTAATCGAAAAATATGCGGGTAAGTTCCCTACATGGCTTTGTCCCGAGCAGGTTCGTGTTCTTCCTATTTCTGAAAAGTATGCAGAATATGGTGAGAAAGTGCTTGCTGAACTTAAGAAAAACGGCATCCTTGCAACCATCGATAACCGTTCCGAAAAAATCGGTTACAAGATTCGCGAAACCAGAATGGCAAGAGTACCTTATATGTTGGTTGTTGGCCAGCAGGAAGAAGAACAGGGTAAGGTATCCGTAAGAAGCCGTTTTGCAGGCGATGAAGGCCAGAAGGATTTGGCTGACTTCATTAAGGATATCTGCGAAGAAATCCGCACCAAGGAAATCCGCAAGGTGACTGTGGAAGAGCAGAAGTAATTTTGAAATTGTGTGGGCACTGTGGCGTAAGTTTTGTATTCGCTACGGACACGCTCCCGCTTGGTCTCATACGTAACGGATGCTAATTTCGAAGTCTTGCAAACAAGCCTTCTCAATAAGCACCGACGTATTCAAACAGTCCTTTATCGAATTACAGAACTTACGTCACAGTGCAGTATAGTAAATCGATAAATAAAAAAATAATGTATAAAAAATAACTGCCATGGTGAAACTAAATTATGAAATTAATTTAAGGAGGTTTTGCCATGGCAGAATTAAAATGTAATGCGGAAACATGTACCTATAATAAGGACCATTATTGTTGCAAGGGTGATATCATGGTAGGCGGTAAGCATGCCGACACTACAGAAGGCACTTGCTGTGAAAGCTTTGTACCCGTAAAAGGTGATTCTTATACCAATACTACAAAGCACCCCAGCGCAACCATCAGCATTGATTGTGAAGCGGTAAAATGCGTTTATAACAACAATTATAAGTGCGTTGCCAAGAAGGTTGATATCTTAGGAAACGGCGCAATGAACAGTGCAGGAACCGCTTGTGGTACTTTTAAAGAAGCGAAGTAAAAATAAATAAAATCGAAGGAAAGGCAGAGAAGAGATAATCTTCCCTGTCTTTTTTATTAAAAAGGTTAAAAAGTAAATTGATGGGTTATATAAGTTTTTTAAAAAATAGTTGACAAATGGTTTTAAATTAATTATATTGAATATAAATTCAATGAAAATAAATTCAACATCAAAATATCAAATAAAGGAGACTAAAAAAATGGAAAACAGCAAAAAAGAAAAAGTAATCATCATTGGTGGCGGCATTGCAGGGCTTTCAGCAGGAATTTATGCACTGCGCGCTGGTTTTGAAGCGGAAATTTATGAAAAGAATGCCATTCCCGGTGGCGAATGTATCGGATGGAACCGTAAAGGATATCACATTGATAACTGCATTCATTGGCTGACAGGAACTAAAAAAGGTACAGAACTTTATGACGTTTGGAAGACTGTTGGGGCATTGGATGACGAGATGGAATATGCACCCATCAATTCTTTTTATACGTCTACATATAAGGGGCAGAAGGTGACTCTTTGGAATGATTTGAAGCGTACCGAAGAGGAATTGATTGCAATTTCCCCTGAAGACGAAGAAGAGATTAAGAAGTTTATTCAGTACGTGGAATATTCCAAGCAGTGTCTGTTCCCGGCAAAGAAGCCAATGGAAATGTGGGGAGTTAAGGATTACATCAATATGGGTAAGACTATGATGGATTTTCCTAAGGTAATGAAGGAATTCGGTGCAATATCCCTTGAGGAATACAGCAAAAGATTTAAGCACCCATTACTTCAGCATTTGATGTGTGATTATCTGCCTAAGTCATACTGTACCTATTCTTTTCTGGTTTCTTATGCCACAATGGCAGACGGAAACGGTAATATACCTATGGGAGCATCTCTTCAGATGTCTTTGCGCATGGAGAAAAAATATAAAGACATGGGCGGTAAAATTTGCTATAATAAAGGCGTTAAGAAAATAAATATTGCCAAGAAAAAGGCTACAGGTATTGAACTTGAGGACGGCACTTTTATCGAAGGCGATTATGTGATACCGACTGTAGATACACATTTGTTGTTCAATAAATTGCTTTCCAAGGAATATATGCCGAAGGAATTGCGAGAAGCGTATGATTCACCCAAGGCATATCCTGCGACCAGCGGATTCCAGGTGGCATTTGCGGTAGAATTTTTACCGAATGAGGGTGAGACCGTATTTATCGATATTGATCCGCTTTGCGTAGGCCAAAGAAGTTTCGAGCGAATGTATGTGAAATCTTACGGATATGACCCTGTTTTTATAAAAGATGGTAAAACGGTGATTCAGACCTGCATTACACAGACCGATGAGGATTACGAATTCTGGAAGAGTTTATCACCTGAGGAATATAAGGCAACCAAAGAAAAACTTGTGAAAGAAGTAAAATTTCGCATTGAAAAAGCGTTTCCTGAATATGCAGGCAAGATGGAGTTTTTGGATGCGTGGACACCGCTTACTTACGAGAGATATTGCAATGCATATCATGGAAGCTATATGAGTTTTGTTACAACGCCTATGGGGAAGCAGATTAAGATGAAGGGGCAGTTGAAAGGTATTAAGAACTTGTATGTTGCCGGTCAGTGGACTAATTCTCCCGGCGGTCTTCCCGTTGCGGTGGCAAGCGGCAAATTTGCAATCCAGAGAATTCTTAAGAAGCAGAGAAAAAGCATTGAGATATAGTAACTGTTTGGAGAAAGTCTGAATGGTTATAAAAAATAAAAGAGGACAGTTATGACCAGAAAAGAGCAGAAGGAAGAAAGAAGAAAAGCAATTTTAATGACGGCATTGGACCTTTTTGTGAATCGGGGCTATTATGAAACTAAGATTACGGACATTGCGGCAGCAGTTCCTATGAGTACGGGGCTTATGTTTCATTATTTTGAGTCCAAAGAAGAACTTTTGCTTGAACTGGTGAAAATGGGTGTCGGTGCAACGAAGTTTGCGGATAAAATGCCTGAAATTCCGCCGGAGATTTATTTTACGGAATTCTTAAAAAGACTGTTTGATTTTTCGAAAAGTCAGCCCTGGGTTTTTAATATGTTTATTCTTATGGGCCAGGTAAGAAGAGTAGGTATGCCGGAAGAAGCAAGAAAGATTGCGCTGTCCGTAAATACCATAGAAGAATCTGCCAAGATGATTGAGAAAGGACAGGAAACAGGAGTATTCCGCGATGGAGATGCGTTGCTTTTATCTGTGTGCTTTTGGGCAACCGTGCAGGGCATTATGGAGGAGATGGCAATGCATAAGGATATGAAGGCACCGGAGCCTGAGTGGATTATGGGGATTTTGAGGAAGTAAGATATAAATATCTAAAAGTACAAAGCCGAGAGGAGTGAAATTCTCTCGGCTTAGTTTATAATGATAGATATCTAAAACCACACATTGTATGATTTTTTAAGAACAAAAAAAGAAACGAGTAGCCCGCTTGAGTAAAAACTGTACGGTCGTAAAACTCATTTCTTATATAATTATGTTATATGATTTGGTTGATGGTGTCAATCCCATATTTTATATGGCGAAAGAAACTAATTATCCATCGAATACTAATCCGGTAGTTGACACCGGAAAGGAGTAAAGTCTATAATATCCGATAGGGGCTATAAAAAAGTTGAAAGATATTAAGACACAAACCATTTTGGTGTTGAGAAGAAGATAGTAAAAATTGATGTGGCATTATAATTAATGTTTCAGATTACAAGATAAGGTTAGGTGAATTTCGAATGAAAAAAGAAAAGAGTAGTAAAATGAATAAAAAGAACAATATGCTTATCATTGTGGGAATACTGGCCGTGTTAAATCTTTTACTTGGCTTATGTCCATTGGTACAGTGTATGAAAAATACAATAATGTTTTATACGGGAGGCGGAAATTTTGGATATGTACCTACTAATTTCCAGATGTTAGCCGGTGTAAGCATCATTGCGCCGCATCTGATTGCGATTCTCTTGATTGATATATCTTTTTTATTTATGGCAATCGGAGGATTTTGCAGGAATAATATTGTTTCCGCGATTGGACTTGTTTTGTGCGGAGTCGCTTATATTCCGGCAAGATTATTTGATTATTTTTCAGATTTTATTGCGAGTGCGGACTGGATAAGATTTTGTGTGGATTTTAGTGATTTGTTTAGGGCGTTTTCTTATACTTCCCCACAGGATTATTTAAGACAGACCAATTTTTTTGCGGTATTATTGATTGGATTTTCCATACTATGTGTAGTAATTCTTCTGATTATGAGAACTGCCAATGCGAAAAAAATGTGGGCCAAAATTCTTGGTTCCGTATTAGCGGCTCTGGCAACTTTGAATATTGTTATCACCGGCGTTGTTGATATTATTTTGCTGAATACAAGAAATAGTATGAATTATTCTTTGATAGAAAGGGATTCCTATTTAACATATTTTTTCCGCCATATCAAAAATATATTAACGCAGTATTTTGAAGCGGGCAATTTTAATTCTATTTCTCTTTTGGAACCGATAGAATTTATGTTTATTGATGTTTTTCTTATCTTCAGCATCAGTATCATTGCGATTTCATCCGCGGTCATGATTATAAGAAAGAAAGCGGATAAGAAGGCTTCAGAATCATCACAGGAAAATGCGAACGTTGTATCTGCACAAGAATAGAAAAAATATTCTTGACTTCTTCCGCAAACTATGTTACATTTACATACGGTCAGCAGACCATAGCAAGCAGAGTTATCCACTCTCACCCTGCGACAATCGCGTTTCAGGTGTTCATGATTTTTATAAAATAAGGCGCAAGCCCTAATTTTGTATTTTTGAGTGGATAGTCTATGCTATCCACTTTTTTATCTTTATTATACAATCTTTTATGGAGGTGCAAGGTCATTAACGATTTTTTTATTAACGAACAGATTAGAGACAAAGAGGTACGTGTAATCGGTGCAGACGGCGAACAGGTTGGTGTTATGTCTGCGAAAGAAGCAATGAAGATGGCAGAAGATGCAGGATTGGATCTTATCAAGATTGCCCCTACAGCGAAGCCCCCTGTATGTAAAATTGCAGATTACGGTAAATTTCGTTATGAGCAGGCACGTAAGGAAAAGGATGCCAAGAAGAAGCAGAAGACAGTGGAAATCAAAGAAATTCGTCTTTCACCCAACATTGATACGAACGATTTGAATACCAAGATGAATTCTGCAAGAAAGTTCTTAACCAAGGGCGATAAGGTAAAGGTTACCTTACGTTTCCGCGGACGTGAAATGGCTCATATGGCTAACAGCAAGCATATTTTGGACGATTTCGCAGCAGGACTTGCCGATGTGGCAGTTGTGGACAAAGAGCCTAAGGTGGAAGGCAAGAGCATGACAATGTTTTTAACTGAGAAACGCTAAGGCACAGTTAAAATAGAAAGATTTTAATCAGGAGGAACGAACAATGCCTAAAATGAAAACAAGCAGAGCAGCTGCAAAGCGCTTTAAAGTAACAGGAACCGGTAAATTAAAGAGAAGCAAAGCTTATAAGAGTCATATCTTAACAAAGAAGTCTACAAAGAGAAAACGTAACTTAAGACAGTCTGCTATTACAGATGCAACAAACGTTAAGAATATGAAGAAGATTTTACCTTATATCTAAGTAGGAGGAAGATAAGAAATGGCTAGAATTAAAGGCGGCTTAAATGCTAAGAAAAAACATAATAGAGTATTAAAACTTGCAAAAGGTTACAGAGGAGCAAGATCTAAGCAGTATCGTGTTGCTAAGCAGTCAGTTATGAGAGCTTTAACTTCCGCTTACGCAGGCAGAAAGCAGAACAAGCGTCAGTTCAGACGTCTTTGGATTGCACGTATCAATGCTGCAGCTAGAATGAACGGTTTATCATACAGCAAATTTATGTATGGTTTAAAGCTTGCTAACATCGACATCAACAGAAAGATGCTTGCTGAAATGGCAATCAACGATGCAGCAGGATTTACAGCTTTAGCAGATATCGCTAAGAGCAAAATTGCTTAATTGATTTTGAAAAGTTAATTTGTGCTTCGGCATATGAAAAAGACAGGTTCGCCTGTCTTTTTTTGTTTTTATTGGAGTATTGGCTTCAATGGAAAAAGCAATGGAAAATCTTGAAATATCAGCATTTTTCGTTGTTTTTTTCTTGCAATAATGGATAACCTATAATAAACTATTATAGTATGGTTTAATATGTGGATATTTTCGTCTTACATAAAAGATAAGGAGAAAAAGATTATGCAGAATGAGAAACAGAGATATTTGTTCTGGCTTAAAATTTTACTCACGATAACCGTCCTGACTCTGGGCGTAATTTACTTTGAACAGATTTGGGCATTTGTTAGAGAAGGATTTAGTATTATATCGCCCTTCCTAATAGGTGCATTAATTGCTTTTATATTAAATCTGCCTATGCGCAGTATCGAAAAGCATCTTTTTGGTAAGGCTAAAAGTAAGTTTTGGTTGAAAATTAAACGACCGGTCAGCATTATACTTTCCATCGCTTTTATATGCGGCGTGTTGACGCTGATTGCATTTGCAGTGATTCCGCAGGTTGTAACAACGGTAGATATGATTCCCGGTAAAATTTCGGCCTTTTGGCATTCAACCTTAGATTGGCTTGAGGAACTTCTGGCAAAGTATCCGAAAGAAACCGAAATGGTGATGGTTGAATTAAATAAGCTTAGCGAGATGAAAATCGACTGGCAGGCGCTGATTATTCAGGTAAAAGATTTCTTCTTTAACGGATTTGGCGGTTCTTTTATCAAAAATATATTCAGCATTACCGGTAAAATCGGTGTAGGTATTTTTAATACGGTTATTGCAATCATTTTCTCGATTTACATTCTTGCGCAGAAAGAGAAGCTGTGTATGCAGGGGAAACGAATTCTAAGCGCGTTTCTTTCCGAAAAAGCATATCGTAAAACTGCCAAAATGATTAGCGTATTGATGACGAATACCAGCAATTTCATTGCGGGGCAGTGTATTGAAGCGGTAATTCTCGGCTTGCTTACGATGTTGGCTATGATTATTTTTAAGCCGGTCTTTGGTTTTGATTATACCCTTTTGATTGGTGTGTTGGTTGCTTTTACAGCCTTAATTCCTGTAGTTGGCGGTTTTATCGGTTGCGGTATCGGTGCATTCTTATTTTTGATGGACAACCCTATGACAGCCTTGTGGTTTATCGTACTTTTTATCGTGGTACAGCAGATTGAGGGCAACTTGATTTACCCTTATGTAGTAGGAAATACCGTAGGCCTTCCCTCCATGTGGATTCTTGCGGCGATTACCGTTGGCGGAAGTGTAATGGGTATCAGCGGTATGCTGTTCTTTATTCCCTTATTCTCTACCGCTTATATGTTGCTTCGTGATGAGGTAAATGAGCGAAATGCCGAGAAAGCTTGGACGGAAGCGGCGCTGAAAGAGAAGATAAAAGCCCACGATGATGAAGAGGACATTAGGAAGAAGCAGAATAAACTGTTTGCGCTTTTTAAGAAGAAAGATGCAAAAGTAAAAGAGAAGTCTAAGGCATCTGCAAAGAAAAAGGAAGTTCCTAAAAGTGTGGTTGCGGATGAAACGGAAAAAGAGACAAAAAATTAAGAACAAAAGAAATAAAACATACTAATTAGCACAAAAGTGCAAGATGGGAGAAAACTATGAAAAACAAGAAAGAATTAACAGTGGTTTCCATCCTTTTGGGAATCGTGCTGGCAGTAGTATTTGGTGCTGCCAATGCGTATTTGGGACTCAGAGTTGGTATGACAGTATCAGCGTCAATCCCTGCAGCGGTAATTTCCATGGCGATTATCCGTTTTATTTTACGCAGAAACTCTATTGTAGAAAACAATATGGTACAGACCATCGGTTCTGCCGGCGAATCTTTAGCGGCAGGTGCGATTTTTACCATGCCCGTATTGTTCATGTGGGCAATTGAAGACGGTACTGCAATGCCGAGCCTTCTTGAAATTATGTTGATTGCTTTGTGCGGCGGTATTTTGGGTGTTCTTTTCATGGTGCCCTTACGTCAGACCTTAATCGTGGATGAACACGATAAGCTTCCTTATCCGGAAGGAACTGCATGTGCGCAGGTGTTGCAGGCAGGTGCCAGCGGTGGTGCGAAGGCAGGTACCGTATTCAGCGGTCTCGGTATTGCGGCAGTTTATAAGTTTATCGCAGACGGAATTAAAATCTTCCCTTCGGAAGTTGATTTCAGTATCAAAAAGTACAAAGGTGCAGGTATCGGTGTAGATGTTTTACCCGCATTACTTGGTGTTGGTTATATCTGTGGTGCCAAAACTTCTGCATATATGTTTGCCGGCGGTGTGCTTTCGTGGCTTGTACTTATGCCTTTGATTTCCCTTTTTGGCGGAGACATGATTATGTATCCCGGTGAAATTGCAATTCAGGATATGGGAACCTGGGACCTTTGGAAATGTTATATCAGATATATTGGTGCGGGTGCGGTTGCAGCCGGCGGTATCATCAGTTTAATTAAATCATTACCCTTGATTATCAAAACTTTTACACAGAGTATTAAGGGATTTAAGTCAAACAAGGATGACCTTCCTATTTGGGTAATTCTTGGCGGTGTGCTTGTTGTAGCTGTTGCTATGTGGTTGATTCCTGCAATTCCCGTTAACTTCTTCGGTGCATTGATTATTATCGTATTCGGTTTCTTCTTTGCAACCGTTTCATCACGTATGGTAGGTATTGTAGGCAGCAGTAACAACCCTATTTCAGGTATGACCATTGCGGCTTTGATTATTGTATCCATCCTTTTAAAAGCAACCGGTAACGGCGGTAAGGAATCCATGATTGCAGCGATTGCAATCGGTACCGTAGTATGTATCGTTGCTGCTATGGCAGGTGATACATCACAGGATTTAAAGACCGGTTTTTTAGTTGGTGCAACCCCTAAGAAACAGCAGATTGGTGAATTAATCGGTGCAGTGGTTTCGGCCCTTGCAATCGGTGGCGTGCTTTATCTTTTAAACGAAGCTTGGAGCTATGGTTCATCAGAACTTCCTGCACCTCAGGCCGGCATTATGAAGCTGGTAGTAGAAGGTGTTATGGGTGAAAACCTTCCTTGGGCGCTTATTATTGCAGGTGCCGGCATTGCTGTTGCAATGGAAATTATCGGTGGTTCCGTACTTCCTTTTGCAGTAGGTATGTACTTGCCTATTCACTTAAGTGCACCCATTATGTGTGGTGGTCTTGTTAAGCTTCTTGTTGAAAAGAACAAAAAGGCTAAGGCAGAAGAAAGAGAAGGACAGCTTGAAAACGGTATTCTTTTCTCATCCGGTATGATTGCAGGTGAAGGTTTAATCGGTATTGCTTTGGCGATTCTTGCTATTATTCCTACAGCACTTACAGATGCGGAAGGAAATGCACTCAGCGTTGGACAGGTAATCGATCTTTCCGGTAAATTCTCAACCGGTAATATTGGTGGTCTGGTATTCTTCGCATTGTTAATTGGTTCATTCTTATTCTTTATTTACAAAAAGCACAAACCTTCTTTGGAGGAAGTAACAAGAGCAGAAATCGAAGCAGAAGTTGCTGCGATGGAAGGTGCCGATAAAGAGCAGGAATAAGATACTATTTACGAGAGATAAGCAAATAAAAACAATCATAAGATAAAGAAAATAATTTATCTGTGAGGTAAAAGCATGAATTTAAATGATTTACAGCCCAAAGAGGTATTCCGGTTTTTCTATGAGATTTGCCGGATACCTCACGGCAGTTACAATATTGATGCCATCAGTGATTATCTGGTGGCATTTGCCAAAGAAAGAAATCTGGAAGTTGTTCAGGATGAGTTAAAAAATGTTATCATCAAAAAGCCTGCAACAGAAGGATATGAGAAAGAAGAAACCTTGATTTTACAGGGACATATGGACATGGTTGCCGTAAAAGATGCGGAAGCGGACATTGATTTGGAGAACGAACCCTTGCGCCTGAATTTTAAGGACGGTTGTCTCTACGCAGAAGGCACAAGCCTTGGCGGTGATGACGGTATTGCTATCGCCTATGCCCTGGCAATTTTGGATTCTGATACAATCAAACACCCGGCTTTGGAAGTGGTAATTACTGTAAACGAAGAAGTGGGTATGGACGGAGCCATAGGCATTGATTTATCCGGTTTAAAAGGCACAAGACTTTTAAATATTGATTCGGAGGAAGAGGGAGTATTGCTTACTTCCTGTGCCGGCGGTATGCGCGTACACGCCGTACTTCCTGTAAATAAAGTGCCTTTGGAAGGTACCTGTGTGGAAATCACCTTAAGCGGTTTAAAAGGCGGACATTCCGGTGCAGAAATTCATCACGGAAGAGCCAACGCCAACCATACAATGGGTAGAATTTTGGCAGAGTTGTCAAAGAAGGCAGCTTTTAACATTATGCAGATTTCAGGCGGTGAAAAGGACAATGCGATTCCGTTGTATGCGGAAGCGGTTTTGGCTATAAAGAATCCTGATATGGCATTGATGAAGGCGGAGTTGGAAAGCTTGGAAGCAATGCTTAACAACGAATATGCGGGCAAGGAAGAGAATATTTTAATTACCTTGCGTAAGTTGGAGAGTGGAGAAGCAGAGATGGTTGATGCGGCATCGACCAAATCCATCTACGAGTATCTCTGTGCGGTTCCTGATGGCGTAATTGCCATGAGCGGATTAAATCCCGGATTTGTAGAAACATCGCTTAATTTGGGCGTTTTAAAGCTTACAGAAGCAGGCTTGGAAGCAGATTATGCATTGCGAAGCAGTATCGAGCATTCAAAACTTTTCTTGCGAGACAGAGTGGATATGATTACAAGAGCCTTTGGCGGAACCTGTGAATTCTCCGGAGACTATCCCGGCTGGGAGTACAAGGCGGTTTCTCCCCTGCGCGATAAGATGATTCGTGTGTATGAAGAATGCTACGGAAGTTCACCGGAAGTAACAGCCATTCATGCAGGCTTGGAATGCGGTATTCTTTTGGAGAAAAAGAAAGACCTGGATTGTATTTCTTTTGGTCCTGATATTTATGATATCCATACCACCAAGGAACGTATGCCTGTATATTCCGTAAAGAGAACCTGGGAGTATCTGTTGGCAGTGCTTGCGGAGAAAGAGAATGTGTAGATAAATTCTGAGAAATCAGGAATTTATATAAAAGTAACCAATGATTTTATACATTACAGAAAGGTAAAAATCTTATGAAAAAGACACGAATGAAAATGGCGGTGTTGCTTGTATGTGTTATGACGCTTATGTTCGGTATGACCGTATATGCAACAGATGCAGAAAGTGAAGAAGCAGTGGTAACTGCGGAAGTTTCCGATGAGGCAGCAGATGTTGTAGAAGCAGTCGCATACACAGAAGAAGACATGGCTGTTGCATTAGACTATGTAGACAACTATGATTCTAATCTGATGGCAGACGGAGATGCGTTTGAAGCAAAACTTGATAATGCGGTTGCGGTAATCCGTTCCGACGTTGAAGTATATGCTACATTTCTTGCATTGCTTCCGCCAATTATTGCAATTGTTCTTGCTTTGATTACCAAGGAAGTGTATATGTCATTGTTTATCGGTATCTTATCCGGTTCATTGCTTTATACAATGTTCCATCCGGTACAGACGGTAACCAAGACCTTTGATACAATTATTTCCAAGCTTGCAGATGGTTGGAACGTAGGTATTATCATTTTCCTTGTTATTCTTGGTATTATGGTAAGCTTAATTAATAAGGCCGGAGGTTCTGCTGCATATGGTGAATGGGCAGCCAAGAAGATTAAAGGCCGTAAGGGCGCGTCTCTTGCAACCTTTGCATTGGGTGCCATGATTTTCGTGGATGACTATTTTAACTGTCTTACCGTAGGCAGCGTTATGCGTCCCGTAACCGATAAGAGTAAAATTTCTCGTGCAAAACTTGCATATTTGATTGATGCGACAGCAGCGCCGATTTGTATTATTGCACCGATTTCTTCCTGGGCGGCAGCGGTAACTTCCGTAGCTCCGGATGGAGAAGGATTATCTTTATTTATAAGATCCATTCCTTACAACTTCTACGCGTTATTGACTATTGTAATGATTATCGCAATTTCAATTATGGGATTTGATTACGGTCCTATGAAGAAGCATGAATTGAATGCGTTAAAAGGCGATTTATTTACAACCGGAAAAGAAGAAAACAACGCAGAAGCGGCACCTGTTAATACAAAGAAAGGTCGCGTACTTGACCTGGTTCTTCCTGTAATTGTATTAATTGTATCCTGCGTTATCGGTATGGTTTATACCGGAGGATTCTTTGATGGTGTGGACTTTATTACTGCATTTGCTGATTGCGATGCATCCGTAGGTTTGGTTTTGGGTTCTTTTATTGCTCTTGCTTTTACATTTATCTATTATCTTGCAACAAGGAGATTAAACTTCAAGGAATTAACGGATTCCTTTACGGAAGGTTTCAAGGCTATGGTACCTGCTATTATGATTCTTACCTTTGCGTGGACCTTAAGCGGAATTACCATGGATTTGGGTGCTAAGGTATTCGTGGCAGAATTTGTAAGAGCCAACGCAGCAGGACTTACATGGCTTTTACCCGCAATCGTATTTGTGATTGCAATTGGTTTGGCATTTTCAACCGGTACTTCATGGGGAACTTTTGGTATTTTGCTTCCCATCGTTTGTGCAGTATTCCCCGGTGGTGGCGAACTTATGGTTATTTCCATTTCTGCCTGCCTTGCAGGTGCGGTTTGCGGTGACCACTGCTCGCCTATTTCGGATACCACCATTATGGCATCTGCAGGTGCACAGTGTAATCATATCAATCACGTATATACTCAGTTACCTTATGCGTTAACGGTAGCTGCAGTTTCCTTTGTTGCATTCCTTGTGGCAGGATTGGTTCAGTCATGGTGGATTATATTACCGGTTGCAGTAATGATGATTATTGTTTTATTTGTAATTAAATATATTACTGCATCCAAGAATACAGAAGAAGCTTAGGTTTCGTAGATTAAAATATCAATTTTATGTATGGGTTCCCATTTTTGCGGGGACCCATTTTCATATAACGTAATATAGGTATCGCTCCCTATCTGATAATGATTTTGATAAAAATACTCATAGAGTAAATCAACTGATGGTTGGACTGTTTGCAAAGAACCTGTATGAAAAAGGGATGCGTATTTACCGTCCGGTTTAATAATTGTCTGGTTGTCAGGAGGCCTGTTCCCTAAGGGAGAGGTTATAAAAACATGCCTGTTGCGGGAAAGACCGCGGTCGCGACGTTGGATGAGAATACCCAGAGGAAAAGGGTGTATCCCATTACGGTTACATTGTGATATATGGGATTTGAGGAACTGTGAAAAATGGTACATGGTGGGTTGCAGGCAGGGAAAGGGTGTAGCATACAGTTTTTGTGTATATTCGAGCTTATGGATAAAAGGGGTATCGGATGTTTCGGGGTAAGTAAAAGGAAGCACCTTATTTGATTCTTCAAGGAAAAGACGGGTGTTGCGAAGATATTGCAGTCGGAGTTCCAATTCGAGTTCTTTTTCCAGTAGCAGCCCGGTTCGTTCGGAAAGAGTTTCTGCCTGCATAATGTGTTTGATTTCCTGCAACGGGATACCGATATCTGCCAGATTTTGAATCAGGCGGAAACTGTGATATTGTTGTATATCATAAAAGCGGTGATTGCCCGGAGTGAAGGAAACCGGTTTTAAAAGCCCAAGATTATCATAATGTATCAGCGTATCTTTGGTGGTGTTGCAAAAGGTGGCAAATTTGCCGATAGACAGTAGATTATTCATAGATACCTCCCGGTGTTTTGGCAGTAGTATATCATATTTTTATTTGATTTTGAGTATGGTTTTTGTTAAACTCATAAAAAAGGAGATGTATATATGGCGAGACAATTTTGGAAACCGGGCAATATGTTATATCCCTTACCGGCAGTGATGGTTAGCTGTCAACGGCAGGGGGAAAAGCCGAATATTATTACATTGGCGTGGGTAGGTACGGTTAACAGTGATCCTCCCATGGTATCCATATCCGTAAGACCGGAACGCTATTCTTATGATATTATCAGGGAAACGGGAGAGTTTGTAATTAATCTGACTACGGAAGATTTGGTAAAAGCGACGGACTATTGCGGCGTGCGCTCCGGACGGGATGTAGATAAATATGCCGAAACAGGACTTACGCCTTGTGCGTCTAAGGAAATATCAGCGCCGGGAATCGAAGAAAGTCCGGTTTGCCTTGAATGTAGGGTAGAACAGGAAATCGCACTGGGGTCCCACACTATGTTTATTGCAAAAATTTTGGCAGTATCCGTTGATGAAAAATATATGGATGAAAAAGGAAAATTTTCCCTGGATCAGACGGGACTTATTGCCTATTCTCACGGAGAATACCTTACTTTGGGAGAGAAAATAGGAAGTTTCGGATATTCTGTCAGAAAGAAAAAATAGTAAAGCTTGACGGAACACATTGACTTTTAAAATGGATGCGATATAATATAATTACAAAGAGATTAGCGTATTATATGCTATGAACTGAAGGGGGAAAATAAATGGCTTGGAAGGCACAAAATGAGATCAGTTCTGCTGATGCTAAGCGAATTGACGCCAGTATTTTACAGGTAGATACCCAGAAGAAAAATATGGTATACCAGCTGGGAGAGGCGTTCTACAAAGCGAATAAAGACTGCGGTGATGTGGAAGAGACATATAAGTCTATGGTAGATGACATCAAGAAGTTGGAATTTAATCGTAAAGTGTGGATTAATCGTAAAATGAAGCTTCAAGGTATGCGCATCTGTGAAGGATGCGGCAATGTTTTACCGTATGAAAGTGTATTTTGTAATCGATGCGGTATTAAATTGGAACCTGTGGCAGAAGAACTTGTAGAGCTGGAGGGCGTTCAGAATATAGTTGAAACGCAGTAAAAACAACAGTGTTTATTTAGGGGATAGACATTTTGTTTTGTGTAAAAAGAGTGAATAAAGGAGGAATGGAACATGGCTGAGAAATGCTATATTGCGCACAATACAAGAACCGACGAGTATTTGGCTGAGAAATTTCTTCGAGGATTTTACATGACGGTTGATGTTACATCTGCATTGAAGTGTAAGAGCGAATTGGATTTGCAGAAGAAAATTGAAAAGGCAAATGTCGACTACAAATCTCAATTAGTAATTGAGGAAATTATGGTATATTAATAAATAACGAGAGATTATGATAAAACCAGGCAGTAGTATTGTGCCTGGTTTTCCTTGTTTATAAACAGAAGAACGAAAGGATTACTTTCAAAATGAAACCGTATTTTTATTACTTTGGCAAAACTGTGCTTGGTTTGATTGCCATCGCTGTTTTTTTATATATTTATATTCTTAATCCGGAAAATTTGAATTTTTCGGTAGAACATCACTGGATTGGAGTGGATGTTTTCTGGTGGATTCTCCTGGTTGACCTCCTGTGGCGTTTTATCCCCGGCAGCTTACATCACATCGGGCAGCAAAAGTACTTAAAGAGATGTTTTTTGCCTTCCAAAGGATATGAAGCTACCGGAAAATTGTCGGATAAGGAACTGGAACATAAGAAAACCACGGATAAAAGAGCTGCTTTTGTTTTGCTTCTGTTCTTTTTCATGAACGCCGTCTGGCTACTTTTTTATTGTGTGGGGATATTTAGACCTCAGGAATTATTTGGAATAATGTTGCTTTATTTTATCGGGGATATGATATGTGTATTTGGCATCTGTCCTTTTCGCCTGATTTTCATGCGTAACAGATGTTGTAATGTTTGCCGTATCTATAATTGGGATGCCATCATGCTGGTGACGCCGTTGATGCTGGTGCCCTCCTTTTATTCATGGTCTTTAGGGGCAATCGCAATTGTCTATACACTTGTATGGGAAATATCCTACCACAGACACCCGGAACGTTTTTATGACAGCAGTAATGTTGCTTTGAGTTGTGGTCACTGTAAGAATGCGATATGTCCGCACAGATATAAAAAGAATATAAAAAAGAAGCAGAACCAAAATTGATTCGGCTTCTCTCCTGTGATAAAATAAAAAAATCGGAGTGACAAGATTCGAACTTGCGACCTCTGCCTCCCTAAGGCAGCGCTCTAGCCAAACTGAGCCACACCCCGATAGATGTATGAGTTTCACAACTCACGAATGCTATTATAATCTGAAACCTACAGATTAGTCAAGCATTTTTTGAAAATAATATGAAAAAAGAAAAAAAGTGAAGAAACAGAGCTTTTGGAGAATATTTTATGAAGAAAGAGCCTAAAAATTATTTAAAAACTTATATGGGAAATAAAGTAGATCCTATGGAAGTAAAAGCAGAGGATATTACTTTGGAGGATATCGCTCATGCATTGTCACTGATGTGCAGAGGAAATGGTCAGGTTGTGCACTTTTATTCCGTAGGTCAGCATTGCATAAATTGTGCCAAGGAAGCCAAGGCCAGGGGATGGAATAAAAGACTGCAGTTGGGCTGCCTTTTGCACGATGCGGCAGAAGCGTATATGAGTGATTTAATTACGCCGATTAAGGTGCATATGCCACAGTATTATGATATTGAAGACCGATTTTTAAAAGCGGTTTTCGAAAGGTTTGGCTTGGCAGATTTGAGAAAAGAAGAATGGGAACAGATTATGGAAGTGGATCGAGCCCTTCTGATTTACGATTTGGTGGAGTTGTTAAAGGAGCCTGTGCCGGAGGAAGGATATCAGGTGGTGCGTACGCCGGATATTGATTTTCGTCCGTTTGAAGAAGTGGAAGAAGAATATAAGGCAATTGCCACGGAATTAATAAACGAATTGAATTTGTATGTAGTAAAATAAGTTTTAAAGGGAAAGAATATTGTTAATATGACGACAGAAAGAAGCGGTTGATATGAGCAATATTCTTGACTATGTTAGAACTTACGGAAACGAGACTTTTTTGGAAAGACATTTTTCCTCCGCGGATGCTTTGGTTCTCGCGCAATTATCCTATATGGACTGGTCCGGCGCCGTGCCGGGGCTAAAAGATAACAAAAATTACATTTCTTTAAGGGAAACTTTATATATTGGGGATTTGGAGCCCATGATTCGAGGTTCGGTTTTTAAAACCGGGAATCGAGAATTGTTTTTTCAAACGGCGAACAGCAGAAGGTTTGGTGATATAAAATTAAATTATTACATTGATATCTGGAATGAAGAAGCCAATGTACAGCTGTCTGCCTTGACGTTTATTCTGCCTTGCGGAAGGGCTTGCGTAACCTTTCGCGGGACGGACGAAAGTTTGAACGGATGGAAAGAAAGTTTCAGTATGGTATATCGTTTTCCGGTACCGGCACAGGAATATGCGTCAGCATATCTGAATCGGGTGGCGGAGTGTATTGATAACCCTCTTATTGTCTGCGGACATTCCAAGGGTGGAAATCTTGGGGTGTATGCATCGGTTTGTTGCAGTCCTAAGGTGCGTCGGCGTATTCAAAGAATTTATAATTTTGACGGTCCGGGGTTTTGGCAGGAATTTCTGGAGGATAACAGATATCGGGAGATAGCTCCCCGCATTCGCAAATATGTTGCACCGGAAAGTTTTATCGGTCTTCTTTTAAAGGATGATGTGACGACTTTTATGGTATCCTGTAAATCCAGAGGCATGCAACAACATGATCCTTATCAGTGGGAATTATACCGGGGAAGATTGCGTAAAGTGCAAAAGTATAATCAAAAGAGACGTATGGGCGGTGAGCATTTAAATGCAAGAATTCTTACGGCATCTAAGGAGAAATGCCGAGATGTAATTGACGGTTTTTTCCAGGCAGCGTCCGACAGCGGTTTGCAGAAGTTGCCGGAGCTGAATAAGGATTATGCGTTGGAAGTTTTAAAAAATTTTAGAAATAATTATAAATACGACAGGGAATCTCTGATTATCTTTGCACGATTAATGATTTATCTGTTGCCGGGACGCAAAATTCTGCGGTAGTAATCAGGGGATAAATTTGATATAATAACAGAGGTATTTATTTTATATAAAAGGAGCAAAAGAGAATGGAAGCAAAGTTAAGAATTGAAGGTATTATAAATAAAACAATCAGCTTTTCCATGCAGCAGAATCGCATCAATGCAATTAAGAAGATACGTATCAGCAATTTGACTGAGGAAGAGTATAACGGACTTGCGGTAAAAATATCTTTTGCCCCGGATTTTGCTGCCAATATGGAGGTTTCGGTACTGAAACTTGCAGGCGGTGAAAATGTAGAACTGAAAAATATTGTCCCGGTGATAAACGGGGATTATCTTGCTACACTTACCGAAAAGGAAGTGGGTACGGTTACCATAGAAGTATATAATGGCGAAGAAATGCTTGGCACTGAGAATTTGGAAATTGAGATTCTTCCCTATGGCCAGTGGAGCGGTACCGTGTATATGCCGGAGCTTCTCTGTGCTTTTGTTATGCCCAATCACCCCGCTGTACAGGGGATTGTGGCAAAGGCTGCTACCTGGCTTGAGAAGTGGAAGGGAGAACCTTCCATTCTTGGATATTCCACACAGAATCCCAATGAAGTAAGAATGCAGATGGCAGCGGTGTATGAGGCAATCAAACAGGAGGGGATTGCTTATTGTCTTCCTCCTGCATCGTATGAAACCGTGGGACAGAAGATTCGTACGGCGGACGAAATAACAGGGCAGAAGATGGCAACCTGTCTGGATTTGGCAGTGTTATACGCTTCCGCGCTGGAGGCTATGAGCCTGAATCCGTTGATTATGATACATAAAGAACATGCATATATCGGTTGCTGGTTAGAGGAGAAGTCCTTTGCGGAATGCGTACAGGACGATGTTTCCGCGCTTTTGAAAAGAACGGCGGAAGGTATTGATGAAATTGCGGTGGCGGAATGTACGGTTATGACCGCAGGTAAAAATGTATCTTTTGAAGAGGCCTGCAAGACTGCCAAGGAGTTATTGGCAAAAGAAGATGACTTCCGCATGGCAATTGACGTAGAGCGTTGCCGTGGCGGTAATATCAGACCTTTGCCGGCCAGGGTGCTGGAGAATGGTACATATACCATTGTATCATACGATACTGCACCCGAAGAGGCAGAGGCACCCAAGGAATTAAGTACGGCAGGACGCGGTGCTACCGTAACCGAAAATACAATGACGAAGCAGAAGTTGTGGGAGCGTAAATTGCTGGATTTAAGCCTTCGCAATACTCTGCTTAATTTTCGTGTCACCAAGGCCGGCATCCAGTTGATGGCAGATGATCCTGCACACTTGGAAGATGCATTGCAACAGGGAGAAGATTTTGCGGTATTGCCTTTGCCTGCAGATTCCAATCTGACTCCCGGTGCGGATAAAATCTTTTCCGTTACGGATTATGCAGAGGAGATTAAAACCATTGCGGTTTCTGAATTTAAGAGTAAAAGAATTCGTACTTTTATGCAGGAGGAAGATCTGGCGAAAGGTATGAAATACTTACAGCGTCAGGCGAAACTAAGCATGGAAGAAAACGGTTCCAATACCTTGTATCTGGCACTCGGCTTCCTTAAGTGGTATGAGTCCGATGTAAGCCAGAAGGCCCGCTATGCCCCTCTTGTTATGGTGCCTGTGGATGTGACAAAGAAGTTGCAGGATAAAAGTTATCACATCCGTATCCGTGATGAAGAACCACAGATTAACATTACATTGTTGGAATTCTTGCGTCAGGATTTCGGTATGGATATCGGAGGCTTGGATCCTCTTCCCATGGATGAAAACGGGGTGGATATTCCCCTTGTTTTTAATACGGTTCGTAAAAGTATTATGGAAAAGAAAAACTGGGATGTGCTTCCGTTGACCTTCCTTGGAATCTTTTCTTTTAGCAGATTTATTATGTGGAACGATTTGCGTAACCGTTCCGCTGAGATTATGTCCAATAAGGTAGTGGCAAGTTTGATTTCCGGTAAAATGGAATGGGAGCCGAAAGAGGCTCTTCATGCGGAAGATATCGATACTCGTATGAAACCTGCTGATATGGCAGTGGTAATGAGTGCGGATTCTTCTCAGATGGTAGCCATTGAAACCGCGGCAAAGGGTGAAAGTTTCGTGCTTCACGGACCGCCCGGTACCGGTAAGAGCCAGACTATCACCAATATGATTGCCAATGCCTTGTATCAGGGCAAGTCTGTGCTTTTTGTGGCAGAGAAAATGGCAGCATTGTCGGTAGTTCAGAAGCGTCTTGAAAAAGTTGGTCTGGCATCTTTCTGCTTGGAATTACATTCCAATAAGGCACAGAAGCAGGCAGTACTTGCACAGCTTGAAAGAACTCTGGAAGCCGGCGGCAAAAAGAGCAGTGGTGAATATGAGGCTTATGCAGAGAAATTATATGCAGAGCGTTGTAAGTTAAATGATGTGGTAGAGGCCTTGCATGAGAAGCAGGCAAGTGGCCTGTCAATCTATGAATTAATCGGTAAATATGAATTATCCAAGGAATATGAAGGGAAGGCATATTTTACGGAAGAATGGGCAATGGATGTAAACCGTGCTGCCTACGATGAGTGTATCGCAAGTCTTTCGGAATGTGCTGCCATCGGTAAAGAATGCGGTGGCATTTCGAAGCATGCCTTGAAGGAATTTAAGTTATGTGAGTACTCAATGCAGCTTCGTAAGGAATGGGAAGAGATTCTTTCGAAGTATCAGGTCGCATTGAGAGAAAAGAGTGCAGTGCTGTCACAGATGGGTGCCTCTTTGGAGTTGCCCGAAACTGCTTCCATGGATGATTTGTATCTGTTGGAGAGAGTGGTATCATATCTGCTTGGTATGGAAGATATCCATGACACTCTTTTAAAAGATATGTATGCGTTACAGAAAGAGGAATCAATCCGCGCAGAAATTACCAAGGGAACGAATTTTGCGAATCTTCGCAAAGAATTATTGACACATTTCAAGCCGGCAGTCTTTGACTATGATGTTGCAGGGGCAAGAGGGCGTCTGATTGCGGCTCAGGGCAAGTGGGCACTGGCCAAAAAGATGGATACCAATGCTCTTATAAAAGAGCTTCGCTTCCTTGCGCTGAATTCTAATATGGTGCAGGAAGGCAATTTAGAGAAGTTGTATGAGCGTATTGAGTTATATCATAAAATGAGGACCGATGCATCGGTAAATCCTGAGTTTGAGGCTGCTTTTGCAGGTCTGTATCAGAAGGATAATACCGACTGGCAGAAGTTGTCGGCAGTGTATGAAAAGCATCTTGCCTTGTGTAAAATTTTTGCGGAGAGTGATAAAAAAACCGGCTTCCATCCGGTGTTGTCAGGTCTGATTACCGGTGGCAGCTTGTCAGGTCTTGTGCAGGATGAGGCGGACGGATTGCAGATGTTCCTGGAGAAGTCCAAGGCTTGTCTTGAAATAGAGAATGAATTAATTACGAAATACGGTCTTGACTGGAATGCCTTCCGCGGTGAAGAAGATTTGCTTTCTGCCTTGTTTGAGCGTTGCACAGGCTGGATTTCCCATGCGGAAGAATTGCGCTCTTATGCGGCATATTGCAACGCGGAGAAGCAGGCAACAGAATTAGGCCTTGCAGATATTACCGAAAACTATCGTAAGGGTGAATTAAAAGAAGATGAATTCATCCCTGTCTTTGAATGTAACTTTGCCAAGGCGGCAGCCAGCGGTGCCATTGCATCAAGGGATGAACTGGCTCATTTTAACGGTGCAGGCTTTACGGCAGCCATTGAACGTTTTGTGGAGATATCAGACAAATTTGAGAAACTTACAAGGGAAGAAATTGTGGCAAAATTATCCGCAAGAATTCCCGAGGCGGGAGAAGGCTTCGCAGGCACTTCGGAAATTGGTATTTTACGCAAGGCAATCAAGAGCCAGAGAAGAGCCATGCCGATTCGTAAGTTATTTAATGAAATACCGGTATTGCTTCGCAGAATGTGTCCCTGTATGTTGATGAGCCCTATTTCCGTGGCACAGTACATAGACCCGTCCTTCCCGAAGTTTGATTTGGTTATTTTTGACGAGGCGTCACAGCTTCCTACCGGTGAATCCGTAGGTGCACTTGCACGTGGTGAAAACGTCATTGTCGTAGGTGACCCGAAACAGTTACCGCCTACCAGCTTTTTTATAACCAATCAGCATGATGAGGAAAATATCGAAGTAGAGGATATGGAGAGCTTACTGGATGACTGTCTGGCCCTCAGTATGCCGCAGAATCATCTTTTATGGCATTATCGTTCAAGACATGAAAGTCTCATTGCCTACAGCAACATGACTTATTATGATAACAAATTATATACCTTCCCTTCTCCAAATGACCGCGTATCAGAGGTAAAATGGGTCTACGTGGAAGGCCAGTATGACAGAGGTAAAACCAAGCAGAACAGGGCGGAAGCGGAAGCTGTAGTGGAAGAAATCTTAAGAAGACTTCGCGATGAAGAACTGCGTAAGAGCAGTATCGGCGTGGTAACCTTCAGCTCCGTTCAGCAGGAACTCATTGATGATTTGATGCAGGAAGCTTTGCATAAGGAGCCTGAATTGGAGCAGTATTGCGTCAATGTAGAAGAGCCGCTGTTTATTAAGAATCTTGAAAATGTACAGGGTGATGAGCGTGATGTGATTCTCTTCTCCGTAGGTTACGGTCCAGATGCCAGCGGAAAGGTTGCCATGAACTTCGGGCCCTTGAACCAGGACGGAGGCTGGAGACGATTAAATGTAGCCATTTCCCGTTCCAGAAAGAGTATGATGATTTATTCCTCTTTCCGTCCCGAGAAACTTGATTTATCCAGAACCTCGGCAGCAGGTATTGTTGGTTTGAAGGGCTTCCTGGAATTTGCGGCAAGAGGTAAAAATGCTCTCTATCAAAGCGCGGATACCATTAAGCTTCGTAACAGCGATGTGGCGAAATCCATTGCGGCACGTTTAAAAGAAGCAGGGTATGATGCAGATCTTGATATCGGTACTTCAGAATATAAGGTGGATATCGGTGTCATGGATCCCGAGAATTCGGATAAGTACTGTCTTGGTATTTTACTGGATGGTGAAAACTATATGGCAGCAGCTACGGCAAGAGACCGTAACTTGGGTCAGCCTTCTGTTTTACAGGGATTGGGCTGGAATTTACACCGTGTATGGACTTTGGATTGGTTGGATACACCGGAGCGTGAATTTGCCAAGATAGAAGATGTGATTAAAAGAATTCTGCATCCGGAGTTGTACGTGGAAGACACCACAGATGATGGAAACGGTGAGAGTGCGGCTTCGGCGGAAAATAGTGATGCGTTACAATCCGGAAACGGAGATGTAAATGCCGATGATGCAGGCATACCGGATTTAGATGATGAAGTAATTGATGAAGTTAACACAGAAGTGATTGCAGGAAGTATCAGCACAGATAATGCGCAGCCTTCAGCACCCGTTAAGAGACAGTCTGCCCGCAGAGAATACGTGCATGTGGAATTGCCTACCCTCGGTGATTCGGAAGACTTTTATGAGCCCAAAACCAAGCTACAGATTATGAAGGCTATGGAGAAGACTTTGCAGGCGGAAGCACCTGTGGAATATGACTACATGAAAAAGAAAGTGCTTCTTTGCTGGGGCATGATGCGTAACACACCGAAGTCTGATGCTATTTTCGAAGAGATTTTACGTGAAGTACCTGTAACCCAGACTAACACCGCAGGAAACACCTTCCTGTGGTTGCAGAACATCGACCCTTGCAAGTACGGAATCTATCGTTTGCATGAAGAAGATGATTTAGAGAAACGTAATTTGAGTCAGATTCCCGCAGAAGAAGTAGTGAATGCGGTAAGAGAAGTGGTGGATGTGAATGTATCCTTATCCAGAGACGATTTGGTGAAGGAAACTGCTAAGGTATTCGGTTTTAACCGTGTAACCGCAAGCATTGACCAGGTAGTAGGCATTGCTATCTCTTATGCGGAGCAGAGAGGTTTTGTGGAGATTTCCGAAGATGGAATGAAGGTGACACAGAAACAGTAGAGAAGCAAAATGTAAACACCTAAAAATATAAATAGCCGGAGAGGTTTTATAATGAGTAAATCTAAAGATAAAAGAATTAGAAGATTAAAAAAGACCCGTATTTGGCCGTCTATTTTGGGCCTGCTCTTTATATCAGTATGCCTTGGCGGAATTATGTTGCTGGTAATATCCTTCCTGCTTACCGACATTGTAAAAAATAAAATGATAACAGGGTATGAGAATACAGAGTCGCTGATTTATCTGTTGGAGCAGGTGAAATCGCAGGAAGAAATCAAAGAAATAGAAGAGTACATATTGCTTTACAGGGATATGGAACCGGATGTGGAATGCGTAGCCATATTAGGAAAAGATAATGCGGAGATTTGGTCCAGTGATAATAAATATCCTAATCTTGATTACGGAGGTGAATTTTTCTTCGATGATATCAAGGTATATGTTGAAGAAGATCCGGATAATACATTTACGGTGGAAGATGATAATATCGTCTTCAACGCTGATTTCCTTAGCCTGAATAAGATTTTACAAGTATTTGAAGAAGAAAGAATGTCCATAGGCGAAACAGAAGAATTCGGACAGTTAAAAATATGGTTTGAAGTGCCTTCATCAATCGGTAATATCTATGTTTTAACAAATTTGAAACTGTATGCATATGATTTGATTGCACTGGTGGTATGCAGCGGTTTGGTAATAGCGATTATTGCTATTTTTGTATTGTATTACCTTATTTCTTTGTTGCATCTACTTCACACAACGCATAAAACTACTAAAGTTATCTATACGGATATGGTAACCGGAGGTGCCAATCAACTCTTTTTTGAAAAGAAAGGAAATTCTCTGATAAAAAGAGCAACGCGACGTGGCAGGAAATATGCAGTTGTCCATTTAAAAATGCGTAAATACAGAAGCTACTGCACCTGTTTTGGGGTAAGAGAAGGTGAAGCCCTGATTGAGAGATGTTATACTTTGTTAAAGAGACAAATTAATAAAAAGGAGCTTATGGCGCATCGAGAAAATGCGCAGTTTGCGCTTCTTTTAGCATATGATAACAGGGAAGCATTAGTGGACAGAATTGAGAAGATTGAAAAAGTATTAAATTCTGTATCACCTAATATTAAGCTGTATTTTGGTGTAGGTATCTATTTGGTACAAGAGGGCGATAAAGATATCGAGCAACTTTATAATAATGCATTGCTTGCATGTGATATGCTGGGAGATGAGGCAGAAAATAAGATTGCATTCTTTGATGTGGAAATGAATAATCAGAGAATATGGGAACGCAAGGTTGAAGATGATATGAGCCGTGCATTAGCCAATAAGGAATTCCAGGTGTATTTGCAGCCTAAAATAAGCACTGCCGAAGAGGTATTGGCAGGGGCAGAGGCATTGGTTCGTTGGATTCATCCCAAGGAAGGATTTATTTCGCCGAACAAATTTATACCCATTTTTGAGAAAAATGGATATATTACCAAACTGGACGATTATATGCTGGAAGAAGTTGCTTCACTACAGGCACAATGGATTGCTCAGAAACGAAAGATTGTTCCGATTTCCGTTAATATTTCCAGAGCTCATTTTACAAGAAGTGATTTGGCGGCGCATATCAGTTCTATTGTAGATAAGTATCAGGTTCCGCATAATGTAATTGAGCTGGAACTTACCGAGAGTGCATTTTTTGATGACAAAAAGCTTTTGTTAAACACCATTAAGCAGTTGAGAGAGTCGGGATTCAGTGTATCCATGGATGATTTTGGTGCCGGTTATTCTTCCTTAAATTCATTAAAAGAAATGCAAATTGATGTTTTAAAAATTGATGCGGATTTCTTCCGCGGGGCAGACGAAGAAGAGAGAGGTATGCTTATTGTTTCGGAAGTAATTGACCTTGCTAAGAAATTAGACATGAAAATTGTGGCAGAAGGAATTGAAAGCCGTGAGCAGGTTGATTTTTTGACAGAGCAGGAGTGCGATTTGATTCAGGGATACTTCTTTGCAAAACCTATGCCGATAGCAGAGTTTGTTGAAAAGTATAATGAAGCACAATAGTATATGATAAATGAAAAAATCCTACCCAACCGGGTAGGATTTTTTATGCAGGAGAAGGGACTTGAACCCTCATGTTGTTGCCAACACACGGACCTGAACCGTGCGCGTCTGCCATTCCGCCACTCCTGCGCTTCATTTTTTAAAAAAACCGAAGAATATTCTTCGGTTTCTTAATGCGGGAAAAGGGACTTGAACCCTCACGTCGTTGCCAACACTAGATCCTTAGTCTAGCCTGTCTGCCAGTTCCAGCATCCCCGCATATCTTATCAAAGGTAACTACTTATCTTTGCGACTTTTCAATATTAACAAAGCCGTGGAGAAAAGTCAAGGCATTTTTAAAAATAAATCTAAAAAATAGAAAGATTATAGACAAAGAAGTGATAAAAAAGTAAAATGAGTGCGACAGAAGAAGGAGAGCATTATGAAATATTTATTCCAGACCGGCATTATTTTTGCCGTAACCTTAATCGGAGAGATATTATCGCACCTCATTCCACTGCCCATTCCCGGCAGTATCTATGGAGTGGTGCTTTTATTTGTGTTGCTTTTAACAGGCGTTTTAAAATTAAAACATGTGGAAGGGGCAGGAAATTTTTTCCTGACCATACTTCCTTTTCTTTTTATATCCAATTGCGTAAGCCTGATGGATTCCATGAGTCTGTTGGGAGACAATGTCATAGCAATTGTGATACTGACCGTTGTTTCCACCCTTGTGGTTATGATAGTAACCGGTGGCGTAGCTCAGCTTTTTATCAACGGAAAGAAGCGTAAGGCTACAGGCAATACCGACATGAAGGGAGGAACTGCAAATGAATGAGTTTTTCTCGGAATCCTTATTATTTGGATTTACTTTAAGTGTTGCAGCTTATGCAGTGGGATATGCAATTCAGCAGAAGTTTAAAAAGGCATTTCTAAGTCCGTTAATCATTGCCATGTTTCTGATCATTCTTTTCTTAAAAGTATTTCAAATTGATTATGAAACCTACGATTACGGGGCAAGATATATTACGTACTTCATTCAGCCGGCAACCGTGTGCCTTGCCATACCTTTGTACAAGCAGTTTGAGGTATTAAAAAAGAATCCCGCAACGGTACTGATATCGGTATTGGCAGGGTGCATTGCTCATGTACTGATTATGCTGGGAAGCTTATATTGGTTGCAGTTGGATGAAACCATTATCCGCTCTCTTTTATCCAAGTCCGTAACTCTGGCATTTGCCCTGCCTATTACGGAGGAATTGGGCGGTATTGCGGCCATTACCATCATCGGCCTGACCATTGCAGGTATCCTTGGAGCCGTAGTAGGCCCCGGCCTTCTAAAAGCTCTGAAAATTACCGACCCGGTAGCCCAGGGCTTAGGCATTGGCGCATCCTCCCACGGTGTGGGGTGCGGACGGTTAGTAGAGCTTGGTGAAGTCTATGCTGCCATGGGTACGGTGGCGGTATCGATAGCAGGACTTCTCACAGTGGTGATTGTAAACATTGTTGTAATGTGGATTTAAATAAAAAGCATATACAATCTCTCAAAAAAATGAAACTTTTATTGGAAGCAAAAGCTCTAATCTTATAGAGGAGCACAAAGGAGGTGAGTTCCTTGCAGTCCTTTTCCGGAAAAGCGAATACAAATGAAGCAGTGGTAGAGACGGTTCTCCTTGAGAATTACGACCGTTATTACCGACTTGCATACAGTTATGTCAAAAATGAGGCTGACGCCCTGGATATTGTACAAAACGGTGCTTATAAAGCAATCAGAGGCAGTAAATCCCTGCGAAATACTGAATTTGCGGGCACCTGGATCTACAGAATCATGCTGAATGAAATCTTCCGTTTCTGTAAAAAGAAAGGACCCAATATCGTTTCGCTGGAAGAGATTCCCGTGGAGCAGGGCAAGGAAGACATCTACGAAGACATTGATTTAAAAGAAGCACTGGATTCCTTGAATGCAGAGGACAAAGCGGTGATTGAACTAAGATTTTTTGAGGATAAGCAGTTAAACGAAATTGCGGAAATCTTGGGAGAGAATCTTAGTACGGTAAAAAGCCGTTTATACAGGGGACTCCGCAAATTAAAGGTGCAGTTGGCGGAAGAATAGGAAAAAATCATTTAAAGAAATTGCATGGATGCAGAAGGATTCAGTTTATCAAACTGCGGTAATATAGACGAAATATGAGCAGTTACAATAGAAAGGCAAGGTGCTTTGTGAGTAAGAAAGGTATCGAAGATTTGAAAAAAGAATACGAAGAAATCCGTATGTCCGAAGCCCAGGTGGATGCATTCAAAAGTACCATCGAGAAGGCGAAAAAAGAGAACCGAAGAAGCAGTTCTTTAAGGATATGGAAGAACATCGCAACCGCGGCGGCAGCCGTTTTAATTACTTTTATCATACTGCCTAACACAACGGCAGGGGTTGCTCACGCCATGGAGCGCATTCCCCTTCTGGGAAATGTGGTAAAAGTTGTGACCTTCCGTGATTATACCTATGAAGATGAGACACAGCTTGCGGACATTGATGTCCCCCATATCGAAACGGAAGAGAGTGGTGCCGGTAACGGTACTGTTACCGTTGACGCAGGTGGTACGGACGGTACTCCGGCATATGACGGTGAAAGCAATCATAATGAGGCGGACTTATTTTCGCTGGAAGAAAGTGCAGCCGGCATAAATAAAGAAATTGATGCATTAACCAATCAGATTGTGGAAGAATTTGAAACAGACATCAAAGAACAAACCGGGGTAAAAGAAGTTACCGTTAGTCATGAAGTAATTCCCACACCGGAGCGGTATTTTACACTGAAGCTTATGCATTATGAAGCGGCTGCAGATGGCGCGGAATGGGTATATTATTATACCATTGACTTGCTTACCGGAGAACGTGTAGCGTTGGAAGATTTGTTTGCCGAGGATGCGGATTACATCGGTATTATCAGCGAAGAAATTATTCGTCAGATGCGTGAACAGATGGCAGCGGATGAAAATGTTGCATACTGGCTGGATGAAGAATTTGAAGAGTGGAATTTCACCGCTATTACCGGGGAAACACAGTTTTATATCAATGAAAACAATAATGTGGTCATCAGTTTTAATGAAGGCGATGTGGCACCGATGTATATGGGTGTGGTAACCTTTGAGATTCCGGCAGAAGTATTGGCAGATATCAGACGATAGTTGATTGTACTACCGTATTTAATTCTAAAAACCAAATATCAGGAGAGAAAAATAAAAGCATTTGTTATATCAAATGCTTTTATTGATTTTATAAAAAAATAAATTAAAATTATAAATAACCCAACCTTTTTATTTTTCAAAGTATCTTAATAATATCAGCAAAGTTTGGAAGGAGGTATGAAATGGAACAGAAGGAAATTGCAAAACTTGTGGAAAAACTTCAAAACGGTGATAAGCAGGCTTTTGAAACCCTTTATCAAGAAACTTCTAAGACTGTATATTTTATCTGTATCAGTTTTCTGAATAATGAAGAAGATGCCAAGGATGTTATGCAGGAAACATATATTACGGCATATCAGAAACTGGAGCAATTACAGGATAAAGAAAAATTTGCGGCTTGGATTTCTCAAATTGCAGTTAATAAGTGTAAAAAGATTTTACTGAAAAATTCGCCTACGCTGATGGAACCGGAGAGTATGACAAATCTTGCAACGGAAAGCAATGAAAGTTTTCTTCCGGAAGAATACATTACGCAGAAATCAAAGCGTAAAATCGTAATGGACATTATGCGTAAAAAATTATCCGACATCCAGTATCAGACTGTGATTCTGTTTTATTTTAATGATTTATCCATTGAAGAAATCGCTGATATTATGGAATGTCCGCCGGGAACCGTAAAATACCGGTTAAGCGTGTCGAGGGCAAAGATTAAAGAAGGCGTATTGGAGTACGAGAATGAAAGCAAGGATAAGCTGTATTCGTTTGCGCCCATACCGTTTCTGGCAGGACTTCTTGCCATGGAAGCGGAGAATATCGAAGCTCCCGATGTATGGTCAAATATTATGCAAAGCCTGGATGTTTTGCATGGCGGCATCGTAGCAGGTGCTACGCATACGGCCGGTCAGGTAGCGAGTAAAGGGTTACAGGAAGGAGTAAAGCAGGTACTCAACAGTACAGGCAAGGCTTTGGAGGAAGAAGCAGCAACAGGTACAATGAAAGGAAATGGGGATATGGGTAAAATAGGAAAAATATTATCAAGTTTATTGAAACATAAAATAGTCATTGGCATCGTAGGTTTGGTTGCGGTGGCAGGACTTACGCTTGCAGTTGTAAGTATAATAAATAATAAGTCCGGGGAAGAACAAGAGGGGACAGTACAGAATGGTTCATTAGAGAATGTATCCGAAGAGAATGCAGTAAGTATGGCAGATGATGCGGGAACACTTCCGGATGCAGAAACTGTTATCAGCGAGTATGAAGGAGACGGCGACCCGTATTTTTATAGGGAGAATTCATGGCTGGGAACTCACGATTATTCTACGGGACAGTTGGAAAGTCAGCCGGAAATCGTGATATTTCAGGATTCCGAAAATCCGATTACGCTACCGCTTGAGCCGGAGGATATTCTGAATGCAGACATAAAAGGGAGAACATATACTTTGGAACAACCGATATATCCGTATTTTGAAGGAGAATCCGGTGTGGATTTAATGCTGCAGTTTGTGTATTTTAATGAGCCGGAACTTACCGTATATGTAAACAACTATACAAGTGAAGAGATATCTACGGAAGAATGTATTAAGAAGGGATATTATTATATTCCGGTTATTTCTCGTGAAGAAGATTTATATGATCTATTCGGATGTGATATCACTACTGTGGAAGAGGAAGAAGGAAAGGATGATGCATATATAGAGTATGCTATAAATTATCTTGTAGAAACTTATGGTTCACCTAATTACATAAGTTATGATTATGCTGGTTACACCAGTGAAGACAGCAATGTTATATGGAAATTTGGTGCAAGTATACATTTTGCATGGGTATTTGATGATTATGTGATTCATTATGAAGTGAGTGAGCATTTTAATGATATGGGAAATGGGGAATACGAGGTTGATTTTTATAATAGCGGTGATATCGGAATATATACCAAAGAAGCGTGGGCGATGCTGGAGCCGGAGTATTGTCCCTATGGTAATATGATTGATGAGATCTATTCAGAGGATTTCCTGATGCCTCTTGGCTGTGAATTTCCGCGAATAGAACCGCAACCGTGGTAAAGAAACAAATGAAAATTTATATTTAGAAAACATAAGGAGGAGAACAATAGTGAAGAAAAAAGTATATGTTTTTATGCTTGTGGCAATTATGTCTGTTGTATTTGGGGCAGGTTGCGCTGACAATACAACAGAAGTTACAAATGATGCAATCGAACAGGAAACAGAGAGTGCAGATGGTTTAGCAGAAAATAGTGAAGAAGTTTGTGAAGAGGAAAACAATAGTACCGACAATGGCGAATATGTATACCTGGAAGAAAAGGGGTTAAGCGGAGAGGAATTGGAAGTTGCCATTGAAGTAAATGAATATTTCGGAAAAATTTACGAGGAACAGATTGTTTTATGGGTAGAGTATTCCAATTGCGATAAGCCTATAGCGGTTGCGGTTGATATTTCTGAGTTTGAGCGGATTGATTATAATGTGCAACCTGATTACTATGACCCTGCTTATGTAACGGTATCTACGGCATATTGTATTTGGTTAACTGCTGATATTGACGGCGATGAAGTAGATGACTTGTGTTATTCCACACCGGACTTAAATGATTCATTAAACTTTACTATTGATGAATATATGGAAGGTCTGGGAGGCCCGGAAGCAGCGCAGTATGGAACTGCCGGAGAAGACCTTGTTTTATTTACAAATAATAACGGGCGAGGTAATGGTTATAACCTGATTTGGGGGCATAGTAACAGTCCGGAACATACATATATCATAATGCCGTATTATTACACGGAAAGTAGCCCTACAGCATTTGAATATTTAAATGCAGATAATATGTGGCTGGTAGATAAAATCACCATTGTATCTACGCCGGATGTGGTAAGTGAATAAAATATTGATAGTTTAATAAATTATTCAAGTAAAAAATTTAAATTTCAAAATATAATATTTTTAAAAAATATTAAAATAACCCAACCATAAAGCTCCTTCGGTTGTCTATATGACATCAAAGGAGTTTTTTATTGCCCTTTTTATTAGTAAAAATATAAAAACTCCGCATATTTTGATAAAAGCGAAGGAGGATTTTGAAAATGAAAAAATCAATTATGGTAATGTTGTTGGGATTGTTGCTTGTGTTTGCAGTGGTACTTACCGGATGTGATGAAACTACTTCAGAAGAAGTGGGAACGCAGAATGCAGAGAATGAATTTGAAGAAGCATCCGAGGAAGTGACAGAGGATGATAAGTACGCATATCTGGAAGAAAAGGGTTCTTTCGTGGGCGGCCAGGATGCAATAGGGATTCAGATTGCACTAAACGAAAAATACGGTATGGTTTATGAGGAACAAATTATCTTATATAGACATCCGGAATGCGGAAATTATGGAATTACGGCATATGATGAGCCTTTGGTTGTGGCAGTGGATGTATCAGAGTTTGAGATATTTGATTGTGGAGTCACACTGAAAGATGGCGACTACTATGTGCCTTACATATATGGTGATTTTGATGGTGATGGCCACGATGACTGTTTTTATACGATAGAAAATGATACATATAAAGAAACTTATGAAGAACTCCTTGCAAGAGAAGACAGTAAGGTGGTTGGAAGTATGGATGAAGATGTGACAATCATTACTTTTATTGAAGGCAGACGGATTAGTGTGGTATGGGGACATGAAAATGACCCTAATAGTGAATATCATGCAGATATCAATTTTTATGGAGATGCAGTAGCAGATACCACAGATGAGGGGCTGGAAGGACTTGCGGATAAAATTACCGTTTTGACCGCACCAAATGCAATATATGAATAGATATTTTGGTGATTTTACTATGGAATATGGGGGTAGAATTCCGCTATAATGAAAATGGAAAAGTATAAGAAAGAGAGGATTCCCCATGAACCATTATGAAGAACTTGTAAAAGCTTTTTTGGAAGGCGATAATAAGGCATTTGAAGCAATTTATAGGGCAACCTATAAAAATGTGTATTTTACCTGTCTTTCTTTTTTGAAAAACGAAAAGGATGCGGAGGATGTAACTCAGGATGTTTATGAGGCGGTATACAGAAATGTTAAAACCTTAAAAAAACCGGAAACCCTTCAGATATGGATGTATAAAATTGCCGTCAATAAATGCAAGAATGTCTTAAAAAAAGAAAAAGCGATTCTTGTTGAGGAAGAGACTTTGGAAAATATAGTAACGGAAAATAATGAAAATTTTCTGCCGGAAGAATATATTACGGAAAAATCAAAGCGTAAAATTGTTATGGACATCATGCGTAAAAAATTATCCGACATCCAGTATCAGACCGTAATTCTGTTTTATTTTAATGAGTTATCCGTAGAAGAAATTGCTGATATTATGGAATGCCCGCCGGGAACCGTGAAATACCGCTTGAGTGTATCCAGAGACAAAATCAAAGAGGGTGTGTTGGAGTACGAGAAGAAAAACCGCGATAAGTTATATTCCCTTGCACCGGTTCCTTTTCTTACGGGACTTCTTGCCATGGAAGCGGAGGCTGCGGAAGTACCGGATATGTGGTCTGCGATTGCGCAGAGATTAAATATTCTGCAGGGTAGTATGACGGCAGGAACAGAGATGATGAAAGGAAGCAATATGATAAATAAAGTAAAAAATATTATATTTCGTATTATTAAAAATAAGATTGCAGTTACCATTGTTTGTCTTGTCGTGGTAGCCGCACTTGCAGTAGCAGTGGTAAATATATTAGAGAACGATGAAAATAATAGTGATAAAATCGAGGTGGCGCAGGGAGGCACCGGCGCGGACAATGCAGCTGAGACAGGTGAAATTGCTGAGGAAGGCGTGGAGACCAAAGAATATGATGAAGATGTCGACCCGTATTTTTACAGACAGAATTCGTGGATTGGAATTCATGATTATACCACCGGACAGTTAGAGAATCAGCCGGAGGTTGTTATTTGTCCGGCGGCAAGTGAAACCATTACTTTACCTTTTACACCGGAACAGATTAGGGCGCAGGTTCCGAGTTATAATGAATATTATGTAACAACCGGAAGTGCTGCTCCTTATTTTTCGACAGAAGAAGGTACTGATGAAAGACTGGCTGCCGCATATGAATTTAGACCGGAGTGGGCAGAAAAAGTAGAGATTGTAGCTTTTAATTTATCTGAGAGCGAGATGGTGGTAGAGGATTGGATTCATAATAATTATGTTGCAATCAGACCGATAGGATCTACTGATGTAGCATTTGCGGAAATTTTTGGGATGGATTTAAGTACAATAGAGGAATCGGAAGGTGTGGATGATGCTTTTAGTGAAGCGGCAATGGAAATTCTGACGGAGAAGTTTGGTTCACCCAACTATATTTATTATAATTCTGCCGAATACAAAGGTGATAATACAATTGAAAACTTTTGTGCAAATATATTTTTTATATGGGAGTTTGAGGATTATATTATCTGTGTAAAAGTAGATGAAGATTTTAAGGAAAATGAAAATGGTGAATATGTTGTAAATTTAAAAAATTTATGTTTTGAGATTTTTAGTCCGAGTGTATGGAGCGTCTTTAAAGAGGGGGAATTTATTTATACGAAAGAGTTTCTGACTTTAGCACCCGGTGAGAATCAAATTGATAAAATTTCTGTAGAAGACTTTATGCCGCTTGACTGCGAATATCCGCAAACAGTGAGTGAATCAGAGAAGTAAAATAATTTATTTATCAACGAACAGTAAGAAATATCCTCTTTGTGCGAGAACGGAGCAATTCCGACGACACAGGGGGGATATTTTTGTAAAAAAATAAAAAAGGAAATCACAAACCAACCACGAATATTAATATTAGAGACTATCGTTTACAATTTGACAGGAAGTTATTTTCTTCGCATTTTTTACTGTGAAAGAGATGCAAAAATGCAGAAAATGACTTCAGAATTGGAGCCTGATATGACAATCCGCGAGAAACTGGAATTGTACGAGAAAGAATATTTAAGTCCGTATGCCATGTTAAGCATGAATTCCAAGGGACGCCTTCACCCGGAAGAGCAGTGTGACATCCGCCCTGTTTTTCAGCGTGATCGTGACCGCATCATTCACAGCAAGGCATTCAGACGTTTAAAAGATAAAACTCAGGTATTTCTGACACCTGAGGGAGACCACTACAGAACCAGACTGACCCATACTCTGGAAGTGTCCCAGAATGCAAGAACCATTGCCAAAGCCTTACGTTTGAACGAAGATTTGGTAGAAGCAATTGCTTTGGGACATGATTTGGGACATACGCCTTTTGGGCATTCCGGAGAGAGAGCCTTGAATATGGTTTGTCCCTACGGATTTAAGCATAATGAACAGAGCGTAAGAACCGTAGACTTCCTTGAGAAAGACGGTCAGGGTATTAATCTTACCATGGAAGTTCGTGATGGCATCATGAATCATCAGACTTCTTCCATGCCTTCTACCCTGGAAGGTAAAATTGTCCGTTTTTCCGATAAAATTGCATATTTTCACCATGATATGGACGATGCCATCCGTGGTGGTATTTTAACGGAAAAAGATATTCCGAAGGAAATCGGGGAGGTATTGGGTTATACAACGGGAGAGCGTCTGGACCGTTTTATTCATGATATTGTAACAGCAAGTACGGATCAAAATGATATTTTGATGTCGCCGGAAGTAGCGGAAGGAATGCAAAAATTACGTCAGTTCATGTTTGAACGCGTTTACCAGAATCCGGAGGCAAAGAGTGAAGAAAGCAAGGCAGAGATGTTAATTACCACACTCTATGAATATTATTTGAAGCATTTGGAACTATTGCCCAAGGAGTTGTTGGTGATGCATGAAAACGGTACCCCAAAAGAAGTCGTCGTATGTGATTACATAGCGGCAATGACAGACCGTTTTGCCATTGCGCAATATGACGAGATTTTTATTCCCAAGTCATGGCATGGCTAAAAGATTGAAAGCTCAATAAACCACAGACTTGATATCTGAAAGCATCGGAACAAAGATGAGGAAATGACATGTATTTTTCAGAAGAAATCATTGCTGAAGTACAGCAAAGAAACGATATTGTGGATGTCATATCCCAATATGTGCATTTACAAAAAAAGGGAAGCAACTATACCTGTTGTTGCCCCTTTCATAACGAAAAAACCCCTTCTTTTTCCGTAAATCAGGCAAGACAGATGTACAAATGCTTCGGCTGCGGAGAAGGCGGAAGCGTGATTACGTTTTTACAGAAATACGAGAATTACACTTTTCCGGAGGCGATAAAATATCTGGCAGAGCGTGCCGGTGTGGAATTGCCGGAGGAAACCAATTCGGCGGCAAACAAAGCCAAAGAAAACAGGCGGGCAAGGCTTCTTGAGGTTAATAAGGAAGCAGCCAAATATTATTACTATCTGCTTCGTTCCGATAAGGGCAAGACAGGTATGGATTATTTGGAGCGACGTAAGCTGTCCGAAGAGACCCGTAACAAATTCGGTCTGGGATATGCCAGCAGTTACGGAAATGATTTGTTGGCGTACCTTCGAAGCAAAGGTTTTCAGGATGAAGAGATTAAGGATGCCGGACTTGCCGGATTTTCGGAACAGAAAGGACTGAACTCCAAGTTTTGGAATCGTGTGATGTTTCCCATACAGGACAGCAACCACCGTGTTATCGGTTTCGGTGGTCGTGTCATGGGCGAGGGCGAGCCTAAGTATCTGAACTCTCCGGAAACAGAGATTTTTGATAAAAGCCGTAATCTGTACGGTTTGAATTTTGCAAGAACTTCAAGACAGAATAATATGATTCTGTGTGAGGGATATATGGATGTCATTGCCTTGCATCAGGCAGGTTTTACCCAGGCGGTAGCTTCATTGGGAACCGCTTTTACCTCGGGACAGGCCAATCTTTTAAGGCGTTATACGAAAGATGTTCTGCTGGCATACGATAGCGACGGTGCAGGAACCAAGGCAGCATTACGAGCCATTGCAATCCTTAGGGAGGCAGGCCTGGCGTCCAAGGTCATTAATATGAAACCCTATAAGGACCCGGATGAATTTATTAAGAATCTGGGTAGCGACGAGTTCCGGAAGCGCATGGACGAAGCGGAGAACAGCTTTTTGTTTCAGGTGCGAATAACCCAGCAGGGATTTGATATACAGGACCCGGACGGAAGGACGAGATTTTATCGTGAAATAGCCAAGCTTTTATCTGAGTTTGGAGATGAAATCGAGAGAGAGAATTATCTGACGGCAGTTGCTTCCAAGTATGGAATTGAGAGGGATGCTTTAAGGGAACTGGTTTCCAAAAGTGCCATGAGGGCCGGTGCGGGAACCATACCGAGACCGCAATCAGCTATGGGTGGAGAGAAAGCCAGAGCCGAGGAGCATAAGCGCAAACCCCAGCAATTATTGCTGACCTGGCTTGCAGAGGAACCGGGACTTTATCCCAAGGTCAAAAAATATATATCGGCAGATGATTTTATTGATGAATTGTACAAGCCGGTGGCAAAGCGATTTCTTGAGGATTTGGAGAAGGGAACCGCTAATCCGGCCTTGCTGATCAGTCTTATGGAAGACCCGGAAGAACAGAGCAAATTAAGCGATTTGTTTACCACAAGACTTGATCATATTCATACTCCGGAAGAACGGCAGAAGGCATTTCATGATATACTTCTGACGGTGAAAAAGAACAGCTTTGATTACTATTCTGCCCAAAGCGGGACGGATATTAATGCGATAAATCAGGTAATTGCAGGGAAAAAAGCCTTGCAGGAATTAAGCAAAACGCATATTTTTATGGATTAAGACCAAAATAAGAGATAAAACGGAAGGATGGAATCAGAATGGACGAAAGTACAAAGCAGAAATTCGATGAGAAGTTAAAAGAGCTCATCGAAATTGCCAAAACCAAAAAGAATACTCTGGAGGATCATGAAATCAGCGCACATTTTGCGGATATGCCTCTGGAAGAAGAACAGTTTGACCGAATCCTGGAAACCTTGGAGAAGAACAATATTGATGTTCTCCGTATTACTGAGGAAGAAGAGGAGCCGGTAGATGAAGAGCTTCTTCTGGCAGACAGCGAAGAACTGGATGTTGACGTTGACGTAGAGAATATTGACCTTTCCGTACCGGAAGGTGTGGGTATTGAAGACCCTGTCAGAATGTACTTAAAAGAAATCGGTAAAGTACCTCTTTTAAGTGCGGAAGAAGAAATTGAACTTGCCAAAAAAATGGAAATGGGTGACGAGGAAGCGAAGAAGCGACTTGCGGAAGCAAACTTACGTCTTGTTGTTTCCATTGCCAAGAGATATGTAGGACGAGGCCTTTTATTCCTGGACTTAATTCAGGAAGGTAATTTAGGTCTTATTAAGGCTGTAGAAAAGTTTGATTACCGTAAGGGTTATAAGTTCTCAACCTATGCCACATGGTGGATTCGTCAGGCCATTACCAGAGCCATTGCCGATCAGGCAAGAACCATCCGTATTCCCGTGCATATGGTGGAAACCATTAACAAATTAATTCGTGTCAGCAGACAGTTATTGCAGGAGTTAGGTCGTGAACCGACCCCCGAAGAAATTGCGGCAGTTCTGAAAATGCCGGAAGAACGAGTGCGTGAAATTCTTAAGATTTCTCAGGAACCGGTGTCTCTGGAAACACCCATCGGTGAAGAGGAAGACAGTCATTTGGGTGATTTTATTCAGGATGATAATGTGCCTGTTCCCGCGGATGCGGCTGCTTTTACCTTGTTGAAGGAGCAGCTTAGTGAGGTATTGTCTACTTTAACCGAAAGAGAGCAGAAGGTGCTTCGTTTGCGTTTCGGTTTGGATGACGGACGTGCCCGCACACTGGAAGAAGTTGGTAAGGAATTTAACGTTACCAGAGAGCGTATTCGTCAGATTGAAGCCAAGGCATTAAGAAAGCTTCGCCATCCCAGCAGAAGTCGTAAGCTTCGTGATTATCTGGATTAAGAGGATAAGTCGGATATGGATTTAAGTAAAAGGCTTGCCAAGGTTGCGACGCTAATCCTTCCTGCAGATGTTTTGGCAGATGTAGGGTGTGATCACGGCTATCTGGCAATTTATCTGGCAGAGCATAAAATATGCAGGCGAATTATTGCCATGGACGTGAATAAAGGTCCCTTGCAAAAGGCTGCGGAAAATATCGAAAAATATGGCTATGGCAGCTACATAGAGACGCGGTTGTCCGACGGATTGGACAAGTTAGACCGGGGTGAGGCCGAAGGGTATGTATGCGCAGGTATGGGTGGTCCTCTGGCTTTGCAGATTATGTGGAATGACCGTGATAAAATAAAAGACATGAAGCAGATTGTTCTTCAGCCCCAATCGGAGCTTTGGCTGGTGAGGCGTACGCTGAAACAGTGGGGGTTTGTGATTGAAAAAGAAGATGTGGAGTATGAGGACGGAAAATTTTATTTTATGATGCGCATTTCCCCGGGATCAAAGCTTGCCATGGATTGTGCGCCGGATGCAGACAGTTCGTTGTGGCAATGCATAGGCGAAAATTCCCTTAAGCAGGATGAAATGCAGGAAGAGGATTTACGCAAGGCGGCATACGAATTGTTTGCGGAAGAATTGTTGGAACAACGCAACCCGCTTTTAAAAGAGTATATTCTAAGGGAAAAAAGCCGTCTGGCAGAGGTTTATGAAACGCTTGGCAGACAAAAAGATTCGCCAAAGAGTGACAAACGTAGGAAAACGGTAGCAAAAGAACTCGCTGTCCTTGAATGGGCACTTGCCCGGTATGAAAGGTAATATGTGTATGAAATGTAAGGATTTGATTGCGAAACTGGAGGAACTTTCACCTTCCATGTACGCCATGGATTGGGATAATTCCGGATTGCTGGTAGGTGATAAAGACAAGGAAATCACCAAGGTGCTTTTATCCGTGGATGTAACGGATGAAGTCATTGAAGAAGCGGTTCGGGAAGGCGCTGATATGATTCTTTCCCATCATCCCATGATTTTTTCCAAAATCAATCGGGTGGTGGCTTCGGATTTGTCCGGAAGAAGAATTATCCGTATGATTGAAAACGGAATCTGCTGTTATTGCATGCACACCAATTTCGATGTGATGGGAATGGCAGATGCGGCTGCGGACGAATTGGGATTATTGCAGAGCGAAGTTCTGATGGTGACCTATGAGGATGATATTTCCAAAGAGGGTATCGGACGTTACGGATTCTTAAAAGATATCACAAGCCTGCAGGAATTAGGGCAGCAGGTAAAGCATATTTTTGCATTAGACCATGTTATATTGTATGGAGATAAAGAAACTAAAGTTGCCAAAGCGGCGATTTCTACCGGTTCCGGTAAAAGTGTCATCAAATATGCATTACAGACCGATTGTGATGTGATTATTACCGGTGACATTGATTATCATACGGCCTTGGACAGTATCGCCCAGGGGTTGTGCATTATTGATGCGGGACATTTTGGTCTGGAAAAGATTTTTATTACGTATTTGCAGGAGTATCTGAAGCGGGAAGTTCCCGATTTGATTACGGTAAGATCGGAACAGGGGGAAATCGGAACCGTAATATAAATTGCAGAACAGAATGAATGCAAACGGGTTACGCAGATTTATAAATTTTAATGGGGTATTTATCAATAAGGGGGTATGAATTATGTTACAATTTGTTATCAACGGCAAAAAAGCGGAATACGAAGAAGGTGTTACGTTTGAAGAAATTGCCAAGGAATATCAGGAAGAATATAAAAGTACCATTGCGGCAGTGATTTTAAACGGTAAAATTTATGAGTTAATTAAAAAACCGGTTCGTAACGGAGAACTCAGTTTCTGCGATTTGAGTACATCCATTGGTCATCTGACTTATGTCAGAACGGCAACTTTGCTTTTCGTAAAAGCAGCTCATGATGTAATCGGAGACAAGAATATTGATAAAATCAAAGTAGAGTGTGCTTTGGGCTCAGGCTTTTATTTTACGGCCAAGGGTGACTTTGTGGTAAGCCACGAACTGGCAGATAAAATCAAAAAACGCATGCAGGAGATGGTGGATGCCAAGTCTCCCATTCAGAAGCATTCCATGGCTTTGGATGACGCGGTTGCCATTTTTGCAAAGCAGGGTATGAAGGATAAACAGCGCCTCTGTAAGTTCAGAAGAAGTTCTTTGATTAATGTTTATGATGTGGAAGGCTATTATGATTATTTCTATGGCTACATGTTACCGAATATGGGTTATGTGAAGTTATTTGATGTCATTGCATATAATAACGGTTTTGTTTTGAATCTTCCCAGAAAGAGTGCGCCCAATGAGTTGAAGGATTTTGTTCCTTTGGAGAAGTTGTTCCATACAATGATGGAGGCGACCGATTGGAGTGAGAAGCTTGAAATTGATACCGTTGGTGAATTGAATGAACGTATTTGCAATGGTGGTTTGAATGAAATGATTCTGGTTCAGGAAGCCTTGCAGGAGCGTAAAATTGCTGAAATTGCCCATGACATCGTAAGTCGCGGCGGCGTGAAATTCGTTATGATTGCAGGTCCTTCCTCATCAGGAAAAACCAGCTTTTCACACAGATTGTCCGTACAGTTAAAGACACATGGTTTGAAGCCGCATCCCATTGCAGTGGATGATTACTTTGTAAATCGTGAAGATACTCCGTTGGATGAAAACGGTGATTATAATTTTGAATGTTTGGAAGCAATTGATATTAAGCTTTTTAACCGGGATATGCAGAATCTTCTTGCGGGCAAAACCGTAGAGATTCCCACCTTTAATTTTAAGACCGGGCACAGGGAGTATAAGGGCAATTATAAAACCTTAGGTCCCGACGATGTGTTGGTCATCGAAGGTATTCATGCCTTAAATGATAAAATGTCCGAAAGTCTTCCGGTGGAAAGCAAATATAAGGTATATATCAGTGCGTTGACTACTTTAAATATCGATGAACACAACCGCATTCCTACCACGGACGGAAGACTGCTTCGTCGTATGGTGCGTGATGCAAGAACCCGTGGTGCATCAGCGACCAGAACCATTCAGATGTGGCCTTCGGTACGTCGCGGAGAAGAGGAGAATATTTTCCCCTTCCAGGAAAGTGCGGATGCAATGTTTAACTCGGCACTTATCTATGAGCTGGCAGTGATTAAACCCTTTGCGGAACCGCTTTTATACAGTGTCAAACCTACGGATCCCGAGTATCATGAAGCGAAGAGACTCCTTAAGTTCTTAGAGTATTTCTTAACCGTAGATACCGTAAATCTTCCCAATAACTCCATTGCAAGAGAGTTTGTGGGAGGAAGTTGCTTTAATGTTTAGTTAAAACCGAGTGGGATAAATGATCGCGCCTGTCTGTCCGCAAGGTGGCAGGTGAGGAAAGTCCGGGCTTCACAGGGCAGGATGCCGGATAACGTCCGGTGGAGGCGACTCCAAGGATAGTGCAACAGAAATAAACCGCCGTGCAAACGGTAAGGGTGGAAAGGCAGTGTAAGAGACTACCGCCCGGGTGGTAACATCCGGGGCATATGTAAACCCCATCCGAAGCAAGACCAAACAGAGGACCATAGGCTTGCCCGGTCTGTTCTCAGGTAGGTCGCTTGAGATTAGCGGTAACGTTAATACCAGATAGATGATCATTCACGACAGAACCCGGCTTACAGTCCCACTCGTTTTTATATATGTACAGCTCGCGGCAAGGAATATAGTTGCTTCGCAACACCGCTCGCGCACAGGGAATGTGTAGAGCACATTCCATAGCATTAAGCTCGCATTCTATATTCAAGAAAGGAACCAAAGATATGGGTCGTGTATCCGTAAAAGAGAATAAGAATTTATATCAGGTACGGCGCGAGGAATTGGGCTTGTCCCGAGAGAAGGCGGCAGAACTTCTGGAAACCATTCCGCCTGAGCGTATTGAGAAGATTGAGAATCAAAAATCCATGCCGCATCCCGACGAAGTATTGGTGATGGCAGAGGCGTATAAAATGCCGACGATCTGCAACTATTATTGCGCCAATGATTGTCCAATTGGTAAACGATATGTGCCGGAAATTAAGCAAAAAGATTTATCTCAGATTGTCCTTGAAATGTTGGCATCCTTAAACGCCATGGAGAAAAAGCAGGAGCGTTTGATTGAAATTACGGTAGATGGCAGAATTGAAGGCGATGAAATCAAAGATTTTATACATATTCAGGAAGAGTTGGAGCGTATTTCCATTACGGTAGAAAGTCTGCAGTTGTGGGTTGAGCAGATGTTGGCGGACGGCACCATAGATGTGGATGCATATAATGCATACAAGAACCGTAAGACCGAAACGAAATAAAGTAAGCAGGGCACTTTTGTTCAGAGTAATGAAAGAAATCATTATAATGACGAAAGTGCTTTTTATTTTGCTGTTTTTATAAAAATAAAGCATTTTATTTTGCTATTATTATAATTTTTTATTACACAAGTAAGCGATACAATAAAAGCGTAAAAGGAAGTGTTATATATGAAGCCGGAGCGAAGTCAAAGGTGGCGACCCGAGGCGGAGCGAAAGCTATCCTGTAAGGAAGGAGGATATATAACATGAAAGTCAAAAGGACTTTCGAATCGAAGCGGGGACTGCCCTTCGGGGCAGTCTGTAGCGGAGAGATTGGCGTAAGCATATTATCAAAGATATTTAAGAATAGAGTGACATTTTTGTAAAAACCATCACCATAGTGTGATGGTTTTTTTGTTGTGTCAACAGTAAAAAATGGCAAAATTACTATCACTTAGCCAAAAATTACCTACGCTTACGCAAATTCTATTGTATTTTGTTAAAAAAATGCTAGCATGTTCATATAAAAAAGTGCTACAAGGGGATAAAAATGAATAACGGAATGAATACGGGATATTTGTGCTTTCAGATAGTAGCGAAATATCTCAATGTTAAGGTGCCAAAGAGTTCAGCAGAACGGTTTGGTGAAAATGCTGAAACCGAAATAGAGTTGTTGCGATTAGGTAAGCAGCTTGGAATGAAAGTAAAAGTCGGCAGGCTTTCTGTGAAGAAAATGCAGAAGACTGTCGTTCCTTTGATTGCAGAAACCAAGGAAAATGAGTATCTCATCATTCTTGCATATAAGAATGACAGTTGGACCATACTCAATCCCTTAAAAGGGACGCCGGAGGTTTTGTCTAACGATGCATTGTCAGAATACATTTCAGGAAGAATTCTTGCCTTTGGCAAGAAAAATTCTTCGTCTTATGAATCCAACCACAAGTTTGGATTTCGTTGGTTTATTCCCACAATAATCAAATTCAGGAAGCAATTTATCTGTGTATTAATTGCTGTTTTTGTGGTGCAGATTATTGGGATTCTTACACCATTAATGACACAGGTTGTTGTGGATAAGGTCTTATCACACCATGCAATCTCGACCCTGCATACCATCGCCATTGGTATATTGATTGCATATATCTATGAATTGATGATAAGTCTGGCAAAAAGCTATTTGTTTGTACATACCACCAATCGAATTGATGTCATTCTGAGTGCAAAATTGTTTCATCATCTGTTCTCACTGCCTCTAAGATATTTTGAATCCAGACGTGTGGGTGAGACCATTGCCCGCGTCCGCGAATTGGATACCATTCGTGCTTTCTTGACCGGCACGCCCCTTTCTTCCTTGATAGACATAATATTTATTACTGTTTATATTGCGGTATTGTTTTTCTATAGTGTTCCCCTGGCACTTATTATGCTGATATCCATTCCCATTTTTGCAATTCTTTCTTTGGTGATAACACCTCTGTTTAAGAAGAGCTTGAATGAGAAATTCCGTGCAGGCTCCAATGCCCAGTCATTCCTGGTGGAATCGATAACCGGAATCCAGACTGTGAAGTCCTTCGCACTGGAGAATAAGTTTGAAGACAAATGGGGAGACTTGCAGTCTGATTATGTAAAAGCAGGATATAAAACATCCATTATTTCTTCCACATCGGGAAATGTAGCGACTTTCATTCAGAGAATCTTTGATTTGATTATTCTGGTACAAGGGGCGAAGATGGTGATTGACGGAAGCATGACAATCGGGCAGCTTGTGGCTTTTCGTATGCTGGCAAATCGTGTCAGCGGTCCGGTTCTGAGATTGGTTCAGTTATGGCAGGAGTATCAGCAGGCATCCTTATCCGTACAGAGGATAGGAGATATTTTTAACTCGCCCATGGAGCAGATGAGCGTCAATGCGACCGCTGTTTTGCCGAAGCTTGAGGGCAGAATCACTTTTGACAAGGTGTGGTTTCGATACCGGGCGGATACGGCAGATGTATTAAAAGGAATGAGCTTTGAAATACCGCCTAACCAAGTAGTTGGTCTTGTGGGACGAAGCGGTTCCGGCAAGAGTACTGTTTCGAAGCTGATTCAAAGACTGTACATTCCTCAGAATGGTAAAATATCCATTGACGGAATGGACCTGTCGCTTATCAATCCCACACTTCTTCGTAATCAGATCGGTGTGGTTTTGCAGGAGAACTTTATGTTTAACGGAAGCGTAGCAGAGAATATTGCAATCCATTGTCCGAATAAAACCATAGATGAGATTATTGAAGCGGCGAAAATAGCAGGCGCTCATGATTTCATTATGGAACTGCAGGAAGGGTATGATACAATAATAGGAGAGAAAGGTATATCCTTATCCGGCGGGCAGAAACAACGGGTTGCCATAGCAAGAGCCATTATCAATAATCCTAAAATCCTGATTTTTGATGAAGCTACGTCTGCCCTTGATTATGAGTCGGAGAGCATCATCCAGAAGAACATGAAAGCAATCTGTAGGGGGAGAACCGTATTCATTATTGCCCATAGGTTATCCACCTTAAGAATCGCGGATGAAATTATGGTTGTGGACAAAGGTGAAATCGTTGAGAAGGGTAGTCACGATGCATTAATGAAACAGAACGGTTTATATTCTTATTTATATCATCAGCAGTTGAGAGGTGATGTGGAATGAAAAATTATGTTGCAAAGTACACAAAGATAAAAGAGAAAAACTTGAAATATGATTTTCTTCCTTCCATGCTTGAAATTATCGAAAAACCGGAAAACAAAATGTCGGAGTGTATCATATTATTGATTACCACGCTGTTGATTGTAACGGTGGTCTGGGCGGCGTTATTTAAGATTGATATTACGGTAACGGCGTACGGGAGTCTGAATCCGGAAGGGAATATAATTCCGGTCAACAATGCGTATGCAGGCAGTGTTTCCGAAATCTGTGTAGAAGATGGAGATTACGTGGAGAAGGGAGATGTTTTACTGCGCGTTGACTCTGCGGAAGAACAATTGACAGTGGAACAGTTGGAGGAAGATATTAAAATTCTTGAGATACAAAAAGAAATGTATGAAAGAATTAATAACGAAGAATCTTTAGATGAATTTGATTGCTCCATTTATGGAGAACAAGCTTTTGTGGCAGAGGCGATATGCATGGAGCAAGAGAGTTACCTTCTTCAGTTAGAGCAGTATGATATTGTCAGACAAACTTCGGATGATAAGAAGCTGATTGATAATCAGAAAGACAATTTCGTGCTGGGAAGGGAATTAGAAATTGTACAGTACATAAACACAATAAATGAAAGGTTGCGCCAGAAAGAGGCGGAGCTTAATGAACAGCAGAATATTATTGCCGGTAAAAATGTTATCGCAACAGCTTCGGGACATATTTCTAATCTCCAAATTAATTCCGAAGGATACTATATTTCCGGAGGACAAAACATTGCATATATTATACCGGAGGAAGCAAATATAATGTTTCATGCTTATATTCCTACTTCGGATATTGAATATGTTCATGTTGGAGATGCGGTCAAGATTAAATTGGCAGCTCTTGACAACTCTGAATATGAGATTGTGCAGGGAGAAGTCAAAACCATTGGAGCTCTTGCTGTCGCTGTAGACGGATTAGGAAATGTATATCCTGTTGAAATTGTACTGCAGGATGTGCCAGCAGATATGTTACATATTGGTTTAGAAGGTCGATGTGATATCATAGCAGGACAGAGAACCGTGTTGGATTATTTCCTGGAGCCTTTTGTTGAGGGAATGCAGGATAGTCTGAAGGAGAGGTAAAAGAAAGGAAAAATGAAAATGAAACAAGGAAAAAAGAAAAGAAATCTGTTAATAGTGTGTGCGCTATTACTGATGTTGGTAGGGTGTATTGGTGGCAAAGAAAATCCGGAGACATCAGAGACGGAAGAAATTGCAGAGGCTACACC